>CALNZE010000077.1:0-52352 GCA_942490955.1 uncultured Alphaproteobacteria bacterium
CTGATAAATATTGACTAGAGCAGTCGTGATGAAACTAGCCGACGACTAACACCGAAAAGACCCAATGATGGAAGTATAAACCTACTGTGGGTTTGTGTCTAATAACATTAAAGCTATTAATCCAGAAATAGTAGCAATTGTAAATACATACGAGTTCACGGTGAATCGCGGATTTGTCTTCTCAGATGAAGAAAATATGTGTAATCCAGCGTATTCCTAGACAAATCGAATGTGCGGTTTAACCAATTAATAATGTAAGCTAAATCCCGATGTTAATTCGGCAGATGTTCGAAAGCTACACTATACGCGAAAACTAACAGCCTTCTGTCTCGTTCGCAAGCAAATAGTTAAATGACAGTCATAACTTACACAGAACATACGCTGCAATTGAAGCTCAGCCTACCGTCACGGCATAGCTGTTGACGTGATCATCAGACCAAGAGCGTGTCATTTGTGAGGCCATATCTGCAGTCGGGAAGGCAGACACGTCCCACATGACCTTATAAGGCCAGCGCGAAAGAACGGGGAAGGCTTCGTTGGCACACGGTAGCCCCCGCGATCGTCTGACGCCCGGTCGCGAAGTCCGGCGCGCGATTTGCTCCTCGGCTGATCAGCCGAGCACGCTCGGGAGGATCGCGCGAGCCGTCTGGTCGGGGAACCTCGTGACGAACAACTTCCTCCTGGGACCACATGCAGACGCGCGTCACCACCGAACCTCGTTATCTCGCGCGTCCAGTCCAGGGGAAGAAGGGATCGTCGCTGCCCCACACCAGTTGGACGAGCGGTCATCCGGGCATGCACCGACGCCAACCCGCTGAGGGCACCGAGGTCGAAGTTCCGGAGCGAATCTCCGCGGGTGGCCCACTGTCTTTCCGCGCTGGATCGCAGCGGTGCGAGGAAGAACTCGGCGAACTCCCCATCGATCAGCGACCTGTCTGCGAAGGCATCGCCCAGGATGAACTTGTTCCTGCGCAGCCGGGGCCGGTTGACCACCGAGGCCAAGACCTTCTCGAATCTGGGCAGGTGTCTGATGTGGCTAGGAACGACGAGAACCGCCAATAGGCGCCCTGCGGCTGCTCGTCGACCAGAGCCCAGGCGCGCACCCCGGGATCGTCGGCGAGGGCGTACCGCGCAATCATCCCGCCGCTGTCGTGCCCGACGACCGCCACGTCCGACACGTCGAGTGCATCGAGGACGCGACGCACCGCCTCCGCGTGCTTCTCGATGCTGATGTGCACGGTCCTGTCGAATCGACTGTCCCGGCGCCGACCAGGTCCAGAACGTGACAGGTCACGTGAGGTGCCAGGATGCGGAAGCAGGCCACGGAACGTCGCACCGCTAGTTGGCCAGCCATGCACGAAGACCACGTCGGGTCCGGTTCACCTGGCGGTGGGCCACTTCACCGTTACCCACATCGATCCATCGTTCCGGGGCGCGCCGGAAAATCTTGGTCGCCTCGACCCGGTCAGTTGTCACGTGCGGACTCGTCTCAGGAGTTTTGAAGGCTTCTCTCCCGATACCCTTAGCCGCTACCGACGGCGCAATGACCTATCGAGGTAGGTGCCCCGGCAGGAGGTCACACGTACGCTGGAGCAATGGCGACAGCGAGCACGTGCCTGAGACCGATCGAACCGGCCTTTTCCCCGCGCTGCTCAAGCATTGGCGCGGCAAGAGCGGACTCAGTCAACTCGACCCGCAGTGGCCGCCGGCGTCTCAAGCCGACACATATGCTTTGGAGACCGGACGCTCCCGCCCCAGCATGGAGATGGTGCTTCGGCTGGCGTCCACCCTGGATGTGCCGCTGCGGCACACCAACGCCCCGCTCCGGGCTCCTGGGGCATGCGCCCATCTACCCCGAGCCTCATCCGCGACAGCCTGCCCCTGCCGGTGCAGTCCGCGATCCAGCTTCTCAAGGCACAGCTCCATGAGCCCTTCCCATTGATCGTGATGGACCGCGGCTACAACGTCCTCGATGCCAACGCGGGGGCCTCGGTCATGTTGGCGTCGCTCCTGCCGTCGGATGAGAACCACGAGCCCGAGGGGCGGAACCTCGCACGCTTCACTTCGACGCGCACGGTGGCCGTCAGGTGATCGAGAACTTCACCGAGGTCGGCCGCGAACTGCTGTGGCGGGATGTAGAGGGAAGTCCGCCGAACCGGACCAGGGTCCACTGCGGAGTTGCTCGACGAGGTCCCCATGGATGGAAACGATCGCGCCGGATTGGCGCCGGTCCGACCCCACGGCACCGAGTTCGCCGACGGTTGAGATCCGCCTACGGGTGGGGAGCCAGATCTTGGCATTCACGCTGCTCATCACGTCTCGCAGGCTCCCCTGACCGTTGCGCTTGATGAACTCCGGATCGAGATGTGGTTCCCAGCCGACGAGATCACGGCCGACATGTCGGGCGCTGGTGGGGGTCGCAAGGGTCCCTAACCTGCCACAACAGCCGCCCGCTCGGCCAAAGAGCGCTGCACGACGAGATGCTGCACGCTTCAACGACGGGTCGGGCACGCCGCACGGTGCGTGCCGCTGGTCTTCTGGTGCTTCCGCATCATGGTGGGCATCGGCATGTGCATGATCCTGATTGGCGCGGCCGGCCTATTCCTGCGCCTCACCGGTAAGCTATATGAAAACCGCCTGTTTCTCACCGCCGCCCTGTTGATGGGCCCAACCGGCATCATCGCCCTGCTCTCTGGCTGGATCGTCACCGAAGTTGGCCGCCAGCCTTATACGGTTTATGGCCTGCTCCGCACCGCAGACAGCGCCTCACCCATTAGCGCGCCGGGCCTCTGGGGTTCGCTGCCGGCATTTGTGATCGTCTATATTTTGGTCTTCACCCCCGGTTTCATTTATATCCTTCGCATCATGCGCGGCGACCCCGCCGTCGATGCCAAACATCCACCGTTAGTGAGGATGCATCCCAATGCCGTTTGATCTCACATTTGACCTCGCCTTCATCTGGGCCGTTCTGATTGCCACCGCCGTGCTGCTCTATGTTGTCCTCGATGGTTTTGACCTTGGCATCGGCATCCTCTTTCCCCTCTTTCCCGAAAGCGAAGACCGGGAAGTGATGATGAACACCATCGCCCCGGTCTGGGATGGCAACGAAACCTGGCTCATCCTTGGCGGCGGCGGCCTCTTTGCTGCATTCCCCCTGGCCTATGCGACCTTAATGCCGGCCTTCTACGCCCCCATCATCGCCATGTTGCTTGGCCTGATTTTCCGCGGCGTCGCCTTTGAATATTGCGCCCGCTCCACCAACAACCGCCGCCGATGGGAAGCCTCCTTCTGGCTTGGCTCCACGGTCGCAGCCTTCTGCCAGGGGCTGATGCTCGGCGCCTTCATCCAGGGCATCGAGGTCACCGGCCGCGCCTATTCTGGTGGTTGGTTCGATTGGCTCACCCCCTTCACCATCACGGTTGGCCTTGCCGTGGTCGCAGGCTACGCCCTGCTTGGCATCTGCTGGCTGATCATGAAAACCGCCGACGAGCTGCAACATAATCTTTTCTCCATCGCCATTCGCAACGCCGCCATCCTGTTTACATTTGTGGTCATCGTTAGCTTATGGACCCCATTTCTTGACAATGACATCTCAGAGCGCTGGTTCTCCTGGCCCAACATAGCCCTGGTGGCACCGGTGCCGCTGCTGGTTTTTGGCTGCTGGGTGCTGCTGGTGACCTCCATCCGCAACAAACATGAATATTATCCCTTCTTCGCAACCCTCGGATTGTTCATCCTCTCCTATGTCGGCTTCGCCATCAGCATGTTCCCCTACATCGTGCCGCGCCACTTTACGATCTGGGAGGCCGCCAATCCGCCGGAGAGCCTGGCCTTTCTGCTCTATGGCACCCTGGCCTTGCTACCGATGATTCTGGGCTACACCGCCTATGCCTACTGGGTCTTCAGAGGCAAGGTCCGCCCCGGTGACGGTTATCACTAGGCCATGAGCGAGGCACCGCAAAAGCCCATGCAACACCCAACAGATCACCATCAGCCAGATGACGATCAACCACGCCCGCCCAAGAGCTGGGGCAGACGGATCTTCTGGTTTGTCTTCATTTGGGGAATGAGCATTCTGGCCCTCGGTGCAGTCACATTGGCACTCAGGCTATTGCTGAAAAGCACTTACCAGTAGCAGCGGGACGCCGGCCTATTTCGCCTTTTTATATTTCTGGCGGTAATCATCAAGCGGCACCAGCACCGGCTTCGGTCCGCCGGATGGCCCAACGACCTTGTCAACCTGCCGGTTCCACCACATCGAAAAGCGATTGTTCATGGTGTCCGGATATTCAACGACACCCTTTTTCGCGCCTTTTTCACCAACCGCCTTGCGGGCATCCGGCACTTTGCCGCCAAGCGCCATAACGCGCCGACCACTCTTTCGCTCAGGCAACGGAATCTTGTGGATGGCAAACGCCCGGAACCCGGCGATGCCCGGCTGACCTATCGGCCCTACTGCCACGTCATCGTTATTGGCGCGGTCTTGTCTGCCGTCCAATTTCGCAACCGGCGTTACCGACCCCGTGACAACCGGATCCGCCCGTTGTTGAAAGCGGCTGTAAATACCTTCCCTCATTGCCGGCAATGGCTCTTTAACCGGCACCACCTGCGGTACTTTGGCATCCGGCTTACTCTCGGGTTTGGCCACAGACTTAGATTGAGACTTAGATGGGGACTTAGATTGAGACTTAGATTGAGACTTAGGTTGAGACTTAGGTTGAGACTTAGATGCAGCTTTGGCGTCAGACTTGACCTCGACCTTACCCGCAGGCCGAACATCAGATTCAGCAGCATCCTTAACCTTGACGGCCTTTGCAACAGGCCGCCTCACCACAACCTTGCGCACCGGCGGCACAATGCTGGCCGGCATGGGCCTGACGACAGGGGTTATTGTAACCGGTGCTTTGGCCGCTTGAGTTTTCACAGGTTCAATTTTGACAGCCTCAACTTTGGCACGTTCAACTTTGACAGGCGCAATCTGCACCCCTTTGGTTATCACAGCAGGCGTTGCGGCCGCCTGCTTAACAATGACTTTCGGTGCAGGGACTTTCGTTTCAGGGACTTTCGTTTCAGCGGCCTTCTTCCCAACGATCTTCTCCCCAATGAACTTGGCCTTGTCCGCAGTCTCCGGCTTCAGCACGGGCAGCGCCGCCTTCACCGCAACAACGCGGCGCGGCTTCAGCACAGGCAAGGGCGCAGGCTGGGCAACCGGTTTGATAACCGGCCGGTCGCTTGGCGTCACACGGGTCGCCCATTCCCCGCCCGTAGCGCTGCGCTTCTGCTCGTCAGGGTTCACCCATTTCGCCCCGATATTCACAGGCAACGGCCCCGCCAGTTTCACATCTTTTTCACCCAGACCGCCACGGCGCACCGCAACATCCTGGCTTTTCAGTGGCTGCGAAAGACTTGCCTTTTGCCAGCCGGTGTCACCGCGCGGCGGCTTGGCGCGTAAGCGCTTTGTCTCCGCCGCGTGCACATAGCCCTTAAAGTCAGAAACAAGATGGCTGGACGCATCAAGCTGACCAATAGCCGAGAGCAGCAGATGCGCCGCCATATAGCGCTCATACTTTGCATTCGCCGCCTGCACTTTGGCCTGCACCAGCCGCTCCTGCGTGTCCAGCACATCAAGAATATTGCGCTGCCCGGCATCGAGCTCGCGCCGCATGCCAGTGGCCGCCTCGCGCGCCGCCCGTATACGCGACAGCGCCAGGTTATAGCGCTTGCGCGCCGTGTGATAACTGCGCCACGCAATTGTCGCCATCGCTTTGGCTGTCAGCCGCGCATCCCGGGCTTCAAATCTTCTCTGGTCAGAGAAATGCCGGCTTTCCTCGCTGGCTGGCAACGCATCCGGCTGAAACAGCGGAATGGTAAAGTTCAGCTTCACCGAAAAGTCGCTCTCATCCCCCAGCGGCTCATTATGGTAGCGGTCCTCGCTGTAATCCATATTGAGGTCAACACTGGGGAGGAACTTGCTGTAGGACGCGCTTAGCGAATGATCCGCCGCTTCACTTCTGAAAATCGCCGCCAGAAGCTGCGGGTTTTGTTGCTCGGCCAGCGCCACCGCGTCTTCAAGGCTTTTTGGCAACCGCTGCGCAATACCGCGCGGCAGGGAAAGCCGCCCCGGCTTGCGGCCGATAATCCGCTGAAACTCCGTCTCATTCGAACGCAGATTATCTATCGCCTGCGCATAAACCGATTGCGTCGCCGTTAGCTGATCGGTTGCGATGGCAATATCAGTGCGCGTCGCCTCACCACCGCGAAAGCGCATCTCGGTCGAGCGCACAATGGAGGAGACGATTGTCTGGTTCTGGCGTTGCAACCCGACAATCTCACGGTCACGGATCACCCCCAAAATCGCCCGCGCCGTATCGAGCAGCAAAATCTGCTTGGCTTCGTGAAAGCTGTGCTGCTCGGCAACCGCCGAGGCTTTCGCTTCCTTCAGCCCGTAATAATTGGCACCGCCGCGAAAAATTGGCAGCGTTGCTGAAACACCGTAGCGGCTATTGTCATGATGATTGCGATTAAGAGTGTCTAACCGGCCAAGCGCATTGTTGCGGTTGTAACCATATTCGCCATAAGCATTGACAGAGGGGAGAAATCGCGACCAGGCTTTTTTAACACCGGCTTCCGCCGCACTACGCCGGGAGCGCGCCGCATCCACCTGAGTGCCGCGGTCAACCGCCTGCCCCATCAACTCGTCAAATTCACCAGCCGTCCCAAAGCCTGTCGGCCCGATAAACAGAACAACACCAGTGCCAAGCGCCAGCAACACAACACTACAGATAATCACCCCGAAACGCGCCAGCACTTGCCAAATCCTCTATCAAAATACGCCCCGCCCATGAATAATCAGGCGTCGGTCATATTAGGTTAGGCTTGGTTAAATTTGGATTAAATGCTGGCTTCAAACGGGACAGTCTAAGCTTCCAATGCGCCGCAAATAGAGACCGCCAAAAGCGCCGGTTCGCGCTTTTGCATCTGGTAGAAATCGCCGTTTAATGCTCGCCAAAACTGTTATCAATCGCCGTGAACATCGGCTTGAGCATATAGCGCAGCAGGGAGCGCTCACCCTTGATCAGCTCAGCCCGCACCGTCATGCCTGGCACCACCGGATAATCAACACCCTTGCGCCGCACGGTCAGTTTTTCGAGCGCCAGCCGCACTTCGTAATATTCCTCGCCCTTGTCATTCGTAAAGGTCGTTGGCGAAACATTGACCACCTTGGCATCGATGGTGCCGAATTCCTTGGTATCAAACGCCGTGATTGTCACACGCGCCTGCTGCTGCTTTTTGATATTGGTCGCATCCTGTGGCTTCAGCCGCACCTCTGCCAGTAGCTTGCCGTCGGCTGGCACCAGTTCCGCCACCATATCGCCGGGATTAATAACCTCGCCAACGGCCTTTGGTTGAACATTTTGGATTACACCGCTGATCGGCGCCCGCACATCAAGCCGGTTCACCCGGTCCTCAACCTTGCCAATTGCCGCATCAATTTCAGACAGGCTGGCAGAGGTTTGCGTAAGCTCGGTGTTCCATTTCTGCCGCGACTTTGAAATCGCCTCTGATAGCTGCTGCTCCACTTCCGAAAGACCACTAACCGCAGAAAGCAACTGACCTTCCATTTGCGCCAGCCGCGCCTCTGTCTCAGCCACCTTGGCTTTGGCCTCAAGGAATGAGTTGCGCGTGGTGTAACCATCCTTGATCAGCGTTTGCCGCATCTGAAACTGTTCTTTATGAATGGCGAGCTGGCTTTTCAGGCTTTTTACCTCAAGCTCGGCCGCCTTAACCGACGCCGACTTCTGGTTCAGCCGCGCTGTCAGACCGCCGACAGTGTGTTTGATGGTTTTTTTCTCATCGCTGAAAAGTGCCAGATTGTCCGCGACCAGCTTCGGGTGCGTTTTGGCATATTTGCCAAATTTTAAATCGGTCTCGTTGATCAGCGCTTTCAGCCGCATCTCTGTAATGGCAAGGTTGACATAGCGCGCCGCCATCTGGTCCTGGTCACTCACCGCCGCCGCCGGTGTCAGAGTGACGATCACATCGCCTTTTTCCACACGCGACCCGGCGCGAAAATGGATCTGCTTGACGATACCGCCTTCATAATGCTCAACGCGAATGACAGAGCCCTGCGGCACAATCTTGCCCTCGGTGATCGCCACCTCATAGATTGGTGCAAACGAAGCAATGGCCACCAGCAGAAAGAAAAAACCGCACAACACAACGGTCAACCGGGCGAAGAAATACTCCCACTCGCCGCCCTCAATATCAATTGGCAGGGCCAAATTTTCTGGTTGGATGTTCGCCATGGAGAGTTATGAAACCTTACCTACTAAAGTTGAACAGCGGCTGCATAATTCATGCGGATACGCCTTACACAAGCGGCATTAAAGCAAAATATTATTAAAATCCCTTTTACTTCAGGCATTAAGACGCCTTAGCCGCAGTCTCCTTTGTCGCCTGGATATAGGCTTCCACTGACATGTCATTAACAAGCGTGCCAGTCTGAAACTGCATCAGCCGATCACAGGCCTTGATATGGCTGGGCCGGTTCGTCACCACAATCACCGTCCGCTTACCGCTGAACTTTTTAAGCTGGGAGATAAAATGCTGATCAGCAGCGTTATCAAGCGACGCACCCGGATTATCCAGCAGCAGGAACGGGCCCTTGACCAGAAACGCCCGCGCCAAGGTAATCCGCGCAACGTCATTGTCATCCAGATCGCCGCTTTCATAGCGCAGCGGCCGGTCCAGCCCCTTGCGCAAAAGCGCATCATCCGGCCCAACGCCCGCCATCTTCAGCGCCGCATAAATTTCCTCCCGCGAGGCCAGCGGATTGCCAAGCAGCAGGTTCTGCGCCAGCGTGCCATAAAACAGCGATGATTCCTGCGGCATAAAGCCGATTGATGAGCGCACTTCACCAACATCGAGCTGTTGCACGTTAATTCCGTCAAGAAAGATCCGCCCCGCCTGCGGCTGATAGAGCCCAAGCAGAAGTTTCAAGATCGTCGATTTACCCGCACCCGTCGCACCAGCAATTGCCACCACTTCACCGTGGTTGATCTCAAAGTTCACAGCCTTCAGGGCGGGCTCTGATCGCGGCCCATATTTAAAGCTTACATTTTCAAACTTCACCGCCCCGTCAAATTTGCGCAGCGAATTCGGTCGCCCCTTGAAACGGCGCTCGCCTTTGATGACCATCAGCCTGTCAAGCTGCGTCACCGTCTGCTTCAATTGGCTGATCCGGTTCAGCGACAAAAATGCAATCTGAATGGGTGTCAAAATCCGCCAGACAATCATCATGATGGCAATCAGCGCGCCGGTATCAATATTGCCCTCAATCACCTGATAAGCCCCAAGGGCAATGGTCGCAAGGCCAGAGATCATGACAAGAATTTGCGAACCCGATTGCAGCGCCGTCTCAAAAAACCGCGCCCGAAACATGCTGTGCGCGGAGACCTGCGCCACCCGCATATGCCGGGCCAGCCAGATATCTTCCATTCCAAGCTCACGGATCGCCTGCATCTTGTTGGCAAGCTCCATTGACATGCGGTTATACTGCGCCCGCTCAAAGCCGGATGTCCGGCCGCGCCGGCGAACTGTTGGCAGCGTCATGGTTGCCAGCACACCCAGCAGAACAACCAGCACAAAAGGCACGAGCACAAGCCATCCCGCCAAAAAGGCGATCACGCCGAAAAAGATAAACAAAAACGGCAGATCGAGCAGTGTGCTCGCCAGATTACCCGTCAGAAGATCGCGAATTGATTCAAACTGGCGAAATTGAGTGATCTGCTTGTTAATCGAGGCGCTTTCAGTCATCAGCACCGGCAATGTCATGACCTGACGAAACACCCGGTTTGTGATCTCGGCATCCATGCGCGCGCCAATGAAGCTGAGCAAACGCCCGCGCTCCCGCCGCAAAACAACCTCCGCCCCAATCATCACAATTATACCGACAAACAGATAAGCCAGAGTGTCGAGCGCCTCGCTGCCGATCACCCGGTTATAAACATTCATTGTGTAAAGCGGTGTACCGATGGTCAGCACATTCGCCAGAAATGTCAGGCTCAGCGTTGCCAGAACCGGCCGCCGCAAAGAGCGCAGCGCCCCCATAAACCACGAGCCCTGGCGGCTCACATCTTCACTCTCGCGCCCCTCATCCTGCTGGAACAAGGTTAGTGATTTGGCATTCTGCACCTGCCGCCAGGAGACATGGCAAACCCCCTGGCCATTAAAGCCCTTGAACTTGCTGCGCGTCACCGCCTCTGTCACGACAACAGGGCCGTCTTTTAACTCCAGCACACAAGGGAATAAATCCCGCCCGCGCCGCAGCAATGTCGGCGAGCAACGCTTTGACCTAAAGCCAATATGCGACATCACCGTGCGCAGCGAGGAAACGCTGGCAACGGGCTCAAGATGCGGCAGCGCTTCCATCAGGTGCCGCTCATCACCCGACCAGTTCAAAAGCCTCACCAGCCGGTGCAGGCAGAGTTCATAGTCGGTAAATGACGGTTCCTTACCATCTTTGGCAGCGCTGAAAGACTGTTGAAGTTTGAGATACTGCTCATGGACTTCATTCAGGTTTCCGCCACCCGCCTCCGGCATTGCATGATTAAGGCTAAAGGACAGCTCGTCCATCCGGTCACTCATCACGCAGCCCCCCGCTCTTGGGGCGCCGCCGCCACACCATTCAAAGGCAATGATGTTGCGCGGTCATAAATCTCATTTTCATCGAAGGTCAGCATCCTGTCCGCCAGTTGAAAATAAGACGGCCGCATGGTTGAAACAACGATCGTGATATTGTGCTTAAGCGCCGCAATGCAATTCACCAGCATCTTGTCAGAGGCGCTATCGAGCGATTGCTGCGGTTCATCGAGTATTAGCACCTTAGGCAGCATGGCAATCGCTCTCGTCAGGATTATCCGCCGGATCAACCCTTCAGAAAGTTTCTCCGCCGCGCCATCACCAACCTGCGTGTCATAGCCGCGCGCCAGGGAGTTAATATCATTATCAACACCGGTCATCTGCGACGCCCACCGCACTTCATCAACGCTAGGCCCCGTGCCATAGAGCGTCAGATTCTCGAGAATGCTGCCGTCAAATACCGTGGATTTTGGCCCGACCAGCACCACGCTGCGCGGGTTGCCATTGCGATAATGCATCACATCAATATTGTTATATTGGATCTGCCCGGTGAAGCTTTGGTCAAGCCCGGCGATGGTGCGTAAAAACTTCGATTTTGCAATGGTATCCGGCCCGGTGATACCAAGGCACTCACCCGATTTCACCGTCAGATTAATGGGACCCAGCACTGATGCATCCCGTTTGGTAATCCTAACATTTGCCAGTGCCAGCACCGGTGAGCCTTCCCGCCCATCGACAACACGCTCGGTTGGCCCCGTCGGCAGTTGAAAAAGGCTCGCAGCCTCAAAGAGCGCCAGCTCCAGTTTCTGAAATTCAGACCACAGCCCAGCAAAGCGCACAACCGGTTGAATGATCCGCCCGGCCAGCAGCGTACAGGCTGCCAACGTGCCAATCGAAAGATCACCAATCACCGCATAAAGAGCACCAACCGTCACGGTCGCGATAATCGTCACGCTGCCAAGAATGGCCGAGATCGATTGCGCGCTGCTTGAGGCCTGAATGGTGCGGAAGTTCGTCGCCGCGCGGGATTTCTGCAGCCGCTCAAAACGGCGTAACATGAAGGGCTCCATAGAGAGCCCTTTCAAGGTCACAACACCGCGCAGGCATTCGGCAACAAAATCATAGGTGCGATTGTCCTGCACCTCACGCGCTTCATACTCTTCGCGCAAGCGCCGGCCATAGCGAAGGGTTAGAACCGCAAAGATCAGCAACACGCCAATCGGCACCAGCACCAGGCCACCGGCAATTATCGCCATTGCCGCCACCAGAACCAGCACAAAGGGCAGGTCGATAATCAATAGGCTGTTGGCACCACCAAAAAAATCTGCCAGCCGAAAAATGGAAGTCAGCCTGTCAATCTGCGTTTGCGTCCTGTCGGCAGAGACATGCTCAAGCGGCGTTTGCAGCAGCCGGCGTATGGCCATCTGGCTTACATTCATTTCAAATTGGGTGGCGCCCCAGCCAAGTGTGTAGGCCCGGCTAATCCGCAAAAGAAGCTCCAGCCCCAGCAACCCGATAAAACCGATAACCATCAGCACCAGCGTGTTGATCGATTGCTGCGGAATCACCCGGTCATAGACCTGCAGAATCAGAATGGGCAACCCAATACCAAGCACGTTGATAATCAGGGAAGACACCCAAACGGAGATTGGCATCTTCAAAACATCAACACCCGGGATGTTATTTTCGCGCAGACGGCCGATGCTAACCGGCCACAACTTTTGGCGCAGCCCGGATCTTTTTATGACCGGCTGAGCCTCATCGCCTTTTTTGTCTGTTTTCGCACTGGAATTAACCGTAGACCGGTCCTGCCCTGCACGACGCGTAAACAACTTGCTCGCAGGCAACTGCCCACCTCTTTACATTCGTAATTTACTTTACAATGTTGGTGATTGTGACAGCACAAGTTTGAAAAAGTTTTAATTATTTTAATTATATGGCTGGCAATTGATTAAAAAAATAACCACTGGTGATGGCCGCAACAAGAGCCCTCAAGGAACCGCCCCGGATGCGGAAAAGCGTCACCCACGTTGAAACATCTTTGCCCATGTGCATCCCGTAGAGCAGTTAATAAAATCCTTCCATTTCACACCGGTCACGCGTCAAAACGGCCAGAAAAACCCATGTATTATCAATGTTTTTACCACAATTTTTATTAAGGTATTAACATCCGGTTAAAGTAACTCTCCAGTAATACTTGCAGATAAATATCAGTACCCAAAGCTTTGTTTTTTCAGGCGGAAAACCGCCCCATACAGTTAAGGGTCTGGATATGAGTGACGACGTTAAATCAGGTGAAGCTGGTCAGAAATTTGTTTCCGAAAAGTCAGGCAGCAGCCAAATAAATGGTGACCGCAGCTATGAAAAGCTGGTCGAAAAGTCGCGTGACGAGAATATCACCGACACATCCATTTCACGCGCCGATATCACCAACCCTAATCTGCATTACGGCATCGAGGAAAAATCAGAGATCATTGATGCAGCGCGCCCGATCGAGAAAGAAAGCAACCCGTCAGACCTGCTGAACGACCTTCCAAAAGCTGAGGCTGAAACCGCTCCCGAAGCGCCAACAATCACACCGGCTGAAGAGCCCACTCAAGACACGCCGCAATCATCATTCAGAAATTCAACCCTTGATGTTTCCAAACCTGACCAGGGCTCTGGTTCAAATGCGCCAGCACCCGATCTGGAGCAAGCCGAAACACCGCCTGCATTCGAAGGCACAACGCCAGATCCAGCACCTGAGCAGCAGGCGGATGGAGACGCCCCTGTACAAAATGACGGCGATGCACCTGCCACACAATTCAACCCGGACCTCATTGCAAATGTTGAAACGGTCGATGAGAACGCAGACGTCGGCACAGTTGTCGCAACGCTGGGTCTGGAAGATGCCGCTGGTTCAAGCTTCAGCTATGCAATCACTGATGCAGATGGCAAGGCCGTTGCCGATAGTTTGTTTAATATCGTTGGCAACAAAGTTGTTGTCGCCCCCGGCGCCGATATCAATTACGAAGAAGCTCAAAGCCACAGCTTTTACATCACAGGATTTGACAGCCAGGGCAACAGCGCCACTGAGCAACTGTCAGTTACCTTCAACGATGTTGACGAATTCGACGTATCCACCATTCAGGATTCTGACAGCACTGCCGACAGCATTACAGAAAACACCGCCATCGGCACACCGGTCGGCATCACCGCCTATGCCTTTGACGCAGACGGCACGACCAACCAGGTCACCTACTCCCTTTCAAACGACGCCGGCGGTCTGTTCGCCATCAATCCGGAAACCGGTGAAGTCACAGTCGCCGGAGCTGTTGATTTTGAACTGACACCAAACCCCGTCATCGAAGTCACGGCTACATCTGAAGACGGCTCAACATCAACAAAAAGCTTTGCCATCAATGTTAATGACGTTAACGAGTTCGACGTCTCCGCGATCTCCGACACAGACGACGCCGCAAACGCGGTTTCCGAGAATGTCTCCGTCGGCACATCCGTTGGCATCACAGCTTTCGCTGCTGACGCTGATGGCAGCAACAACGGCATCACCTATTCATTGAGCGACGACGCAGGCGGCCTCTTCGCCATCGCCCCCAACACAGGCGAAGTCACCGTCGCTGGCGACATCAATTTCGAAGCCGGCGACGTGCAGTCAATTGAAGTCACCGCCACATCCGAAGACGGCTCCACAAGCACCCAGAGCTACGACATCGCCATCAACGACGTTGACGAGTTCGATGTCTCCGCGATCTCCGACTCCGATGACGCCGCAAACGCCGTCTCCGAGAATGTCGCTGTCGGCACATCCGTTGGCATCACAGCCTTCGCCGCCGATGCGGACGGTTCAAACAACAATGTAACCTACAGCCTGTCCGACGATGCAGGCGGCCTCTTCACCATCGACCCCAACACAGGCGAAGTCACCGTCGCTGGCGACATCGATTTCGAGTCAGCCACCAGCCAGACCATCGAAGTCACCGCCACATCTGAAGATGGCTCCACAAGCACCCAGAGCTACGACATCGCCATCAACGACGTCGACGAGTTCGATGTCTCCGCCATCTCCGACACAGATGACGCTGCGAACGCCGTCTCCGAGAATGTCGCTGTCGGCACTTCCGTTGGCATCACAGCCTTCGCTGCTGACGCGGATGGCAGCAACAACGGCATCACCTATTCATTGAGCGACGACGCAGGCGGCCTCTTCGCCATCGATCCCAACACCGGCGAAGTCACCGTTGCTGGCGACATCGATTTCGAGTCAGCCACCAGCCAGACCATCGAAGTCACCGCCACATCCGAAGATGGCTCAACTTCAATCCAAAGCTACGACATCGCCATCAATGACGTTAACGAGTTCGACGTCTCTGCGATCTCCGACACAGATGACGCTGCGAACGCGGTTTCCGAGAATGTCGCTGTCGGCACATCCGTCGGCATCACAGCCTTTGCTGCCGATGCAGACGGTTCAAACAACAACGTAACTTACAGCCTCTCAGACGACGCCGATGGCCTCTTCACCATCGACCCCAACACAGGCGAAGTCACCGTTGCTGGCGATATCAATTTCGAAGCCGGCGACAGCCAGACCATCCAGGTCACAGCCACATCCGAAGATGGCTCAACTTCAACCCAGAGCTACGACATCGCCATCAATGACGTTGACGAGTTCGACGTAAGCGCGATCTCAGACTCAGACGACACTGCCAACGCCGTCTCCGAGAATGTCGCCGTTGGCACATCCGTTGGCATCACAGCCTTCGCCGCAGATGCGGACGGTTCAAACAACAATGTAACCTACAGCCTCTCAAACGACGCAGGCGGCCTCTTCGCCATCGACCCCAACACCGGTGAAGTCACCGTTGCTGGCGACATCAACTTCGAAGCGGGCGCCAACCAGACCATCCAGGTCACAGCCACATCCGAAGACGGCTCCACAAGCACCCAGAGCTACGACATCGCCATCAACGACGTCGACGAGTTTGACGTCTCCGCCATCTCCGACTCAGATGACGCCGCAAACGCGGTTTCCGAGAATCTCGCGGTCGGCACATCCGTTGGGATCACAGCTTTCGCTGCCGACGCCGATGGCAGCAACAACGGCATCACCTATTCATTGAGCGACGACGCAGGCGGCCTCTTCACAATCGACCCCAACACCGGCGAAGTCACCGTTGCCGGCGACATCAACTTCGAAGCTGGCGACGTGCAGTCAATCGAAGTCACAGCCACATCAGAAGACGGCTCCACAAGCACCCAGAGCTATGACATTGCCATCAACGACGTCGACGAGTTCGATGTCTCCCCGATCTCCGACTCAGACGACACTGCAAACGCCGTCTCCGAGAACGTCGCTGTCGGCACATCAGTCGGCATCACAGCTTTCGCTGCCGATGCAGACGGTTCGAATAACAACGTAACCTACAGCCTCTCAGACGACGCCGATGGCCTCTTTGCCATCGACCCCAACACCGGTGAAGTCACCGTCGCTGGCGACATAAACTTCGAAGCCGGCGATGTGCAGTCAATCGAAGTCACAGCCACATCAGAAGACGGCTCCACTTCAACCCAAAGCTACGATATCGCCATCAACGACGTCGACGAGTTCGACGTCTCTGCGATCTCCGACACAGATGACGCTGCGAACGCGGTTTCCGAGAATGTCGCTGTCGGCACATCCGTCGGCATCACAGCTTTTGCCACAGACGCAGACGGTTCAAACAACAACGTAACTTACAGCCTTTCAAACGACGCCGATGGTCTCTTCACAATCGACCCCAACACCGGTGAAGTCACCGTCGCTGGCGACATCAACTTCGAAGCCGGTGATGTGCAATCAATCGAAGTCACCGCCACATCCGAAGACGGCTCAACAAGCACCCAGAGCTATGACATCGCCATCAATGACGTCGACGAGTTCGATGTCTCCGCCATCTCCGACTCAGATGACGCCGCCAACGCGGTCTCTGAGAATGTCGGCCAACGGCACCGTCGGTCGGCATCACGGCCGATGCCGCGACGCGGACGCCACCAACAACACGATCACCTACTCGCTCGACGATAGCGCCGGCGGGCGGTTCACGATCGACGGATCAACCGGTGTGGTCACCGTGGCCGACGGTACGCTGCTGGATCGGGAAGCGGCGGCCAGCCACAACATCACCGTACGGGCGACGTCCACTGACGGCAGTTCCAACACCGCAGTGATGACGATCAACATCAACGACGTCGACGAATTCGACGTCGGCGCCATCACCGACAGCGACGACGCCGCCAACGCAGTGGACGAGAATGTCGCGGTCGGCACAGCCGTTCGGGATCACCGCCCGATGCTGCCGACGCCGATGCCACCAACAACACGATCACCTACTCCCTGCAGGACGACGACGGTGGCCGGTTCACGATTGATAGCAACACGGGAGTGGTGACCGTGGCCGGCGCGATCGACCGCGAAGCTGGCGACGCGCAATCATCACGGTCAGCGGCCAGCAGCAGCCGACGGTTCGTTCACCAACCAGAGCTTCGACATCAACATCAACGATGTCGACGAATTCGATGTCGGGGCTGTGTCCGACAGCGACCTGACGGCCAACGCGGTGGATGAGAACGCCGCCAATGGCACCGTGGTCGGCGTCACGGCGCTGGCTTCCGATGCCGATGCGACCAACAACACGATCACCTACTCGCTGGACGACACCGCCGGCGGGCGGTTCACCATCGACGCCAACACCGGCGTGGTCACCGTGGCCGACGGCACACTGCTGGATCGGGAAGCGGCGGCCAGCCACAACATCGATCACGGTGCGGGCAGCCACAGCAGACGACGGCTCCAGTTCAACGCAGTCGTTCACGATCAACATCAACGATGTCGACGAGTTCGATGTCACGGTCCCCACCGACGTTGACGGCGCAGCGAACGAGGTGACCGAAAATGTGGTCATCGGCACGGCGGTCGGGATCACCGCCGATGCGTTCGATCTGCCGATGCCACCAACAACACGATCACCTACAGCCTGACCAGCAATCCCGATGGCCTGTTCACGATCGACGCCAACACCGGCGTGGTCACCGTCGCTGGCGATCGATCGCGAAGCGCACGGTGACCAGCACGCACAATCACGGTGCAGGCCGCCAGCAGCGACGGATCGGTCACCACCCAGATGTTCACCATCACCATCAACGACGTCGACGAATTCGATGTCGGCGCCGATCTCGATACACGACGATGCACGCCGCCAACGCGGTCGATGAGAATGTCGCCGTCGGCACCGCCGTCGGCATCACGGCCGTTGCCGGCGACGCTGGATGCGACCAACAACACGATCACCTACTCGCTTGACGACGACGCCGGCGGCCTGGTTCACGATCGACGCCAACACCGGCGTGGTCACCACCGCCGCGGCCATCGATCGCGAGGCCCACGGCGCGACCCGCTCGATCACCGTTCAAGCAACCAGCAGCGACGGCTCGGTCGCCAGCCAGTAGTTCACGATCAACATCAACGACGTCGACGAGTTCGACGTCGGCGCCGTCACCGACAGCGACGCCGCAACGCCAACGCAGTCGACGAGAACGCCGCGTGGGCACGGTCGTCGGCGTCACGGCGGACTGGCTCCGACGCCGATGCCACCAACAACACGATCACCTACTCGCTGACGATAGCGCCGGCGGGCGGTTCACGATCGACGGATCAACCGGTGTGGTCACCGTCGCCGACGGCACGCTGCTGGATCGGGAAGCGGTGGCCAGCCACAACATCACCGTGCGGGCCACGTCCAGTGACGGGTCGTCCAACACCGCAGTGATGACGATCAACATCAACGACGTCGACGAATTCGATGTCGGCCGATCACCGACAACGACGTGACCGCCAACGAAGTGACCGAGAACGTGGTCATCGGCACGACGGTCGGCATCACGGCCGACGCCTTCGATGGCGACGCGACCAACAACACGATCACCTACAGCCTGACCAGCAACCCCGACGGGCTGTTCACGATCGACGCCAACACCGGCGTGGTCACCACCGCCGCGGCGATCGATCGCGAAACGCACGGCGCGACCCGCTCGATCACGGTCCAGGCGGCCAGCAGCGACGGTTCGGTCGCCAGCCAGTCGTTCAACATCACGATCAACGATGTCGACGAGTTCGATGTCAGCGTGCCGACCGATGTCGATGACGCTGCGAACGCGGTGGCCGAGAATGTCGCATCGGCACCACGGTCGGCATCACGGCTTTGCCAGCGACGCTGGACGCGACCAACAACACGATCACCTACAGCCTGACCAGCAACGCCGATGGGCGGTTCACGATCGACACCAACACCGGCGTGGTCACCGTCGCTGGCGACATCGATCTGCGAAGCACGGTGATGCCACTCGCACATCACGGTCAGGGGGCCAGCATCCAGCGACGGTTCAACAAGCACCCAGAGCCGTTCACGATCACCATCAACGACGTCGACGAATTCGACGTGGGCGCGGTGGCCGACAGCGACGTGACGGCCAACGCAGTGGATGAGAACGCTGCCAATGGCACCGTCGTCGGCGTGACGGCGCTGGCCAGCGACGCGGATGCCACCAACAACACGATCACCTACTCAGCCTGACCGATACGCGGCGGCCGGTTCACGATCGACGCCAACACCGGCGTGGTCACCGTCGCCGCGGCGATCGACCGCGAAGCGACGGCGAGCCGCAACATCACGGTCCGAGCCGCCAGCAGCGACGGTTCCACAAGCACCCAAGTCTACGACATCACCATCAACGATGTCGACGAGTTCGACGTCGGGGCGGTCACCGACACCGATGTCGATGCCGCAAACGCCGAAGTGACCGAGAACGTGATCGTCGGCACCGCGGTCGGCATCACGGCTTCGACGCCTGCGACGCCGATGCCACCAACAATGACGATCACCTACAGCCTGGACGATGACGCCGGCGGGCGGTTCGCCATCGACGCCAACACCGGCGTGGTCACCGTTGCTGGCGACATCGGGACATCGAAGCGGGGCAACAGCTCGATCACGGTCCGAGCCACATCAGACCGACGGTTCGTTCCAGACCCAGCGTCTACACCATCACCATCAACGACGTTGACGAGTTCGATGTCAGCGCCATCGACCGATTCTGACGACCGCCAACGCAGTGACCGAGAACGTGGCTGTCGGCACACGTGGTCGGCATCACGGCCTTGGCGTGTGACGATGCCGATGCCACCAACAATACGATCACCTACATCATTGACGATGACGCCGACGGCCTGTTCACCATCGACGCGAACACCGGTGTGGTCACCGTGGCCGGCGCCATCGACCGTGAAGCCGCGACGTGCAATCAATCGAATCACGGGGGCCACATCAGAAGACGGCTCAACTTCAGTCGCCAGACCACGTTCAACATCACCATCAACGATGTCGACGAGTTCGATGTCAGCGTACCGACCGATTCTGATGCCACCACGGATGAAGTGACCGAGAACGTGGTCATCGGCACATCGGTCGGGATCACGGCCCACGCTGCCTGACTCTGGATGCGCACCAACAACACGATCACCTACAGCCTCTCAGCAACCCCGACGGCCTGTTCACCATCGACCGAACACCGGTGTGGTCACCATTGCCGCGGCATCAACTTCGAAGCCGGGCGACAGCCAGACCGATCACGGTGGAAGCGCCACATCAGACGACGGTTCCGCAAGCACCCAATCGTTACAACATCGCGATCAACGATGTCGACGAGTTCGATGTCAGCGCCATCACCGATACTGATGCCACTGCAAACGAAGTGACCGAGAATGTGGTTATCG
The DNA here is from genome assembly GCA_942490955.1 of uncultured Alphaproteobacteria bacterium. Taxonomy (GTDB): domain Bacteria; phylum Pseudomonadota; class Alphaproteobacteria; order Rhizobiales; family HXMU1428-3; genus HXMU1428-3. Next base: position 20,450 of record CALNZE010000077.1, read on the forward strand.
GCACGACGGTTGGCATCACGGCCGATGCCTTCGATCCGATGCCACCAACAAACGATCACCTACCTATTCCTTGAGCGATAACGCAGGTGGGCTGTTCACCATCGATACCAACACCGGTGTGGTCACTGTTGCTGGCGACATCGACCGCGAAACGCCGGTGACGTGCTGATCAGTCGAAGTCACAGCCACAGCCGAAGATGGCTCACTTCAGCCAGTCCTACAACATCACCATCAATGATGTCGACGAGTTCGACGTAAGCGCCATCTCCGACTCAGATGACGCCGCAAACGCGGTTTCCGAGAATGTCGCGGTTGGCACATCCGTTGGCATCACAGCCTTCGCCGCAGATGCGGACGGTTCAAACAACAATGTAACCTACAGCCTCTCCGACGATGCCGGCGGCCTCTTCACCATCGATCCCAACACCGGCGAAGTCACCGTTGCTGGCGATATCAATTTCGAAGCAGGCGACGTGCAGTCAATTGAAGTCACCGCCACGTCCGAAGACGGCTCCACAAGCACGCAAAGCTACGACATCGCCATCAATGACGTTGACGAGTTCGATGTTTCCGCCATCTCAGACACAGACGACGCCGCAAACGCCGTCTCCGAGAATGTCGCTGTCGGCACATCAGTTGGCATCACAGCTTTCGCTGCTGACGCCGATGGCAGCAACAACGGCATCACCTACAGCCTCTCAGACGATGCAGGCGGCCTCTTCACAATCGACTCCAACACCGGTGAAGTCACCGTCGCGGGCGACATTGATTTCGAATCAGCCACCGGACACACGATCGAAATCACCGCCACATCAGAAGACGGCTCAACAAGCACGCAAAATTTTGATATCAACGTAACCGATGTCGATGAAAACATGGCGCCGACAGACATCAGCCTCACCGGCGTTGAATCAACGGCAACGCTAAGCTTTGTCGAAGAAACAGCCGGTTTTGACAATGCAATTGGCGTTTTCCATATGGACGCCGACGGCAACCCAGTGGCTGGTGAGATCATTTGGGCCAATGCCAATCAAGGCAGCGCCGGCGACATGGGCTCGGCAATCGCGCGAAAATGTCGATTCATCTGAAATCGGTTATTTTCTGATCCCCAACGGCGGCGCCAACAATGGCGGCATGACTGCCGGTGACAGCGTAACTTTCGCGCGAGATGAAAATGGTGATTGGCAAGCTGTGAGCGCTGATGGAACGCCGCTGACAGGCACTCACACCAATGCAATCTTCTCCGGCGATGGCAGCCTCAATGCTGATGGCATGGTTCACGTCACCATCAACGGCAATGAAATCGCCTTTGAAGACACCCTCGGCGGCGGTGACAATGACTTCCGCGACATCGTCTTCACTGCCGAAGTTACCGAAAGCGACATCGACAGCCTCGTTGTCGCGGAAAATGAACCGGGTGCCTTTGTTGGCAACCTCGCCACAACCGATGGCGACGAAGGCGACAGCCACACCTATACCCTCAGCGATGATCGCTTTGAGGTGGTTGGCAACCAGGTCAAACTAAAGGACGATCAAGCGCTTGATTTTGAAAGCGGTTCGGAGGTTTCACTAACCGTTACCACCACCGATAGCAGCGGGCTTTCCTATGAAGAAAGCTTCACAATCAATGTAACAGACCAGAATGAAAACCCGACGGACATCACCTTCTCAGGTGGAACGGCCGAAGAAAACAGCGCTGCCGGCACTGTCGTTGCCAGCATGACGACCATTGATGCCAGCGAAAATGACAGCCACACCTACCAGATCATCAACGACCCAACCGGTGCTCTGGAAATCGTTGGCAATGAAATTCGCATTCGCGATGGCGGAACTCTTGATTATGAATCAGGCAACACCGCGAACCCAATCAATGTCAACCTCTCTCAGGACATGCTTGATGCAGCAGCAGAAGGCAATGATGTAACGATCTCAGGCATCCCGGAAGGTTCGACCCTTTCCGCCGGTGTCGACAATGGCGATGGCACCTGGACAATCTCCAGCGGCGACGTCACGGGCAACCTCACCCTGACACCACCTGCTGACCATTACAGCACCATTGAGCTTTCTGTATCCGGCGGTGAGCAGACAACAACCTATATCGACGCTGACTTTTCAGGCGGCTCAGACGGGTTCAGCTACAACGACACAGCAGGCACCTATTCGACAAACACCTCGTCGGGCGACCTCAGCATGACTCTGGGCGGCGTTGACGATTCCACCCAGACAAACATGGAAGCCTCCTTCGAAAAAGGCTTCACCGTCACCGAAAACGGCACAGGCACGCTGGATATCGACTTCCGCATGACCATGAGCGGCCTTTACGAAGATGATGAATATGGTGAAATCCAGGTCCGCATCGACGGCGAGCTGGTCAACATCGGCGCCAATGATTATGTCCTGCATGTCGATGGCAGCAACTCAAACAACGACGATTACGATTCCGGCTGGCAGTCAATCAGCATTGACCTTGGTGATTTATCCGCCGGCGCGCATAGAATCGAGTTGGTCGGCTTCTCGAACAAGAAAACCACATCTGGCGAGAGCCTGACGGTCGAATTCGATAACGTGCAGCTCGATGTCGTCTCAGGAAGCAGCGAGACAACATTCATCGAACCGATTTCGACTTACGACGTGACAGTTCAAACCACAGATGAAGGCGGCAACACCTACGAAGAAACCGTCACCATTTCTGTCAATGATGTCAACGACACCAGCAGCGCCCCAGCCGACATGACCTTCGTGGGCAACCCGGAGCTTGCCCCTCAAGGCACAACCTTGAGCGCCGGCAGCGTTGTTGCCGATGTCACCTCGGTGGTTGACAGTGACGAAGGCGATAGCTTCACCTTCGCCCTCAATGACGACGCTGATGGCAAATTCGCCATCAATGCCGAAACCGGTGAAATCACCCTGGTCAACAGCCATGACGTCAGCGGCACCTATAGCGACACCGTCACCGTCGAGGTCACCGACCAGTTCGGCAACAGCTTCACAGAAACCATCGGCATCCAGTTTGGCACCGAAGGCGCTGATAATCTAACCGGCTCTGACCTGACAGACATCATCTACGGTTTTGACGGCAACGACACCCTGTCCGGCGGCGCCGGAGATGATTACCTTGTTGCTGGCGAGTCAGATTATGACACAATTGGTGCAAGCGGCGAGGTTGGCTACAACTATTCACTCATCCACCTCGGCAGAGCAGAAGACATTGACACGGATGAAAGCAACGGCACATCCGAAAATGCCGGCAACCTGCTCGGCACATACGGCGATGGCAATTCCCCGCTATTCAATAACATCGTCAGCGCCCGCGCCAATGACAGCGATGGTGATGGCCGGATTGACGATAATGACAATGGCAACACAGCTGAAACGGTTACAATCGATGGCGATACCAAAACTCTCGATTCAAACCAAACATACAACGCCACCATCACCTACACCGATGGCTCAACAGCCTCGTTCTCAGCGGTTGTGTCTCAATTTTCGGACGGTAATTTCTACCTGAACCCGGAAATGACAGCAAACTCGGACGCTGACAAACTGACAGCCAAGCCGATCCAGGCCATCACACTGGACTCTGTGCTTAACTCCGATTCGAACATGGCCGCACAGCGTCTTGATATGGACTATTCCGTACCCGGCGGTGGCGACACCCTGAATGGCGGAGAGGGCAACGACACACTCGTTGCTGGCTCAGGATATGACACCATCGACGGCGGCGAAGGCACCGATATGGTTGACTATTCAACGGCCTCTTCCGGTGTCAATGTTGATCTTACCAATACAGACGCCCAGGACACCCAGGGCTCGGGCATGGATACCATCACCAACGTAGAAAATGTCAGCGGCTCCGACTTTGCCGACACCATCACCGGCGACGAAAATGCCAATGTTATCTATGGCAATGGCGGCGATGACACCATCATCTATGGCACCGGCGGCGACACCGTCTACGGTGGTGACGGCGACGATGTTATTGATGACGCAGCCGGCATTCAAATGGGCGATTACGCCGACACCATCTATGGCGAAGCCGGCAATGACACCATTTGGACCGGTGGCGGCGCAGACATCCTCGATGGCGGCACCGGCGACGACACCCTCTATGGTGAAGGCGGCGATGACACCTTAATTGGTGGCACCGGCAACGACACCCTGAATGGCGGCGATGGCAACGACCTTTTCATCTTCCAGGAAGGTGACGGCGCTGATGTTATCATCGGTGGCAGCGGTGCCTCCTGGACAGACACCATCGAATTGCAGGACGCCTTCGGCGGTGGAGATCTTGGCACCTACGGCACCGACTGGACCGTGACCTTGAGCGAGGGCACCATCGATAGCCATAACGAAAACAGCATCGACCTCTCCGATGATGCTGATGGTATAATCACCCTTCAGGATGGCAGTACGATCGACTTTACCGACATCGAGCGCATCGAATGGTGAAAGGCTGACGAAGACGGCCAAACGCCCTAAACATTCAAACCCGGCGCAATCCCCCTCGCGCCGGGTTTTTTCATGTCCGATCTGAGCTGACCGGCGCCTTATAAAAACAGCTTCACCAGCCTTGCCAGCACGAAGCCAATCAGCATCGCCGCGACAAACAGCGTCGCGCTAAGCCCGCCAAAGGTCAGGCTGGTCAGGGCCGGCCCGGGGCAAAACCCGACCAGCCCCCAGCCAACGCCAAAACAACCCGCGCCAAAAATCAGCCGCCCATCAATCAAACCGGATGGCGCACCGGGCAGGTCTCCTGATATCAGCGGCCGCCCCCGCCTGTCCGCGAAGCGATAACCAAAGAAAGTCACAATCACCGCCCCGGCCATAACAAAAATCAGGCTTGGATCAAAGCTGCCAAACAGGTCGAGAAAGTTTAAAACCTTCGACGGGTTGCTCATCCCCGAAATAACAAGCCCAAGGCCAAAGACCAGCCCGGCTATTAGCGCAATAACAATGCCCATGAATTACCCTCCCCTATGCCACATGCCGCATGATGAAAACCGTGATGATCGCGCAGACCATAAACACAGCCGTTGCCACCAGCGAGCGCTTCGAAATCCGCGCAATGCCGCACACCCCGTGACCAGAGGTGCAGCCCGAGCCAAGCGATGTGCCAAAGCCAACAAGCAGCCCGCCAACCACCAGCAGCTCGGGATTCCCCGTCACCGCAAATTCTGGCAAAACGCCCGTTGCCATGCGCAACAGAAATGGCGCCGCAATCAACCCGGCCAAAAACGCCAGTCGCCACCACACCTCGGAAAAATCAATTGAAAACAACCCCCGGATAATCCCCGATATCCCGGCAATGCGGCCAAGAAACAGCATCAGCATCACCGCCGCCACTCCAATCAGAGTACCGCCCAGCAGTGAGGCAAAGGGCGTAAATTCAGTTATCATGTTGGCATCCCCCCAGTTACACGAGTTTTTGGCACTCCCATCGGCACTTGGCGTTTAATAAAATCAGCAAAGCGGCGCGCGCCAAAACTGACTTTACCCGACCCGCCGCCAGCGTCAAAAATTATAAATTTTGTTGCCGGAATAACCCTCGTCTGGCGGCGCCTGATTTGTTAGAACCAACGCAGCAACAAACCGGCCGAATCGATTCGGCTTCCTCAACCCGGAGCCCAGGCCAAAAGCCGGCGATCATAACCCCGCATATGAAATGGACCACACAACAGGACGCAGCCCTCACCGCAGTCGATGATTGGCTCAGCTCTGGCAGCGCGCCGATTTTCCGGCTTTTTGGGTATGCCGGCACCGGCAAAACCACCCTCGCCAAGCATCTGGCCGAACATGTCGAGGGCAAGGTACTGTTCGCAGCCTTCACCGGCAAGGCGGCGCTGGTCATGCGCGACAAGGGCTGCACCGGCGCCTCGACAATCCACAGCCTCATCTATCGCCCCGGCGAGGGCAATTCCGAAAATCCCGATTTCTTCATGAACCGCGACAGCCCGGTAAAAAAGGCTGATCTGGTTATCATCGACGAATGTTCCATGGTCGACGAGGAACTCGGCCGTGACCTTCTCTCTTTTGGCACCAAACTGCTGGTGCTGGGCGACCCGGCGCAATTACCCCCCGTGCGTGGCGCCGGTTTTTTCACCGAGCATGAACCGGATTTTCTGCTGACAGAAGTTCACCGCCAGGCCCGCGACAACCCGATCATCGCGCTATCGATGGATGTCCGCGCCGGCAATGAAATCGAATATGGCCGCTACGGCGAAAGTCGGATCATCGCCAAGGATGACCTCGAGACAGAAGATGTCGTCGCCGCCGATCAGATCCTGGTTGGAACCAACAAAACCCGCCGCAGCTACAACCAGCGCATGCGCCAGCTGCGCGAGTTTGAAGGCGTGCTGCCCAATGTCGGCGAGCGCCTGATTTGCCTGCGCAACAACAAGGCCAAGGGCCTGCTGAATGGCAGCCTGTGGGATGTCACCAAAGTCTCGGATGATGTAAAGGGCCGGCTGAACATGCGCATCAGCCCGGAGTCGGAATTGATGCAGGCCAAGAGCACCCGCGTCCGCGTCTGGCGGCATTTCTTTGAGGGCCGCGAGCAGGAGCTGACCTGGACCCAGCGCCGCAACCTTGATGAGTTTGATTTTGGTTATGTGCTGACAACCCACAAGGCTCAGGGCTCACAATGGGACAATGTCGTGTTGTTCGATGAAAGCTGGGCCTTCCGCGAGAATGCCCGCCAGTGGCTTTACACCGCCATCACCAGAGCCGCAGAAACAATCACCATCGTAAGATAACAGCCCTGGCGAGATGACATCGCCTGCCGGCAATCCCCCCTATATCAGCTTGAGCACATCCTTCACCACCAGCCGCAACAGGTACAATAGCGCCAGGCCGCCAAACAGCAAAAACGCCGGCGGTTTGCGCCCATTCGCATCCCGGTAGCAAAGCCCGTATAGCGCCGCCAGTGCCAGCATCACGCACCACCCCAACAGCACCATCCAGTCCATTAGGCTTCCCGCATCGCCGCCTTCCATCATCATCTCCACCACCGTCTCATCTGTTTCCCAACCGAAATTTTTTTGGCCCCTCTTTATCCTGACAATCCTTATCCGGAAAATCAGGCAGCGGTCGTTACTTTACATGGCATTAATGCCCCGCAGATAAAGCTTGCAAATCACCCTAACACCGACACAGACGAGATCACCATGGATCAGGCCGAGATTCAATTCCTCTACATCTCCATACCCAACCAGCAGCGGCTCAGCCGCATCGTCAACCGTTGCTGGTTCTGCTCTCATATCAGCACGGTTTCAAACCACGAGGAAGAAATCACCTTTTTCAAATCTCTGCCCACCCGCCAGCAGAACAACCAGATGTTCGACGCTGTTTTTGCCGATTTTACCGAGGAGACCCAATTGCCGGTCGACCGGCAAGTCGAACTGATTGATTTTCTGCGCGCCCATCGCCGGCCCTTAATCACCCTCACATCCGGTAGCCGCTTTTTCGCCCTTGCAGACGGGACAAGCTGGCTGCACCTCTCGCTGCCGGTCGCTGATCTCGAACATCAGACAGAAGCCGTGAACGACGCCATCACCAATTTCTGGTTCAACCTGCCTGAGCCATGCGAAGCGGCCGATTAACGCTCCCATTGATAAAGCTTGGTGAAATATTGCACAGTGCCATAGACGGAATCGGGTTGCTCATAATCACCCGAAACACCGGCAGAAACGGTAAACTCTCCGTCACCCAGCTTGAACTTGCCAAAGGCGCCGAGCCGCAACGCGTCAAATTCCCGGTTGCCAAACACCCCGCCCTCGATTCCAACATGCAACAAGCTGTTGAGCGCCGCCCCATAACGACCATGCAGGGTGTAATAATCCGTCCCGGTGGTATAAGCGCCGTAAGCTGACAGCCAGTGACCGCCAGGCAGATCGCGCCACGCCTCCACCAACATTTTGCCGCCCACCTTCTGCCCCTCAAGCTGGTTGTCAACATCCAGCGGATCAATATGGTTCTCCTCCACCACAACGCCGCCATAAAATTTGAAGATTGCCCCCTGAAAGCGCGTCTCATACCCAACCATCGCTTCATAAAATTCAGACGTCCCGAGAAACAATGTCGGCACCTTGACAGCCCCGACCTGCCGCGATGAGCGGTATTTATAGGACCCGCGCCCATAGGCGGCCCGCAGCCGCAGGCCTTTAAGCGCCAGATGCGGGCCAAGCGCCCCGGTGACACCGCCCGCATAAAACCCATATTGATTTTCGGTAACATCACTGCCGCTAAACAGCTCGACAAGCGGCGCATTACCGCCGCGCCGCTTTATCCACTGCTCTTGCCGCGTAGCCATACCGTTAATCGGGCGCCACAAGGTCTCCTCCAGCGACGCAAAAACCGGCTGCACCTCCCCGGCCCATAACGGCTGAGCGCAAAAACCCGAAAACAACAAAATCAGGAAAAGGAAAGCAGCAAATTGAGATCCGGCCCGCCGCAATTGTAACTGGCATGATTTGAAATGCCGGGCCCCGCCATAGAACAACCTGCAGAGGCCGCGCCCTCTGGCACTCAACCCGCGTCTACCACCCTGCCACTCACTATGCCCCATGCCCGCAAAACAACTGCTTGCAAAACGCGGCCAGGCCAACCGGCCTTCGCACACTGAATAAAAGCAGGGCCATCTATGCCAGGACAAATAATCCAATGGCCTACCCCCACTAAACTGCCCGGCAACGAATAAGCCTCAAATTTAATTCGTAAACGGACAATCAAAGGTAGGCCAAAGCCGAAAGGCCATCAATTAAAACTTAACACTTTATTAACTAAAGTACCTAAAACCTAAGTATAGCTGGTGAAGAACCTCACTGTCTGACCCATACAATCCGTGCCATCCACTCATAATCATTGCTTTCCACCACCTCACCTGCAGTGGGTTTTGTGATGGAGGTGAGCTCAATACGCCGCGCTGTTCGCCGCAGAAGCTGCCGGGCAACCACCTCACCACCTGTCAGTTTCACCACCACACGGTCCCCCCGCCTTATCTCTGCCGCCGGGCTGATGATCAGGATATCACCGGCAAAATAAACCGGCTCATAGTCATCTGCCACCACCTCAACGGCATACATCCCCTCATCATACCGATCTGGGAAATTCAGCTCATCCCACCCCTCAAGCGCCGGCACCCCGTCATCAGAGAAAAACCCGTCTTCACCCGCCAGGTCCATATCCACCAGCGGGATGCTATGGCCGAAGACACCACCCTGCGGATTGGCGGCTGCCATCAGGTTCAAAAACTCATCAAAGCTGGCACCCGTTGCCTCCAGCACCTTGGCGATGCTCTCCGTGCTGGGCCAGCGCTCACGACCGCTTGTGGTGAAGCGCTTGGATTTGTTAAAAGTGGTGGCATCAAGCCCCGCCGCCCGCGCCAGACCAGAGGGAGAGAAAGTGTAGCGCGCCGCAATGCCATCAATCGCCGCCCAGATTGCATCATGAGTAATCACAGTAAACCCCTCTTCATAATTCAGATGGCCGCTTCACAGCAGCAAGATATAAGGATAAAATACCTATCACAAGGCATAAATACCCTTTTTAAGAAAATTAGCCTTTAAGTAGACAAAAGCCCGGCAGAATGCAAGCCGCAATTGCCAAAGTCGGTAAATGTTCATCAGCCCACCAACAAAACGGAACCCCTCATGTCACTCATCTATAAAATCGCCACCCGGCAGGAATGGGCCGCCGCCCTCACCGAGGGAGAATTTCAAGGATCGCCTGATGACAAGCGCGACGGCTTCATCCATTTTTCCACCGAAGATCAGGTCGCCACAACTTTATCAAAGCATTTCAGCAACAAGGACAATCTGCTTCTGCTCGCGGTTGAAGCAGAAGACCTGGGCGACGCCCTGAAATGGGAGCCATCCCGCGGCGGCGCCCTCTTTCCGCATCTCTATGCCCCATTGCCAACCGCCCGTGTTTTGTGGGAAAAGCCCATTGAGCGAACCGCCGCCGGCGAGTTTCAACCTCTGTTTGGCGGCGACCAGTCACAAGGCACGGCGTGACCTGCACTTAACGCCGCCATAAATTGCGGCGCAAATTAACGAGCGTGTCGATGTGAGCATCAGGTGCAAATCTTGCGGCCAAGGCGGGGAGTATAAGTGGTGAATCTATTCAAAATCGCGCGGCCCGCCTTATTCAAAATTGATGCAGAGCGCGCCCATGGCCTTGCCATCAAGGCGCTCAAAAGCGGCCTGCCCGTACCCGGCACCATCGAAGATGATCCAAGGCTGCGTCAGTCATTATGGGGTTTGGAGCTAAAAAACCCGCTGGGCATCGCCGCCGGTTTTGACAAAAACGCCGAAGTTGCAAAAGAGCTGATCCAGCTCGGCTTCGGCTTCGTCGAGGTCGGCACGCTGACCCCAAAGCCCCAACCCGGCAACCCGAAACCGCGCATCTTCCGCCTTGCCAAAGACCACGCCGTCATCAACCGGCTTGGGTTCAACAATGAAGGCCAGGAAGCCGCCTTGCTGCGCCTGCAAGCCCGCGATATGACCGGCGTCATTGGCGTCAACATCGGCGCCAACAAAGATAGCGACAACCGCATCGATGATTATCTTCAGGGCTTTAAAACCTTTCAGGGCGTTGCCGATTATTTCACCGTGAATATCTCATCACCAAACACCCCGGGCCTGCGGGACCTTCAGTCGCCAGAGGCCCTGGGCGAATTGCTCACCACTTTAATGCAGGCAAGAAGCGACATCGTCGATCTTGGTGGCCGCCGCCGGCCGATTTTCGTCAAGATCGCCCCGGATATCGACGACCAGGACCTTGAAGCCATTCTGGAAAAACTGATGCAGCACAAGGTTGACGCCGTCATCATCTCCAACACCACCTTATCGCGCAGCGGCCTAAAGGATAAGGCGCTGGCAGCGGAAGCCGGCGGCCTCTCCGGCCGGCCGCTCTTTCATCGCTCAACCCGCATGCTGGCACGCGCCCATGTCATCACCGAAGGCGCCTTACCGATCATTGGCGTCGGCGGCGTTGAAAACGCAGAGACCGCCTGGCAAAAATTTGAAGCGGGCGCCAACCTTGTCCAGTTTTATAGCTGCATGGTCTACGAAGGCCCGACTCTGGTGCGCCGCATCCTCAAAGGCCTTTCCGCGCGCCTGGATGAAGAACAGCTCAATTCCCTCGCCAGCATCCGCGGCCGCACCGCTGAAAAATGGGCCGATCTGCCAGTCGAATAATCGCCTCTCCGCCAGACTTTAACCGCCAGCTGCAGCGCTATTGAAAAAATGGCACAACCCCCAAAAATTCAGGCTTAGGACTTTCAATTCCGGCCAATCGGCGTAAACTATCGTAGCAATTTTCAAAATTTTACTTGGTATTCGGGAGAATTCAGCATGCGCCGGGCAATAACCAGCTTCTTCGTGGCCGCCATCGCACTGGTTGCCACCTCAGGTCTAGAGGTCAATGCCGCACAGGATCAACGCCGTGTGGCCCTCGTCATCGGCATCGGTGACTACACCCACGCCTCACAACTACCCAACCCCGTCAAGGACGCGACCCGCATCGGCTCTGTGCTCAGCGGTCTCGGCTTCGATGTCAGCCTGCAAACCAACCTCGGCATCAACGACCTTAGAGACGCCGTGCGCAACTTTGCTGACAAGGCTGACAATGCCGATGTTGCGCTGGTTTATTTCGCCGGTCACGGCATCGAAATGGGCGGCAACAACTACCTGATCCCAAATGACGCTGAACTGCGCCGCGATCGCGACCTTGACCATGAGGCCCTCACACTGAGCCTCATGACATCAGCGCTTGAGGGCGCCAAACGCCTGCGCATCGTTTTGCTTGACGCCTGCCGCAACAACCCCTTCGCCGCCCAGATGAAACTCAGCAAAAACCGCACCCGCAGCGTCTCCAGAGGCCTCGCCGCTGTTGAGCCGATTGGCGACAGCATTGTTGTTTATGCCTCCAAGCACGGCACCGTTGCAGAAGATGGCGCTGGCAGCAACAGCCCCTTCGCCGAAGCGCTTGCAAAAACCCTGCCGGAACCCGGCGTCGAAATCAGCCTCTTGTTCCGCAAGGTCCGCGATGATGTAATCCAGGCGACAGATCGCCGCCAGCAACCCTTTGTCTATGGCTCGATCAGCGGTGATCCTTTCTACTTCGTCCCGCCAAAAGTCGTCATCAACAACAACACCGTCATTCAGCAGAGCCCGCAAAGAGGCGCAACCGCCTGCTCCATCTGGCCGCAGATCGCCACTACAGCAACCAAAGCCCAGGTCGAGGCCTTCCTGTCCGAGTGTCACTCCGGCATTTTCTATCGCCTCGCCCAGGCCCGGTTGAAAGAGCTGAAAGGCAGCGCCGTCGCCACCCTCACCCCGCCCAAACCGGACTTTAGCAATACGCCGCATTCCAATGAGCCGGCAGAGGAGCTCTATAAACGCGCCAAGAATTATCAGTATGGCAATGGCGGCCTCAAGAAAGATCTGAAAAAAGCACTTGAGCTGTTCATGCAGGCTGCCAACAAGGGCCACGCCAAATCCATGACCGACGTCGGCTGGATGAACGAAAATGGCTTTGGCACCTCGCGCAACATGCATGTCGCATTTGAATATTACCAGAAGGCCGCCGACAAGGGTGAGCGCATGGCCATTAATAACCTTGGCTGGATGTACACCAAAGGCAATGTCGTCTCGGTAAACTATGCCAAAGCGGTCGAGCTTTACGAAAAAGCCATCGCCCTTGGTGAGCCGCTGGCCATGACCAACCTTGGCTGGATGTATGAAACCGGTAAAGGCGTGCCCGTCGATTACAGCCAGGCCTTCAAATATTACAAGAAAGCCGCTGACGCCGGTGATCTTCAGGGCCTTCACAACACCGGCTGGATGTACGCTGCCGGCAGAGGCACGGCCAAAAGCCCCCGCAATGGTGCTGAAGCGGTTTACAAAGCCGTGCGCTCTGGCAACCAGTTCTCAATCGACCAGATGACCGGCAATTATTCCGTCTGGCCAGAGGATTTCCGCCGCGAATTCCAGGCGATTCTCAAGCGCAATGGCTACTATTCTGGTGGCGTTGATGGCAATTTTGGCCCCGGCACCATCGCCGCGGTGAAAAAAGCCGCATCGCGCTGATCAAATCAACAAGACGAAAAAGCCCGTGATCAGGATATTCCGATCACGGGCTTTTTCATGTCTGGCCATAAATCTCTCAAAGCATCACTAATGGCGCGCTGTTCCAGCGCACATATATTCGTGATCAAAAATTGAGCCTCCCCCATTGCCTTGCCGCCTTCGAGCGCTTATATCAGCCTCAAGAGATTTCACTGACAACCAATCGCCTGTCCACGCCCGCCAATTAAATGGCCGGGATGACAAGCCCTGTTACCCGATTATTTTTACCCCCATATTTTTTGGCCGCCCGTTTTTGTGGCCGCCAGCAGATTTGGCCGAACGGCCATTGAGGAGACTCCAAAATGACGAGCCCGAATGAAGACGTCACCATCTATCACAACCCCCGCTGTTCAAAATCCCGCCAGACGCTGGCGCTATTGCAGCAAAAAGGCATCGAGCCTGAAATCGTGCTTTACCTTGAAAACGCCCCAACGCCTGATGAGCTGGAAGTGCTGGTTCTTAAGCTTGGCATCGAAACGCGCGAGCTGCTCCGCACCGGCGAAAAGCTCTATAAAGAACTTGAGCTGAACGACCCCAAACTTGCCGATCAGGCCATCCTCACCGTGATGAACGCCCACCCGGAACTGATCGAGCGCCCCATCGTCGTTAAAGGCGATGACGCCCGCATCGGCCGCCCGCCAGAAGCGGTGCTGGAAATTCTCTAGCTCGATATTGAGGGGATATATGAAAGCCGCTGCCGGCGGGCCAAAGGGCCCCCGGCAGTCCGGTTATTTCCTGTTGTTTCCACCATCTGATTTTGAGTTATCCGGCTTCGAGACAGCAATCAGCCGCAAGATCACCCAGATGGGGAAGACAATCACCGCACCAACAAGGAAATATTCAAACGCCCCGCGCAGCGCTTCAAAGCCAAAGCTGTAGAAATAGCGGATCAGCTCACGCAGCTTTTGAACAAGGTCGAAAACATCCAGGTTAAAGGTAGCCAGCACAATCCCGACGATCAGCGAGATGACCACAAGCCGAATGATTGTCCATAAGACAGACCCTTCAAAAAACTTATCCATAAAAAATATTTCCCTTAACATCCGCCGGTCACTGGCCGGATTGTAACCAAAGCTGGCTCGTCAGCTATAGAGCAGATCGCCCTGACAATAGCCTGCAATATAGCCAAACTGCCTGCGCCCGGCCAGCCCCAATCCATACTGCATCGCCGCTAGCATGCAGGCCGGCCCACCGTCCATTCAGCGGTTGAGGAAAAGCTTAACCATTGTTAACCTTTTCATAATCCGAATCACCTGAACATCGCCGGAGCAAGTCTGTTTTCCCGGCCAATGCCCCGTCATTTCGCGTGGCCTTTGCCCCCAATGACCCTTACCAATGAGATATCAAATGGCCTCGCCATTACTACGTGAAGTCAACCAGATCGATGAGAAGCTGCCGCTATGCGGCAATGACTTTATCGCCCATCCGAGCGGCGCGCTCATCTGGCCTGCCGAGGCGACGCTGATCGTCGCTGATCTCTACCTGCGCAGCGGTGTCACCTGGAGCGCCATGATGCAGCTCGGCGCCAAGACCCAGGCTGGTGAGTTGATCGCCAGTGTTAAAAACCTCGTTGGCGCCTATGACATCAAACAGGTCATCGCCGTCGGCCGCCCCTTCCGCCGCCTTGACGACCCCTGGCATATCGGCGCTGAGGATCTGAACCAGCTTTATACCCTGCAAAAAAAGGTCGAATGGATCTGGGTGGCAGGCGCCATGTCGCGCCAGCTCCCGAGCCTGGTTGGTGGCATCCGCGCCGCCAGCTTCAGCCATGGCAAATTCAGCTTCCGCGCCAGGCCGCGCGATGTCCCTGTCAGCCATGAGATTGCCGGCGGCATGTACCCGCTGGCAAAGGTGATAAAAGATGACAATCAAGAGGTCAGCTACCCCTGCTTCGTCTCAAACGGCAAACGCCTGATCATGCCGTCATTCGGTGGCAAGCTCTGCGCCCGCAACATCCTGGGTGATGAGTTTTTGCCGTTTTTTGACTATGACAGCCTCATGGTCCAGGCCGTCGACCAATACAAGACCTTCCCCCTGCCGCATCACAGCCTCGCTGCCGGTTAAGGACAACCCGTCACAAGGTTAAAGCGCCTCACCCTGCATCAGTTTCGGCACGTCGCCATTAAGCCCCGCCGCTTCCTTGACAAAAAACGCCTTCAGCGGTGGCAGCCTGTCCACCAGCCGCAAGCCGAAACCGCGCAATTCTTTTACACCGTCATTAGAGGCCGTGAACAATCTGTTCAGCCCGTCCATGGCAAAAGCCGACATCACCCCGTCAAATCGCCGCCACTGCTGGTAACGCTCCAGCGCCACCGCGCCGCCGTGATCCAGCCCGAGCCGCCTGGTCTCAACCACAATCTCAACCAGCGCCGCCACATCCCTGAGGCCAATATTCATCCCCTGCCCCGCCAGCGGATGCACCCCATGCGCCGCATCACCAATCAACACAGTGCGCCGCCCGATAAACGAGCGCGCAATGGCAAGGCTCAGCGGAAAATGCCCGCGCGGCCCCGCCAGCGCCGCCCGTCCAAGCTTCGGGGAAAACCGCTTGTTCACCTCTTCGATAAACGCATCATCAGGCAGCGCGCAGAAGGCTGCCGCCTCCCCCCTGGCTTCAGTCCACACCAGTGACGCCCGCTCCCCGGTCAACGGCAACACCGCAAACGGCCCGGCGGGGAGAAAATGCTGGACCGCTTTTCCCTCATGCGGGTTTGTCAGTTTCACCGTCACCACAATGCCGTCCTGGTCATAGTCCCGCTCAAAAAGCTTGATGCCGGACAGCGACCGCACGCGCGAGCCGCGCCCATCAGCGCCCACAACCAGCCCGGCGGTGAATGTCTTATCCGCACCCTCATCCGTGCGCATTCTAAGGGCCGCAAACGACGCATGCTCCTCCAGTCCAGCCAAACTGCTTTCCGTATGCACCGTCACACCGCTTGCCGCCCTGAGCCGCTCATAAATCGGCCCGGCCAGCCGCTCATGCTCGATGATATAAGCCCCCGGCCGCCCCATCTCGATCTCACCGGCAAAATTCAGGAACACCGGGCGAAAAGGTGTTTCCAGCTCACTGTCGGTAATGTCAATTTCGGCAATCGGCTGGGCAAAGGTCGCCATCTCATCCCACAACCCAAGCCCCGCCAGCAGAACCCGCGATCCTTCAGAGAGCGCATAGGCCCGCCCCTTGGAGCGCTCCGGCGCATCAAACCCGGCCCGCTCAAGCAACAAGCTGCGAAACCTGCCGCCGCCATGGCGCGCAAAGCAAAGCGCCGCGACAGCGCCCACGAGCCCACCGCCGACAATCGCCACATCGAAATGCAAATGCGGGTCAATCTTGCTGGTCAATATATCGTCGCCCTTTACCATTACGTCATAAGCCCTGTTCAAAACCGCATTAGTGTGACATTCTCTGTCGCGTCCAACATAGCCCGGGCACCCCGCAGCGTTAAGTGAAATCAGCCATTTAGCTCTTTATTTTGCCGCCACGAGCCAACAGAAATGCAGCCCGTCCCGGGCAATCATCACCCGCCAGCCCGGCTCGATATGGCGCGGCGCACAACAACAAACAAGCGGTTAAAACGCCTTTATGAGCAAAGCCTTCGACATCCTCCTTGACACCCTGACGTTGCGAAAGATCAACGAACATATATATGAGGGCCCCTCCTATAACCCCGGCTGGAACCGGGTTTACGGCGGCCAGGTCATTGCCCAGGCCGTGCTCGCCGCCACCAACACCGCCCCGGACAAAGCCTGCCACTCCATTCACGGCTATTTCATGCGCCCCGGCGACCCCGATAAGCCGGTTACCTATCATATCGACCCCGTCCATGAAGGCCGCAGCTTTCAAACACGCATGGTCTATGCCCGCCAGGATAAGGAAACCATCTTTGCCATGGGCGCCTCCTTTCACCGCGAAGAATCCGGGCTTGAGCACCAGGACCCGCTCGGCGACGTCCCCCGCCCCGATGAACTCCCGCCCGTTTCCGAACTGATGGAGAAACATAAGGATCTCATGCAGCCGGAGGTCACTGCCTATTTTCTGCGCGATCGCTCATTTGAGATGCGCCCCATCGATATCAGCCGCTATATCAAACCCGAGCCCGCCAAACCGGAACAGGGCTTCTGGATCCGCCCCACCGGCAAAATCACCGGTCCACACCGGCTGCATCTGGCAGCGCTTGGCTTTGCCAGCGATTTCACGCTGCTCGATACCGCGTTGATCGCCCATGGAAAACTGCTATTTGACCCCTCGATTATGACCGTCAGCCTTGACCATAGCATCTGGTTTCACCGCCCCTTCGACATCAATGAGTGGCTGTTTTACCGACTCACCTCGTCAAATGCCTTTGGTGCTCGGGCGCTGTGTTTTGGACAATTTTATGACCTCAAGGGCAATTTAATCGCCTCAACGGCCCAAGAAGGGCTGACACGGCCGGTGCAGCCTAAAAAATAGCCTATATTTTGTGCAACTAACTCAAATTGAACGTTTTATAGGCAATTTTGTGAATGTTTTTTAGACAGCACGCGCCCACCTAAAATTTTTCCCCATATATTTCAATAAGTTAAAAAATTATTACGTTTTGGCACGTCGCTTGTAATAACAAGCTGGACTCGTCAAGGCGGGTCAAAAGTGTTTGTGGGGTATCAGGACCCTGGAAAATACACACATCTCAAAGGACAGAGAGGGGGATGACGTGAAACTCATTACAGCAATTATTAAGCCTCATAAATTGGAAGCCGTGCGTGAGAGTCTAAGTGGTTTAGACATCACCGGCATGACAGTGACTGAGGTCAAAGGCTATGGGCGTCAGCGCGGTCAGAGTGAAATCTACCGTGGTGCCGAATATAGCGTGAGCTTCGTTCCAAAAGTGAAGCTCGAAATTGCAGCAAAAGCTGATCGGGTAGAACCCATCGTTGAAGCAATTAAAAATTCCGCCGGCACGGGGGAAATCGGGGACGGCAAAGTCTTTATTCTGCCCCTGGACGCAGCCGTTCGCATCCGAACCGGTGAATCAAATGATAACGCGCTTTAGTAACGACAGGAAGGTACACATGTTTAAGGCAAAAAATCTCATTGGAGCAGGACTGGTCGCGGTGGCACTTACCGCCGCCACACCCGTTTTGGCTCAAGAGGCAGAAGCAGCGGCCGCCGCCGCTAATCCGGCCTTTCTTTTCAACACACTATTATTCTTGCTTGGTGGCATCCTCGTTGTCTGGATGGCAGCAGGTTTCGCCATGCTCGAAGCTGGCATGGTGCAGGCAAAGAACGTTTCGATGCAATGTACCAAAAACATTGCGCTTTACTCCATCGCGGGTCTGATGTTCTGGCTTATCGGCTATAACGTCATGTATGAAGGCGTTGATGGCGGCTATATCGGCACATTCCTTCCAAAAGCGTTGCCAGCAGCCGCAGCTGACACAGGCGATTACTCTTCCGCGTCGGACTGGTTCTTCCAGATGGCCTTCTGCGCCACCGCCGCTTCAATCGTCTCCGGCACACTTGCCGAGCGTATTAAACTCTGGCCGTTCCTTCTGTTCGTTGCCTTCCTGACCGGTGTTCTTTACCCGATCGTTGGCGCATGGACATGGGGCGCAGGCTTCTTGAACAAAATGGGCTTCCTCGACTTTGCCGGTTCAACAATCGTGCACTCGACAGGTGGCTGGGCAGCGCTTGCAGGCGCCATCCTACTTGGCGCACGTACCGCCAAATACCCGGACGGCAAACTGACACCGCTACCAGGTTCAAACATGCCTTTGGCCACATTGGGTACATTCATCCTATGGCTCGGCTGGTTTGGCTTTAACGGCGCCTCACAGCTTGCTTTTGCAACCAACGCAGACGCAACAGCCGTTTCAACCATCTTTGTGAACACAAACCTTGCCGCTGCTGCCGGTGTAGTAACCGCCATCTTGCTTTCAGAAATTCTGTACAAGAAGGTAGACCTCACCTTTGCTCTTAACGGTGCCCTTGCTGGCCTCGTTGCGATCACGGCTGAGCCGCTTACACCATCTCCGGTTTGGGCCATCATCATTGGCGCAATCGGCGGCATCATCGTTATCTTCACTGTTCCACTGCTTGATAAACTGAAAATCGACGACGTTGTCGGTGCGATCCCGGTTCACCTATTCGCCGGTATCTGGGGCACAATGGCTGTTCCAATCACCAACAGCGACGCCAACTTTGCAGTTCAGGCAATCGGTGTTGGCGCAGTTGCCGCCCTCGTGTTCGGCGTGAGCTTTGTCCTATGGCTGCTCATGAAGTTCACAGTCGGCATTCGCTGCACACCGGAGCAGGAGATGAAAGGACTCGATGTCACCGAGATCGGTCTCGAAGCCTACCCTGAATTCAAAAAAGGATACTAAGACTATCCCTCCTCAAGAACTGAATGTGGGGGCGCTATGCCCCCACATTTTTTCTTTTTCGGCAGTCGATTTGATCAGAGCCAGATAGCAAGCGGTCACCCGGACGCACCTAACAAGCGCCCACCCATCTGATCAAATCGACTGCCGGACCTTCACGGAAAGAGACAGGGCGCAGACCCCGTCACGAAACTTCGGACCGGTTGCGGCACGCCCCAATGGGGCACATCGCAAAATGACTAAACATTAGGCAGTTGATGTGCAATTGCCTAATGTTTAGTCACGCCTGTACGGCCAATAATTCACCGCCCATCCATAACAACTTGAATCTAATGCTTAAATTTTAAGCATCCGCATTGGCACAATCTTTGTAATCTTCTCACACCATTGAATCATAACAACAATCTTAATGGGAGAGGGTTTAGAGCGATGGAATCAGTTACGGCAGGTGCCGATCTATTTTTCGTATTGATGGGGGCGATCCTTGTTTTCGCCATGCATGCAGGCTTTGCATTTCTGGAAGTTGGCACGGTCAGGCACAAAAATCAGGTGAACGCCCTGGTTAAAATCCTCGTCGATTTTGCCATGTCCGCGGTTGCCTATTTCTTCATTGGCTATTACCTCGCCTACGGAACGCACTTCTTCTCCGATGCCTCTGTCCTCACCGGCGCTAGCGGCAATGAAACCTTCGAGGCGCAAGGCCTGACCCTTGTCCGCTTCTTCTTCCTGGTGACGTTTGCAGCCGCCATCCCCGCCATTATCTCCGGCGGCATCGCCGAGCGCGCGAAATTCTGGACCCAGCTTTTTGCGACATTTTTCATTGTTGCACTGTTCTATCCGTTTTTCGAAGGGATGGTCTGGAACTCCAACCACGGCTTCCAGGCCTGGATGAATGCCACCTTCGGCGCCGAATTCCATGATTTCGCCGGCTCAGTCGTTGTCCATGCCGTTGGTGGCTGGATCGCCCTGGCCGCCGTCATCCTGCTCGGCAGCCGCATTGGCCGCTACGATAGCAAAGGCAAGCTCGTTGGCATCCCGCCATCCTCGATTCCATGGCTGGCCCTGGGCTCCTGGCTGCTTTGCATCGGTTGGTTCGGCTTTAACGTGATGACAGCCGGCTCTCTCAAGGACGTCTCCGGCCTCGTCGCCATCAACTCGTTGATGGCCATGACAGGTGGCATCCTCGCCGCTCTCGTTGCCGGCCGCAATGACCCCGGCTTCGTCCATAACGGCGCGCTTGCCGGTCTGGTTGCCGTCTGCGCCGGCTCGGACATCATGCACCCGCTTGGCAGCCTTGCCACCGGCGCGGTCGCTGGCGCGCTCTTCACCTATATGTTCGAATATTGCCAGAACAAGCTGAAGGTCGATGACGTGCTTGGCGTCTGGCCGCTGCATGGCCTTTGTGGTGTCTGGGGCGGTATCGCCGCCGGCATCTTCGGCCTCACATCAATGGGCGGCCTTGGCGGCGTCACCTTCATGAGCCAGCTGGTTGGCAGCTTGCTAGGCGCAGCCTATGCCTTTGCAGCCGGTCTCATTGTCTACGGCGCGCTCAAAGCCATCCTGGGCATCCGCCTGACCGAGCAGGAAGAAAGAATGGGCGCCGACCTGGCCATCCATAAAATCGGCGCCAACCCTGAAGCAGAGCTGGCCGGCAGCCGCTAGGCCCGCCCACTCTTTCAGCGATTGAAAAAGGCCATCCCGCTTCTGTGCCGGATGGCCTTTTTATTTGCCTTTTTCCTCGGGCAGCCCTTACTCAACCACCCCATTCAACCGCCGGCCCCAATCCTCAACTTCACGCCGCTCAAGCCGCCGCTCCATCAGCCGCCGCCAGCTCGCCGCCAGGAATGGCAGCGCCACCAGCGCCTCCAGCGATTTATAGTCATCCGTTTTTTCATAAAGCAGCGCCGTTATCCGGTTGAGCCGCCATTCAGGAGCAGGTCGCTCTTGCAGCACCAGCCGGTCCCCCGCCGCCACCTCTCCCGGCTCCAACACCCGGTAATACCACCCCGTCATACCCGATTGCTGCACCATCTTCGCCATCATTCTGTTACCAAAGCGCTCATTCAACTTCCAGCAAGGCTGGCGCCCCTGACAAATCTGCACAACACCGCTGCCTAGCCGGAAAATATCACCAAGCGCCACATCGCACTCCCGCAACCCTTCAACAGAGATATTCTCGCCAAACGCCCCCGGCAGCCCAAGATCCGGCCCGGCATAGTCAGCCATCTCATCCGCCATATGCGCCCGCCAGCTCGCGTAATGATCAAAAGGATAATGGTGGATCGCCTTATCCACGCCGCCATGCGCTTTCATATCCCCTTGCGCATCGCTCACCAGCCCCATCTCGTTATACCGCACCCGCCCGGCCACTGGCTTTTTGTCCATGCCGCTCGGCACGCCGCGTTTGCCCAGCGGCTTCACCGCGCCCGCCAGCACCTGCCTGATTTCCAGATCGATCATCAAAATACCCCAGCCATTCTTCACTCAAAGCGGTCGCAACGAACCGCCAAAGAACCCGTTTGCAGTTAACCAATAGAGACTTTATAAGCAACGCAATAGTTTGAAAAGCCGACCGCCAATGCTGAAGGGAACCCAACAACATGACCGTGATGATTTCTATTGATTACCCAGACATCCCTGCGGAAAAAGGCGAAATGATCAAAGACCATCTGCAGCGTCAGGATATCCTTGCAGATTTTGGCCCCGGCCAGTCACTTTGGCAAAATCTTTTCGGCAAAGGCAAACCCCGGATGAGCTGGGCCAACATCATCGCGCCAGAATGGTTTGAAGGAAATTATGATGGTGAAACACCCGTCGCCCCCCTCACCGCAGAAGGCATGGCCAATCTCAACACCGCTGTTCAGGAAATTTACAACGTCGCCAGCGGGCCCATCACCGTCCTTTGCCACAAGCATGGCGAAAAGCCAATGGGCCAGAAGGAGCTGAACATTCACGAGTTTGACAGCATGCTGGCGAGCGAAGGCCTGCCTTACCGCACCCTTATCATTCTCGACCGGCGCGGCGCCGAGCGATAGCGCACCGCCCGCACTTCCTCTGTTTCTCAAAACTTGCCACCAGCAGAAAGCCCGGCCATGGACCTGACCAAACCCCTTCCCTACAACGACATGCAAGACGCCCTAAAGGCCATCGTCACCGAGAAAACCTACCGCTTCGGCAAGGAGATGACCCTCGCCTCCGGCAAGCGCTCCCGCCATTATTTTAATATGAAACCAACCATGCTCGACCCGACCGGCGCCTTGCTCATCGCACACATGATGCTCGACAAGGTCGATGAAATAGCAGGCGGCACCGTCAGGTTTGATGCCATCGGCGGCCTCGAACTCGGCGCCGTCCCCATCGCCTCGGCCATTGCCCCGGTCTCCGCCTTGCGCGGCAAACCGGTCAGCGCCTTCCTTATCCGCAAGAAGCCAAAAGACCATGGCACCCAAAGCCTCGTCGAAGGCCTGGTTGATAATGAAACTTTGTCAGGCAAAAACATCATCATTGTTGAGGACGTCACCACCACCGGCGGCTCGGCCATAAAGGCCATCGAGGCAGTCCGCCAGGATGGCGCCACCGTCGCCCATGTCATCACCATCCTCGACCGGGAAGAAGGCGCGGCAGAAGCCTTCGCTGAAATCGGCGTCACCCTTCTCAGCCTGTTTAAAAAGTCCGATTTTATCGCCCCCGGTACGGCCAGCGACTAACAGCAAAATCCGGGCCCTTCATTAATGCGCTTCGTCCCAGTTGGCAGCAGACCGAGCATCTACTTTTAACGGCACCTTCAGGTCAACCACCGGCATCGCCGCCTGTTCCATAACGTCTGAGACAAGCTTGCTGACCTTGTCCGCATCGCCCTTTTTCGGCTCAAAAATCAACTCATCATGCACCTGCAGCAGCATCGGGCAATCAAACCCCGCCCGCTCAAGCGCCGGTTCCACCCGCACCATTGCCCTGCGAATAATATCCGCCGCCGTCCCCTGGATCGGCGCGTTAATGGCCGCGCGCTCGACAAAGGCTTTCTGCTGATGGTTGCTCGAATTCGCGCCCGGATAATGCACCCGCCGGCCAAACAACGTCTCGACATAACCCTGGCGATGCACCAGCTCTTTTGTCGCCTCCATATAATCCTGAATACCAGGAAAGCGCTTGAAATAGGTCTTGATATAATCACCCGCCTCGCCGCGCGAAATGCCAAGCTGATTGGCAAGGCCAAAAGCAGAGATGCCATAGATGATGCCAAAGTTAATCGCCTTGGCCCGCCGCCTGGTCGCCGCATCCATATCCTCAAGCGAGACACCAAACATCTCGGATGCCGTCATCGCATGAATATCAAGCCCATCTTTAAAGGCCTGAATGAGCTGGGGAATCTCCGCCATATGCGCCAATATCCGCAGCTCAATCTGGCTATAGTCAGCTGAGAGCAACAGCCGCCCCTTCTCGGCAACAAACGCCGTGCGAATCTCGCGCCCCTCGGCCGTACGCACCGGAATGTTCTGAATGTTCGGCTCGGTCGAGGCCAGCCGCCCGGTCGTTGTCGCCGCCAGCGAATAGCTTGTATGCACCCGCCCCGTCCGCTCATTAATGAATTTTGGCAGCGCATCGGTGTAGGTGGATTTCAGTTTCGAGAGCTGCCGCCATTCGAGAATGGTGCGCGGCAGCAAGCGCTCCTCTTCGCTCAAATTCTCATCAACCGCCAGCGCCTCCAGCACCCCGGCCCCGGTTCCGAAGGCCCCGGTCTTGGTCTTTTTGCCGCCCCTGTAACCAAGCTTTTCAAACAACACCTCACCCAGCTGTTTCGGGCTGCCAATATTAAATTCCTCATTGGTCATCTGGTGGATTTCAGCTTCAAGAGTCGCCAGCCGCTCCGCGAAAGATTTTGAAAGCCCCGCCAAAATCGAGCGCTCCACTTTGATGCCCGCCATTTCCATCCGCGCCAGCACCGGCACCAGGGGCCGCTCCAGCGTCTCATAGACCGTCGCGCGCCTTGAAGCCGCCAGCCGCGCTTTCAGCACCTGCCACAACCGCAGCGTCACATCCGCATCTTCACCGGCATATTCCGTCGCTTTGTCCACCGGCACCAGATCGAAGGTGATCTGCGACTTGCCGGTTCCTGCCACCTCCTTGAACGGGATCGGCTGATGCTCAAAATAAAGCTCTGAGAGCGCATCCATACCATGCCCATGCACACCGGCATCAAGCACATAGGAGATTAGCATGGTGTCATCAAGCGGCGCTATATGGATGCCCTCCCGCGCCAGCACGACATAATCATATTTCAAATTCTGCCCGGCCTTTAACACCGCCGGGTCTTCAAGCAATGCCTTGACAACCGCAAGCGCCGCCGCCTTATCGAGCTGCTCCACATCACCATCACCCAGCAAATCCAGCCCGTCAGAGGAGCGATGTGCCAGCGGCACATAAACCGCCTCACCCGGCACCACCGCCATCGAGATGCCGACAAGATCCACCGCCATCTGGTCCAGCCCCGTCGTCTCCGTATCCACCGCCACGAAGCCGGCCTCATAAGCCCTGGCTGCAAAGGCTTCCAGCGCCGCCATAGTCGTCACCGTCTCATACCGCGCCGGATCAATTTTGATGCCCCGCATCGCCTCTTCCGCTCGCGACGCCACATCAGCCGCGCTGCCGCCTGCGGCGCAATCATCTCTGTCACCACCTCCGGCATCGCCGGCTGCGACAACACCTAGCGGCCCCGCCGCCAGCACCTTGGCCGCTCGCGATGGCGCCTTGATCTTCGGCGCGTCAACACCAAAGCTTGCGGCCACCCGCTTGGTCAGCGTTGTGAATTCCATTTCCTGCAGGAACGCAAGAATGCGCTCCTCATCGACATCACCCAGCGTCAGCGCATCAAGGCCAGCCAGCCCCGGCACATCATGGGAGAGCGTCACAAGCTCCCGGCTCACCCGCGCCTGCTCGGAAAATTCGATCAGATTTTCCCGTCTTTTATTTTGCTTGATGCTTTCCGCCCCGGCCAGCAACGCATCCAGATCACCAAACTGCTCGATCAGCAGCGCCGCCGTTTTCACGCCAATGCCCGGCACCCCCGGAACATTGTCCGAGCTGTCGCCCGCCAGTGCCTGCACATCAATAACCCGCTCCGGCCCAACGCCGAATTTCGCCGCCACCTCCTCCGGCCCGATCACCCGGTTCTTCATGCTGTCAAACATCGTCACGCCGGGCTGGATCAGCTGCATCAGATCCTTATCAGACGAGACAATCACCGCCTCGCCCTTCGCCTTCACCACATCGCCCACATAGGTGGCGATGATGTCATCCGCTTCATATTTCTCGCAATCAATCCCCGGCAGGCCAAAGGCTTCCACCGCGCGGCGGATCAGGCCAAACTGCGGCACCAGATCCTCAGGTGCCGGCGGCCGGTGCGCTTTATATTCGGGATAAATGTCAGAGCGGAAGGTCTTGCCCTTGGCGTCAAAAATCACCGCAAAGTGCGTCGGCTCGCCAACTTCCTTGGTGTCTTCCAGCAGCTTCCACAGCATCTGGCAAAAGCCATGCACCGCACCAACCGGCATGCCATCTGACGCGCGGGTAAGCGGTGGCAACGCGTGATAGGCCCTGAAAATATAACCCGACCCGTCAATCAGAAACACCCGCATAAAACCGCCCTCAAAAATCTAAACCGACACGCCAAAGCGCCGCGCCAAATATGCCACCAAACGCCCCAAGGTTAAACCTTTGAAATAACGTTCCCGCTGCGCACCAACACTTTACTAGCCTGCCGGACTCTCCACTCGATGCAGACGACACGGCTAAGCCCAGTGCCAGGCACCACACCTCGTAGGCTCGTAAGCGCCAGCTTACGGAATAGCCGTGAGAGAAATAAACAGAGGCTGCCCTCGCAGCCGACATGGCGAAGCGACAGCGAAGCCCGGCGCATTGCGCCGCACCTCGTAGGCTCGTAAGCGCCAGCTTACGGAATAGCCGTGAGAGAAATAAACAGAGGCTGCCCTTACAGCCGACATGGCGAAGCGACAGCGAAGCCCGGCGCGTTGCGCCGCCCCTCGGAGGCCCGTAGGCGCCAGCCTACGGAATAGCCGTGAGAGAAATAAACAGAGGCTGCCCTTGCAGCCGACATGGCGAAGCGACAGCCCTGCCCGGCGCATTGCGCCGCCCCTCGGAGGCCCGTAGGCGCCAGCCTACGGAATAGCCGTGAGAGAAATAAACGGAGGCTGCCCTTGCAGCCGACATGGCGAAGCGACAGCGCAGCCCGGCGCATTGCGCCGCCCCTCGGAGGCCCGTAGGCGCCAGCCTACGGAATAGCCGTGAGAGAAATAAACAGAGGCTGCCCTTGCAGCCGACATGGCGAAGCGACAGCCCTGCCCGGCGCATTGCGCCGCCCCTCGGAGGCCCGTAGGCGCCAGCCTACGGAATAGCCGTGAGAGAAATAAATAGAGGCTGCCCTTGCAGCCGACATGGCGAAGCGACAGCGAAGCCCGGCGCGTTGCGCCGCCCCTCGGAGGCCCGGTCGCCTAAGCGACCGGAATAGCCGTGAGAGAAATAGAGTCACCCCTTGCTGTTTACGCTGTCCTGCTCAAGACGCTGCGTGCTCTTCACTGCATCCTCGCCAAATTTCTCGCGGATATATTCATTGAAATAATTATCCAGCATCGGGAAGCCATCTGCAAAGCGCTTGAAGTCCTCGCGCGCAACCCAGAGACAAACAGAATCCGTCGTCGCCTGCACCCGGCCCGTCCGCCGCGCCCGGCCAAGAATGATCCGCTCGCCGAAATGCTCCCCCGGCCCATAGGTCCGCTCAACCTTCTCTCCCGAGTCAGGATCGTTGTAAAACAGCTCAAACCCGCCCTTGATCACCGTATAAAAGCCATCGGCAATCATGCCGCGATCAAACACGATGTCGCCCTTGCGATAATGAAGATAGCGCGTCGCTGGCCGGCGCGGCACCTCGATCAGCGCGATATTGCGCGGCACCAGCCCATCCATGATCCAGTTGAACAGCACCCGCACCTTGGTGACAAACCCTGGCAGGAAGGAGAGGTAGAAAGACCGCCACACCAGCCAGGCCAACACGCCTTTAAGTTTAAAGCCATTTATTTCCGCCACCGCCTTGGATGCACCGAGAGATGCCAGCGCCCCTTGGCTGACATAGGCAAAATCTTTCAGCTCCCAGCCCTTGATCACACGGCGAATATTCAGCGCCAATTGCTTGCCCTCACGCACAGCAAATTGCGCTGTTGGCGGCGCAAAGTCATGCCGCTCCGTGGGGTCGTCGTTCATCGGGATCAGCGCCGCATCACCCAGCGCCCAGACATTCTCATGGCCCGGCACCCGCATCGCCCGGTCCACTTTAATCTTGCCCCATTGCAGCTCAAGGCCGAGCTTGTTCACAAGCTCAATAGGACCGGTGCCGATGGTCGCCAGAACCGTGCTGGTGCGAATGATCTCCCCGGTGGAGAGCTCCGCACTGGTGCCGGTCGCCGAGTTAACTCCAACCCCGGTTATCACCTCAATGCCGTGTTTCTCAAGCTGCTTTTCCGCATACTCACCAAGCGATTCCGGCAGCTCGAGCAATATCCGGTCCGCAAATTCAATCAGCTTAACGTCAATCTCTTCCGGCTTGATGTTCGGGAAATATCGCAGCGACTTGTCAATCAGATGTTTGATCTCACCAACCGTCTCCACACCGGAAAACCCCGCCCCAACCACGAGGAAAGTCAAAAGCCGCTTCTTGATCTCCGGAATTTGCGCCACATCAGCATGCTCAAGGCAGCGGATGATATGGTTGCGCAAAACAAACGCGTCACCCATATATTTAATCGTCAGCGCATGCTCGGTCAGCCCCGGAAAGCGGGATAAATCTGTGCTCTGGCCCATTGCCAGCACCAAATGGTCGTAAGTCAGATCGACAGGCATGCGCCGCGTGCCCTGCAAAACTGTGATGCTCTTCTTTTCAAAATCGATGCCGGTCACTTCCGCCAACCGCACACGCACATTTTTAAGCAGCAACCGCAGAGACGTAATCGCATCAGATGAGTTCAGCGCGCCGCCCGCCACCTCTGGCAACAAGGGCTGAAAGACAAAATAATTATCCTTGGAAATGACCTCAATATCGACCTCATCGCCCATTTTGCGCCGCAGCTCTTTTGCCGCGAAAACGCCAGCAAAGCCACCACCAATAATGATAATCTTCTCTTTCAAAACAACAGTTCCCCTGTTTGAGCGGCTGCGATGTTCGCAACCTTAAAAAAACGCCGCCATTGTCATCACCGGCGATGCGGCGCGGGCCCAAGACTGTACCGTTTGAAAATAACGCGCCCCTGTATAAAACCCGCGGTATTTCCATCGCAAAGAACCTACCGCTGCCAGCTGGGTTCAACCACCAACGCTTGCTTAGCGTTAAGCGATAGCCCGGCGAAGTAAAGCGGGCTGATACTAGCATCATTTAAGATAGAGTGATAATGACAGCGTATACAGACAATAAGGCAATTGCCGCGCTTCAGTCAAACTTCGATATGTTGCGCGCCTAAACCCCTCAGCACCCGTAGCTCAGCTGGATAGAGCGCTGCCCTCCGAAGGCAGAGGTCGCACGTTCGAATCGTGCCGGGTGCGCCAATGGTTTTTTCAAATATAGCCGCCCCTTATGCCGAAAAATGCAAGTTCGAATTTTTTCGAATGAGTGCGTGAGTAACTAAGAATTGGTTCGTTGTGGTTTCGCATCAACCGAAATCAGCTACCCACTTCACAAGACCTCCCCCCTTCATCCTCCTGAAAGTTAATAAATCTGTGCGAATCTTAGGCCACGAATTAAATGTGCGCGTCCTGTCCCGCTCCCACACGCAAACCGAAAGTTTCCGCCATGATCATTCATGTAACATCTGAAATCGAATACAAGTTGGAAAAACCCGTTGATTTGATGTTGCAAATAGAAGCCGCCGCAATTCCGGAACAATTAATCATTGAATCAGCATTGAACGCTGGAGAGGTTGAACATTTTGCGCGCGTTGAAGCTGAAGAAGGGATTGGTGAGCGCATTTGGGTGCGGGCTAAGGACGTTTTGCATGTCCGCTACAACGCATCGGTCGAGATAAACCGCATCCTCACCGACTATCGCACCCTGGACCAGGTCCCCTTCCATCTCCTCCCCGGCCCGACGGTCAACTACTTAAATGAATCCCGCTACTGCCCGTCCAACCAGTTTGTCAGTTTCGTCAATGACCAGTTCGGAACGCTCCACGGCGGACAAAAAGTCGGCGCTTTACGCGACTGGATCCTCGGCAATTTCACCTACACACCTGAATCGAGTGATAGCTCAACAACGGCGCTAGATACCTTCGTTCAGCGCAAGGGAGTCTGCAGAGACTTTTCCCATGTTTTGATTACCTTGGTTAGGGCCGGCGGCATCCCTGCACGCGCCGTTAGTGTCTACGCATTAGGCGTGGAGCCACAGGATTTCCACGCGGTGGCAGAGGTCTTTCTCGGAGGGGAATGGCATCTCGTCGATGCGACAGGCATGGCGGTGGAAGCCGAAATGGTAAAAATTGGGGTCGGCAGAGACGCCGCCGACATTTCATTTCTTACGGCCTACGGTTCCATCGAGATGGTGTCCCAAACGGTGGCGGTGCGAAAGGATTAAAGCGCGGCTTGTCCCGTCATAGTCGCGCGCCTTTCCGATCATGACACCGCGAGTTGCACGACCGGTAGGTGAAAATGGTCGCCTCACCACCCGATTCCTTAAAAATCCACTTCATAAGACCACCTCATAATCCTTCCTGAATTTTAATCAATTTGTGCGAAATTCTAGGCACGAATTAATTGTGCGCGTCCTTTTTTCTCATCAACCTAACTTGCGTGGATCTTAAGCCTTATGGAATCTGCAACTTTAGTTGAAGATATCGATCACGATCAGTCGATTTTAGCTGAAAATGATGCCGCAGACCTCAGCACGATCAATCGAGCCCTCAAAGCGATTCGCGCCCATTTGCGAATGGAAGTGGCTTATGTATCCAAATTCGAGGCCAATCAGTCAGTCTTTCGCGCCGTGGATGCACCCGGCCTTGAAGAGATGATCAAGGTTGGCGACACCCACTCCCTGGATGACGTATATTGCCGGCATATCCTCGAAGGACGCTTGCCGGAATTAATGCCGGACACCGCTGACGAGCCCTTCGCCGCTGCCATGCCCATCACCAAGGCCGTGCCAATCGGCCGGCATTTGAGCATCCCGTTAAAACTCTCCAATGGCGAAATCTATGGCATGTTTTGTTGCTTTGGATTCGAACCAGATAAATCTCTCGATCAGAGGGATGTCAATTTGATGAGAATGTTCGCAGAATTTACGGTCCATGAAATTGAGCGGGAGTTAACCGCCAAAAAGATCAGACAGGCCAAGCTTGCGATAATCAACAAAGTCATCAAAGAAAAGCGACTGCTTACAGAATATCAACCAGTGTTTTCCCTGCTGGACAACCGCCACGTCGGGTTTGAATGTCTAGCCCGGTTTAAATCAGAACAATCCAGACTTCCAAATTTCTGGTTCAAGGACGCAGAAGATGTCGGTGTCGGCGCCTGGTTGCAAATTGAAGCCGTGAAAAAAGCCGTTGAGCCTCTTCTTCAGTTTCAGAGCCAGCTGTTTCTCTCCATCAATGCATCGCCGCAAACAATTCAATCGCCGCGCTTTGCCGATCTGATTCAAACCATGCCAAAAAACCGCATTGTTATTGAAATCGACGAACCGTCACGAAGCAAAGATGAAGCGGGCTTCAACTCGTCCCTGCAGCGCTTAAAACAATATGGCACAAGGCTGGCGGTTGACATCACCGGTTGCGACGGCCCCAGCGTGCAGCAAATATTTAATCTGCAGCCAAACATCATCAAGCTGGATGTGAATTTGCTGAGAGCGATGGAAAGGAATCCCGCAACCTCAGCGTCTGGCCCCGCTCTGATTGACTTCACAAGGGAAACCAAATGCGAGATCGTCGTCAAAGGCGAAGTGACCGCTGGGGACATCGCCATTCTTCCCAAAGTCTGTGCGCCTTCAAACCAATGCTACTATCTTGGCCAGCCGTTGGATCTCAAGGACGCCATTGAGCTATAAGCCCCGCCCGGTTCGCCGCGCCCGGCGAGATCGTCGGCCACCGCGATCCGAGCGATGGTCCAGCCCGTGAAGCCGTAGATCATGCCGATGATCGGATTGAGCAGGTTGAGGAAGCACCATGGCAGATAGGCGCCGGTGGCGACGCCGAGCGTGGTGGCCATGAACGCGCCGCAGGTGTTCCAGGGGATCAGCGGCGAGGTGATCGTGCCGCCGTCCTCGAGCGCGCGCGAGAGGTTCTTGGGGTCGAGCCCACGGCGCGCGTACTAGGCCGCGTACATCCCGTCCAGGCACGACCACGGCCAAGTACTGGTCGGCGGCCAGCACGTTG
>CALNZE010000078.1:0-5240 GCA_942490955.1 uncultured Alphaproteobacteria bacterium
GGGATATCGACGCCGAAATAGCGCGCCAGAATAACCAGCCCCGCCATGATGAATGACAGTAGAAAAATGATGAATGATGGTGGTGTTAGTCTCATTTGTTGCTCCCCCCAAAAGTTTGGATGATGTGTTGCCGGCGGAAAATGACAGTGCGCGATGAAGGCGGCGCTATTTTCCAGCTCCGATTGTCACAAATTTGCCGGCCACAAGTTCATTCGTCAAAACGGTCATCCGTCACAAACTTTTTCGGGCCGGTTTAAAACCCTAGCCGGTTCAGCCCGTAGTTTCCTCCAATTCAACAGATATATCCACCATAATGTCCTGGGCTATGGTCTCGGCGGCCTTGGCAAGCTCGTCGATTGACAGGCCCTCTGGCAGGCGGATTTCTGCCCGGGCGTAAAACATTGGCTGGCCGGCCATGCTGGCGGTGTAGATATCGGTTTCCAGGTGATCAATGGTGACACCGTTTTCGCTAAGGAGATGGGTGATGTCGCGGACGATGCCGGTGTGATCGAGCCCGGTGAGCTCGATGATGGCCGTTTCGCCTGTTTGTTTGACGGTCTCTGAATCTGGCTGGTCTTCCTGTATTTCAAGGCGGATGCCTTTTTTATCAAGCGCCCTGAGGGCTGCGACCATCGCGTCTTTTTTCTCAAGCGGTGCGGTAAACTGGACAATGCCGGCGAACTCGCCGCCAAGGCGGGCCATTGAGCTTTGCACCCAGTTGCCATCGTGATCTGTGATGATGGCGGCGATGTCCTCTACGATGCCGGGCCTGTCTTTTGACATTGCGGTTAAAACCAGCTCCATGGTCACTCCTTTATGTTGCCGATGCGGCAATTGAATTTTTCTTTGCCTGTTGTAGCGCAGCGGCGCTTCAGCTGGCCATTATATTTTTTAAATTTTTGTGAACCTTTGGGGCGTTGAGCGCGACAGATCCGTTGTATTGCCTTCGTATAACTAAACGATAAGGCAATTGAGGCCGGGTGCCTCCCCCCACTGTTCCTGCTCACCCGGTCTTGTTGTTGAGTGATGCGTATAACGGGCGACGTGCCCCCACACGGCCTGTTGTTAATCACTTATTTAACCGCCAAAGGCCCCCTCTTTCCCCGATCGGGATTGCCTTTGGCGGTTTTGCTTTTGAAGTTTTAGTCGCCTCGTGCTTAATTTGAGGTCACTGACCTGAAGCAGAGATGGAACGGATAATCTTTATATATGAGTGATGACGCTAAGAAAGGCGGCGGCGAGGCTGAGCGGAAGTTCAGCCTTGAGGAGTTGATGCGCGGCCTTGATGCGAGTGGCTATGTTATTGACGATGACCTGGCGGTGCCCCTGCATTTGATGACGCAGCTTTCACGGCCTTTGCTGCTGGAGGGTGATGCTGGTGTTGGCAAGACGGAGTTGGCGGCAGCGCTGGCGCGGTTTCTGGATACCAAGCTCATTCGGCTGCAATGTTATGAGGGGCTGGATGCCAGCGCGGCGATTTATGAGTGGAATTACCAGCGCCAGCTTCTCGAGATCCGCTTGCATCAATCCGAGCTTGAGGCCGGGCGGGAAAACAAGGTTGATCTTTATTCAGAAGATTTCCTGCTTAAGCGGCCGCTGCTGCAATCGATTACCGAGGCAAAGCCGCCGGTGTTGCTGATCGACGAGATTGACCGGGCGGATGAGGAGTTTGAGGCGTTTTTGCTCGAGCTGCTCTCGGAGTTTCAGGTGACGATCCCGGAGTTCGGCACCATTAATGCGCGCTGCCGGCCGCATGTGATACTTACATCGAACGCGACGCGTGATCTCTCCGATGCGCTGAGGCGGCGCTGTCTTTATGCCTATGTTGATTATCCCAACCCGGTGCGGGAAGCGCAAATTATCGCCAAGCATATTCCTGACATGGATGACAAGCTGATTGGCCAGGTTGTGGTGTTGCTTGCCAAGCTGCGGCAGATGGATTTGCGCAAGCGGCCCGGTGTTGCCGAGGCGATTGACTGGGCGGAGGCTTTGCTTTGTCTTGATATTGATGACCTGAAAGCCAGCATGAGCGATGGCGAGGACCGCCAGGTTGAGCAGACGCTTTCCTGCCTGTTGAAGACGCGGGAGGATCAGCGACGGGTGACCGTAAATCAGCTGGTCAGCTCGCTTTAGGCTTTACAAGGGTAACTGGGTGGCAGACGCAGCTTTTTCATATTCCGGACTTTCGGCCCGCGCTGCGGAGGCGAAGCTGCTTGGCTTTTTGCAGGTGCTGCGCGGCGCCGGTTACCGGATTGGTATTGGTGAATCGCGGGATGCACTTTCACTCGTGGTCAGCGAGCCGATGCAGGATAAGCGGCTGTTTCAATCATCGCTGCGGCATCTTTTATGCTCGAGCCGGGAGGAATGGCTGGGCTTTGATGCGCATTTTCTCCATCATTACGGCACCGCCGGCGAGGCGGGGGACGGGGAGCCGGGCTCTCGCCATGATGATGATGAAGAGGGAGAGACCTACAGCCCTGAATTCCAGATTGTCGCCGATTTTTATCATAACGAAGATGGCGGCACCGAGGGCGGTGCCGGGCGGAATGCTGCGGTGACAAAGAGCGACTTTCGTTTTCTTACCGATGAGGAAGGCTGGGAGGAGGCCGCCAGGCTGACGGAGAATCTGGCGCGGCGCATCCGCATGCGACCGACACGGCGGTGGCGCAAGACAAAAGCTGGCAAGCGCATCGACCTGGCGACAACGGCAAGATATCTCCCGGCGACAGACGGCGACCCGCTGCGCATCGGGCGGCGTGAGCGCAAGCGGCGGCCGCAGCATGTGGTGGCGCTGCTGGATGTCTCCCACTCGATGTCATATTACAGCCCGATGCTGGCGCGGTTTGTGCGCGGGCTTGTGCATAACTTCAAGGGGTGCGAGGCGTTTTGCTTTCATATGGAATTGAACCGGATCACCGACCATTTGAAGGAGCCTGAACTTGAGGTGATGCGCGAGAAGATGGAGAGCCTCGATAATTTATGGTTTGGCGGCACAAATATCAGCGCCAGCATCCAGAGCTTTAATGAGCGGTTTTTGCGCGACACCGTGCGGCGCAATAGCGTTGTGCTGCTGATGACCGATGGCTGTGACACGACGCCGGTAAGTGAATTGCAGCGGCCGATTGCCGATCTCAAATCAGCTGCGCGCAAGCTTTACTGGGTGAATCCGCTGAAGGAGCGGCTTAATCAGGCGGGGCTCTGCTCTGCCAGCCCGCTCTCTGAGCTGCGCTGCTCTATTGACGCGGAGGTTTCAGGTGATAGTTTCCGCTCACTGGAAAAACTGGCGCGGGTGCTCTCCACTTAAAATGAGCCGGCGCGCCCCCTCATCGCTCCGCCCGAGACCTTTATGAACCGCTATAAGTTGACAATTGAATATGACGGCGCGCCGTTTGTCGGGTGGCAGGTGCAGAAAAATGGCGTCTCGGTGCAGGGGGAGCTGGCGGCGGCTGTGACGGCGCTGACAGGGGAGGCGTTCATCCCCAAAGGATCCGGGCGAACGGATGCCGGGGTGCATGCGCTTGGCCAGGTGGCGCATATTGACCTCGCCCGGGAATGGTCGGTGGATAAAATCCGCGACGGGCTGAACCATCATCTCAAGCCAAACCCGATTGCGGTTGTGAAAGCAGAAACAGCGAGCGCTGATTTTGATGCGCGCTTTTCAGCGCTTCGCCGACATTATCGTTATGTGGTTGTAAACCGGCGGGCGCATCTGACGCTTGAGCGCGGGCGGGTGTGGCTTGTGCCGCGCAAGCTGGATGTGGCAGCGATGGCCAGGGCGGCCCAGGATTTTGTTGGCCATCATGATTTCACGACGTTTCGCTCGGTGCATTGTCAGGCAAAAAGCCCGGAGAAGTCGCTGGATAATTTCTCCGTGGTGGCTTCGGGCGAGCAGATTATATTTGAATGCGCGGCGCGGTCCTTCATGCACAACCAGGTGCGCTCGATGGTTGGTAGCCTTGTCGAGGTTGGGCTTGGCAAATGGGGTGTCGATGGCATTGCAAAGGCGCTTACGGCGAAAGACCGGGCGGAGTGCGGGCCCGTGGCGCCAGCAGCCGGACTCTATTTTTTGCGCGTTGATTACCCATAACGTGACTGCGGTGCTCGTGCCGCGCCCGCACCCCCGTTTAAAAGAAATCGAAATGGTCGCTTGTCAGATCCTCCGGCCTTGTGCCGACAAGGGTCAGGCGGTCGCCATCGCCAAAGTCGATGCGGGTTGAGGAATTGAAAAAGCCGTAGCTTTCGATATAGGGGGAGAGGTCGGCGAAGTCGTTGATGCCGGCATAATCAATGGCGATGCTGTCAAAGATGCTACCGTTATCGTCGAAATCGAGGATTGAATCGGTGCCGTAACCTTCGCGGAAAATGAAGGTGTCTGACCCGCCATTGCCAATGAGATAGTCATTGCCGAGGCCGCCATCGATTATATTTGCTTCATCATTGCCAACAAGCGCATCGGCGCTGTTTGAGCCGGTGATGTTCTCCAGATTCAAGAGCCGGTCAAGCGTTGCGTCACTGCCGAGGCCGATGCCATAGGGGCGGAACAGGGCGGTGGTGAGAAAGATGGTGACGCCGGAGCCTGCCGTGGAATAATCGGCGGTGTCATTGCCGCTGCCGCCATCGAGCAGGTCAGCGCCGCGGCCACCGATGAGCGTGTCATCGCCGCCATTGCCGAAAATATCGTCATGGCCGCCAAGGCCTGCGAGGGTTTCGCCGCTTTCTGTGCCTTGCAAAATGTCGCGTCCACCGGTGCCGGTGATGGTGGCGCCGCCTTCCAGCACGTCAAGGATGTTGATGGTGAGGAGCTGCGTGGTGCTAAGCCCGCCCTGATCTGTCGCCTCAATTTCGAGGCTATAGCTGGTGTCGACCTCATAATCGAGGAGGGAGCCCTCGGCAAGGCGAAGCTCGTTGCCGGCAATCTCAAACAGCGCTGCGCCGCTGCCGCCGGTGATGGCGAACGCGGCGCTATCGCCTTCATCAACATCGGAGATGGAGAGCTGGCCGATGAGCGTGCCGGCGCCGCTGTTTTCCTCGATTTCGGTTGCAGAGATTGTCAGATCGGTTGGCGCGTCATTGACGGGGGAAATGGTCAGGGATGCTGTGGCCATCGCCGTGCCGCCATTGCCATCACCGATGCTGTAAGCGAAGCTGGCGGGGCCGTTGTAATTGGCTGTTGGGGTGAAGACAACATCGCCGCCAGAGGTGAGGCTCACTGTGCCATTCTGGGCGGCGCCGACATCTGT
>CALNZE010000079.1:0-60319 GCA_942490955.1 uncultured Alphaproteobacteria bacterium
CTCAAACGCCGTCATCCATTTCGCGCCCGCCCTTGCCAAGGCGTTTATATTCGTTTGACTGGAATTCACCGTTGGCGAGGCTTTGCCAAAATTGCTTATAGTCCGGGGAGGCAGCTTCTTCCGGGTCCATGAACATACGGTGATGGTTGCCAACGACCTCCTGCTGTGAATAGCCAAGGGTGCCGAGGAAATTTTCATTGGCTTTCACGATGGTGCCATCGGGTGTGAAATGGATGACGGCGTTTGAGCGGTTGATCGCATCAACCTGGCCTTCATTTTCAAAGCCGCGCTGTTTTTTGTCTGTGATGTCAGCGGCAATCTTTACGACGCGAAAGGCCTTGCCATTTTTGTCGAGCATCGGGTTGTAAGACGCTTGAATCCAAACCTCGCGGCCGTTCTTATCAAGGCGTTTAAACTCACCGGATTTGAAGGTGCCGTTGGCCAGATCCCGCCAGAAATTTTTATAGTCGTCGCTGCTGGCCTCGAGCTTGTCGACAAACATGGCGTGATGCTTGCCGCGAATCTCATCCAGGGAGTAACCCATTGCATTGATAAAATTTTCATTGGCTTCAATGATGGTGCCATCTGGTTCAAATTCGATAAATGCCTGGGAGCGGTCGAGCGCTTCCAATTTTGATTTCAGGTCATTCGACGACTTGGTAAAAGACAGCATTTGAAAAGCCTTTACGTTACTCAATTGAGCGATGATTGTTCTTGCAATTTTTCTGAATATTAGTCTCAAAAGCGTTAACAAAATTACAATCATAGGATGTGCAGAAACAAGCTGGCTCCGAGCGCTCAAACGGCTGATCTGGCTGCTTTTCAAGGCAATTCTCGATACCGGGCCCTATCATTTCAGCATCGCCTCAGGGCAATAGGGTTAACACTTGCCTTCGGTCCGGTTTGATTTTGGCCGTCTTGGGCCAGCCCGGGCCAAGCGGGACCAAGCGGTAATTCCGGCACCGGTTTTTTGCCTGAATGAGCGCTTGTGCTTTGGCTGAAAAATTGCTTATTTGCACAATTGCTCTGGCGCCGTTGCAGGCGGGCCAGGGGCTGTACCGGAACTTGACCCAGAGCCGGCCGGGCAACATGGCTGATCGTGAGACATGGCCGCTCGGCAACTGGAGCTTGTCGCAACTGGTGCTGGTGGCCGTTTGAGGCCCAATTTCTGCACATTTATTTGTTAGGGGAGACTTGTCGTATTTGGGCACTCTACCTATATAAATTGACAAGCAATCGAATTATGCTTTCTCGAGATTTATATACGTGCGGATTGAGTGAAATTTTACTGGCCGCACCCTGGTCCTTTTTTTGCGCTAACCACCTTAGATTCTTAGGGACGACATCTATTGAGCGCTTCCAAGCTAATTGAGAAATTCAATCTTCGCCCGAGGGCGGTTCGTATTTAAAGAATTAAATGAAGGCAAAGTGAAATGTCGAAAGTAATCGGAATTGACTTGGGAACGACCAGTAGCTGCGTGGCGGTTATGGATGGCTCCACCCCAAAAGTTATCCAAAAATTCGGAGGGTGCGCACCACCCCCTCTATGACCGTATTTACCGGCGTTCACCGATGATGATGAGCGGCTGGTTGGTATGGCCGCAAAACGTCAGGCCGTAACCAACGCCGAAAACACATTATTTGCAATTAAGCGCCTTATTGGTCGGCCATTTGATGACCCGACCGTTACCAAAAACCAGATAGCTGGTGCCTTATAAAATCATCAAATCAGATAATAATGACGCATGGGTTGAAGCCCGGGGCGAAAAAAATGCGCCCGTCACAGGTCTCAGCGTTGATCCTGCAAAAAATGAAAGAAACAGCAGAGCAGTATCTTGGCGAGCCAGTAAGTCAGGCCGTTATTACGGTTCCTGCTTACTTTAACGATGCACAGCGTCAGGCAACCAAAGACGCCGGTAAAATTGCCGGTCTTGAAGTTCTGCGTATTATCAACGAGCCAACAGCCGCTGCGCTTGCCTATGGTCTTGATAAAAATGAACACGGACAATTGCCGTTTATGACCTTGGTGGTGGTACATTTGACGTTTCTATTCTTGAAATCGGTGATGGCGTATTCGAAGTAAAATCAACCAACGGTGATACATTCCTTGGTGGTGAAGACTTTGATATGCGTCTTGTTGAATATCTTGCTGATGAGTTCAAAAAAGAAAATGGCATTGACCTTCGCGGTGACAAAATGGCGCTTCAACGCCTTAAAGAAGCTGCTGAAAAAGCGAAAATTGAGCTTTCATCTGCGACACAAACTGAAATTAACCTTCCGTTTATCACGGCTGATGCAATCCGGGCCGAAGCATTTAACAATAAAGCTTACCCGTGCAAAACTGGAGAATCTGGTTGATGATCTTGTCAAGCGCACCATTGAACCCATGGAAAATGCGCTTAAAGATGCTGGCCTGAAAGCTGGCGAGATTGATGAGATCGTAATGGTTGGCGGCATGACGCGGATGCCCAAAATCACTGAAACAGTGAAGGGCTTTTTCGGCAAAGACCCAAATAAAGGTGTGAACCCTGATGAAGTTGTCGCCATGGGCGCGGCCATTCAGGGCGGTGTGCTGCAAGGCGATGTGAAAGATGTGTTGCTGCTTGACGTAACGCCGCTTTCACTTGGTATCGAAACCAAAGGCGGCCGCTTTACCCGGCTGATTGATCGCAATACCACCATACCGACCAAGAAAAGCCAGATCTTCTCAACTGCTGAAGACAATCAGGATGCGGTGACCATCCGGGTGTTCCAGGGTGAGCGGGAAATGGCTGGCGACAATAAAATACTTGGCCAGTTTAACCTTGTTGGCATTCCGCCAGCGCCATCGGGTGTGCCGCAAATTGAAGTGACCTTGATATTGATGAAGGTGTAATGTGGGAAGGGGAGGAGGGGGGGGGGGGGGGGGGAGGAGGGGGGGGGAGGGGGTGAAGTGGCAGGGGGGAGTACCGCGATGCCAATCCGGATGGTCCCGAGCCGGGTGAAGAAGGTTATGCTCCCGATGATGAAAAATCGGGTGATGATGACATCGTCGATGCTGACTTTGAAGAAGTCAAAGAGGATGACGAAGAAGACAAGAAATCCGCTTAACAGCGATTTTTATCCAGACTGCGCCGCCGGGGAGGCAATCCCCGGCGGGCGGTTTTTTTATGTGTCTGAAATTGATTTAGATTCCTCAACTGAAATTTGCTATCCATAAAACGATCCGGTTGACAAGAGGCAAAGCTAGATGGCAAAGCGTGACTATTATGAAATCCTAGGTGTTGCCCGCACTGCCGATGACAAAGAAATAAAATCCGCCTTCCGAAAACTTGCAAAAGAGCTGCACCCCGACCGCAATCCGGGTGACGCTGAGGCTGAGCGCAAGTTCAAGGAAATCAACGAAGCCTATGAAATACTGAAAGACCAGCAGAAGCGGGCGGCCTATGATCAATTTGGCCACTCGGCTTTTGAAGGCGGTGGTTTTGGCGGTGGCGGCGGTCCCGGATTCGACGGCGACTTCGGCGCCTCTATGTCAGATATTTTTGATGATTTATTTGGTGACTTTATGGGCGGCGGTGGCCGCCGGCCGAGGGCACAAAGCGCGCAGGAGCGCGGCTCTGATCTTCGTTATAATATGGAAGTCTCTTTGCATGACGCCTTTGCCGGCAAGCAGGCCGAGATCAAGGTGGCCAGCACTGCCGTTTGTGAGAAATGCGAAGGCACGGGCGCCAAGAAAGGCACCAGCCCGGCTGTATGCTCCTCTTGTGCCGGGCTCGGCAAAGTGCGGGCGAGCCAGGGGTTTTTCACCATTGAGCGCACATGCCCGACCTGTCATGGCCGGGGCGAGGTGATTTCCGACCCCTGCACACAGTGCAAGGGCGCCGGTCGCAATACGGAAGACGAAAAGCTGAATGTCACCATCCCGCCGGGCGTGGAAGATGGCACCCGCATCCGTCTGGCTGGCAAAGGCGAGGCGGGGCTGCGCGGTGGGCCGCCGGGCGATCTCTATATTTTCCTGACCATTCGCCCGCATGAAATTTTCAGCCGCGACG
The DNA here is from genome assembly GCA_942490955.1 of uncultured Alphaproteobacteria bacterium. Lineage (GTDB taxonomy): Bacteria > Pseudomonadota > Alphaproteobacteria > Rhizobiales > HXMU1428-3 > HXMU1428-3. Next base: position 4,035 of record CALNZE010000079.1, read on the forward strand.
GCGCGGATATTTTCTGCAAGGTGCCGATTTCGATGATAACGGCGGCGCTTGGCGGGCAAATTGATGTGCCGACGGTGAGCGGTGAACGCACACGCATGAAGGTGCCTGAGGGCACACCAACCGGCAAGCAGTTTCGCCTGCGCGGCAAGGGCATGCCGGTGCTGCGCTCCAGCACATTTGGTGAGATGTATGTGCAGGTTGAGGTGGAGACACCAAAGAATCTCTCGCGCCGGCAAAAGGATTTGCTGAAAGATTTTGAGAAGGCCTCGAGCGATGAGACCAACCCTGAATCCGCCGGTTTTTTTGCCAAGGTGAAGGATTTTTTCGACAAGTCGGCTGACTAGCGTTTACGCTGCTGCTTTTCCTGAACCGCAGGACTTGCGGCATGTGCAACCGTCTTTGCTTAATTACAACGTCTGGAATTTTAGATGACTGTTAAACTGATGTTTTTTGCTGGCAGCGCCCGCAATGGCTCTATCAACAAGCGGCTGGCAAGAGCGGCCATGGCCCAGGCGGCGCAGTTTGGCGCGGAGGGGACATTTGTCGACCTCAAGGATTTTGACATGCCGCTCTATTGCGGTGACATCGAAGCCGAGCAGGGCGTGCCTGCAGCGGCGAAGGAGCTGGCGGATATTGTCCGGGCGCATCAGGGTGTATTTATCGCCGCGCCTGAATATAACTCGACCATCACGCCATTGTTAAAAAACACCATGGACTGGGTGAGCCGCTTGAAAACCGGCGGCGGCGATGGTGTGCCGCCCTCCACACCCTGGCAGGGGCGGGCCTATGCCATTGGGGCCACAGCGCAGGGTGCGCTTGGCGGGGTGCGCGGCTTGCAGACCCTGAGCCAGATGCTGATCAACGGCTTTCAATTGCATGTCAGCCCAAAGACGGTGGCGGTGCCACGAGGCGGCGATATTCTGGGTGAAGATGGCAGCATCGACAATCCGCAGGTAGAGGCGATGATTTCTGGCGCGATGAAGCATCTTATCGAGATGGCAGGCCATCAGGCTGGCCGCTAACGGCGCAATCTATCAGGGAGCGGGGCGATGACAACTGATAACGGGGCAAGCCCGAAGCCTTTGATCGTTGCGCTTGATTTTCCAACTGTTGCAGAGGCGCGCCGCGCTGTTGAGGTGATTGGCCCGCATTGCGATTTTTACAAAATCGGCCTTGAGCTGCTATTTGCTGGCGGGCAGGAGCTGGTTGGCGAACTGACGGCATCGGGCAAAAAAGTATTTTTTGATGCCAAGCTGCTGGACATTGGCACGACAGTGGAGAAATCCACACGCAACATCGCCAAGCTTGGCGCGCAATTTTTAACCCTGCATGTAACAGACAAGAAAACGCTTGATGCGGCGGTGCGCGGCCGGGGTGAGGCCGGGCTGAAACTGCTTGGCGTTACGGTGATGACCAACCTTGAAGCCAGCGACCTTAGCGAGCAGGGGATCACAGATTTTAATCCCGATGAGCTTGTGCTAAAGCGGGCTCGGCTTGCCCAGGAGGCGGGGCTCGACGGCGTGGTTGCCTCGGCGCAAGAAGCGGCGGCGATCCGCAAACTGGTCGGCCCGGATTTCCTCATCGTGACGCCCGGCATACGGCCAGCGGGCAGTGACCAGGGCGATCAGGCGCGGGTGATGACGCCAAAGCTGGCGATGGAAGCTGGCGCTAATTATCTCGTTGTTGGCCGGCCGGTTACCAAAGCCGGCGACCCGGCGGCAGCGGCGAAAGCGATTTGTGAAGAGATCGCGGCGGCTGGTGGCTAGCAAGCTCTTTTGGCTGAATAGCTTCGCTTAAACAGATTTTTCACAAGATAAATAATTACGGCTGTCTGCTTAAAAACGGGCGTCGCCAGGCTATTCGCCGTCGCCGCCTTGATTGTCCGGGGCGTTGACGGTTTTTTTGTTGCTTTTGCTCCAGCCAAATTTGCTGGCGACATTGCCAAGCTGGCGCTGCAGGCCCTTCACCGCCGGTTCTGCGGTTCTATCAAGGAAAAGCCCCGCAACCGGCTGGCCGCTTTCTCTCGTTTCCGGCATTTCGGGCGGATTGGCGACGTCAGCCTTTGGGGAAGCTTCGCCTTCGGCAATCAGATGGTTGTTCGCTGCGATTTCCCGCGTTTCACCTTCTTGCCGTTCTCGATCACGTCGTTCGTTGTCATTGGTGTTGGCCGGAGTTGGCGGCGCGATTGCCGGCATGATGCTCGGGGCGCGGGATTCGCCTTTGCGGGTGATGGAGCCCTCCGCCGCTTTGCCGAAATTCATCTTGCTGATTTCAGGCGCAGGCAGCTGGTTTTTCTGCTTGGCGGTTTTTTTCGCGCGCGGCGGTTTCTTTGGTTTTGTTGGTTTGGGGCGGTTGAACTGATCCCAAAGGTACACCTGGCGGGCCAGATTCTGGTAGAATTTTTCGTCAACATGGAAGATGTGCGGGTTCATTGCGTCCTGGCGGATTTTGTCGCCGGCGATGGTCAGCACCTTGTTGACATGCAGGCGTTCATCGCTTGTCAGGTTTTCGCCATCGACGATGGCGAGGTAGCCCTCAATCGGCGAGGGCCCGGCAACGCTGCGGAAGAAGTATTTGCGGGTTAAAATATCTTCCGGCTCGTAGCCAAGAATTTCGCTCGACATGCCGAGGCCGTATTTCATCACATCTGACGGGCTGCCGGTGTTTTCATAAGACGCGGTACGGGCACCGATCAGGCCGGAGAGGAAGACAAGGCTGTCGATGGAAATGGCGAGGCAGAGGGCGAGGTAGGCCAGCCAGTTGCCATCCGAGAAAGCGTTGAGGGTGACGACGAAGTTTTTGGCTTTGTCGTCACGGTTGAGATCGACACGGCTTAATATGGCGCGAAGCTCATTGGCGTCTGTTTCCGGCAGGCCGGAGCTCTGGATGCATTTTTGCCCGAGTGTGAGGAGCGGGTCGATGCGGGTGGCGCTTCCGGTCCTGCCAATGACGCAATTTTCAGCATGAGCTTTTTGCGCGTTTTCCAATGTGAAGATGCGGGCGGCGACGGTGGCTGCAGCGGCCCCCGGCTCGCAAGAGAGGCTGCGGATTTCCGGCACGATTTTTGGCACGCTGGAGAGGGCATTGTGGAGATCCGTGCAGTTTTGCTGCACGGCGAGAAAGGCGGTGCGGCTGGGTTGCTGGCGGAATCTGTCGCGGGCTTCATCGAGGCTGTCGATGCTGGCGGTGGCAGAAAGATCCTCTGCTATGGTCTCAGACTGGCGCTTTTCCTGCGCATCGATGAATTTTTCGGCAACTGATGCCTCGCCTTGAATTTTGGCAACTTCGCCATTGATCAGGGCCAGTTCCCGCGATCTGCGAGGCGATGTTATTATCAAGCTGCTCCAGCCTTGTGGATGCCAGATTTTTTTGTGTGTTAAGAACATCGCGCTCAGCAACGAGGCGGCGTTCATCTTTTTTAAGAGCGCGGAATTTCGGCCCTTCGCCTTCGCGGCCAGTTGCGCCAATGCCGCGGGCTTCCTTGGCTGCCTCTGCCAGTGTCTTGCTATCAACAAGGCGTTGTTTTTCCCGCAATGTCTGACGCAGTTGGTCAACCTCGGCGAGAAGGCCCGGGCGATCCTGACGCATGCGGGCGATGGCCTGTTGGCTTTGCTCCTGGCGGGATTTGAGCGCGGCCTTTTGCCCCTTGGCCTGAGCAAGCGATTCCTGATGGCGGGCGATTTCTGCCTGTTCGCCGCGCATTTTGCTCAATAGTTGCTGCTCGACGAGCTCGGGTGCGGAACGGGCGACTTTGCCCAGCTGATCGAGGCGGGCGTTGTAACCCTTCCAGCCGTCCGAGGCAAACAGGGTATCGACGGCCTCGAAGCGGCGCTGCTTAATGCGCGATTCAAGATCAGACAATACGGCGCCGACCTGGTTTTGGGCGCGAATCTCGCCGGCACGCTGGCGCTCGTCGTTGGAGAAGATCGACGAGAAGAGACTGTCAAAGGAAAAGAATACCGAGATGGCCATGGCAAACAGGAAGACCAGCCAGATCATCGCGACCTTAAGCAGGTTCATGGCGCGGGGGCCCAGATTTTGCCAGGCGCGGCCGGGTTGCTTTTTGCCTGAGGAGACAAGGCTTTCACCGATCATCCAGGCGCTGACGAGCATGATGCCCTGCACGCCAAAGGTGATGAGGAAGCAGAGCACCGGCGATTTGGTGAAGTTGGTCATGCCTTCAAAGGTGGTCCAGCCCGAGGCGAGCGAAAGCGCCAGGCTGGTGATGCCCATGAGGAAAAGACGCTCGTTGGTTAACGCCGTTCGAAACAGGCCGCCAAAGACGAGACCGGGACCACGCTTGATAATCATGTTTACTGAACTACCCCTCACATCCGCATCATTCTGGCGGCCAGCTGCGACTCAACGCAAATGTCGCCAAGCGGGCCGGATAACCGGGCTTTGTGGTGCGCATGAGGCGCCACAAGCTCTATCCCCAATCTTCTGTCATTTCCCAAGGGTGCATTACGAATTTAATGATTGCCTCATAACACGCCGCAGCCAGCAGGATAGCAGATTTTGGCGATTGTTGCCCGCCGAAGGATCTGCTGAAACGCTGAATCGGCGAGTTTTCACCAGTATCTTTTGTCGCAGTGAGGCCATGAGCGGGCCGCGATCCACCTAATATTGCGAGGTTGAGAGGCCGGAGGAGATCCAATAGGCGTGACCGGCTATGGTCAGGCGGGCTTCATCCTCTTTTAAGGCCTGATAGCCCCAATGCTGCGGGCCGCTGGCCTCTGCATCAGCGGGTGAGACCGGCATATTCAGCATGATCTGGTAGCACTGGCTGAGCCAGGCGCTCCATTCCGCCTCGGCCATTTGCCATTGCTGGCTGTTGGCGCTGTCGAGATCATCAAGATAGGTGCGGCATTTCAGGGCGGCCGGGTCCGCCTGCATCAGGCCGCCCAGCCCGGGAATCGTCTCGACCAGTTTAAGGCTGGTGCAGGCGGGCGGGATGGTGCCCATGGCGGCCTCATCACGGATGATGGCGAGGTTGCCAAGGCGGGCGATGGCGAGAATCTCTGCCGGGTCGCCGGTATTTTCATCAAGCGGGGCCAGCAACAGGTTGGGGCGGGAGATCTGATGCGGGGGGCTGCCTTGATGGGTGATCATCTCCAGCGCGCCGGTAACACTGGCGGTGGCGGCCTCGTCAAAACTGGCGGGCAAAAAGGCCATGCGGCATCCGAGTTTTTTAGCGGTGGCGATGAGGCGCTTTTGCAGCGGCGGGAACAGCGCGGTGCCACCAGTGACGGAGACCAGCGGCTCGACCTGACTGTTGGTAAGGGGAAAACAATGGGCGATGACAGAGGGCAGGAATCCGCCGACAAAGGCGAGATAGGTCGAGAGCGGGCCGATGCGCTCTGCCATGCCGGTTGATGACAAAAGAAGATCGAGCCGCCAGGAGCCGGGTTTGTCATCGGTGGTCAGGGTAATATGTTCGCCGCGCTGGCCCTGCCATAATTTTTGCGGTTCGCCATCAAACTCAACCATGGAGGAAAGCGCGAAGGGCCAGTTGCCGGATCGGGAGCGGGCGAGGCAGATTTTAAGGTCAAATTCCGCCCGAGAGGTGGGGTTGTTTAGGGCGGTCACTGTCTGCGACAGGGCCCGGCGCAGGCCTTTCAGCAATTTGCGTTGCAGGCGCTGGGTTTCGGTGAGCGGGCTCTGGCTGGCGGCGATCTCCTCCAGGGTGAGAGGCAGGGGCGCGTTGGCGATGAGCGGGGCTTTGGCAGCAAAGGCGGCCTCCAGGCAGCTGCTCATTTCCTTGAGCAGCGCCAATTCAAGAGCGCGGCCGCCAACGGGCAGATTGATGGCGCCGTGCGATTCATCGATCAATGCGCCGGTTTCGCCCAGCCAGCCGCCAAGGGCGACCAGCCCGGTGTGAGCGGCGCCGATATCAATATGAATTTGCTGGACTTTTCTGGCGCGGGCGGGCTGCTCTTTCTCCGCCAGTTGTTTGAGGCAATGGAAGGCTGCGGCCTCTGTCTCGCCAACCATATGGACGTTACCGGCGTGATATTCCGGGGCGGTCAGGCCGATCAGCTCGGCGGCGGCACCAAGGGTGCGGAAGCTGCCTTGCTCGAAATTTGTCAGCGCGGCAGCCCCTGCTTCAACATAACGGCGCCGGGCTGTGGCGGAGGCGTGGCCGGGGATGGTGAGGATGAGGGTTGGCGTGTTGCCGGTGTAGCGCTCGTCAATCGGGAGGTCCGTGTCGTCATTGCTGTTGCTCGTTGCATCCGGCGCGGGCGGGGCCAGGCGGCCGCCGTAGAAGCTGAAAAGTTCATCGAGGCAATCGGCCATCAGATGCTCTGGGTCGAGGGTGCGCTTGAGGGCCAGGGGGGCGGCATCGTCTTGATCGGAATTGGCATTGCCTGTGACGAAGAGGGCGGCGCTGGCGTCCCCCACTATGCTGGCCGGGTTGGTAAACAGCCGCTTGAGATTGACCCTGGTTTCCGGGCTCGGCCTGGCGGGCAGGGCCAGATCGTAATGGCGGTGCTGCGCGGCAAGGCGGACCGCGACGGCGCCCTCCTCCCAGGGGAGGGCTTTGTAGGAAATGCCGAGCGGGTCTCTGGCGGCGCGCCAGTTGGCGATGGACAGATCCGGTACTTCGCCGTCTGGCGTGGGGGCGCCGGTGGTGACGGCGGCACGTGATGGCAGGCAGTTTTCACTAAGATATCGGCTGGGGGAGATTTGGCCGAGCGGCAGCAGCACGGCTTTTTCGCCGCGCCGCTCTGCCATGGTTATGGTCCGGGAACCAATATCAATGGCAGCGACCGGGCCGGGGCGGCTGGCTTTTCGCTCAATTATGAGGCTGGAAATTTCGGTATGTTGCCTGTCCGGCCAGAAGCATTTGAGGCGGAAGGTGGCGCGCTGGTTTCTTTGTTTTTTATTCAGCGACAGGGTGTTGAGGAGCAACATATGCCGCTGGCGATCGGCGATCTCGACGACCTCGGGCTTGACGGCTGCGTATTTTGCATCTGCCTTTGCCGGGTTGAGGGCGACGCTGACCGGGCTGTCATTGACGCCGCCGCCATAATATTGCACTGCCAGAAAACTGCTGATCGGTGGCGGCGAAATGTCCGCTGGCAGACGCAGGCTGTAGGAGGGTTTGTCGCCTGTTTTTTCGTTGCGGTTAACGGGGATGATGGCCGGTGTGCCGCGCGCTGGACCGTCTGAAATGATCAGCCAATCCTGCTGGTCCATCACCAGTGTGAAGGGCACGGTCTTGAAGATATTGCCGCCGGGTTCGGGCAGCAGCATTGTGAGCTTTGCGGTAAGGGGCTGGTGATTATTGACGATCTGGCAATGGTGAAAATCATCCCAGAAGGGGTCATTGACCGGGGCTTTTAACGAGATTGTCAGCGGGGCGGCTTTTTGCTTTGGCGTCTGGGGCATGAGCGGGCCGAAAACCATGGCGCCATCGGGGAAGGCGCCGCGCTGATCGACCGGGAAGCCGGCATAAAGCTCCGCATAATGATGACCATCGCGCACATATTGACCGGGCTGGGCGGTGGTTTCGTGAAACAGGGTGAGGCGCTCGACAATGGCGTGGCGGAGATTTTCATAAGCCGGGGGGAGCTCAATGTCGCACAGGATGATGCGCTTGTCGGAGCGGGGGTCGAGCGGGCCCTGGCTTGACCTCAGTTCGCAGCTGGCAAGATCAAGCCGGCCGGCCTCGCGGCAATTGAGCGGAAAGATGAGCGGCTGGTTGCCCGGCAACAGGGGAGCGGCGTCAATGGCGCAGCTGGCTTTGGGGCCGTGATAAAGATTGACCTCAAGCTCGACGATGCCGCGGTCGCCTCTGGCTAGGCTTTCATCATCGCGGTCACGCTCGGTGATTTCAACTTCGAGGGTGAAGGGGCTTTTCAGCGAGAAGGTGTCGATCTGCTCGGTCAGGTCGGCGATGGCGATATAAAGTGAGGCGTCATTATTCTGATTGTTATCGTCGCGGGTGATTTCGCGGCCAGCGGGGGCGTGCTCGGTGTACCATGTGAGCAGTTTCAGCGGCAATTGGTAGGGTTGCTCGCTGCTGGTCCGGCGCAGACGCACATCCTGAATGCGCAAACATTCACTGTTGCCATTCTCGAAAGAAACGCTTGTGAGAAATTCATGCTCGCCCTGGGTGGCGAGGTTGATATGCGCTTTGGTTTGCTTGGCCATGACGCCTCAAATAATTGAAATTTGAGGCAAGAGATAGTTTATTTTGAAAATTATAAACGGCTAGCGTGACAAGACCAATCTTGCATGCTGGGCGGAGGCGTGAAAGCGCTCGGCGGCATCCGACAATATGGTCATCATGCGCAGGCGGAGGAGGAAGCCGGCTTCCAGCGGCTGCTGGGAGGCATCTGCTGTGAGATCGACGGTTTCCTGATGCGGCAGGCTCATGCCGAGGCGGGTGACATGCTCCAGCACAATCTCTTTGCGGCCCGTTCTGGCGAGATGGTCTGTCATGGCCTGGAGGATGGTTATCACCTGCTCGCCGGGCAGCAAATCAGGTGTTTGGATGATGGCTTCGAAGCTCTCGGCCAGAGCTCTGCTGTTAATGAGGGCGTGAATCCACTGATGAGCGACGACGCTGGGTGGCAGCAGGCGGCGGGCCAATGCTGCCGCGTCCTGAATATAACCCTCGCCAGATAGGGCGAAGATGGTGAAGCTTATGTTGAGCCGCTGGGTGAAGGCCCAATCGCCGGTCTCCAGAATGCAGGCGACCATATCGGAGACCTGCTCATATTCCGAGAGGGTGACGAGCTGCTCCGGGCTCATATAGGCGGTGTTGCTGACATATTGGCGCAAGGCATCGGCGGCGCCTTCGATGATGCGCGAGCGGTATTCGAGGAAGGGCTCTGCAACCGGAAGGCGGCCGGCAAGGCAGAGGAGATCCTCAATATGGCCGAGGAAGCCTGGTTCATCGACCGCGAAGGTTTCGTCGCGAATGGCGGTGCCAAGGACCATGGCAAGATTGGTAATTTCGGGTTTGAAGTAAAAACCGATCTGGTCGATCAGCTCGGCGTAGATATGGGGGGCGCTATCAAAGTCGGAAAAAAGTGTGTAGAGGCCTGCGACCTGCTCGCCGGTGTCTTCGCCTTTTAAAAGCGCGTCAAAGGCAAGAAGGCGAGCGCTGTCGGTATCGGCGCCGGGGTTCAGGGCGCTGGCATCGGCGCGGACGTGGATGCCGATTTCGTTCAGCACCTGACCAAAGGGAGGCGCTGGTCTCTCTGGCGAGGCCGGTCAGCTCTTCGTAAAGGCCTTCATCTTCGAACAGATCGTCATCATCTTCAAATTCATCATGTTCATTCAGCGCCATTTCGGGGGCATAAGTGTTTTTCAAGCGCTCGGCAAGCAGGCCCCTGATCTGCTGGCAGCTGTAATCGGCGCTGGCGCCAACCGGCGTGCCGGCGACGGGTTTGTTAAAGGCGCCGGTGATGATTTCGCGGTCATCAAAATATTGCAGGGCGCAGATCGGCTGGCGGTGGGCGAAGCCATAGGCAAAGGAAATTGTGTGGCGGAGAGCCGCCGGAATGAGCTTGAGCGTGTAGCTGAGGGCGCCAAGGAATTCGTCAACAGACGCAAAGCTCTCGCGGCCAAACTGGCCGGGATAACCTGAGGCAAGAGCGCCAAGAATAAGACCGACGCCGAGCGGCAGCTCTTTCAGGTCAATGTCAGCGGCGGGGGCTGGCTCAAGCTTTGTTTTGGCGATGACATTGCAGCCGGGCTGGGCGGGGTCCAGCAATGCCTCTGGCTCGAAAGGGGCGGCGTTCAGCGTCGGGATGAGGTCGGGTGCGTGGCGCTCCCAAAGTCTTGTGTTCACAACGAAACTTGAGGCGAAGAGATTTTCCTGGCGGATGCCGGTTTCTGTATCGCCGACAATTTTTACCTGGCTGATGGCCATCCAGCAAAGGTTGGGGTTGGCGCTGGGGTCATAAAAGGGGCGGGTTGCGCGAACGCACAAAGCGCCTTTGGTCATGGCGGCCGGTGTTAACAGGCCAGCAACATCATGAGCGCCAACGAGGCCATCCAATTCGCATAAGGGGCGCGCTTCATCCGGAAAGCCATTGCTGACGGTTTGGCAGGCCATGGTCTCATTCGGGTGAGGGCGGCCGCTTTGCTCATCAAGCAGGGTACCGATGGAGAAAATATGAGCGTCGACACTCGTTGGGAATTGAAGCAGCATTTAAATATCCAGGACAAGTAACACCAACCGACAGCCTGCCCGCTCGAGATTAATATGCAGTTACCAATTTACGCTTCACTGATGGAATGGCGGAAAATTCGCGTCAATATTTGTCATGGGTTTAAGGGTTTTTAAAACAATCGACCGGTGGGGCGTTGCCGAGGCCAGGGCACCACGCCATGTGGCAGCGGGCGGAGAAGACGGGCGGCACGGCGCGGTGCAGCGCGGCCTTTTGGGCTGATTTTGGAACGGAGTATGAAAGGCCTGAACAGATCTGCTCGTCTTTAAATAAAATGCCTGTTTTAGTAACCGCTTAGGTGGTCTCGGTTTTGGCGATTTTTGCGGGCCTGAGTTTGCGTTTGGCAGGGCGGATGACCTTGCTTTCGATATGGCGGATAATTTCACCGGCGATATCGCTGCCTGTTGCCTGCTCGATGCCTTTTAGCCCTGGGGAGGAGTTCACCTCAAGCAATAGCGGGCCCTTATTTGAGCGCAGGATATCGACGCCGGCGAGGCCAAGACCGAAGGCTTTGGCGGCCTTGATGGCCATTTGCTTTTCGGTGCGGGTGATCTTGATTTCCTCTGCTGAGCCGCCCTGATGGATGTTGGCGCGGAACTCGCCTGGCTCGGCTTTGCGTTGCATGGTGGCGATGACCTTGTTGCCAAGGACGATGCAGCGGATGTCAGCTCCATCTGATTCGCCGATGAATTCCTGCACGAGGAAATCGGCATCAATGCCGCGGAAGGCGTCAATGACTGATTCGGCGGCTTTTTTGGTCTCGGCCAGAACAACGCCCTTGCCCTGGGTGCTGCGCAGCAATTTGACGACCAGCGGGGCGCCGCCCACCAGCTTGATGAGGTCTTCCGTGTTTTTTGGTGAAGATGCGAAGGCGGTGATCGGCATATCCAGCCCGTGGCGGGCCATGACCTGATGGGCCAAAAGCTTGTCCCGCGAGCGGGTGATGGCCTCGCCGCTATTCAGACAATAAGCGCCGGTCATTTCAAACTGGCGGACAATTGAGGTGCCGTAGCTGGTGATCGGTGCGCCGATGCGCGGGATGATGGCATCAAAACGCGGCAGTTGCTCACCGTTGTAATGCAGGCCGGCATTGACCGAGTTGATGTTCATATAGCAGCTGGTGGTGTGAATCGGCTCGATGACGTGGTCGTTTCTCTCGGCGGCCTTGATGATCTGCTGGTTGGAGTGGTTGCGCGGCTCCATTGTCAGGAGGCCGATCCGCAGGGCGCGGGCCACCGGGCTTTGGGTTTTAACGCCCTTATAGGCATCGAAAGACAGCTTCTCGAGCAGATACTCCGCGCTTGGCTCGACGACAAGGTTGGCGGCGTCCATGGCGGCGCGGCCGAGCAGCATGCGGTGGGAGAGATTCTCCCGGTTGGAGAGTGACACTTCGATTGGCCAGGTTTGATCGCCGATGCCGAGGTCAGTCTGGATGATGGTTCTGAATTCGGTTTCGCCATTTGAGCTGGTGACATAGCGGCGGTCGACCACTGTGGCGGTGCAGTAAATGACAATGTTTTCATTGCCCTCGACAGGCTTGACGCCAAAGCGCACTTTTGGTCGCTCAATGGGGCCGAAAGTTTCGATGTCAAAGGCATGGAGCGAGGATGTTTTGGCGCCGGTGTCAATTTTTGCTTTGACGGCCGCCAGACCGAGTTTAGGCAGCTTGACCCATTCGCGCCAGCCAACCAGCAGGCTGCTGTCCTTCAAACCGTCGTCCCGTGTAATTTGCCCCATTAAGCTAACTGCCCCTTGCCTTTGTCTTATCTAAACGCGAAATTTAATTCTGTTTTTAGCTGATTTGTCCGCTCGGCTAAACAGGTGATTTTCACTGTTTGGCCATTCGCGGCACCAGCGATGCGGGAATGCCGCATCATTGCCCCGATGATCGCCATACGGCGGCGAATGCGGGCCGGTGCGGGCTACATGGCAGGATGACGTGTCAATTTTCAGGCGGCGTGCTTATCAAAGGCGGATTCGTAACTCTGGGCGAGGGCCTCATCCGGGCAGCAAAGCAGCAAGCGCTTGAATGACGGTGCGGCTTTGAGGAAGAGCAGCAGCTCCGTCATGGCGATGTGGGCGGCGCGCAATTGCGGGAAGCCCGCCCCGCCATCGCCGCCTTCTCCCCCAAGTGCGGCCAGGGCGATCGAGTTGATGTCATATGATTTTGCCAGATGCAGCGCGTTGCGATAGCAACCGGCCAGGGTTTGATCCTCACCGGCTTCGCCGCCACCCCAGCGCGGCGGCACTGTGTGGATGAGATATTTGCAGGGGAGGTTGTAGGCCCTTGTTATGCGCGCTTCGCCAACCGGGCAGGGGGCGAGCTGGTCGGCTTCGATTGGCAGATTTGGCCCGGCCGCATGATAGAGCGCTGCCGCCTGCGGGCTGCTGGCCTTAAGATCTGAACTGGCGGCATAGATGATGGCATCCAGCCTGTTGCCACCGGACTTGCCGGCATTATAGGCGGCTGTGGTGAGATCCTGATCGACAATTTCGATGCGTGAGGGCATGGGGCTTCTTTGTTGCTGGTGGCAATGGGATATAGATAAGTGATTCGCGCTGGCCACTTGTTAACAAATTGGTGGATTTGGCAAATTTTCGCCGGTTGGGCCTGGGGCTATGATTTGCCTGTTGCGGCTGAGGCTTGGCGGTTGCTTTCAAGGGCAGACCTGCTATATGAGATAATGTAACATTTCTTTAAGGAGCGGTGATGGCCGAGAGCCTTTTTCCCAATAAAGATCACGACCATAGCAAATGCGCGCATAACCTGATGCGGCATGCGGAAAGCTATTGCGAGGAGGCGGGCCTTCGGCTGACGCGGCTGCGGCGAGATGTGCTGGCGGAGGTGGCGGCCAGCCACAAGGCCATCGGCGCTTATCAGATTCTCGACAATTTTGCCGAGCGGGGCAAAAAGCTTTCGCCGATATCGGTTTATCGCAGCCTTGATTTTTTGCAGGAGGCCGGGTTGATTCACCGGCTGGAGAGTACCAATGCTTTTTTTGCCTGCCAGCGCAATTTTGACAAAAGCGACGATTGTTGTGGCAGTGCGCCGCTGGTGTTTTTGATCTGCGAGGATTGCGGCACCATTGGCGAGGTTGATGGCCAGCCGATTACCAGCATGATTGATCGCTTCGCCTCGGATAGCGGCTTTGAGCCAGAGCGCAGCCAGGTCGAGATCAAGGGAATTTGCCGCCTATGTCAGAGCAGCTAACCGTGCCTGCGCAGCCAGCCGCCGATGCGCCGACAGGGGCGCTGATTGAGGCGCGAGGCATTGGCATCCGCCGCGACGGGCGATGGATTCTGGATGATATAAATTTTTCGATTTCAGCCGGTGAGATTGTCACTTTGATCGGGCCGAATGGCGGCGGAAAAACAACGCTGGCGCGCATTTGCCTGGGTATTTTGCAGGCGGATAAAGGCACGTTGCGCCGCAAGCCGGGGTTGACTGTTGGTTATGTACCGCAGCGGCTAAAGCTGGACCGGACGCTGCCGCTGACAGTGAAACGGTTTATCACCGTGCGGCAGGCGGCCAGCGAGGCGCAAGTTGAGGCAACGCTTGATGATGTCGGCTCAAAGCATCTGATCAATGCGCAGATGGCGGACCTCTCTGGCGGCGAAATGCAGCGGGTGTTGCTGGCGCGGGCCTTGTTGAATGAACCGGAACTGCTGGTGCTTGACGAGCCGGCACAAGGCGTTGATTTTGCTGGCGAAGCGGCGCTTTATGAGCTGATCTCACGGCTTCGGGCGCGGCTCAATTGCGCTGTCATGCTGATCTCACATGACCTGCATATAGTGATGGGCTCAAGCGACCGCGTGCTGTGCCTGAATGGGCATATTTGCTGCGCCGGTGTACCGGAGAAAATTGGCAAGCATCCAGAATATGAGCGGTTGTTCGGGCGCGAGCGGGCGCGGGCCTTTGGCATATATGCCCATGATCATGACCATGAGCACACGCTCTCCGGCGATGTTGCAGCGGGCGGTGATGGCGGCGATGACTGCTGCGGTCACGGTCACGGACATAACCATGCCAACCAGCCAGACAAAAACGGGACCCGCAGTGATGGATGATTTTTTATGGCGGGCGTTGATCGGGGGCATTGGCATGGCGCTGATTGCGGCGCCGCTGGGTTGTTTTGTCGTCTGGCAGCGAATGGCTTATTTTGGTGAAACCATCGCCCATGCGGGCCTGCTGGGGGCGGCGCTGGGGATTTTATTGCAGCTCAATCTGACGATTGGTGTGTTTTTCGCGGCGGTGCTGGTGGCGTTTGGCCTACGGCTGGTGGAGCGGCATTCGTCGCTGGCGAAAGATACGGCGCTGGGATTGCTGGCGCATGTGGTGCTGGCGATCGGGCTGATCGTGGCGAGCCAGTTTCAATCGCTGCAGGTTGATCTGATGGGGCTGTTATTTGGTGATATTCTGGCCATATCAATGACGGATATTTTGATGATTGGCGGCGGGCTTATTCTCATTTGGAGCCTGATAGCCTATCTATGGCAGGATATGCTGACCATCAGCCTCGACAGGGAGCTGGCGCTGGCTGAGGGGGTGAATGTGCCGCGGACCGAGTTTTTGTTCTCAATCGCCATTGCGGCGACGGTGGCGCTTTCGATGAAGCTGGTGGGGTTGCTGCTGGTGACAGCGATGCTGATCATCCCGGCCGCAGGTGCAATGAATTTTTCGCGCACGCCTGAGCAGATGGTGATGGTGACCGCTGTTATTTCGGCGGTGTCGGTGATTGGCGGGCTGGCGGGCTCGGTTTATTTTGACATTCCAACCGGGCCGGCGATTGTGGTGGCGATGGCGCTGGTGTTTTTGCTATCAACGCCGTTGAAACGCGGCTAGAAACCGGGAAACGCAGCGAAAAACTGGCGCTATCAGCTTTGATGTTTTTATTCAGGGATTTTGATTTTTAAAAGATGATGCAAGACCGGCATGAAACAATTCAGGTGAATGTGGGCGGCGTTGCCATTGGCGGCGGCGCGCCGGTTGTCGTGCAATCAATGACCAACACGGACACGGCGGATATCGACGCGACGACGGCGCAGGTGGCGGCGCTGGCAGCGGCTGGCTCCGAGCTGGTGCGCATTACCGTGGACCGGGATGAGGCGGCGAAAGCCGTGCCTTATATCAAGGAGCGACTGCTGCTCAAAGGCATAAACGTGCCGCTGGTTGGGGATTTTCACTATATCGGGCACACGCTCCTCAAGGACAATCCGGACATGGCGGCGGCGCTGGACAAATACCGCATCAACCCGGGCAATGTTGGCTTTAAGGCGAAGCGGGACAAGCAATATTCCCAGATGATCGAGATGGCGCTGCGCTATGAGAAGCCGGTGCGGATTGGGGTGAATTGGGGCTCGCTTGATCAGGACCTTCTGACCCGGCTGATGGATGAAAATGCGGCGCTTGACGTGCCGAAG
This sequence comes from uncultured Alphaproteobacteria bacterium, assembly GCA_942490955.1. Classification (GTDB taxonomy): domain Bacteria; phylum Pseudomonadota; class Alphaproteobacteria; order Rhizobiales; family HXMU1428-3; genus HXMU1428-3. The sequence continues at coordinate 19,643 of CALNZE010000079.1, forward strand.
GATGCGCGGCTGGTGATGCATGAAGCGATTGTGCAATCGGCGCTGCTTAGCGCGGCGCGGGCCGAGGAGATTGGCCTTGGGGCGGATCGGATTATCCTCTCTGCCAAGGTGAGCGCGGTGCAGGATCTGATCGCGGTTTACCGGATGCTTGGGGGCCGCTCGAATTACGCCCTGCATCTTGGGCTGACAGAAGCCGGCATGGGCTCGAAGGGCATTGTATCCTCAACGGCGGCGCTGGCGGTGCTGCTGCAGGAGGGGCTGGGTGACACCATCCGCATTTCGCTGACACCGGAGCCCGGCGGGCCGCGCACGAAAGAAGTGCAGGTGGGGCAGGAGATTTTGCAGAGCATGGGGCTGCGCAACTTTGTGCCGGTGGTCACCGCCTGCCCAGGTTGCGGGCGGACAACCAGCACGGTGTTTCAGGAACTGGCGCAGGACATCCAAAATCACATTCAGGAAAATATGCCGAAATGGCGCAGCCAGTATCCCGGCGTTGAGGCGCTGAATTTTGCGGTGATGGGCTGCATCGTCAATGGGCCGGGTGAATCGAAGCATGCCGACATTGGCATCAGCCTGCCCGGCACTGGCGAGACACCGGCAGCACCTGTTTTCATCGATGGGCAAAAGGCAATGACACTCCGAGGTGAAAATATTGCCGGTGAATTCCAGCAGATCGTGCAGGACTATATAGAGCGGCGGTTCGGCTAGGATCCCCGCTTGCGCTGCCTAAGACTTCAGCAGCATTTCGAAACCGCCGAAAATCATGCGCTTGCCATCAAAGGGCATGGGGGTTTCGTTCATGCGCGGGTCGCTCATGACTGTCTTCATGCCGTCGTCGCGGGTTTTTTTGTCTGGCCAGATTATCCAGGAGAGGGCGACCGTTTCGTCATCCTGCTTTTTGACCGCCATTGGCAGCGAGGTGACCTCACCGTCCGGTATATCATCGCCCCAGCATTCAACGACCTCGAGGGCGCCCGCTTGCTTGAACGCCCGACCGGCGATTTTGGCATGGTTCAGAAATTCCTGCTTTTTCGCGGTTGGCACCGCAAAGATACAGCCATCGACATATGACATAGGTTTACTCCTTTTTAAAGGTGCAGGCCCTTTGATGGGCGCGCGGCGCTCATGATAGGCGCTGTTTTTGGCCGGGCTGAGGCTGGCTATGATCTTGCGGGCCAAGGTGCGGCGCTGGAGGCCTTGCGCTTGCAGACGAATGTCAGCGGCCGCGCGGAGGATGATCTGCTTTTTCGCCAAAAGGTTCGAGAGCATAGATAGCGCCTTGATGCAGGTTCTCGAGGAAGGTTTTTGCTTTTTCCAGCCCCAGAGCCGTGATGAAGGTGGCTTTGCCAGCGGCTTCATCTTTGCCCGGTGTTTTGCCAAGCTCCTCTGCGCTACCTTCAATATCCAGAATGTCATCACGAAGCTGGAAGGCAAGGCCGAGCTTTTCGCCGTAAAGACGGAGAGCCGCGCGGCTTTGTTCATCAGCGCCGCCAATGATGGCCCCGCTTTCTGCTGCAAAGGAGATGAGCGCGCCGGTTTTTTGGGAATGAATTGTGATTACATCTGCAAAGTTTGCTGGCGCTGCTTCGCCGCTGCCATTTTTTCTCTCTGCATTTTTGATCTCAGCCGCGAGGTCACGCACCTGCCCGCCGACCATGCCCGCCTTACCCGCAGCGGCTGCAAGGGCATTGACCAGCTTAGCTTTGGGCAGCGCGTTTAGTGGGGTTGGGTTAGCTGAGAGAATTTCAAAAGCCAGGCTTTGCAGGCTGTCGCCAGCCAGAATAGCGGCCGCTTCATCGCGCCATTTCCATAAGGTTGGCTGGCCGCGGCGCAGCTCATCATTATCCATTGCAGGGAGGTCATCATGCACAAGGGAGTAACAATGAATGCATTCAACAGCTAGGGCCGTTTGTTTCACTAAGCTTTGCTCTGGAGTGAAGAGCGCGGATGATGCATGTACGAGAAACGGACGAAAGCGCTTGCCGCCGCTTAGCGCTGCGTAGCTCATGGTTTCTTTCAGAGAAAGAGGCACATCTTCAGGCGCGTGGATATTCAACCCTGTCCCGCCAAATATCGCTCCCTCTTGGGTTTTTTCATGCCCGATTGCTGACATTGTGCCGAACAGCGCCTTCAGATCCTGCTCGGTCTCTTTTGCGATGCGTTCTAATTCGGCTTTGAATTTTGCCTCATCCATGAAATAACTCTTTATCCGCTGCCTTGCTTATTCCTGTTTGCGGTATATCTATAGGAATTGGCTTTGGTTACAAAGTTTTTCGTTGTGTAGAGTCATATGCCTTTAGCTCAGAGAATTTCCAGTTTCCTCCGTCAGAGATATGCGGGGCGCTCGCGCCTGTCTTTGCTATGGGGCGTTTTGTGGCGAATAATGCTGGGTGCTGTGGCTTTTGTTTTCTTCTCCATCATATTGATCCGCTTTGTGAACCCGCCTTTATCCAGTGAGATGATGCGAGCAAAATTTCTCGGCCATAGGGTGACGCATGAGTGGGTGGCGATTGAGAAGATCTCGCCTAATCTGATTAAAGCTGTGATCATGTCTGAGGATGCGCGATTTTGCTATCATAGCGGCGTCGATTGGCGGCAGGTACGCATTGCCTGGAATGAAGCACAGCAAGGTGATAAAAAACCACGCGGGGCCAGCACCATCACAATGCAAACGGTCAAAAATCTATTTTTATGGTCTAACCGGTCTTACCTCAGGAAAGCCATTGAATTACCAATCGCCTTTCTGACTGATATTTTCTGGTCCAAGCAGCGACAAATGGAGATTTATCTCAATATTGTCGAATGGGGCCCCGGCATTTATGGCGCGAAAGCTGCGGCGGATTATCATTTAAAAAACAACCTGGACGGCTCTCCACGGGGAGGCGGCGCAGCTTGCAGCGGCATTGCCTAACCCTATTGGCCGGCGGGCCGGGCGGCCGGGGCCACTTACACGGAAAATTGCCTCTATCATCCATGTGCGCATGCGCAATGCAGAGCCTTGGGTGAATTGCGCTATGCCTAAGCCTGCCACTTAGGTTCTTTTAGGTCTCATATGTCTTATCATGTTGGGCCCTATACTGATTTAGTCATTGCCGGCCTATGGCGTAAGCGCTCGTTTTTATTGAAATACAGCCTAGCCAAAAGCCTAAAAGGCATGTATAAGACGCCGCTTAGCCTCCTAATCAGTTAGAGCTATTGGATCTTTTTTGTAATGATCAGACATTGATCATGTTACAACGGGGTCTTCTAAGCGGGTCTTGGTGATTAAATCATCCGATTGGCGGGTTAAGTTAGCATTTTCCGCTATGAGAGACTTTTGCAATTGGCCTTTTCCGCTAAGTATGTGCTGATAAAGTTTATGCTTGCAAAATCGTTGATTGCTTAATTCATTGAGCACGGCTAACAGTTTGTTATTATATAATTATTTTTGAGGTTTAAACGCAGTCATGGCTGTTCCAAAGAGAAAAGTTACGTCTATGAAGCGCGGTCATCGCCGCTCCACTGACGCCCTGAAGAGCAACTCTTATGTCGAAGACAAGGACAGCGGTGAATTGCGCCGTCCGCACCATATTGACCTGAAAACAGGCAAATATCGCGGTCGCCAAATCATTGAACCTAAAGACGATTTTTAGGTTTTTTGGGTTTTTCGGCTGATTTTGGCTTTAAGTCCCCTGTGATGATTGAGGTCTAATGGCGCTGTAAACGCGTGGTGACCAAGTGCCGTTTCCTGCTTTGTTTGCTGGCCCTTTTCTGCTGCTTGCGCGAAACTTTTTTAACGCGTAAGCCATTAGGTTTAGCGTTGTACCGGGAGCACCCGGTGGCGCATTGCGATCGCTTCGCCTGGTTTTATTAGACTTTCGGGTCATTGGCTGCGCTATTGGCATCGCGTTGACCCCGTCAGGCCCTTGAGTTTTTAAGAGCTTAATTGCTTTTGTAGATGCTGAGGAGACGACCCCGTGCTGTTGAATATTCCCTGGACCATTGTTGCCTTGATTGCCTACAACATTGTTGCCTTTATCATGGGCGGTGATGGGGCTGACTATTCCACTGGCTTTGAGATCAGAAATTTTTTCAATTGGGCTGATATCCGGCGGGCGGTGGATTTTTACCATCGGCGATCTGGTTCTGTTGACCGCATTTATTGCGCTGTTTGTCGAGCTGATGAAATCGGCGCGCACATCTGACATTGCGCTGGTGGACCATGGGCTATCAGTGTTGGTGTTCATTGTCTGCCTGATCGAGTTCATCCTGGTGCCGCAGGCGGCGACCTCACTTTTCTTCTTTATTATGCTGACCGCGCTGATTGACGTGGTTGCCGGCTTTTCCATTGGTCTGGTGGCGGCGCGGCGCGATATGGGCGTTGGCTAACGTGCATCGGCGAGCGTGAGTGGCTGGTGCGTTTGAATGGGCGTCTGGCTAGGTTTGTCACAAATTCTAGCTTAGATAGACGCTTGAACTGTTTTTAGTGAAGTTTTTAACTGATGAGGGAGTTCCCTTTTTCTCGTCGGATGGGTATTTAGGGAGTGGCCTCAATGATTTTAAGTTTACCGTGGTTGTTGATCTCTGTGATCGTTTATAATGTGGTGGTGTTTGGCTTTGGCTCTGGCCGGGTGGACCCGGTGACCGGCGCCTTCGACCCGGCGATCCTGTTTAATGAAGTGCTGTTCCAGCTGCCGATGCTCTCTGGCGCGATCTGGAGTTTCACACTTGGCAACCTGCTGGTGATCTTCACCTTGCTGCTGCTGTTCATGGAAATTTTGAAGGCAACACGGACAAGTGGCAACAGCCTGGTTGACCATGGCCTTTCGACATTGGTGTTTGTGATTTGCCTGGTTGAATTTTTGACCGTTAAGGAAGCCGCCACTTCGGTGTTTTTTATCATCATGATCATCTGCCTGATTGATGTGATTGCCGGTTTCTCCGTGACCATACGCGCCGCGCGGCGCGACCTCAATGTTGGTGCGGGATTGCCGCATTAGGTGGGGCTGCAGCCGCATCAGGAGCGGAGTTGAAGATATAAAGAAACAAGGAAAGGGTGCCATTTGGCGCCCTTTTTTATTGCAGCAATCTGCTTGTGGCCCTGTTTGCTTGCGGCCGCATTAACCGTTTTTCGTAGTTCCGAAGGTAAATTTGGGCGCCGCAGCTAAACGATTTTTATCGTGCGGGCGGCGGGGCTGCCCCAGTTTGCATGGGCGACAATGGTGTCGCGGTAGGGGTTTTCGCGGCGTGTGGCCGGTGATCTTTGGCTTTTCAACGGTTTTGTTGGCGTCTCGAGCGATTTTTCTGGCGGCTCATGGCCGTCTTCAACCAGTTGAATTACCTGCGGTTCAGCCGCTTTAGCGTTGCCCTTGGCGCGGGTCGCTGTTGCTTTGCGGCGCAAATCAGGGGCCGCGCGGGATGAAGTCGCGGGGAAAATTTCGTACCATAGATTTGCTGATAGCTGGGCCATTGTCGCGTCTTTATTAATCTGGGCGTTAAAACCGTTTCATTCTGGTGCGTTGCCCCTTGTTAATCGCAAGTTGCGGGCCAACCGGTGGTCTCATTCAGTGAAAGTTACAGGCCCTATCGGCTCCTTTTGGCGTAAATAGCGGGCCGTATCGGCTCCTTTTAACGCAAGTTGCGGGCCGTATCGGCTCCCTTTAACGTAAGTTGCGGGCCGTATCGGCTCCTTTTAACCTAAGTTGCGGGCCGTATCGGCCCTGTATTAACCAAGCAACAACCTGATTATGCCACTATGGCGCTCTGCCAGGGTCCGGCCGATTATTATGGTTGTTGGCCCCGGTTTTCATCCCGGAAGGTTAGGAATGCCCGCGTGACAGACGACAACGAACCCAAGTCCACAGTCTTTCGGACGCCGATCGCGCCAGACCAGATGCCAGACGGTGCGCCTGAGCGGCGCAGCAACCAACGGGATATTGGCGAGGATAAAGCGGCGCAGCTTTCTGCCATCAAGACGATTTTGGGCGATGGCAACCCTGTTGCCGTGGCCGGCGGTGATATCAAAGCCGACGATTTTCATGACATTGACGAAGTGATGAGCGACGACCTTGACTGTGTTGAGGTGGCGCGGCTGAAGTTTTTAAGCGAACATGACGAGCTGACGGGGCAGAAAAACCGCATCAAGCTGCATGAGGCGCTTGAGGATCAGATTATATTTGCGCGCAAACATAATCTGTTGTGTTCTTTCGTGATTGCGGCGATCGACAATCTTTCCATCATCAACGATACCTTTGGCTATCAGCTTGGTGACGAGGTGATCTCGGCGGTGGCCTATGAGCTGGCAAAAGAGCTGCGCAAGCATGATGTCATCGGGCGGTATTCAGCCAATAAATTTGGCCTGATTTTGCCGCGCTGCGGGCCGGATGCGCTGCATACCACGGCATTGCGGGTGATTGACACCATCGCTGATGAGCCGATTAAAACGTCCAAAGGCATAATCCCGGTTACCATCTCAATTGGCGGCGTGGTGATGCCGCAATTTGCTGGCAATGCGCAAGAGGCCGTATCCCGCTCGCTGGAGGCGCTGGACAATGCCAAGCGACGCTCATCAAACGGTTATGCGATTTATGAATATTCCTCCGAACGGGAAATGCACCGGCAGCGGAATTTACAGATCGCCGAGGAAATCATATCCGCCCTGAACGAAAAGCGGATGCGGCTTTCGCTGCAGCCAATTGTCTGCGCCCAGACGCGGGAAGTGGCGCATTATGAATGCCTGTTGGTGATGGAATGTGACGATGGAGAAGTGATCTCTGCCGGTGAATTCCTGCCGATTGCTGAAAAGCTTGGTCTTTGCCGGTTGATTGATTATCGCACGCTGGAGTTGGCTGTAGAACTGCTGAAATCCGATCCTGACCTGAAGCTGACGCTGAATGTCTCCAGCGTGACGACCAGCGACCCGAACTGGCTGATTGTGATGCGGGCCAATGCGGGGCGGGATCGCTCGGTGATGGAGCGGTTGATGGTGGAGATCACCGAGACGGTTTCGATCACCGATATCGATGTAACGGCAAGCTTCGTCTCCAGCCTGAGAGACCTTGGCTGCAGTGTGGCCATTGATGATTTTGGTGCCGGCTATTCGTCTTATAAAAATCTGCGGCTGCTGGATGTCAATGTGATCAAAATTGACGGCGAATTTGTTCGCAATATCACCCGCTCCTCCGCTGATCAGATTTTTGTACGTTCGCTGATTGCATTGGCCAAGCAGTTTGACATGAAAACCGTGGCTGAATGGGTGCGGGACGAGGAGACAGCGGTTTTGCTGCGTGATGCCGGTGTGGATTACTTGCAGGGCTTCCTGTTTGGCCGGCCGAAAGTTATTCTTGATGTCGGGCGCGGCTCTGGCAATGCCGCGCCGCCAAATGCCGCCGAGGGCTAATGAACCTGGATGCAGTGCTCACGCCATGTGCCGGGTGAATGAGAAACTTAACCACAACGCGGTGTTTTATGATCAAGACCTCTCATATCAGTTTTTTTATTATTTTACAGATGGTTGTCGGGTTTGGCCTGGCACCGCTGGTGTTCCTGAAGCATTATTATGGTGATGTTGCTGTTGCTATCTATTGTGGCTCTGCGGTGTTGATCATTTCCGCCATGGGGTTTTGGCTGTGGGCCAAAAGCTTTTATAGTAAGCGCATTCCGCCGCCTGAGGGCGAATTGCCGGCGCTCGGATTTGGCTTGGTGTTTGGCTTTATCATGGCCGAGGTCGTGACCGTTGCGCTGCTGGTCAAGGTCTGATGCCACGCCGCTGAGCTGACTCCATTGCGGCCCTGTCGGAAGGGTGTTGATTGCACCTGAATCCCGCGTACCTTTTGCCTGGCCGGATGGCTGAAGATTGGCACAAGCGGGTGGACAATTTTGGCGAGAGGGATTAGAACCTCAGCTCGTATAAGATTTGGCGGGTTTCCGCTGCTTCCAAAGAATGAGATCTCAGATGGGTTATAATGTCGCCGTTGTCGGTGCCACGGGCAATGTGGGCCGCGAAATGCTAAGTATTTTGGATGAACGCCAGTTTCCGGCGGATAAGGTTTTTGCGATTGCTTCGCGGCGCTCGCTCGGCCGCGAAGTGAGCTTTGGTGACCGGACCCTGAAATGTGAAGATCTTGAGCAGTTTGATTTCTCGCAATGTGACTTTGCGCTGCTTTCGGCCGGCGGGACGATTGCCAAGGAATGGGCGCCAAAAATTGCGGCGACCGGCTGTGTGGTGATCGATAACTCATCGGCGTGGCGCTATGATATGGATGTGCCGCTGGTGGTGCCGGAAGTGAACGCAGACGCGCTTGACGGCTTTGCCAAGAAAAATATTGTGGCCAATCCGAACTGCTCTACTGCGCAGCTGGTTGTGGCGCTGAAACCATTGCATGATGCGGCGACCATCAAGCGGGTGGTTATCTCGACCTACCAGTCTGTATCGGGTGCCGGCAAGGAAGCGATGGACGAGCTTTGGCAGCAGACCAAAGGCATCTATGTGACTGACACACCGGAGCCGGAGCATTTCACCAAGCAAATCGCCTTTAATGTCATTCCTCATATCGATGTGTTTATGGAAGACGGCTACACCAAAGAAGAATGGAAGCTGCTGGCGGAGACCAAGAAAATTCTTGATCCCAAAATCAAGCTGACGGCGACAGCTGTGCGGGTGCCGGTGTTTGTTGGCCATGCCGAGGCGGTGACGATCGAATTTGAAAATCCGATCAGCCCGGATGAAGCGCGTGACCTTCTGCGGGAAGCGCCGGGGCTTATGGTTGTCGATAAATGTGAAGATGGTGGCTATGTAACGCCGGTTGAATGTGTTGGTGATTTTGCCACCTTTGTCTCGCGTATCCGCGAAGACAGCACCGTTGAAAACGGGCTGGTGATGTGGGTTGTCTCGGACAATCTGCGCAAGGGCGCGGCATTGAACACCGTGCAAATTGCCGAATCGATGATTAACCGTAAGCTGATCAGCAAAGCCGCCTGACGCAACAGCGCTCTGGGGTGATCACACCGCCGCCACTGTGCCGGGCGCTTGCGCAGGGCCTGGCGTGGTCTGTTTATAGGCGACCGACGTGTTTAATTGTTACACGCATTAATTCATTCTCAATCCCGCATTGCTAGGCTTCTTATGTTAAATCCGGAGAAGCCCCATGCGCCCCAGCCTGTTTTTGCGCAATCATAGCCGTCTGCTAGTGCTGATACTGATTTTTGTCAGTACGGTCGGTGCCTATATGGTGTCGCAGATAGTTTTGAAGGGCGAAAAACTAGAGCGGTTTGCCCGTTTTGACGGGGCGGCAAGCAACAGCGCGCTGGCCTTTGGCCGCGCCATTGAGAAGACCGAAACGGTTGTTCGCTCCATTGTCTCCTTCTATGACAGCTCCGACCAGGTAACCCGTTCTGATTTCCGGCATTTCGTCACCGACGCGATTGAGCGTAACCCCGGCATACAGGCGCTGGCATGGTTGCCAAAAGTTTCCCACCGCGAGCGGGCTGAATTTGTTGCGAAAATCCGGGCGCAGGGCTATCCCGATTTTGATGTGATGGAGCGCGGCGCGGGCGGTCGCATGGTGAAAGCCGGTGTTCGGCCATTTTATTATCCGATGACATATGCAGAGCCGCTAAAGGCCAATCTTGGTTCGCTTGGCTTTGATGTCGGCTCTGATGCCAGCCGCCTGGCGATCATCGACAAAGCTGCCAGCAGTAATCAGTGGATTTCGACGCCGCGGGCCATGCTAACTCACGGCATTGTGCAAGAGGCGGCGGTGTTCCTGTTTGCGCCCATTTACGGCATGCGGGCATCTGAGGTGAAGAAGCTGCAATATCCTGAAATGACGCTGCATGGTGTTACGCTTGTTGTCTTGAACATAGACCGGCTGATGGCCTCGGCGTTTCAGGATATGAAATTTGAAAAGAATTTTGCGCTTTATCTTTATGACGTCTCCGGCGAAGAGGAGACCGCGCCGCTAAGCAGCTGGGGCTCGGCTGACACGGTACAAACGGCGATCAGCCTTGGCGCGTTGACCGGGCAAAAAATCAGCGCTCGGTTTAAAATCGGCGAGCGGGAATGGGCGCTGGTTGCGGTGGATACTGATCTTTCCAGCGGGGCGGGGCTGTCATTATTGGTGTTTTACCTTTTGGTTGCGGCGTCGGTTGTTATGGCGGTTGCGCTGGGAATTCAACTCTCGCGGCATGAGATGATAAAGCGGCAGGTTGAGGAGCGCACTGCCGAGCTGGAGCGGCAGCGGACGCAGCTTGAGCAGATCGTCACAGACCGGACGATGATAATAGAAGAGCAGGCGCTGGAGCTGCAACAGGCGCTACAGCAGGAAAAGCTGCTTAACGAATCGCAGAGGAATTTTATCGCCGCGACATCGCATGAGTTCAGGACGCCGCTGGCCATTATTGACAAGACGGCACAAAAATTATCGCACAGCACCGGGCGTTTGGACGAAGCCGATGTCCAGGCGCGGGCGGAGAAGATCAGCGGCGCCGTGACCCATATGGTGACGTTGATGAATAGCGCGTTGGCGGCGGCAAATATTGAGAGCGGCGATTATCGCTTTAATCCGACCTATTGCGATATCACGGCCATTGTAACGGGCTGTTGCGCGCGGCAACAAGAGCAGGCGCCATCGCATGTGATCCGGTTTGAGCAGCCGCCAATGGGGGAGGAGATTTATGTTGACTCGGTGGCCATGAAGCGGATTGTCGCGCGCTTGCTTTATAACGCCGTGAAGCATTCCCCGGGCGGTAGCGATGTTGTGGTGGAGCTGCGGGCCTGCGGCGACGATATTTGCATCTCTGTGACCGACGCTGGTGATGGCATTGATAAAGCCGACCAACCGCTATTTGCCGAGGGGTTTTTCAGGCCGCACCGGGCGGCTGACGAGGACGGCACCAGCCTTACCCTGTCGCAATGCAGGTTCCTTGTTGAGCTGCATGGCGGCAAAGCTCAAGATCCGCTCGCAAAAAGGGGAGGGGAGCCGCTTTACGATCCGGGTGCCGAAGCATGCGCCGAGCGGCAAAACAAAAGAAGTCGCCTGACCCACACTCTGCCTGATTTACCACTTAACGTCATCTCGATCAGTGGTTGTCTAATCCAACAAGCCAAAAAAAAACGGGGCCCCGAAGAGAGGCCCCGTTATCGTGTTTTTTACGCTGTGGATTAGAACAGGCGAAGCACGTTCTGGTCGGCTTGCGAAGCAAGTGACAGAGATGTTGAGGATAATTGCTGGCGTGTTTGAAGGGCCAGCAGGTTTGCGCCTTCTTCGTTGGTGTCGGCCAGAGTGAGGTTGGCGGCACCGGTCTCGAGAACGTTGATCAGGTTCTTGGTGAAGTCCTGACGGGTTTCAACCACAGAGAGGTTCGAGCCGAATTTAGAGGCTTGAGACCGCAATGTGTCTGTTGCTGCATTCAGGTCTGCGATCGCTGCGTTGATGTCACTATCCTTCTGGAATGTGTTTTGAGCAGAGGAAACCCCAAGACCTGTAGAATTGAAGCTAACACCAGAGATCGTCAAAGAAGATGAGGCGTCTTCGTTGAATGTCACTGACAGGCTATCGCCATCAAGAAGGTTGATGCCGTTGTAGCTTGCGTCATTCGCCAGTTGGTTGATCTGTGAGCGAAGCTCATTGAACTGAGTAGCAAATGATGTGCGGTCTTCATTTTCGGCAACTTCTGTTGTGCCGGTTGTCAGGCCATAATCAGCGGCCAAAGTCCCTGTGCCATCTGTGATGGTCAGGCTCTCACCGTTGGTTGCTTCAATTTCGAGATAGCCATCATCTGTCAATGAGGCAGAGATGTTATCAATGGCGTTCAGCTGTGCCAGGATGCGTTCCTGGTTGCCGTCATTTTCAATTGTGACAGCTGCTGCTGAGCCGACCTGGACGGTAAAGTCATCACCGGCGGCACCGATGTCACCTGCAAGGCCCGTTGCGCCGACTGTAAGCCCGAGAGCTGCAGCCGGTGTGTTTGTGCTTTCTGCGATGGTGATTGATTTGCCGTCAGCTGCTGTCAGAGACAGGAAGCCGTCGTCTGTCAATGAGGCTGTGAGGCCATCAACAGCGTTCAAATCAGCAAGAAGCTCTGTAACACCGTCGCCATCAGCGATGGTGATTGTGACAGCGGCGTCATTGCCGACAGCCACTGTGAAGGCGTCGTCATCTGCGATGCCGGCGACATTGGCGCCGATGTCTGCTTCACCTGTAAGGGAAACATTGCCGGTTACGACGGCGTCACCTGTTGGTGTTGAGATGTCTGTGGAGCCTGTGACAGTTGCTGTGTTGCCAGCGGATTGAAGGGCCTGGCGTGCTGTCGCTTCGGCGCTCTCAACCAGCTTGGTGATGGCGGAGATGCCTTCATCAGCGGCCTTAATGGTTTGAACGGCGTTGCCGACGAAGTCCTGCAAACGAGAGAGATCGTTGGCACGGCTATTCAAAGATGAAGCCGTAAAGAACGCGGTTGGGTCATCCAGCGCGCTGTTTACTTTAAGGCCTGTGGCCAGTCTTTCCTGAGTTTTTGCCAGTGCGTCCGCTGTGCCCTGGAGGGACAACAGGTTGGTCCGAACGGCATTCGATAGTGTGATATCAGCCATGATACGCATTACCTTTTCTAGGTTGATGTAATGGCGCTCTCAAACAATGAGCGCATACATCCCATTCGGGGATGTACAAGACCGGTTATAGGAAATGCGGGCGAATGAAAGGTTAATCTGGCGAAAGGTTTGGCAGGGTTTTGGATGAATGGTTAAAATTCGATTAGCGGCTATTTCAGGACAAAACAAAATACCGTTTGCGCAAGGGAAAAACCCCGGCGAAGCGGAATGCTGCCGGGGTTTTGCATTTTGTTACTGCGGGATTTAGGCCTCTATAGTGCGGTGTCGACATTAATGGCGGCGGTGCGGGGCCGGCCGGCGTTGGTGACCTGACCGCCAGCGGTGTAGACCTCCGGCCCGCCCTGCTTCTTGGCGACTTTGGTGGCCACCGTTTGCAGGATGCGCTCGGAGACAGCCTGCATGGCAATCAGCGCGGCGTGGTTCGCCTCAATTGATTTTGTAAAATGGGCGCGCTGGTCCTGCAGGTTTTTCAGGTCGCCGGGCACAAGGCTGCGCATTTCATCGGCATGTTGCTGGAACCTGGCCATATGGTGAGAGAGTGTCGCGGTGAGGGCGTCCTTGCGGGCATGCAGCGGTGAGATCTCTTTGGTCTGCGCCTTGCGCAGCAGGCTGGTCTCCTGCTCCAGCAATGAGATCAGCTCATTGGTGGTATCAAGGAGGTGACGGCAGAGGGTTTCTGCTTCATCTTTTGAGAGCGGTGGCACGGTGCCGGCTTGTGGTTGTTGGCTCATGATACTTTCTTCCTTGATGTTATTTCCGGCCTTCTTGGGCGCTCAGGATTTCGCGGTAGACGTGATCTGCGATGCCGATGCCACCGGCGGCAGAAATTGATTTGGCATATTCACCGACCACCATTGACCGGTAGACCTTTTCGGCATTGCCACCGCCAAAGGGGGCTTCCGCCTCGACACCGGTCCACATCTGCTCAAGCATGGTGGTGAGAAAGCTCGATTCAAACTCTTTGGCGGTTTTCATGGCGGCCTGATTTTTTCCATCCGTCCCAAGGGCGCCGGGGGTGACTTTGGCCCGGGCGGCGAGTGAACTGATGGTTGACTTTGGCCCGGCGGTGATGCCGGGGGGGATCAGTGAGAGTGCGTCTTGCATTACATCACCTCGATTTCTGCTTGTAGGGCACCGGCCGATTTAATGGCCTGTAGAATTGCGATCATGTCGCGCGGGCCAATGCCCAGTGCATTAAGCCCATCAACCAGATCGCGCAGCGTGACGCCGGCGGCCAGGATGGCCAGTTTCTTATCCTTATCGTCGGAGACGCCGACGGCGGTGCGCGGCACGACCACCGTTTGGCCATTCTCCGAAAAAGCTTCGGGCTGGCTGACGACCGGGGTTTCGGCAATGGTGACGGTGAGATTGCCCTGCGAGATGGCAACGGTGGAGATTTTCACATCCCGCCCCATGACGATGATGCCGGTATGCTCATCGATAATAACCTTGGCTTGCTGGTCCGGCTTGATGCGCAGCTGCTCAATATCGGTGAGGAGGTTAATAATGTCGCCGCGATAAGAATAGGGCACATCAAGGCGCACGGTTGCCGGGTCAACGGCGTTGGCGGTTTTTTCGCTGGTGTAGGTATTGATGGCAGCGGCGATGCGCTTGGCCGTTGTCAGGTCCGGATTGCGCAGAGCAAGTCGCATGGTGCGCCGGTCTTTAAGGGTGTATTTCACTTCGCGTTCGATGATCGCGCCATTGGAGATGCGCCCGACAGTGGGCACGCCTCTGGTGACCGTGGCGCTTTCGCCCTCGGCCTTAAATCCGGAGATGGCGACGGGGCCCTGACCAACGGCATAGGTGTTGCCATCTGCAGCCAGCAGCGGTGTGACCAACAAGGTGCCGCCCTGCAGGCTCTTGGCATCGCCAATGGCGCTGACGGTGACATCCATGCGGGTGCCTTGTGTTGAAAAGGGTGGCAGATTGCCGGTGACCATGACAGCGGCGACATTGGCGGTTCTGAGATCCGCGTCGCGGGTGTTGACGCCAAGGCGCTCGAGCAGGGCCTGCAGCGACTGCTTGGTAAAGGGTGAGTTGTTCAGCCCGTCGCCGGTGCCGTTGAGGCCGACAACAAGACCATAGCCAACCAGCTGGTTTTCCCGGATGCCTTCGAAATCGACAAGATCCTTGATGCGCGAGGCGCTGTGGGCGGCGTAGGCCAGCTGGCTGAGGAACAAGGTGGTGATGAGGGCGAGGAGAAAGCCGCGGCGCAGGAGACTTTTGGCCTGATAGAGAAACAGGGCGCTATAGCTGGGTGGCAGGGCGCCAAAAGGTTGGGTTTTTCTGTTGCTCATTTGATCCTGCACCGTGGTCTGGGCCGGTGGGGCTGATTTGCGCACCGGCGTGATTGCTTTGCCGGTGAATTTGCGAAAAGCGTGCCAATAAAGTTAATCATGCTAATTTATTGTTTTTGCTGGTTATTTTTGTTAGGTGTTGGAATTCTTCTATTTCTTTAGGGAAAAAACGGGCGAAACCCGGTAATTTTTGCCCCCCTTTAACGGCTCTTTAAGTGATCACTGGGCAAATTTGACCGAGGGCGGCGTTGACTTGACCTGCCCTTCGATCAATCAAATGGTTCTGCGTGTGTTCGATACCAACCAAGGAGCGGGCTATGCGCATTGACGGGCCGAGAAACCTCACAAAGGCAAACAAGAAATCCTCGCAGGTGAAATCATCTGGCGGGGCGCGTTTCGTCGTTGGCGGCGGGATGCAGGCCGCCGGGCTATCGGGTGGGCAGAGCATCAGCAATATCGGCGCCTTGCTGGCGGCGCAGGAGGTGGATGGCGTCAGCGGTCAGACAAGCCGGACGCTCAAACGCGGCCATGAAATGCTCGACATTCTCGATCAGGTCAAGATTGGTCTGCTGGCCGGGCGGATCTCGCCGGCCAAGCTCAACAGGCTGCGCAGCCTTGTCGGGGAGAAAGCGCGGCAAGCCGATGGCAGCCAGCTGCGGCCGATTATGCAAGCCATTGAGCTGCGGGCCGAAGTGGAGCTGGCCAAACTGGCGAACACTGCCAGCAAGACGGGCGGTTGAAAAACTATTCGAACTCATCATCACGTCACCAGATCGCCCAATTTTTACTGTTTCTCCAATCAGTGATTGGATGAGCTGCGGTTTCTCTTGACTTCCACTCAAAGAAATATAAATACCACACGAACCCAATTGTAATTGGGCACGGGACGAATCGTGCCGGTTTTTTCAAACCGATCTATTGTCAGGCGCGCCAGCTTGTTTAGGAACGAGAAACGGCGATGCTGTTACGGGTTAGGGAGAGGGACGCTATGGCAGTTAAGAAGAAATCCTCAAGAATAAAACGCGTTGATGGCCGCGTGGTTTTGCCGGAAGGGTACGCCCCCCTCCGATGACGAGCCGTTCATGAATGAAGTGCAACAGGAATATTTTCGCCAGAAGCTAAAGAGCTGGAAGGCTGAAATCCTTGAAGCGACCAAAGAGACCATCCAACATTTGCAGGATGAGTCTGAAAAGCACCCCGACATCACTGATCGCGCCACCTCTGAATCCGAACGGGCGCTGGAGCTTCGAACCCGCGACCGCCAACGCAAGCTTGTCTCTAAGATCGATGAGGCGCTAATGCGGATCGAGCAGGGTGAATATGGCTATTGCGAAGAAACCGGCGAGCCGATTGGCGTTGCCCGGCTCGATGCGCGCCCCATCGCGACGCTGTCGCTGGAAGCCCAGGAGCGGCATGAGAAGCGGGAGCGGGTGTTCCGGGATAGTTAAACCTCTATGATGCCGATCCTTTCGCTTCGCTGCAGGCTCGTCATCAATCATCGATATCGGATCACTCTTCCTTGAGGCGGCTCTGCGGAAGACTGATTCTTTTTATCTCGAAGGTCGCTGCCGCGACCTTTTTTACGCGTAGCCATCTTTGATTTAGATGTGAGCAATCTTATTTTGCCGGCCGGCCACCTGATGGTCATGGTAATCACTCGATTTTCAGGATGCCCTCGCGGGCCAGTTCTTCGGCGCGTTCATTCTCCGGGTGGCCTTTGTTTTCTCCCCCGGGCTGTTCCGCTGCAAAGGCAGCGGGCCCTCCGAGGGGCGACGCGACGCGGCGGAGCGCATT
This sequence comes from uncultured Alphaproteobacteria bacterium, assembly GCA_942490955.1. Classification (GTDB taxonomy): domain Bacteria; phylum Pseudomonadota; class Alphaproteobacteria; order Rhizobiales; family HXMU1428-3; genus HXMU1428-3. The sequence goes on from CALNZE010000079.1 coordinate 36,326, forward strand.
GGGCGCTCGCCGGCCACCTGATGGTCATGGTAATTATTCTATTTTCAGGATGCCCTCGCGGGCCAGTTCGTCGGCGCGTTCATTCTCCGGGTGGCCTTTGTTTTCTCTCACGGGCTGTCCCGCTGCAAAGGCAGCGGGCCCTCCGAGGGGCGCCGCGACGCGGCGGAGCGCATTGAGATGCGCTCGCCGGCCACTTAAATTTAGCGCATTATTCGATTTTTAGGATGCCCGCACGCGCCAGTTCGTCGGCGCGTTCATTCTCCGGGTGGCCGGCGTGCCCCTTTACCCAGTGCCAGGTGACGTTGTGGCGGCTGGTGGCTTCGTCGAGGGCTTGCCAGAGGTCAGCGTTTTTAACGGGTTTTTTGTTGGCGGTTTTCCAGCCGTTTTTTTTCCAATTGTTGATCCAGCCGGTGATGCCGCCTTTGACGTAGTTGGAATCCGTATATAGCGCCACGTCAGACGGGATATTTAGGAGGGCGTTGAGGGCTTCGATGGCGGCCATCAGCTCCATGCGGTTGTTGGTTGTCTCGGCTTCGCCGCCGTTCATTTCTTTCCGGTGTTCGTCCTTGATCAGCACAGCGCCCCAGCCGCCAGGGCCCGGGTTGCCGGAGCAGGCGCCATCGGTGTAGATGATGATGGGATCGACCTCGGTAGCCATAAGCTCACTTTCAATTTTCCTGAAGACGCCTTAGCCGACGGGGTTAAGACCGTAGCTTGAGGGGTTGGTGATTGACTGATGGAATTTCAGTTTTTTCATATATTCAAGCGGGTCTTTTTTGGCAACCAGCGCGCCGTCGTTGGGCGCCAGCCAGTCATGGGTGCGGGTGAGGAGGAAACGCAGCGCGGCTGCCCGGCAGAGAATTGGCAGGGCGGCGATTTCTTCGTGCAAAATCGGGCGGCGCTGGTTGTAGGCGGCGAGCAGGCGGCTGGCTTTGGTGACGTTAAAACTATGGTTAGGCTCGAAGCACCAGGCGTTGAGGGTGATGGCAAGGTCGAGACCGAGAAAATCTGTGCAGGCAAAATAAAAATCGATCAGGCCGGAGATCTCTTCGCCAAGGAAAAAGACGTTATCGGGGAAGAGATCCGCATGGATGATGCCGGTGGCGAGGCCCGTTGGCCAGTTGGCGTGCAGATATGCCAGCTCATCACGCAGCATGGCGTCAAGGGCGGGATCAATGCTGGAAATGTCGCCATCAATTCCATCATAGAACTGCTGCATACCGGTAATTGAAAAGCTGTTGTCGCGGGCTTGATCGAAGGACATCCCGGCCTGGTGGAAATTGGCCATGGCAGCGCCAAGGGCGGCACAGTGATGGGCCGTTGGGCGGCGGATCGACATGCCGTCAAGAAATGTGAAAATGGCGGCGGGGCGGCCGGCGCAAATCTTCAGGCTGTCACCATTTTTATCATGCAGCGGCGTTGGGCAGATGATTCCTTTGGCGGCCAGATGATCGATCAGGCCGAGGAAGAACGGCAGATCGTTTTTGTTTACGCGCTTTTCGTAAAGGGTGAGGATATATCTGCCCTGCTCAGTGACCAGCAGGAAATTGGTGTTCTCGACGCCTTCGGCAATGCCCTTGAAGGAGACGGCCACGCCGAGATCGAAACTGGCAAGAAAGTCATTCAACTGTTCATCGGAAACGTTGGTGTAAACGGCCATGGCTGCGCGTCTCTTTATTGTGGTTTAGCTGGCATCGCGCAGTTGGCGGGGCAGTTTGAAAGCGACATTCTCGGTGGCGGTGGTGATTTTTGAAACGGTGGTGTCGAACCGCTCTTTAAACGCAGTGATGATTTCATCAACCAGAATTTCGGGCGCTGAGGCCCCCGCCGTGATGCCGATGGTGGAGTTACCGGTGATGTTGTCCCACGGAATGTCGGCGGCGCTTTGCACCAGAAATGCGGCTTTTGCGCCGGCCCGCTCGCCAACCTCGACAAGGCGGCGCGAGTTTGAACTGTTTGGCGCGCCGACGACCAGCAGGCAATCACAGCCCTCAGCCATTTGCTTGACAGCTTCCTGGCGGTTGGTGGTGGCGTAGCAGATGTCTTGCTTGTCGGGGTATTTGATGGATGGGAAGCGGCGCTTCAGGCAATCAACAATTTCGCCGGTGTCATCAACCGAGAGGGTTGTCTGGGTGATGTAGCTAAGCCTGGCAGGGTCGCGCGGGCTGAAATTTTCAGCGTCGCGAACGGTCTCGACAAGATGAACGGCGCCATCCGGCAGTTGCCCCATGGTGCCGATCACTTCGGGGTGGCCAGCATGGCCAATGAGGATGATTTCATAGCCGGATTCATGCAGCCGCTCCGCCTCGATATGGACCTTGGAGACCAGAGGGCAGGTGGCGTCGATGTAAAAGAAATTGCGGCGGCGGGCTTCCTCCGGCACGGCTTTGGCCACACCATGAGCCGAGAAAATGACCGGGGCGTCGGTCTCCGGGATTTCATCCAGCTCCTCAACGAAAACGGCGCCTTTTTCACGCAGGCTATCAACCACGTAGCGGTTGTGGACGATCTCGTGGCGGACGTAAATCGGCGCGCCGTATTTCTCCAGCGCCAGTTCGACAATCTGCACGGCGCGGTCAACACCGGCGCAAAAACCGCGTGGTTCTGCGAGGATTATGGTCAGGGGCTGGTTTTGTTGTTGAGCCATTGATTTACCGTGTCTTTCAATCTTTGATGTGATTTATGGCTGAATTTGCAATAAGTACAACCATTAAGATATTGCCGATCTTTTTTTCGCCCGATACTATATCTATCATTATTACCGGCATGGCTGAAAGGGGTGTTGCTTTCATTTCAGCCGCCGCGTTATATATTTTTTTTTTGGCAGCGGGCTGTTTTTGCAAGTGCAGTGGTTGTCTTTTGCGATGTATGCAAAATTCTGGGTGTTCGGCTGATATTTCCGTATCGCGTTGGCCATTTCGGGTTGGCGTTGGGTTGTTAGCCAAAAGGGGAACTATATTTCAATGATTTCTACTGGCCTCAAGCGCCTTTTTTGTGGTGCGCGTTTTTTTTCAGCCCAACCGGGGATTGCTGGCTGCGGTCTTGTGCTGGCCACTGCCATTATGACTGGCGGTTGCAGCATGGGCAGCCTGCCGTCACTTGGTGGCGGCCTTTGGGGCTCTGATGAAAAGAAACAACAAGTCGCGCAGCAACAACCGGCCTTGACGGAAGAGCGGCTGCTGGCCGCCGCCAAACAGGATGTAACCGCTGAGGGCGGTGTGCCCGCTTCAACCAGCCTTTGCTCAAAATTCAAGATTTATAATGGTGACCGCTTCCTGACCGTTTACAATATCGGCCAATATGGCGACGGGCTTGCCGTGCTTTACCGCGGTGAGTTGACGAAAGCCGCGCGGGAATGCGCCTTCCAGCCTGGCCTGGTGCAGATGAAATACGGCGTTGCCGGCCGTGTCTTGCTTGGGCCGAAGGGGCAGGCAGGCACCGTAAACCTGCCGGTTGTTGTGCATCTGACCGATGCCAACGGCACCAAGATCAAATCCGAGCGTATTTCGGTACCGGTGACGATCGACCCTGGCAAGCCGATTGGCTATTTCTCTCTGGTACGCCGGCTGAATATTGACCTGAAAGCCGGTGAAAGCGGGCGAAACTATAAAGTCTTCGTCGGCTTTGAAAAGCAGGACAAAGGCTAGGGCTTTTTGCCTTGCCGCCTAATCTGGATGTTGAAAAACGCCTTCCTTGATCGGAGGCGTTTTTTTGTGGTCTCTGGTAGGCCGGTTTGGCGGGAATAAACGGCGCTATCGGTCCGATTTGCCGCGTTAATTTGCCGGGTGGTGCGGCAAAAGGAATGTTTGACTTTGCACCGCTATTGCCTATCATGAGCGCTCGATATCGTCAGATAAGGTATGCGAGAGAGATCAGCAAAGTTGACCGGGGCAGGTTGTTTAATCTGTTATTTGGGAGGCTGTGCTGGCGCCGAAGGAGCAACCCCCCCGGAAACTCTCAGGCAAAAGGATCGCTTACCGATGACATTCTGGAAAGCAGTGTGGCTGCCGACAGGGATTAAGCAGGCGCTCTGAATGGGCGGGTTTATTTCTTTTGCCAGCCACCCTCACCGACGGGGTAGACAGGGCGCGTTGCCCTTGAGCCAATGGTGGTCAGATTCCTCTGAGCAATCGCCATGGTTCTATAAATCTCTCAGGTTCCGTGACAGAAGGGGGTTGGCCTGTTTTTCAGGCCCTAACCCTATGCCGCGGAGCTCATATGTCAGACCAAGACCAATCAGATAAAACAGAACCAAAGACGCAATCGGATGATAACGATTATGCGCGGACGGTGTTTTACGACCTGCATCTGGAGCAGGGCGGCAAGATGGTGCCTTTTGCCGGCTATATGATGCCGATCCAGTATGAGCTTGGCATCAAGCAGGAGCATATTTACTGCCGTGAGCATGTCGGGCTGTTCGATGTCTCCCATATGGGCCAGGCGGAGCTGGTTGCCGATGATTTTGATCTGGCGGCTGAGGCGCTGGAGGGCATTGTGCCGGGCAATGTGCTGAACCTGAAAGAAGGGCGCATGCGCTATTCGGTGCTGCTGAATGAGGCGGGCGGCATTGAAGATGACCTGATGATCACCCACCGCGTTAAGCGCGATGGCCGCAGTGTGATTGGCCTGGTGGTGAATCGCGCGCAAGCAACATGATTATGACTATATCGATGCGCAACTGGAAGTGAATTTGGCGTGTCCGTCAAACCGTTTGAAGACCGTTCGCTGCTGGCGCTACAAGGCCTCGAGGCTGAAAAGATCATGGCGATCTGGTGCGGTGAGGCGGTGGGCGCATGCCTTATGTCGGAAATTGAAACGAGCTTTTATGATGTGCCTTGCCGGGTGGCGCGCTACGGTTACACCGGCGAGGATGGCTTTGAGATCTGGATGCTAACGTCAGACGCGCTGCGCATCTCAACCATGCTCATGAGTTACCCCGACATGAAGATGATTGGCCTTGGCGAGGACAGCCTGCGCCTTGAGGCCGGCTTTTGCCTTTATGGCTACGACATCACCGAGAATGCCAGCCCGATTGAAGCGAACCTCTCCTGGATTATGAGCAAGCGGCGGCGCGGGAGACAGGGTGGCTTTCATGGCGAAGGGCGCATCCTCAAGGAGCTTAACCAAGGGCCGCTGACCCGGCGTGTCGGCCTGCTGCCGAAGGGCATGAGCGCCCCCGCACGGGAGGGCGCCCTGATCCACGACAGCGATGGTAACCAGATCGGCGTTGTGACATCAAGCGCCATCGCTGTGCCAAGGACTACCGGTGAGGACTTTTCGCCACGAACCACTTCGAGCAGGCGCATTACATTGGCAGGGCTGAAAAAGTGCATGCCACAGACAAACTCCGGCCGCGAGGTTGATGCGGCAATCGCATCGACATCCAGTCCTGAGGTGTTGGTCGCCAGGATCGCACCCTGCTTCATCACCCCATCCAGCCTGGTAAAAATCTCTTTCTTGAGGTCAAGGTTTTCATATACAGCCTCAATCACCACATCTGCGTCCCCAAGGTCATCAAAGTTTTCGGTCGCAATGATCAACGACAATCGTTTGTTCATTTCCTCCTGGCTTAATCTGCCGCGAGATACCGTCCGTGCATAATTGCCCTCAATCACCTTCATGCCACGCGCCAGATTTTCAGGCGTATTATCATAAAGCCGCACCGGAATACCGGCATTGGCAAAACACATGGCAATTCCACCACCCATGGTACCCGCACCAATCACCGAGCCTTTATTGATCTCAATCAGCGGGACGTCTTTAGGCAGGTCCGGAATCTTGTTTGCTGCTCTTTCCGCAAAGAAAATATGAATCAGCGCCTCACGCTGGGGATTCGCCAGGCACTCAGCAAACCTTGCCTGTTCAACGGCCATACCAGCATCAAAACTCTCTGCGTTCACCGCTGCTTCGATACATTTTAATATCTGGGCAGGTGCAAACTGTCCACGATGGGTTTTGTCCAGATTGGCGGCAAATTTTTCAAAAACAGCAGTATTACCGCGATCTACAGCAACCTTGTCGTCAAGATCCCGGATCTTCCGGGTTGCACTGCCGGCCGCCACAATTTCTTCGGCGTAAGCAATTGCATCGTCAACAATATTTCCGGTCGCGACTCTATCGACAATGCCAAGTGCCAGCGCGTCAGGCGCCATTATCGGGTCGCCTGAAACAATCGCCTTGACTGCAGCCTCTGCACCTATCAGGCGAGGTAGTCTCTGCGTACCACCAGCACCGGGCAGCAACCCCAGTTTGACCTCGGGCAAACCAACAGGCGCCGTGGGTGCGGCAATTCGGTAATCACAGCAAAGTGCCACTTCCAGACCACCACCAAATGCAGTGCCATTAATTGCCGCGATAATGGGTTTGGTACTGTTTTCCATCATCTGCAGCGCACTACCAAGGCTAACAGCTTCTGATGCAGCGCCGCCAAATTCACTGATGTCCGCACCGGCAATAAATGCACGGTGCATACCCGTGACAACAATCGCCTGTATTTTGTCATCGGAGAGCGCGCGTTTTACCCCATCATGGAGCCCTTGCCGTACACCGGAGGAAAGTGGGTTAACTGGTGGGTTGTCGATACTGAGAAGCGCAATGGCTCCGCGTTCTTCGTAGTGTACTGTGCCTTTCATCTGGGTCTCCCGCTCTGTGTGAATTGTCTGCGTGAAGTATAGCCCAAGTCTCGCCCGGATCATGTGGTGACGTGTTATCAATCACACTTATTCGGGGACTTTCCGGGGTAGCTTAAATAGCAGTAACACCGGGCAATGATCCGACGCTGTCAGTAAATCAGGATTGTGACGGGAGTCACATATTACTCGCGGTCTTTTGCTACTATAGTCCACGATGCCGGGTGGACCGGCTTACTGGTAACGCGGCAGATGACACCTCCTAACGCCAAGCAGAGCGCCAAACGGAAAGCTGAACCAAAAGCTAATCCAAAAGCTAATCCAAAAGCTAATCCAAAAGCTGGGCAAAACAACAGCGCGGCCGCGGCAGAAGCGGAGATCGCACCCGAAGATAAAATTGTTGCGGCGTTTGTACACCACTACAATGCAAAGGAACCCGCATCGCGTGTCACTGACACCGCGCTATTGATCAAACACCTGACAAAGCTGCCATCACTTTCTCTGGAAGAACACGTTGACACTATTCACGTACAGCTTGGCAGGCACCATCCCGGTCTCTCACTTTCCGCCAACGATCATGCTCTGATCTCCTATGTGGATGAGGCGGTTACCGAAGTCCTCAAACAGACCGATCTCGACTTCAAAATTGAGTCTTTTGTGCGCGACCTTGCCCCTTTTATTGCCTCGTCGGCTTTGAAGAAAGGGGTCAACGCAATTTCTCAAAAACAAAACGTCTATATTCTGATCGACACACTCATTTCCGAATGTATTGGCTGGAGTGAAGATCTCGGAATTCTTGGTGATCAGTTCATTGAAAAAGTCACTATCGCCATGGCTGGTCTCACCAGTGGCCGACAATCGCTCGAAGATTGTATACGGGAGATAAGAGCCTATTTCAAAAAAGAAGCACCGCTGTTTATCAAGCTTGAGAAGCGGCTCTGTGATCGAGAACTCACCGTACTCTCGGGCAAGAAGGGTCAGTACTACAGCGCCGAAATTATCAATCGCGAGATGACTGGCCAGAAGCTACCACTGTTCATCATCTTCATGCTTCAGGGACCATGGTACGAGTTCCTCCAGAATGTGTTTGTGCATTGTGGCGAATCCTCAAGTGAATGGCAGAACGTACAGAAGATGACCGAAGCCTTGATCTGGTCGTTGCAACCGAACAAGGACGCAACAAAACAGGCAGGCGTGATGCAAAGTCTGCCGGGACACATCAAGGCGCTCTGCAAAAAACTGCAGTTTGACACAACTGCGGTGGTCGCATCTCTGGCTGATGTCGAGGGCGAGTTTGAGGCAATCCGCGCCGGGGAGCGTTCTGATCCTTGCGACTTTGAGTTAATCGAGACTGATCAGTCCATGGCGGCTGCGCTGGAGGAAATTGATGAAGAATCAATTGAGCAAATTCGCAACATCCAGCCTGATCAATGGTTCCTGTATGACGACAAAAATGAGCCCGATGAGAAGGTCGCAAGAATCAAGCTGATCCTGAACTGGCGTGACACTGAACAACTACTGCTCACCAACCATAATCGCCGTAAGGTTGTGCATATGACCTATACCGAGATGATTAACTATCTCGGCAACGGAGTCCTGCGCAAACTCAATCCCGACAGGTCCACAGCCGACACGATTCGTGCTCACGCTTTCAGGGTTTTGCAGATGGTGAGCAACCAGAACAAAAAAGAAAAACAAATCGAGGAGACGAAAAAACGCAAAGAAGTTTCAGTTGCGTATATTGAGCAGCGTCAGGTTGAACTCGACACGCAAAAAGAACAACTCCAGCAGCGTGCCAAAATCAAAAAGCAGCGAGCACAGGTACTACGCCACAAGGCGCGCAAAAAACAGGAAATTGCTGAGGCCGCGGTAAGGTCACTCAAAACCGATGCCTGGGTGAAATTGCCAGTGATGGAAGGCACTTTAACCCCGTGCAAACTTGTGGCGATTATTCCGGGTAACAATACTTATATCTTCGCCAATCGCGCGGGACTTAAGGTTGCCGATTATACCGGGAGCCAGCTCGCACATATGATAGTCACGGAAAACAGTGAAATCCTCGACACGGGTGCCGAATTCGAAAGCGCCCTTGCCACAGTTGTGACTGGGTTGCGGGCAGATCGAAACAAAAGTTACGATGAACTTACCGGGGATACAGGCTAGTCGGGTACTCCGATTCATCGCCATTTCTGCCATCGGCACTGTTCATAATGTGGTACTTACGTGTACTTTATCTATTGCGGATTCTCTTAAACACTTGCCTGTCTTGTACCTTGTGTATGAACCTCGTGGCGGGTGTATACGTCCTGGTGTCAAACCCAGGAAAGTGGCAAAACCGAATACAAGGATTCCAGGAGACTGGTTGGATGGTTTTTTTGTAACCTTTGAAAAACCTATGGAGCCAAAATGACTGATTCAAAAAACAAAACAGTGACCACCGGATTGAACGTGACACAATTTATTCGCGGAATTTCAAGTCCGCAGAAACGAAAAGACTGCGAGCAGCTTTCACGTATGTTGACCGCGGCAACAGGTAAACGCGCGAAAATGTGGGGAAGTGACATTGTCGGGTTTGATGAGTACCACTACAAATATGCCAGCGGACGTGAAGGTGATATGTGCCTGATTGGATACTCACCACGTGCGAGCAATCTAACCGTTTACATCGTGCCGGGATTTGACGCCTATCATTCACTCCTCGATCGTCTGGGCAAATACAAAAACAGCAAGTCGTGTCTCTACATTCAAAATCTTGACGATGTTAATCTTGATGTACTCAACGCATTGTTCGAGCAGGTCGTCACAGACATGCGCGCAATGTACCCAAAGTGATCAGCGAAGAAATCACACTGGATAAACTCATCGAGGACATCGATCTACAGATTGAAATCCTTGGCGCTATCGCTGCTGATAACCGGATTCTAAATGAACAGCTTCGGCTACTAAACGAAGCCAGAGACATGCTGCTTTATCAGGAAATGGAAATGAATCGCCTGGCAGACATGATAGACCCTGATGATAATCATGATGACATTGATTCCCGTATGGGATTCTTGCAAGAAGACGACTTTACCGATGAAGTTGGTTAACAACTGACAGCGAGAACGCGGCTTGCTACAAATCGTCTATTCGATTCCTGATCTCCCGCTCCAGGAAATCCAGCCGATCTTTGCCCCAGAATAGCTCCTTCTCCAGTACAAACATTGGCGCACCAAAAACACCTTGCGCCAGGCCCGCCGTTGTCGAATCAATTAACATCTGCCGGATATCTTCATCATTCGACCTGGACTGAAATTCGCTCGCATCAATACCAAGTGGTGCCAACAGTGGAAGGATTGAAGCCGTATCTTCGATGCAGATACCTTGCTCCCAGTAGGCTGTAAAAATCGCTTCCATGTAGGCCACTTCCCTGCCCATCTGCCTTGCGACGAAAGCACCTCGTAGCGCGGCGGCGGTTTTTATCGGGAATTTTTTGGGAATCTGAAAAGGCAGGTGCAGGTGTTCCGCCCATCGTTCCAGATCACGCTTGCGATAACGCATCTTCTCAACAGGTTCATCGGTCAGCGCGTAGCTGTAATGACGAAAGACATACCCGAGATTAAAAGGATGATAGCGCACCTGCGCGCCGGTTCTCGCGAGAACGCCTGGCAGAAGGCGGAAGGCAAAATAGGTATTGGTACTTCCTATGTCCCAGTAAAAATCCACAGTCACTGACATTTAAATTTCTCCAACATCTGCCTACAGGAATTGTCCCCGGATGCCTTCATATGAAGGAACGAGTCTTGCCGGATTATAGGCGAATATCAGGAGATGGTGTGGGAAGGCCGCTGACCAGGGATGCGCTGATTCAGTCAGGTCTCGGCCAGGAAAAACTAGCTCAGATAAGGCGCAATCAGAAACAGTGTACAACCCGCGATGGCAATCATGCTCAGGAGTTCAAATTTGTTCAATTTATTCATCATGGGCGCCATTGTAGCTGCGCCCGTGTCACTACAAAAAGGAATTAATGTTTATACCTTAATACCAAAAAGCTATAGCTGAACGTGGGATTAAACTCCGCACTTTACTGTCGCTCTTCAGCTTAATACATTGTTTTTTATATCAAATTACCAGCAACCATCGCTTTAGAATCAGGGTTTCGCCGCGGACTTCACAAACTTTCTCAGATCAGCTGACAATTCTGCCAGTGACGGTTTGTGCGTGTACATCATGTGTCCTGCAGCGTAATAGCCCATGGTCACATTTTTCTCCACCCCATTACGCAACCCCAGGTGATTAACCGTGTACTCGGTTGCATAGAAAGGCGTAGCCATATCATACAACCCGTTAGCCACAAAAAGTTTCAGATGTGGGTTTTTCATCATGGCGCCACGCAGTGTTTCTGCCACATTGACAAAATTGTTCTGGAATTCATCATACTTCCAGCGAGGCAGAATTTTGAAACTGAGGATTTCATAGGGCAAGTCGGAATGAAAGTTCAACTCCCGTCGCACATAATCATTCAGGCATGCCGAATAAACGCCATGGACCACGTCGAAACTCGGATCCCGTTCAAAAAACTCGGCTGCATCATCCTTGTCGACGCCAGTAATTCTGCTGTCAAAACGACCCATCGATCTGCCAGTGTCCCTGAGCAGTTCTTTGGCGAAGCGCATAATCGGTACTCGCAGGTTATTCGCAAGGATATATTCTGCTGAAACACCAATATAGGAAGACAGCTTGCCAGCGATTCGCTGCTGCTCTTCGTATTTAAGTTCCGCGCCCCGATGAAGGGCCAGCAAATACACTTCCTCGGTAAACTGTTTCACCTCGCGGATAAACTCATCCAGCGGCATTGCCTGGTACTTTTTGCTTAACCTATTGTGGTATTTCGCCGTCACCGCATAGGTTGGCACATAAACCAGATACGGCATGTCGTTACCCGGATGAAACAGGATTGTCTGAAAATTGAGTACAGATGAAACCAGCATAATCCCGTTCATGTAGAGCCCATACCGGTCCTGGAGAAAGCCTGATAGTCCTGATGCTCGTGTTGTGCCGTAGCTCTCACCGATCAGGAATTTCGGCGATCGCCAGCGCTCGTTCCGCGAGACATACAGGCGTATAAACTCGCCGACGGAATCAAGGTCACGCCGGAAGTTAAAAAATTCATCCGGGTCGGCCTTGTCACCCGCAAGCGTCCGGCTATAGCCAGTGCCGACCGGGTCTATGAAAACAAGGTCTGTTTCATCAAGCAGGGTGTATTCGTTGTCCTGTACCTGAAAAGGCGGCGCAATTCTTTTGCCGGGATCCGAGTCATCGGCACTGACAGGGACGCGTCTTGGCCCCAGCAATCCCAGCAGCATCCAGACAGAAGAAGAGCCCGGGCCGCCGTTAAAGGAAAAAGTGACAGGTCGTTTGGACTTATCCCGAACACCATCTCTGGTGAAGGAAATAAAGAACATTTCAGCCTTGGGCTTATGACCCTCCTTGTCTGTTTCTTCCTTCAGCACAATGGTGCCAACGTTTACCGTATATTTAATTACTTTCCCGCGTATATTAAGACTATGTCGGGTCGTGACTATATTGTCTTTTGGCTGAGGTGTTTCATTCTTGCTGGTGTCTGCGCCTGTGTTGTTCGAATCAGCCATGCGGCAAGCTCCTTATTAGGTTTCAGTTTTACTGATACAGTAGTCAGTCGATATCCTTAATTTTCTGGCACGATTTTTCATAATGAAGAGCGACACGACTATAATATGTTAACGCGACCCAGCAGTGCTGTACGAAAATCTACACATCAGGCACAGGATGCGCTGACGAATACACTCCATAAAGGACAGTCAGTAATTGCGCCCCCGCAAGTGACATTCAAACATGACAAAAGGAAAACGCCATGACATCGACAATTAAGGTCGGCGATCAGGAATATACCATTTATCCTTTCGATCGCCTTCCCCAGGAAAAAATTACACGGCTTCCCTACGCGCTCAAAATTTTGCTCGAAAATCTGTTGCGACACGAGCATCTGATTCACGTAGACGCATCGGACATTGATGCACTGGTGAATTTCGGGACGGTAATGCTGCGCCTGATACGGAAATAGCCTTTGTTCCGTCCAGTGTGTTGTTGCAGGATTTCACCGGTGTACCCGCCATCGTCGATCTTGCGGCGATGCGCGACGCTATGTCGGACCTTGGTGGTGACGTTAGCGGGGTCAATCCGCTGGTGCCGGTTGAACTGGTGATTGATCACTCGGTGATGGTAGATACTTTCGGTACGGCAATGTCGCTGGAAGAAAATACCAATATAGAGATTGGCAGAAACATCGAGCGATATCGTTTTCTTCGCTGGGGTCAGGAAGCCTTCGACAATTTTAAAGTAGTACCACCAGGCACCGGCATCGTTCACCAGGTAAACCTCGAATATCTGGCGCGCGGCGTGATGTCTGTGGAAAAATCCGGCAAACATTATGCCTATCCGGATACGCTGGTAGGCACAGATTCGCACACCACGATGATAAACGGACTTGGAGTGCTTGGCTGGGGCGTGGGTGGGATAGAAGCCGAGGCTGCCATGTTGGGTCAGCCTATCAGCATGCTAATCCCTCAGGTCGTCGGCTTTGAACTCACCGGTAAAATGCCCGAAGGATCCACGGCAACGGATTTGGTGCTGGTGGTAACACAAATGCTTCGCGCACATGGTGTGGTTGGCAAGTTTGTGGAATTTTTTGGTGACGGACTCAATTCACTCTCGCTCGCCGACAGGGCAACAATCGCCAACATGGCGCCGGAATACGGTGCAACCTGTGGCATCTTCCCGGTTGACAAGAAAACCATTGAATACCTGAGGCTGACGGGTCGCGAAGAACATCAACTGGACCTTATCGAAACCTACATGAAGTCCATGGGTATGTGGCATGACGCGTCATCACCGCGTGCGACCTATTCATCAACCATGCTGCTTGACCTCGCTTCCGTTTCTGCCTGTATTGCCGGTCCAAAACGTCCACAGGACAGGATTGTGTTACGTGACGGCAGATCTTCATTTGTAAAAACTCTGGCGGAGTATCATAGCCTTAAGTTAAAACCCGTCGATGCACCTGCCCCGGATCACAGCAACTTTGTCGACAGCGGACTGACAGACGGCGCCGTGGTCATTGCCGCTATCACGAGTTGTACAAACACCTCAAACCCTGCAGTGCTTGTCGCCGCTGGCCTGCTTGCGCGAAAAGCGAGAGCCCTCGGGCTTGTCAGTAAACCGTGGGTAAAAACCAGTCTTGCGCCTGGTTCAAAGGCAGTCACGGACTATCTGGAAAAGGCGGGATTACTGTCAGACCTTGAATATCTTGGTTTCTATCTCGTTGGATACGGATGCACCACATGTATTGGGAATTCGGGACCACTTGCACCTGAAATTGAAGCTGAAATAGAGGCACGCGATCTGCTGGTAACCTCTGTCCTCTCAGGAAACAGAAATTTTGAGGGGCGAATACATCCGCTCGTTCGCGCAAACTATCTCGCCTCACCTCCGCTGGTGGTGGCTTACGCGCTTGCCGGTACCATGGCTATTGATCTTACGGTTGATGCGCTTGGAACGGATAGTCACGGCAATCAGGTACGACTCGTTGACCTATGGCCAGAGTCCTCCGAAATTGATGCATTAATCTCAGGTTTTGTCACACCGGATGTATTCAGGGAACAGTACGCCAACGTTTATCACGGCAATGACGTGTGGAACAACCTGGAAGTAACCTCAGAGCGACGGTTTAACTGGCCGACATCCACCTACGTAAAAAAGCCAACTTTCTTCGAGGGTATGTCTCTTGAACCCGAGGACGTTAAACCCATCGAGAATGGCAGATGCCTGGTCAAGGTCGGGGATTCCATCACAACCGATCACATTTCGCCCGCTGGCAATATTGATGCCGCTAGTCCCGCTGGTGAGTACCTAAGCGCGCACCAGATCAAGGAGACGGATTACAACTCCTACGGTTCGAGGCGGGGTAATCATGAAGTGATGATGCGCGGCACCTTCGCCAACGTCAGGCTGCGAAACCAGCTTGCACCAGGCACTGAAGGAAGCTGGACACATCATCTGCCGGATGGTGAAAAAATGTCGATATTTGCTGCTGCCGAGAAGTACCGACGTGAAGGAGTGCCCCTGATTGTGCTCGCCGGCAAAGAATACGGCACAGGCTCATCGCGCGACTGGGCGGCAAAAGGTGCAGCGCTGCTCGGCGTGCGTGCAGTTATCGCTGAAGGTTACGAACGTATTCACCGATCAAACCTGGTTGGCATGGGAATTTTACCCCTGCAGTTCGCCGCCGGAGATTCGGCCGCCAGCCTCGGACTCACCGGCGAAGAGACGTTTAGTATCCCTGCTGTTATAGCAAACCAGAAGCAGGTCATGGTGACTGCCATATCCGACTCCGGCGCAACCAGTGTGTTCACCGTTGATATCCGCATTGACACGCCGAATGAATATCTCTACTACGCCGGGGGAGGCATCCTGCAGTTTGTTCTCAGAAACCTGGCTGCTGCATAGCCATATCCCGGATATCGACAGGAGTTAGTATCATGGCAAAAGCGTCCACATCTACAAACACAGGAACAGGCGACCTGGACAAATTTTTGGCGCAGCAGGACATACCTGGCGCAGTCGCAATGGGTATCAATGCCACCGGGATTTTCTATGAAGGTGCGTTTGGCGTTGCAAACACGGCAACGGGCACACCGCTCACCCTGGACACACCGTTTGCCATTATGTCCATGACCAAACCGGTAACCTCGTTTGCGATCATGATGCTGATTGAACAGGGAAAGCTGAAGCTCGATGATGCGGCTGCAAACTACCTACCGCATTTCAGCAACCTGATGGTGCTATCTGATATTGATATCGAAACCAAAAAATTCTCGCACATTGCGCAGAAATCAGACTTTACGATTCGGCAACTGCTCAATCACACCGCCGGATTTGGCTATTCATTTTGCAATCACACATTGTCTGCACTCACCCCTGCGAGTAATGCCGATGACTTTGGCCTGCTTCATCAGCCCGGTACCCAATGGACCTATGGCATCAGCACTGCCGTTCTCGGCGACATCATTTGCGCGATCACCGGGAAATCGCTGATCGACGCGTTTAAGGAAATGATTTTTGACCCCCTCGGCATGACGCAGACAGACTTTGATCTCAAAGACAATATGTCACACGTACACGTCAAGACAGACGGCAAGTGGAATTCCATGGCGCCTATGGCAATTCCTCCCCGTGGGGACGGGGGACTAAAATCAACTGCGCCCGACTACGCCCAATTCCTGCAATGTCTGCTGAACAATGGCGCACCACTGCTGTCGAGTGAGGCATTTCAAGAGATGATCAGGAACCAGCTGGGTGACCTCTTTATCGCCGAACAACCAGCAGCAAATCCGTCCTTCACCTTTCCCTTCCCACGTGGTGGCGGCCAGGACAAATTTGGACTTGGCTTCCAGATTCATCTGGCAACCCGGCCCGGTATGCGAAGCAGCGGCAGTTACAGCTGGTGTGGATTGCTCAATACCTATTTCTGGGGCGACCCGGTGAAACGTATCGGTGGTATCCTGCTGATGCAGGTTTTACCACTCTTCCATCCTGACTGTCTCGACACGCTGGATGGCTTCGAAAAAAGACTGTATCAGCTAACGAGTTGATGAATAGGAGCAATAAATGACAGAACCAAAACCCGGTACAGAAGATTGGCTGGCACTTGTCCAGGAGGACATCGTAGATCCAGACCGGCCAATTGTGGACCCGCATCACCATCTCTGGCGACGCGCGCTCGGCAGCACCTACTTGTTGCCAAATCTCTGGGGCGACACGGGGTCCGGGCACAATGTGGTTAAAACGGTTTTTGTGGAATGTCACTCGGAGTATCGAACAGACGGACCCGAACACTTAAAACCGCTGGGCGAAACCGCGTTTGTTGCTGACGTGGCGCGACAAAGCGAAGCCAATAATGCAAACGCGACAATCGCGGGTATCGTATCCCACGCAGACCTCACACTGGGTGATAGCGTAAAGGAGGTGTTGGAAGGTCATATTGAACTGGGGGATAGTCGTTTCCGCGGCATCAGGCACGCGGGCGCTCGCGCTGAACACCCTGAAGGTATGATGATTGCGGGCCGCCAGATTGAGGGCTTGTACGCAAACAAGGACTTTCGCGCTGGCGTAAACCTGCTTGGCAAATTGGGACTGACCTACGACACATGGCACTACCACTATCAGAATCGGGATTTCTGCGCACTCGCAAAAGCCTGTCCTGATACTCAAATGATACTCGACCATTTTGGCACACCGCTGGGCGTTGGATTTTACGCGGGCAAGCAGGATGAAATTTTTGAGGACTGGAAGATTTCTATCGCGGAAATCGCAAAATGTGACAATGTAGTCGCCAAGATCGGCGGCCTTGCCATGCCGGACAATGGCTTTGGCTGGCACCTGAATAATTCGCCGGTCGATTCAGATGAATTCTGTGCGGCACAGAAAAAATACTACCTGCACGCCATCGAGTGTTTTGGCCCTGATCGCTGCATGATGGAAAGTAACTTCCCCGTGGACAGGTTATCCATCTCGTACCACGTGTTGTACAACGGCTTAAAGAAGATCGTGCAGGATTTTTCAGAAGATGAGAAAGATATGATGTTCTATGGTACCGCCAATCGCATCTATCAACTCGGTTGACCTATACCCTGTTTGGCAAGGCCTGTGTGGCAAGCTTTTCAACCCAGAACTTTGTACCACCGGCGACGCCAACCGGCATCAACACCAGATTGACAATGGGAATCGTGAGCAGCAGATACGCAGGCAAGCCAAACAGGATTGCCTGCAGTTTTGCCTTGCCAAGGCGCGCTCGCAGTTCCCGAATTGAGACATCATTGTTATCTGCTCCGTAATCGGCGTATTGCAGCGCCATCATCCAGGCACCAAGCAGAATCCATAGAACAGGCGAAATGACGTTAATCACTGGTATGACAGTTATCACCAGCAGCGCTAACAACCGAGGTAGCAGGTAAAGCAACTTAACGATTTCCCGGCCAACCGCTCGCGGCAGTATCATCCAGATGGCAACTTCTGATGTTGGCGGTTTTCCGGTTAGATACTCCTCCACCTTAATCGATAATAGTGCATTAAAGGGTGACGCAATAAGATTGGCAACAAAAGTGAAACACACCAACAGCAGGAAAAATACAACCAGTAACGCAATCAACCAGACAAGCCAGTAGAGGAACGACATCCATTCAGGGAAAAACGACATAATCCCCGCAACCCAGGTATCGAATTGAAGATACGTTACCAAAAACAGTGCCACCAGCACCAACACATTAATCAGGGTTGGGATGATCAGATATGCACGCAATCCCGGTTTGGTGATAAGGGAAAACCCTTCTATAAAATAGCCAAAGCCACTCAAAATTACTTCACCCGCAGGTAATAGTCGCGTATCGGCAGACTACGAATTCTTCTGCCAGTGATCCTGTAAAGCGCGTTACAGATGGCGGGCGCAACGACAGGTGTGGACGGCTCTCCAAGCCCACCCCACAAATCACCACCAGACAACGCCCAGTGGACTTCCACAAGCGGCATCTCTCCCATTTTTAATATTTCATAGGTATCAAGATTGTCTTCAAGCACCCGGCCGTTTTCAATCGTCAGTTTGCCGCTTAAAGCAGCAGTCAAACCAAAAACAATACCGCTGACCACCTGCTGTTCAGCTGACAAGGGGTTGACCAGATTGCCGCAATCAACCACGGCCTTGATACGATTAACCTGAACTGTGCCGTCGGACTTCACGGTCACCTCTGCTGCCAGCGCACAAATGGTCCCGTGGGATTTGTGTATTGCCATACCAAGCGCCGTGCCTCTCGGCAATCGTTGGGAATGCCACTGGGACACCTTCACCAGTTGCTCAAGCACCGGCAGATAATCGGCTTTGTCTGCCAGAAGCTGCTGACGATAATCTATTGGGTCCCTGCCTGCGGCCGCAGCCATCTCATCAACAAAACATTCCATTGCAAACGCGTTGATCGAGTGTCCGCCGGATCGCCAGTAACCCGTGGTTAGATGCGAGTTGTTTTTTGTGTGGCTGAATCGATAGGCGGGAAATTGATAAGGATGGTCAACAAGCCCTTCAACAGAAAAACTGTCAACGCCATTCACAAAGCCATCGCGGTCCTGTTTGATTGAATGAGTGACCGAATGGCTGGTAATCGCAGAAAGGTTTTTGCCGATATCAAACCCGGCTTTAAACCTGATGGCGGACATCGGCCGATACTTGCCTGACCTGATTTCTTCCTCACGTGTCCAGATCATTTGCACTGGACGATCTATTTCCATGGCGATTCGTGTCGCTTCCTCAATAAAATCAGTCTGGCGGCGTCGTCCAAATCCACCACCAATAAGATGATTGTGAATAAACACCCTCTCGCGCGCGACGCCTGTCAAACGCGACACCACCGTTAACGCTGCCTGCGGGTCCTGGGTACCCACCCAGACATCGACCCGTTCTGCCTGCACATGAACGGTACAGTTAAGCGGCTCCATGGGCGCATGTGCAAGGTAAGGTACAAAATAGTCAGACTCTATCGTCTTCTCGGCATAGTCCATCAGATTTGTGATGTCGCCTTTTGTCGCCAGCACGTCACCAGACTCATCCAGTTTGGCAAAAAATGAGTCTTTTATCGTATTGGAGAATATCTTCTGCGTCAGTCCACTTACCCAGAAGAGCGGCAATGCATCTGCCGCCATTTTCGCCTGCCAGAAATGCTCTGCGACAATCGCGATAGAGGACTCCATCTGCACGGTTTTTATGACGCCAGGCATATTCCGAATGGCATTGAATCGTGAACTGCGAAGCTTCTCACCCAGCACAGGCGTGTGAATGACAGCGGCATAGACCATATTGTCAATTCGGGCATCGATGCTGTAAATCGCAGAACCATCAACCTTGGCTGGCGCATCAAGTTTTTTTGTCGGCAGACCCAAAGCATTGAAGTCTGCCGGCAGCTTCGTTTTCACGTTAGCGACATTCAGCCTGGATGCATCTCCCGCAACCTCGCCATAACTCACTGACACAGCGGAACCTTTTTGATGAACACGACCGTAATCGGCGTAGCATTCGGCAGGCGCAACCATCCACCTTTCAGCCGCGGCCTTGATCAGTCTTTCCCTTGCTTCTGCACCGGCAAGCTGCAGATATCTCATTGATTCACGGACGGATTTGCTGTCCGCCGTCAGCATGCTGCCGTAATCCTCATCACCAGCAACACCGCGACCAACCGGGGCATATTCCGACTTGATTAACCGCCAGTCTGCCTCCAGTTCCTCGGCTACAATCATTGGTAGCGCGGTCAGAACCCCCTGCCCCATTTCCGCCTTTGCCACTCGGATTGTAATAACAGAGTCCGGCTCGATGATTAACCACGCGCCCAGTTCGACGTTCGCTGAAACCGGCGATCCTACGGTGAGAGATGGAAAACTGATGCCGATCATCAGCCCGCCCGCGGCGGTCGCTGAGACCTGCAGGAATCTGCGTCTTGAAAGGTTATCCGGGACCGAATCCTGGGTCACTGACCACCTCGTTCAATTGCGATCCGTTTTATCGCGTGTTTGATCTGGGTGTAAGTGCCACAACGGCAGATATTGGTCATCGCAGCGTCTATCTCATTGTTGGATGGATTGGCATTTCTGTTGAGCAGCGCAACAGCCGCCAGTACCTGGCCTGACTGGCAATAACCACATTGGGGCACGTCTTCTTCAATCCACATTTTCTGCACAGGATGTGACCCATCCTCAGACAATCCCTCGATGGTGATAATCTCGTATGCCGTCGCCTGTTTTGCGGATACACCGCAAGACCGCGATGCGAGCCCGTTCATCAGCACGGTACAAGCACCACACTGACCGATACCACAGCCAAACTTTGTCCCCGTTAACCCAAGGTGATCTCTCAACACCCACAGCAGCGGTGTTTCGGGATCCACATCCAGTTCAACATCGCCACCATTGATATTTAACTGGATCATAGGCTCGCCTTTGTTCTTTCAGGGGAAATCAACTGCAACTCAGAACTCGCTCATAGCGCTTCTGATAGCGCTTCTGATAGCACTTCTCATAACACTGCTCGATGTATTGGATGTACTGCCCCGTCACTATCGCAATCCTTGCCATGCCGGTAACCAGTTTGATTCCTCATTTTCCACGAGGTGAGAAGTGTCAGCAAAGTGCATGGTGGCCCTGGTATCTGATTGATAACGTGCCCATCCAGGCGATTCACCCCTGATAAACCGGGTCCATACGTTATGCATTTCATCTGCCAGCGGCTGGGGTTTTTCACCTGGCCCAATAAAGGCGTCGACACCCGCACTATCAAGCGTATTGAAGGTAAACGGAATCTCAAGTGCATGGGTGGCTTTCAGACCAGCCACGCGAGACTCCCAGTCGAATTGATACAGCCAGGTCTCTGCATCATGTTTCTCGCGCATTTCTGTCAGACGAATGGCGGGAATCTTAAACGTAAAATCAGTTGCCATTGCAGCCGATATATCCCTGTCTGACGCACCTGGATAACGATTGCGATAGGCGTCTATCAGGCGTTGCCCGCCGCCATAGTCATTTGCCTGGCGGGTGAGTGCGTCTGCGCTGACCTTTCCGGCAACAAACAAGGTCGACTCATCCTTGTTAGTGCCTGTCAGTATTGGCACGGTTGCACCAACACCTGCTGTGACTGCGCCGATTAAGGTATCGGGAATTACCTCGTTGCCTTCAACCGGATAAAAAACGCCAACACCACGCCCAATACCTTCGCGCTGACATCTTGCCTCAACCCGCTGCTGTGCTTCGAGTATTTCCAGGGGAGATCTGGCTTGCATCGCTTGTATGGACTCTGCCTCAAGTTCTTCCAACAGCATGTTGGCGATCAGTTCGCCTGTTGCAGGTTTGTGTGTGTGATGCGCAGCACCACTTTGCGGAATAGCGCGGTGGAACAATCCGGCGGCAGCCGGTGAACCAAGCAGTGTGCCTACAGCAAATCCACCGGCAGATTCACCGGCGATGGTGACCTTTTTGGGATCACCGCCAAAGCTGCTGATATTGTCACGTACCCATGTCAGCGCCATGATCTGATCCAGCAGTCCATTAACGCCACTGTTCGCATAGTCATCACCAAACCGGGACATGTCTGCAAACCCAAGTGCACCAAGCCGATAATTAATTGACACCACCACAATATCGCCATTTAACGCAAAACTTGTCCCGTTATACCAGGGAATGGCCCCCTGCCCGGTTCGATACGCACCACCATGAATCCACACCATGACCGGCCGTTTGCCATCATCAATCGCCGGAGTACATACATTGACAAACAGACAGTCCTCGTCCCAGCGAACGTGTGTGTTATCTGTCAAACCTCCTGATGGCAACTGGGGGGCGGCTGGTCCAAACCGGGTGGCATCCAGAATATCGGTCCAGCTTTCAGCCGGCATCGCCCGCTTGAAACGATTAGTGCCGGTTGCAGGTGCAGCATAGGGAATGCCACAAAAATGGAACACGCCATTTTTCTCCCGACCCATCACCGGACCACTTTTGGTGCTGGTAACCGGATTGCTCACTTCTGCTATCGACATCACATTCTCCCTTTCCCAATAATCGCGGCTTTTATTATTGGGTCTCCCAGGACAAACCCTGAGAGACCCGATCTTTTATGGCGGCACTGATGACGGCACTTATGACGGCACTTGTAACAACATCAATACAAAGCTCGTCAAAACACAACGAGCTTATATCCTTTCAATAATTGTCGCCGTACCCATGCCACCACCTGTACACATGGCGATAAGCGCCGTGGACAGATTGCGTCGCTCAAGTTCATCTAAAACGGTCTGAATCAACATGGGACCAGTTCCACCGATAGGATGACCCAGAGCGATGGCACCGCCATTCACATTGATCTTGTCATCCGCCACACCCATGTCTTTCTGGAACTTGAGAACCACCGCGGCAAACGCCTCGTTAATCTCAAAAAGATCAATATCAGCAACGGTCATCCCTGCCTTGCGAAGGCAGATTTCTGCGGCTGGTCCCGGCGCGGTCAGCATGATCACAGGTTCTGTTCCAGCGGTTGCTGTCATCACGATTCTGGCGCGAGGTTTCAGGCCGTGCGCTTTGGCGTAAGCGGGCGAGGCAAGCAAAATCGCACTTGCACCATCAACCACACCGGAGGAGTTACCCGCATGGTGCACGTGAATGACCTCTTTTACATCGGGATACACATCTTTGCAGACGTCATCCAGGGTTTTCACCTGACCATCAAAAAGAGTTTTACCCATTTTCTCGAAACTGGGGTTGAGCCCCTGCAGAGACTCAAGCGTTGTGCCGGGGCGTGGATGTTCATCACGGTCGAGCGCAAGTTCACCATTTTCACGGTAGATGGGCACCAGCGAGTTTTTAAACCTGCCTTCTTCAATCGAGACCTGGGCTCGCTCCTGGCTGCGAACGGCATAACGATCACAATCTTCGCGCGAGAAACCTTCGATTGTGGCAATCAAATCTGCACTGATACCCTGGGGTATCAGGGGATACTGTTCATATAAATGTTTGTTGTTGGCAGTAAAACCATCAGTATGGGTAGGCGAGTAGCGGGACATGGACTCAACCCCGCCGCCGATCACCAGGTCCTGGTGACCTGCCTGAATGCCCATTGCCGCAAAAGTTACTGCCTGCTGGCCTGAACCGCAAAAACGGTGAAGTGTCACGCCTGGTGTTGTGATCGGCCAGCCAGCATCGAGTACAGACATTCTTGCTATATCGTGTGCATGATCACCAGACCCGGAGCCACAACCGGCAACAACATCTTCCACATCCGCAGGATCGAATCCGACTTTGGCCTGCAGGCCATTCAAGACCTGGGCCATAATCCTTTGCGGATGGATTTCACTCAGGCTGCCAACACCCGCCTTGCCTCTGCCGCGGGGTGAACGTACCCCATCAATAATCCAAGCTTCTCCCATGTTTCAATCCTCAATTGCGAATCGGTTTGATAAAGTGCTCGATTGTAGGGGGTAAACCAGAGCGACACAAATGACCAACCGGAACAATCGATGACTCTTGAAATACCAACAATCAGCTACGCCGATTTACGCCTGGGCCAGTCCGGCGATCAGCTCTATCATGCCTGTGCAAGCTGGGGTTTCTTTCGTTTGGTGGACTACGGCATTCCTGCCAGCATTGAGCATGAATTTATGCTTGCGATGCAGGATTTCTTCGCATTGCAACCAGCCATCAAAAACCAGGTTCGCCGCACTGAGGCCAATCCCCTTGGTTACTATGACAACGAACTCACCAAAAACAAAAA
>CALNZE010000080.1:0-35884 GCA_942490955.1 uncultured Alphaproteobacteria bacterium
CCGGGATTCATGAACTCACGGCTTTTCCCAGAATGGTACAGCCGGTCTCCTCTGACGCACGCCGTAACTTGATTAATGGTGTCTGCCCGACAGCATCGGCTGCATCAGTCTTTATAAATGTCATCAAACCAGCTCACAGTTAAAAGGAATATTCAGGCCGCCTAATCAGCCGCAAGAGGCGCCAGGTGACGCGCTCCTATAAGGCGGGATTACCCGCTTAAGACCCTATAGCAATCCTCAGCCCCACTCAAACAGATGTCGATGTCATGCTGCCACCGGAGCATTTTAGCGCAGCGCGGCCAGTGCAATTGAGGACAGGGGCCAGGATTTCAGCTCACTGGCATAGCCATTGCAACCATCAAAGGCAAGTTTAACCACTGTTTCATACAGAGAAAGTTGCATCCATCATGTTTAACAAGCTCGCAATCACCACTGGCATTCTCTGGCTGGCCGCATCCCTGTTTCTGGCCTATGGCGGAGACCAATATATCCTTTGGATGGCGCTGATCCCGGCAGCCTATATTGGCGTGATACAGATCCTGCGCGATTAATCAATTTCACCATCCGGTTTCATAAAAACAATCCCACCCCTGAACCACCGATAAAAAAACTGCAGGCGGCACATTATTGTGTCGCCTTTTTCTTTCAAAAAAGGGCTTGTTTTTGCTGTCAATAATGTGCAAAAAGACCCCCTACATAAGCGGCTCCTTCCCAAAAATAATCCCTAGACGGAAAATCAAGCGGTAAGCGCGCCACCCCTCTATCAGGGTTTATGTAAAAGCTTAAAGGCGGCATTGGCTGGATACCAGCCATGTTTGTTGCCGCCAGTGAGCAACAAATCGCCCGCAAATCGCGGGCATATGCGGGTGTGGTGAAATTGGCAGACACGCCAGATTTAGGTTCTGGTGCCGCGAGGCGTGGGGGTTCAAGTCCCTCCACCCGCACCAAAAAAATAGATAAATAATTCTATATAAAACAGTCACTTAACAGCGATTAGCTGAGAAAATAGGTGACTGTTTCTTTGTTTTTTGTGCGACAGTTTGTGCGACAACCCTTATATTTAAGAACCGGATTATGGTGCATTAAAAGGTCCACAATTTCTTAACATTAACAAATTATCTATTTAGACATCGATATAGCGGGTATGACCCAATTCAATTAGAATGTTTACAACGATGATGCTTAATTATGAGAGCATACAGAATGCGTAACATCGAACATTCACTGCTTTTCGCGTACGTTAATTTAGGGAGGGTTAGCCAATGGCAGAGAGGGTAAAAATAACCGTTACTCCGCCTGGTGCAGTTTCCAACTTGCTTAAGGTTGAAGACGCTATGAAGCAAGTTTTGGATTATTTTGACCTTTTGGGTGACGCGAGTAAAGCCATCGATGGAGAAAATCAAATTGTTTGGTTGTTGACTAGTGTTACAACAAATAGCCCCTTCACAGTTGAAGCGGAGCCTATTGGAGCCGATCCGACTGAAAATGTCGATGCGTACGCTAGAAGTGTTAAGGCACAACTATATCATGGGATAAAAGCGGTAATTGAAGGTGGAGAGATTCCCGATTGGCTAAAAAGAAATAATAATTTGAATCACTCTCTAAATCGGAATCTCAATGGAGTAGGAACCACACATATTGATTTTGGAAAGCATGTTGCCCCAATAACGATAAATCATAGAATTGCCGGGGAAGCTCAAAAAAACCTGCAGGAGAAGTATCGATTAGACGACTTCACTCATACTGCTCATGGTTCCATTGAAGGAATTATAAAATCCGTTGGAACTCACTTTAACCGTCCAGCATTCAAACTTCGCACTAGGCTTTCTGAATTAGAAATTTGGTGCAAAGTTGAAGATCAACTTGCGAGCGAAATTGGGTCCAAACATAATCTCTATGAAATTTGGGGGGAAAAACGCGTAATGGTAGAAGGGCAAATTTCATACGATTATGACGGATTTCCTAAAGAGGTTGATGTTGATCGGATAGTAAATGTTTCAAAAAAAGACGTGCAATTGGAGTCCATTTTAGATCCGACCTTTACTGGGGACCTTACAGCCGCAGAATATCTTGAAAAATTGAGAGAGGGCGGTCTTGACTGACATCACGAAAGTTTACTGGGACTCTTGTGCTTGGATCGCCCTAATTAAACAGGAAGAGAATCGGCACGACGACCTCAAGACTGTATATGAATTAGCGAGAAGGGGTAGCATTGAAATATGGACATCCACATTTACATATGCGGAAGTTTATAAGAAAAAGTGCGGACTAGAGGATCACTCGGGGGCATATTCATTTAGTGAAACGTTGTTGGACGAGTTGGATGATGTGCTAAGTCAAGATTTCATAAAGCGTATTGAGCTTAATCAGATTATCGGAGTTCAGGCCCGACGCGTGCTTATTAATACGGTTGGGTTAAGTAAGCCTCAGGATGCAGTACATTTGGCGAGCGCGTTATATTATAATCTGGACGTAATGCATACTTTTGACGAATCTGATTTGTTGAAATTTGATAACAAAATTGAAAGAAGAGATGGTGACCTTCTCCGTATTCTTGTTCCGTCGGATGAATTGAATGGTCCACTATTCAGTCAAAATGACGAATAGATTTACAAACCTATCGAAGCGCTGAAATAATTTAAGCTCCACAGACCTAAGGCACCGCAGTCAAAATTTTTCTTGATATAGAATCGTAAACTGCCTATCTATGCCCACTTAATCGGTGCGGGAAAGAAGGATAGCATTTACGTCGGCCACACAGTTAAATTTGGACACTCAAATTTGTGCGACAGTTTGTGCGACATTTGACGAAAGCCACGTTGCTAAGTTATTGATTTTTAACACACGAGCGTTGCATATTGTCCCTCCACCCGCACCATTCAAATAACAAGCGATAATTTCCATCTGCTGGTAACCCGGCGCGATGACACAAAAGCAGCCCTGATGAACTGACGTTAGGGCCATTTCAAAGACAGGTTTTTAAAGCATGCAAGTTACTGAGACTGAGAACAGCGGATTAAAGCGTGAGCTTAAAGTGGTAATCGGCGCTGACGAGCTCGATGGCAAGCTGGAAGCCCGCCTTGAAGATCTGAAAGACAAGGTTCAGATCAAGGGCTTTCGCCCTGGCAAAGTGCCTGTCGCCCATCTGCGCAAAATGTATGGCCGCTCTGTCATGGCCGAAGTGCTGCAGGAAGCCGTGAACGAAACCAGCCGCCAAGCCATCGTCGACCGCGAAGAGCGCCCCGCCTTCGACCCCGAAATCGCGCTAACGGAAGACAAGGATGAAATCGATCAGATCATGGATGGCAAGGCCGATCTTGCCTACACCATGTCCTTCGAGATCCTGCCAAAAATCGAAATCACCGATTTCAGCAAATATAAATTTGAAAAACTCGTCGCTGAAGTCAGCGATGAGGAGCATGAGCGCGGCATCAACCAGGTGCTGGAAAGCCGCGTGGATTATGAAGCGGTAGACCGCGCCGCCAAGGATAAAGACCGCGTCACCATCGACTTTGTCGGCCGCATCGACGGCGAGGCATTTGATGGCGGCAGCGCCGAGGACACACCCGTTGTCCTGGGTGCCGGCCAGTTCATCCCCGGATTTGAAGAAGGGCTGACAGGCGCCAAGGCTGGTGACGAAAAAGACATCACCGCCTCCTTCCCCGCCGAATATCAGGTCGACACACTGGCTGGTAAAGATGCGATCTTCGAAGTCAAGATCAAGGAAGTTGCCGAGCCAAAAGCACCAGAGCTGACAGACGAATTCGCTGAAAGCATTGGCGTTGAAAGCGCCGCCAAGCTCAAGGAAGTCGTGCGCGAAAAACTGCAGGAAGAGCTGGATGGCGTCTCCCGCAATCGCTTGAAGAAAGACCTGCTAGACAAGCTGGAAGAAAGCCATGATTTCGAATTGCCCGAAAAGCTGGTTGAGCGCGAATTCGAATCCATCTGGGGCCAGCTAACCTCCGAAATGGCAGCAAAAAACAAAAGCTTCGAAGATGAAGGCTCAACAGAGGAAGCTGAGCGTGAAAAATACAAAGCCATCGCTGAACGCCGCGTTCGCCTCGGCCTCGTTGTTTCAGAGGTCGGCACAGAGAATGAGCTGAAAATTTCAGACGAAGAAGTGCAGCAATCATTGATCAACAAAAGCCAGCCAGTTTCCTGGTCAGGAGCGCCAGGTGCTAATTATTACCAGCAGAACCCACAAGCCCTTGCCGAGCTGCGCGCACCGCTGTTCGAGGAAAAAGTTGTCGACTTTATCCTGGAACTCGCCAACGTGACCGAAAAGAAAGTCTCAGTCGATGAACTCACAAAATCGGATGATGACGAAGACAGTGACGAAGATGCCAAAGCCGAGGACGCCAAAGCCGAAGCCAAAAAAGACTAGCCAGCCTTAACCGCCGCTACCGGGGTACGCCAAATAGCAAATCTTCAGCCCAAATTAACTGAACTTGCCTGACAGACGCGACCAGCCCTGTAGAATCGGCTAAAAATTTCAGCTAGAAAATTCAGCAGGGGACCGGCAAACCGGCCGACCCCAACAGTTGAGAGCGAAATATTAAACTCAAGGGAGCCTTTTATGGGTGATCGTATTGATACCGTCATGAACACGCTGGTGCCAATGGTTGTGGAGCAGACAAACCGCGGCGAGCGCGCCTATGACATTTACTCCCGCCTGTTGAAAGAGCGCATCATCTTCGTCACCGGCCCGGTGGAAGATTATATGGCCTCTCTCATCACAGCCCAGCTGCTGTTCCTCGAGGCTGAAAACCCGAAAAAAGAAATCTCCATGTATATCAATTCCCCCGGCGGCGTTGTCACCGCGGGTATGGCGATTTATGACACCATGCAGTTCATCCGCCCGCCAGTGGCCACCCTCTGCATTGGTCAGGCCGCCAGTATGGGCTCGCTGCTGCTCACAGCCGGTCAGCCAGGCATGCGCTATGCGCTGCCAAATGCCCGCATCATGGTTCACCAGCCATCCGGCGGCTTTCAGGGCCAGGCCAGCGACATTGAACGTCACGCCAAGGAAATTCTGGATTTGCGCCATCGGCTCAACAATGTCTACGTCAAGCACACCGGCCAGAAGCTTGAAAAAATCGAAGACGCACTCGAGCGCGACACCTTCATGACAGCGGAAACCGCCAAAGAATTCGGCCTCATCGATGAAGTTATCGAACAACGCAGCGTCGATGCGGAAGAGGGCGACAGCAAAGATAGCTGACACCGCCTGCGTGCCAAAAATCCAAACAATCAGCCGCCCCGCTCTGGGGCGGTTTTTGTTTCCCCAGTTCGTCGTTTGAAAAGCCCTCCAAAGCCACATGATCAGCGGGCTTGATCATCAGCTTGATTAACCGGATTGCCGTCCCATATATCACTCAACCACCATCACCGCGGTTATCAACAATCAATTTGATGGGGCTAAGTCAGTAACCATGGCGGCCACATAATGGCGACATATCGCATCAGAGAGCATCAGAGTAAGCCCGGAAAACCAGCGAAACCGGCCTGATTATGCGGCAAATCGCTTTGAAGGCTGGTTTTATGTGGCCATTAGCCCGGCCCAGATCCATCTCTGTTGGCACAGCCATTAATCAATTCTTGATTAAAGCTGCTTTAGCATGTTGAATTATTAGGGACGCAGCACGAATTTTGCTAGCCTCGTTATGTCAAGATTGGCAACCGAGGGTGATCGATAGAAAATCAACAACCCAACAAAGGTCTGGGACAAGGCAAAAGACCGGGCAGCAAAGCACATAGGGTTTGAAACCGGTATTGCCCAGCTAAAGCGGCAACCGCCTTCAAACAGCCTGATTTTAGCGGTGAGTTCGTATCATCAGGTGTAGATAAATTTTTAAGGCTTTGGATAGACTATGTTTATATAGTCGGATTAAGTTTTTATGGTCAGAAAAAGTCAGAAAATAAAACGGGTTAGAGCATGAGCGGAAGTGAATCAAAAAATACACTCTATTGTTCATTCTGTGGCAAGAGCCAGCATGAAGTCAGAAAGCTGATTGCAGGTCCCACAGTCTTTATTTGCGATGAGTGTGTCGAACTTTGTATGGACATCATCCGGGAGGAAAACAAAACGTCTCTCGTCAAATCGAATGATGGCGTGCCGACCCCAACCGAAATTTGCAAAGTTCTTGATGATTATGTCATCGGCCAGTCGCACGCCAAGCGTGTCCTCTCTGTTGCCGTTCACAATCACTACAAGCGCCTGAACCACGGCCAGAAAAATGGCGACGTCGAGCTGGCAAAATCAAACATCCTGCTCATCGGCCCAACCGGCTGCGGCAAAACCCTGCTCGCACAAACGCTCGCTCGCATCCTCGACGTGCCCTTCACCATGGCAGACGCCACCACGCTGACAGAAGCCGGCTATGTCGGTGAAGACGTGGAAAACATCATCCTGAAGCTGCTGCAATCTGCCGACTATAACGTCGAGCGCGCACAGCGCGGCATCGTCTATATCGACGAAGTCGACAAAATCAGCCGCAAGGCCGACAACCCATCCATAACCCGCGATGTCTCCGGTGAAGGGGTGCAACAGGCGCTCCTTAAAATCATGGAAGGCACCGTGGCCAGCGTGCCGCCCCAGGGGGGCCGCAAGCACCCGCAGCAGGAATTCCTGCAGGTTGACACCACAAATATCCTCTTCATCTGCGGCGGTGCCTTTGCTGGTCTGGAGAAAATTATCGCCGATCGCGGCCGCACAACATCCATCGGTTTTGGCGCCAGCGTCATTGCCGAAGATGAGCGCCGCACCGGCGAATTGCTGAAAATCGTCGAGCCGGAAGATCTCCTGCGCTTCGGCCTCATTCCAGAATTCATCGGCCGTGTCCCGGTCCTTGCCACGCTGGAAGACCTGGACGAAGGCGCACTGGTGCAGATTCTGACAGAGCCGAAAAACGCTCTGGTCAAGCAGTATCAACGCCTCTTCGAGATGGAAGACCTGCAATTGACCTTCTCGGAAGAAGCCCTGCACGGCATTGCCCGCCGCGCCATTGAGCGCAAAACCGGCGCGCGTGGTCTTCGCTCCATCATGGAAGGCATCCTGCTTGATACAATGTTCGAGCTGCCGGAACTTGATGGCGTCGAGGAAATCGTCATCAGTCCCGAAGTCGTCGAAGGCCAGGCAAAACCGCTCAAGATTTATGCTGAGCGCAGCCCGGATGAAGTGACAACCAGCGCATAACCCGCCTGGTTGAAACAACAGGTCTAACCGGCGAACAATCTAAAATTTAAAGGGGTGCTGCCTGATTAGGGCGGCGCCCCTCTTTACATTGCCGCGCCAGCACCAATATATCTGACTGGCAATGCGCCGCCGATATCCAGGCTCCCTCCCAATACCCTCACACCAAAATGAATTCAAAATCGCGGGAAACCTTGAATAGATGCGAACAATGCCCATTTAAGAACACATCCCCATGGATGAATCATATATGTCTAAAAGTGCGTTTAACGGTCAAATTCGAGCCTGAATTTCGATAAAATGACCCATCACACAGTGGAACAGGGAGCGCTGCGTGGTAAATACTGGTTAACCAGGCTTGGAGAAACCTGATACATATGCACCAATTTAGATAGGGACAGAAGCTATAAATGGCTAATGTAGCCGCCGTGTTTCGGTTAATCGCAACAAACACAATGCGGCATTAATTCAAAGTGGAATCAAGGTTGTAACACTTGGTGAGATGGAGATAAGCTGCTGTTTAAGCCAAATGGCAAAGGCAGCAGCAGAGGGCGAGCCCGCTCGCATCATGTCACTCGGAATTCAATCAGTAAAAACGCTAGTACAAAAAGATGTAAAGACTGCAGCCCCGAAAGGCTGTTGGAAAGGCCAGGATAAATCATGACAGAGTCAACCGATAACAAGCAGGAAGGCGTGCAAGACGGAGTTTATCCGGTCCTGCCGCTCCGCGACATAGTCGTCTTTCCTTATATGATCGTACCGCTCTTTGTCGGACGTGAAAAATCAATCAACGCGCTTGAGGAAGTCATGCGCACTGACAAGCAGATTCTGCTCGTCGCCCAGAAAAATGCGGGTGATGACGATCCTGATCCGGAGCAGATCTACAAGACCGGCACGCTCGCAACCGTGCTGCAACTGCTGAAATTGCCCGATGGCACCGTCAAGGTGCTGGTCGAGGGCTCCAGCCGTGCCATCGTCAAGGACTATAAAGAGAATGACGATTACTTTGAGGCCGAAGTGGAAGCCGTCGATGAAGGCATTGGCGCCAGCGACGAGATCGAAGCGCTTGCCCGTTCAGCCATCACCCAGTTCGAAAGCTATGTGAAGCTGAACAAGAAAATCTCGCCAGAGGTTATCGGCTCCGTCAACCAGATTGATGATTATTCAAAACTGGCAGACACCATCGCCTCTCACCTGGCCGTGAAAATCGCCGACAAGCAGAAGATCCTCGAAGTCACCTCGATTTCCGAGCGGCTTGAACGTGTCTTCACCTTCATGGAAAGCGAAATTTCCGTCCTTCAGGTCGAGAAGAAAATCCGCTCGCGCGTCAAGCGCCAGATGGAGAAAACCCAACGCGAATATTATCTGAATGAGCAAATGAAAGCCATTCAGAAAGAGCTGGGCGATTCCGACGAGCGTGACGACATCTCTGAATTCGAGACCAAAATCGAAGAGACCAAACTCACCAAGGAAGCACGGGAAAAAGCCGTCGCAGAACTTAAAAAACTGCGCCAGATGAGCCCGATGTCCGCCGAAGCAACAGTTGTGCGCAACTATCTCGATTGGCTGCTTTCCATTCCATGGGGCGCCAAAGGCCGCATCAAGCGTGACCTCGACGAAGCCCAGAACGTGCTTGATGAAGAGCATTACGGCCTTGAGAAAGTCAAGGAACGCATCCTCGAATATCTTGCGGTCCAGCAACGCACCAATAAGCTCAAAGGCCCGATCCTCTGCCTCGTTGGCCCCCCCGGCGTTGGTAAAACCTCGCTCGGCAAATCCATCGCCAAGGCAACCGGGCGTGAATTCGTTCGTATGTCCCTGGGCGGCGTTCGCGACGAAGCTGAAATCCGCGGCCACCGCCGCACTTACATCGGCTCAATGCCCGGCAAGGTCATTCAGTCCATGAAAAAAGCCAAGAAGACCAACCCCTTGTTCCTCCTCGATGAGATCGACAAGATGGGGCAGGACTTCCGCGGCGATCCGGCATCAGCATTGCTTGAGGTCCTCGACCCCGAGCAGAACTCAACCTTCGCCGATCACTATCTTGAAGTCGATTATGACCTCTCAAACGTCATGTTCGTGACAACAGCCAACTCGCTGAACATCCCGCCAGCCCTGATGGACCGGATGGAAATCATCCGTCTCGCCGGCTACACGGAAGACGAAAAGGTCGAGATCGCCAAACGTCACCTCATCCCGATGCAGATCCAGTCGCATGGTCTTGAGGACAGCGAGTGGAGCATTGAGGAAGACGCGCTTCGGCTCGTCATCCGCAGCTACACAAGGGAAGCCGGCGTTCGTAATCTCGAGCGCGAAGTGGCCAACCTTGCCCGTAAAGCCGTCAAGGAGATCATGACAAAAGAAGACGTCACCACAGTGAAGGTGACACCGGAAAATGTCGGTGACTATCTCGGCGTTACCAAATATCGCTTTGGTGAAACTGAAGGTGAAGACATGGTCGGTGTTGTCACCGGTCTTGCATGGACAGAAGTCGGCGGAGAACTGCTCACAGTTGAAGGCGTCATGATGCCCGGTAAGGGCAAAATGTCCGTCACCGGCAACCTGCGCGATGTGATGAAAGAGTCCATCCAGGCAGCGTCCGCTTATGTCCGCTCAAGATGTGTTGACTTTGGCATCGAGCCACCAATGTTCGAGCGCAAGGACATCCACGTCCACGTGCCGGAAGGCGCGACGCCAAAGGATGGCCCCTCAGCAGGTGTCGCCATGATCACCGCGATCATCTCCATCATGACCAGCATCCCGGTCCGGAAAGATGTCGCCATGACAGGGGAAATTACCCTGCGCGGCCGCGTCCTCCCCATCGGCGGGCTGAAGGAGAAGCTGCTCGCAGCCCTTCGCGGCGGCATCAAAAAGGTCATCATTCCGGAAGAGAATGTAAAAGACCTGGCTGAAATTCCGGACAATGTGAAAAACAATCTGGAAATCATCCCTGTCTCTCGTATGGAAGAGGTCGTCCGCATCGCGTTGACAGAAGCACCAAAGGCCATCGAATGGGATGAGAAAGCCGCAGATGAAGCTGCTCGTGTTGCCAATGAAGGCGGCTCGTCGACCAATCTGACAGCCCATTAATCGAAATGGCGGGCTCACATTCTATCGGATGAGCCCGCCATTTGATAAACTTGATCATCCGGATAAAAGCGCGCTTGATTTTATGTCAAAGCTCTTTTAAGAAGGTCACTTCGAAATACCCGCCGCCCGGTCTCATCGGTGCCAGCGGGATTTTCGGGCGATTAGCTCAGTTGGGTAGAGCATCTCGTTTACACCGAGAGGGTCGGCAGTTCGAGCCTGTCATCGCCCACCATTTTATTTCGCATCAAAAACAGCCGGTTAGCCAACGCTAGCGGGCTGTTTTTGTGTCTGGTGCCGCCACCGCAAATTATACCTCGTCAGTAAACTTATCCCCGCCAAAGACCCGGAACTTATAGTCGAAAGGCAAATAAGACCCCGGCTTAAAGGCAAACGTGATGAGTGAGACCACCCCAAATCTGAACCTCCCCTACATTCTGGCAGCGCAGGCGCAAAAGCACGTCACTCATAATGAGGCCGTAAGAGGCCTTGATGCGCTTACCCAGCTCACCATCACTGATAAAGACCTGACGTCGCCCCCGGCCTCGCCAATGGACGGGGCCTGCTACATAGTCGCCAGCCCCGCGACCGGCGCCTGGGCCGGCAAAGAATCCAGCATTGCCGCGTGGCAAGACGGCGCCTGGGCCTTTTACCCACCACAACAGGGCTGGACCGGCTGGCTTAAAGATGAAGACAGCCAATATGTTTTTGACGGCACCATCTGGGCCCCGCTGGCTGGTGGCAGCGCTGTCAGCTTCAACCCAACGCCGCTTGTCGGCATCAATGCCACGGCGGACAGTACCAACCGCCTTTCCGTCAACTCTCCTGCCACGCTCTTTAATCACGACGGCGACGATCACCAGCTGAAGATCAACAAGAACGCAGCAGGCGACAACGCCAGCGTCATTTTCCAAACCGGTTTTTCAGGCCGCGCAGAATTCGGCATCACCGGTGATGATGATTTCCACATGAAGGTCAGCCCCGACGGCAGCACCTTCTACGAAGGCATCATCATTGATAAAGACACCGGCGAAGTCTCCTTTCCAAATTCGACTTTTGCCGGCGGTGCCGTCGATAGTGTTTTTGGCCGCACGGGCGCTGTGGTTGCGACAGCAGGCGACTATAACTTCGATGACATCGGCAATGTTCAGCAAAACACGGTGTTGGGGCGCGTAACGGCCAGCACTGGCGTTGCAGAAGAACTCACCGGCGCCGATCTCCGCGCGATCGCCAATGTCGAAGATGGCGCCACCGCTGACCAGAGCGATTCCGAGATTGAAACAGCCTATAACAACCAGGTGGCCCAGGTTTCAGGCGGCGAAATCACCGCCGGTACAGAAACAGCGATCAGGCGGTTTTCGGTAGCCGACGTAAAAAGCGTTGTCGATACCCATGGTGCCAGTGGCGGCTCAGGTGACGCATGGGGCGATGCCGTTGATGCGGACATCGTGCCCGATGCGGATGGCACAAGAGACCTTGGCGCAACCGCCACAAGATTTGCCGAGGCTTATACTGACGCCCTTATTGTCACCGATAACATCTCCGTTGGCGGCACAGTCGATGGGCGGGATCTGGCGGCAGACGGCACAAAACTCGATAATATCGAAACAGCCGCCACGGCCGACCAGACCGGCGCGGAGATCAAGGCGCTTTATGAGGCAGAGAGCGACACCAACGCATTTACCGATGCGGACCACGCCAAGCTTGACGGGATTGAAGCCTCTGCAACAGCCGATCAGACCGGGGCGGAGATAGCCACTGCGCTGTTTTCTGAAAGCGACACAAACAATTATGACGATGCCGCTGTTGCAAAACTGGCGGGCATTGAGTCGTCCGCAACAGCGGACCAGACCGGCGCGGAGATCAAAGCGCTTTATGAGGGTGAAGCCGATACAAACGCCTTTGACGATGCAACGGCCGCAAGACTTGCCAGCCTTCGAGAGCGCCTCACATCCGCCCGAACCTATTATGTCGACGCAGGCAGCGGATCAGACAGCAATGACGGTCTTTCAAGCGGGGCAGGGGCCTTCGCAACACTTCAAAAGGCCGCGGATACTGTTTTTGGAACGCTTGACCTCGGCGGCTATGATGTAACCATCTCCGTTGCAGATGGCACTTACACTGATGGCATGTCGCAAGGCAGCCCGCAGGTTGGCGCCGGCAATATAACATTTCAAGGCAACACATCCACACCCGCCAACTGCATTGTCAGCACCACATCAGAAGCATGTTTTACAATCAGCGGCTCCGGCACCAAGTGCATTATCAATGGCTTTGAGCTGCGCACAACGACGGTTGGCGATGGCATCAGCGTCTCTGACGCAGGCTTTGTCAATATCTTGTCCAATATGAGGTTTGGAACCTGCGCCACTAGGCACATCAGCACGGCCCGCTGCGGCATTGTCTTTGTCGCCACGGGTTATGCAATCGTTGGCGGCGCATCAGCGCATTTCCACTCAATTCAAAACGGCATCATCTTCAGCAACAACGACACATTCACAATCACCGGAACGCCTGCCTTTACCTTTTTCTGCGATATTGGTCAGGGGTCATCTGTCCGGCTCACAGGTGCAACCTTCACCGGCAGTGCAACCGGAATGCGGTACAATGTCGAAAGCAACGGCATCCTGAATGTCGGCGGGGCAGGGGCCAGTTATCTACCCGGCCATGCGGGCGGCGCAACATCGACAGGCGGGCAATATCTATGATCCCCGATCGCTCACCCAATGAATGGCATTGGACATAGAGGGAGCGGCAAAGGATCTCCACCTAAACCGCGATCAGTTTAACACGCTGACGCACCATTTTACCCTGTCATGCCGGGCCACATTCCCCTGTTTCAAAGCGCCCAACCACCCTCCAGGATTAATCATTGAATATTCAGCCGATCAGGCTCAAAATGCCTTGACGAAAACTGGAGAGGCAGTTACAAACGGCTCTTCTCTGAACGGGGCCGTGACAACCCCCGATATTCAGATGCTGCCGGCTCACATGTCGGCTTCAGGGGGTGTAGCTCAGTTGGTTAGAGCGCTGGCCTGTCACGCCAGAGGCCGCGGGTTCGAGTCCCGTCACTCCCGCCACTTTCTCCATACATTAGCGAATTGACAGCCGCTGTGAGCTGCCGCCATGATTTATGGATGAACGCAACCCGGCCAAAACCACAAAAATTAAGCCCGCCGCCATCCGGCATTCTGGCCGTTATGAAGGCCATTTCTGCCCTTGCTGCCATCACCACAGTCACAATCACAGTCACAGTCACAGCCACTCAAGCCACCACACTTCTGGCCGCTGAACCAGAGCGAACCGCCAAAGCAAAAAATCCATCAAAACATTGCCTGGCCATCGTCGAGGTCACGCACCGCCAGGTTTTTATGCGCGAGCCGTGGCGGCAGCGCGCTGTCAACAGGGCCTGGTTGGTCTGGCAATCCAAAGTCAACAAAAGCTACGGTAGCACCTATAACAAACGCGATGACGCGCAGGATAAGAAAATCAAATGCGAGCGCGTTGGCTTCGGTCAGGACAAAATCGGCAATGTCGGCACTTATGTATCCTGCACATTAAAAGCAACACCATGCGTAACCGTGATCAACCGCCCCACCAAAAATTAAAAAACAGACGCTTCCATATGCGCCCTAAAGACGAAACCCATCGCAAAGCAACCTGGGGTGTAGTAGTACACCGCCGACTCGGCTATGCATGGTCACGAAGGACGCAATTTCCGGGGAAATCAACGACTGTGCGCATTCGTCACTTGTTGTTGGCAACCGAT
Source organism: uncultured Alphaproteobacteria bacterium (assembly GCA_942490955.1). Lineage (GTDB taxonomy): Bacteria > Pseudomonadota > Alphaproteobacteria > Rhizobiales > HXMU1428-3 > HXMU1428-3. The sequence goes on from CALNZE010000080.1 coordinate 14,049, forward strand.
TTTTGCATAGTCCTGAAAAAAGACTGCCTAAATAAAATTTAGAATGCATTCCAAAACACTTGCTTGCTGCGACCGCCACTGATAAACCCGGCGATGACTATATATATTATCTCAAAAAAGCTGTTCAGGGGGGTGCAATCACCCTTGAATAGTCCTATGGTCAAAAGCATGGCGAGCCGAATTCCGGGGGCAACAATATGGAAAACGTAGCGGCACAATATCTGCCCATAGCGATTTTTATTGCCATCGCTGCCGTCATAGCCATGGTCCTGATGCTGGCCCCCTTTGTCCTTGCCTACAAGCAACCCGACAAGGAAAAACTCTCGCCCTACGAATGCGGTTTTGAACCGTTCGATGATGCCCGCATGAAGTTCGACGTGCGCTTTTATCTCGTCGCCATGCTGTTCATCATCTTTGATCTTGAGGCCATATTCCTGTTCCCCTGGGCATTGACTTTCCGCGAGATTGGCGATGTCGGTTTTTGGGCGATGATGGTCTTTTTGGCAGAACTCACAATCGGGCTGATATACGCCTGGAAAAAGGGAGCTCTCGAATGGGATTAATAGGAAAGCCCCCCTTTAATTCACCGCTGGTAATGGCGCCGCACACAGAAGTTGGCCGCCCTGGCCACCCTGCACTGGCAGGCAATGTGCCAGACCGGCTGGATGATCCTTATTTCAACGAGCTGTCCGGTAACCTTACCGACAAGGGCTTCGTTGTTGCAGCATATGACGATCTCATCACCTGGGCCCGCACAGGCTCACTGATGTGGATGACATTCGGCCTTGCCTGCTGCGCTGTTGAGATGATGCAGGCCTCGATGCCCCGTTATGACGTCGAGCGCTTTGGTTTCGCACCCAGAGCCAGCCCGCGCCAGTCAGATGTCATCATTGTCGCCGGCACATTGACCAACAAGATGGCGCCCGCCATCCGCAAGGTCTATGACCAGATGCCGGAGCCGCGCTATGTCATCTCAATGGGCAGTTGCGCCAATGGCGGCGGTTATTATCACTATTCATACTCAGTTGTTCGCGGTTGTGACCGCGTCTTGCCGGTGGATGTCTACGTCCCCGGTTGCCCACCCACAGCCGAAGCGCTGGTCTACGGAATTTTGCTGCTGCAAAAGAAAATCCGTCGCACCGGCACGATTGAGCGCTAGCTGCATTAAAGGAGATGATGTTGCAAAGCGGATTAGATGAACTCGCAGACTTCATCAGCGCCGAACTACCCGGCGTTGTCGAGGCCACTTCGGTCGAGCAGGGAGAATTGACCCTCCATGTAACGCGGGAAAAAATCAACACGGCATTGAAGTTTCTGCGCGATGAACCGCGTTGCAAATTCAATTGTTTCATTGACATTTGCGGCGTTGACTACCCGGCGCGTGCCAACCGCTTTGATGTCGTCTATCACCTCCTCAGCCTCAATCAGAACAACCGCATCCGCCTCAAACTGGAAACAGACGAAACCACACCTGTCCCAAGCGCGGTCGGTGTTTTTCCTGGCGCTCTGTGGTTTGAGCGCGAAGCTTATGACCTTTACGGCATCGCCTTTTCTGACCACCCGGATCTTCGCCGCCTCCTCACGGATTATGGCTTCCAGGGCTACCCGCTACGCAAGGATTTTCCAACCACCGGCTATGTCGAGGTCCGCTATGACGAATCCCGCAAGCGTGTGGTTTACGAGCCGGTAAAACTCGCCCAGGAAATGCGCAGCTTTGACTTCCAAAGCCCCTGGGAAGGCACAGACTATATCCTCCCCGGCGACGAAAAAGCCGGCACACCGGATGAGCCGCCAGCCGCTGCAAAAGACGAAAAAAATGACAAGCCTGAAGATACCAAAGCGGGCACCGAGAAAACCAAGGCAGGCAAAGGGTAACCTATGGCCGAAACCAGCTTAAGAAATTTCAGCATCAACTTTGGCCCGCAGCACCCGGCGGCCCACGGCGTGCTGCGCCTCGTCCTCGAGCTTGATGGCGAGATCGTCGAGCGGGTCGATCCGCATATCGGTCTTCTCCATCGCGGCACAGAAAAACTCATCGAAACAAAGACATACACCCAGGCGATGCCATATTTTGACCGCCTCGACTATGTCGCGCCAATGAATCAGGAGCATGCCTTCTGCCTGGCAGCAGAAAAGCTCCTCAGAATCGAAGTGCCGCGCAGGGGCAGCATCATCCGGGTGCTCTATTCCGAAATTGGCCGTCTGCTCTCTCACCTGCTCAACGTCACGACGCAAGCCATGGATGTTGGCGCGCTGACGCCGCCGCTCTGGGGCTTTGAAGAGCGCGAAAAACTGATGATCTTTTACGAGCGCGCCTCCGGCTCCCGCATGCACGCCGCTTACTTCCGCGTCGGCGGTGTCCATCAGGATCTGCCAGATGATCTTGTGCAGGACATTTATGATTTCTGCGACCCCTTCCTCAAGGTCTGCGACGACATAGACGACCTTCTCACCGGCAACCGCATCTTCAAACAGCGCAATGTCGATATCGGCGTGATCAGCCTGGATGATGCGCTGGCATGGGGTTTTTCCGGCGTCATGGTCCGTGGCTCTGGCGCCGCCTGGGACCTGCGCAAGTCGCAACCCTACGAGATTTATGACGAGCTGGAATTTGATATCCCAATCGGCAAAAATGGCGATTGTTACGACCGCTACCTCATCCGCATGGAAGAGATGCGCCAGTCCGCAAGCCTGATGAAACAGTGCTGCGAATTGCTCGGCGCGGAAAAAGGCCCCGTCATGGTCGGTGACAACAAAATCGCCGCCCCCCGCCGCGATAAGATGAAACAATCAATGGAAGCCCTCATCCACCACTTCAAGCTCTACACAGAAGGCTTCCGCGTTCCAAAAGGTGAGGTTTACACATGCGTCGAAGCGCCAAAAGGCGAGTTCGGCGTTTACCTCGTCTCGGATGGCACCAACAAACCCTACCGCTGTAAAATTCGCGCCCCCGGCTTTGCGCATCTTTCAGCGATGGATTTCATGAACAGGGGCCACATGCTGGCAGACGTATCGGCCATCCTTGGCTCGCTGGATATCGTTTTCGGGGAGGTTGACCGATGAGCGTAAGACGCATTGCCGAAACCCAGCCCGAAAGCTTTGAGTTCTCACCTGAAAATCTTGATTGGGCCAAAGAGCTGATCGCCAAATACCCGGAAGGCAAGGAGCGCTCCGCTGTCATCCCGCTTTTGTGGCGCGCCCAGGAGCAGAATAACGGCTGGACGTCTGAACCCGCCATGCGCAAGGTCGCCGACATGCTCGGCATGGCCTACATCCGCGTATATGAGGTGGCAACATTCTACACCATGTTCCAGCTCTCTCCCGTCGGCAAACGGGCCCATGTGCAGGTTTGCGGCACAACGCCCTGCATGCTGCGCGGCTCAAAGCAACTGATCGAGCTGTGCAAAAAACGCATCGCCGCCAGCCAGCACACCCTCTCGGCAGATGGCAACTTCTCCTGGGAAGAGGTCGAATGTCTTGGCGCCTGCGTTAACGCCCCGATGGTGCAAATATTCAAAGACACCTACGAAGACCTCGACGAGAAGAGCCTGGAAGTATTGCTCGATGCCTTCGCAAAAGGCCAGAAGCCAAAGCCCGGCCCGCAGATCGACCGCGACCTTTCCTGCCCAGAAGGCGGCCTTACCAGCCTCATCGATGTGCCCGATTATGTGCCCTTGAACCTGAAAAGTTCAGACAATGAAAAAGACGAGGAAATTTCCGGTGAAAACCTGAAAGCAGAACCCGTTGTCGATAAAGAAGGCGAGGCCGAGCCAAGCTCGCCGCCCGCGCCCAACAGCGATGTGGACAAGGCCGAGGCCGAAGGCGCCCCGGAAGATGAAATTGTCGAAGATAAGGAAAGCGCCACCATTGGCGACGACCAAAGCCAGAAACTGCAATCCTCCGGCCAGAAAACCACCCTCGTCAACGACGGCAAAGAAGAGAAGGCAGACCAGGCCCCTTCACTTTCAGACAACAGCCGGCCCGAAAATCTCGATGCCCCGCGCGGGGATTCCCCGGATGATCTGAAAAAGATCAAGGGCGTCGGCCCCAAGGTCGAGGCAACGCTGAACAGCCTCGGCATTTATCACTTTGACCAGATCGCCAACTGGACAGAAGACAACATCGCCTGGGTTGACGAGTTCCTCTCTTTCCGTGGCCGTATCAAGCGCGAAGACTGGATCAATCAGGCCGGCACACTTGCCGATGGGTTCGAGACCGAGTTTTCAAAACGCGCCAAATATGACACCGCGCCAAAACCCGGCAAAAAACCTTCAACAGATAAACCTGGCGGAGACAGTTAATGCTTCAGGATAAGGACCGGATATTCACAAACCTCTATGGTTTGCAGGATGTTAGCCTTGAAGGCGCGAAAAAACGCGGCTCCTGGGACAGCACGAAATATTTCATCGACAAGGGCCGCAACTGGGTCATTGACGAAGTAAAAGGTTCTGGCCTGCGTGGTCGTGGCGGCGCTGGCTTCCCGACCGGGCTGAAATGGTCCTTCATGCCAAAAGAGTCAGATGGCCGCCCGCATTACCTCGTGATCAATGCCGACGAATCCGAGCCCGGCACCTGTAAAGACCGAGACATCCTGCGGGGCGACCCACACCATCTGGTTGAAGGCGCGCTCCTTGCCTCCTTCGCCATGGCCGCCCACACCTGCTACATTTATGTACGCGGCGAATTCATCCGTGAGCGCGAAGCCCTGCAGCGCGCCATCGATGAAGCCTATGAAGCCAAACTGATCGGCAAGGACAACATTCACGGTTGGGATTTTGATTGCTACGTTCACCACGGTGCCGGCGCTTATATCTGCGGTGAGGAAACCGCGCTGATTGAAAGCATCGAGGGCAAAAAAGGCCAGCCGCGACTCAAGCCACCATTCCCGGCCAATGTCGGCCTTTATGGCGCACCAACAACCGTAAACAACGTCGAATCCATTGCCGTTGTGCCGACCATCCTGCGCCGGGGCGCCGGCTGGTTTGGCGGCCTGGGCAAGCCCAACAACACAGGCACCAAGCTTTTTTGCATATCCGGCCATGTCAACACGCCCTGCACCGTCGAGGAAGAAATGGGCATCCCGTTCAAAGAGCTGATCGACAAACATTGCGGCGGCATCCCCAATGGCTGGGACAATCTCCTCGCTGTCATCCCCGGCGGTTCATCTGTCCCCTGTGTCCCGGCTGAGCAGATGATGGACGCCACCATGGATTTTGATTGCCTGAAGGATCTGCAATCAGGCCTTGGCACAGCCGCCGTCATCGTCATGGACAAATCCACCGACATGATCGCCGCCATCGCCCGCCTGGCCTATTTCTACAAGCATGAGAGCTGCGGCCAATGCACCCCCTGCCGCGAGGGCACGGGCTGGATGTGGCGCGTGCTGGAGCGCATGGTCAAGGGCCAGGCCACCCGGCGCGAAATCGACATGCTGTTTGATGTCTCAAAACAGGTTGAAGGCCACACAATTTGCGCCCTTGGTGATGCGGCCGCCTGGCCGGTCCAGGGCCTCATCCGCCATTTCCGCCATGTCATCGAGGACCGCATCGATCAATACGCCGCCAACCCGGACCATGACGGCGCCATTGGCGAACCCGTCGCCGCCGAATAGGCAGGGGCGACAAGACTAGAAATCCTCAAGACCAGATCAAGCGGGCATTGAGGGCACAACAGAATATATAAGGTGAAGGCAAACGGATTATGCCAAAGCTCAACATAAACGGCACTGAGATCGACGTCGAAGACGGCACCACACTGCTGCAGGCCTGCGAGCTGGCGGGCTTCGAGATCCCGCGTTTCTGCTATCACGAGCGCCTCTCCATCGCCGGCAACTGCCGCATGTGCCTCGTCGAGGTCAAAGGCATGCCAAAGCCGATCGCCTCCTGCGCTATGAGCGTCAACGATTTGCGCCCCGGGCCAGAGGGCCAACCGCCAGAGATTTCCACCGTCACCCAGCCGGTGAAAAAAGCCCGCGAAGGCGTAATGGAATTTCTCCTCATCAACCACCCGCTGGATTGCCCCATCTGCGATCAGGGCGGTGAGTGCGACCTGCAGGACCAGGCCATGGCCTATGGTGTTGATTCCAGCCGCTACGACGAGAACAAGCGCGCGGTTGACGACAAATATATCGGCCCGCTCATCAAGACCGAGATGACCCGCTGCATTCACTGCACCCGCTGCGTCCGCTTCATGACGGAAATCGCCGGTGTCGAAGAGCTTGGCCTCATCGGCCGCGGCGAAGATGCCGAAATCACCACCTATCTCGAGCATGGCATGAAATCTGAAATGTCCGGCAACGTCATCGACCTCTGCCCGGTCGGCGCGCTCACCTCAAAGCCTTACGCCTTCACCGCGCGGCCATGGGAGCTGATAAAAACCGAGAGCATCGACGTGATGGATGCTGTCGGCTCCAACATCCGCATTGACAGCCGCTCCGGTGAAGTTATGCGCATCATGCCGCGCAACAATGACCTTGTGAACGAAGAGTGGATCTCCGACAAAACCCGCTTCATCTGGGATGGCCTCAGAAGTAAGCGTCTCGACCAGCCCTATATCCGCGAAGATGACAAACTCCGCCCCGCAAGCTGGCAGGAGGCCTTAAGCCTCGTCGCCAGCAAGATGAAGGACGTGCTGCCGCGCAAAGCCGCCATGATGATTGGCGACCTCGCCGCAGCGGAAGAAATCTACGCCCTGAAAAAAATCGCCGACCATCTGGAGTGGAGAAACACCGAAAGCCGCCAGGATGGCTCCATCCTCACCCCGGCACTCGGCCGCGGCACCACCATGTTTAACAGCAGCATCGAAGGCATTGACGAAGCCGATGCCATCCTGCTCTTCGGCGCCAACCCGCGCCTCGAAGCCCCGGTGCTTAATGCCCGCATCCGTGGCCACTGGTCACTTGGGCGCACGCAAGTCGGTGTTATCGGCGCCAATGAAGACCTTACCTACCCAACCCATTATCTGGGCGCCACCCCGCAGGATCTGGCCAAACTCGATCACGGCCAGGAAAATGTAGACGGCAGCTTCGCGCAGATTTTCAAACAGGCCAAAAACCCGATGATCATCGTCGGCCAGGCCGCGCTCAAAGGCGAGGGCGCTCTCTCAAATCTCATCGCCGCCGCCAAAATCGCTGAGGGTTACAACGTCGCCCGCGCCGACTGGAATGGTTTCAACATCCTCAATACCGCCGCCAGCCGCGGCGCCGCATTTGAGCTCGGATTCCTGCCCGGCGAAGGCGGGCTAAGCGCTGCAGAAATTCAGGCCCAGGCCAAACTTGGCCAGCTGGAATTCATCTATCTCCTCGGCGCAGACGAAATCGACACCGCAAATCTCGGTGATGCCTTTGTTGTTTATCAGGGCAGCCACGGCGACAAAGCCGCCAGCGTCGCCGATGTCATCCTGCCCGGCAGCGCCTATACCGAGAAAAACGGCACCTTCGTTAATATTGAAGGCCGCACCCAGCAGGCCAACCGCGCCATCTTCCCGCCCAACGAAGCGCGAGAAGACTGGGCCATCATCCGCGCCCTCTCCGGCGCGCTCGGCACGCCATTTGCCTTTAATAACCTCAATGAGCTGCGCGCCGAGATGTACATCGCTCACCCGCGCCTGGCAGCGATTGACAGCATCGACCCCGCCGGATATCAGGACATCCTCAATCTCGCCGCCAAAGACATTGATGGCCTTGGTGACCAGCCGCTTTCCGGCAGCTATGAAGATTTCTACCTGACAAACCCCATCGCCCGCGCCTCCAAAGTCATGAATGAGATGAGCGCCCTCAAATACGGACAAGCAGAAAAGGCAACAGGGACCCATGATTGATAGCATCACCTTATTCTTTTCCGAATATGGCTGGCCCTTGTTCTGGATTGTGCTTCAGTCCCTCGCGCTGATGGTCAATCTGCTCGTTTTCGTCGCCTTCATACTCTATGCCGACAGAAAAGTCTGGGCCGCCGTGCAATTGCGCCGCGGGCCCAATGTCGTCGGCCCCTTCGGCCTGCTGCAAAGTTTCGCCGATATGCTCAAATTTATCTTTAAAGAGCCGATCATCCCCTCTAAGTCAGACAAATTCGTCTTTCTTCTCGCCCCCATCGTCACCACCGTGCTGGCGCTTGCCGCCTGGGCCGTTGTGCCACTCGATGAAGGCTGGGTCATCGCCGATATTAACGTCGGTATCCTCTATATCCTCGCCATGTCATCGCTGGGTGTTTACGGCATCATCATGGGCGGCTGGGCCTCTAACTCAAAATACCCCTTCCTGGGCGCGCTGCGCTCCGCCGCGCAAATGGTTTCCTACGAGGTCTCCATCGGCTTTGTCATCGTCACCGTGCTGCTGCTTGTCGGCTCGCTCAACCTCACCGACATCGTCATGGCGCAAAAAGGTGATTATGGCCTCTTGAACTGGCACTTTATCCCATTGTTCCCGATGTTCATCGTCTTCTTCATCTCGGCCCTGGCCGAGACAAACCGCCCACCCTTCGATCTGCCAGAGGCGGAATCAGAGCTGGTCGCCGGTTTCATGGTGGAATATTCCTCCACGCCCTACATGCTGTTCATGCTCGGCGAATATGTCGCCATTGTCCTTATGTGCGCGCTCACCACCATTCTTTTCCTTGGGGGCTGGCTGCCGCCGGTTGATGTCGCGCCCTTTAACTGGATGCCCGGCATCTTCTGGTTTGTCATCAAAACCGTCTTCGTCTTCTTCATGTTCGCTATGGTCAAGGCCATCGTCCCGCGCTATCGCTATGACCAATTGATGCGTTTGGGCTGGAAGGTATTTTTGCCGCTGTCACTGTTCATGGTTGTGGCGGTCGCCAGTGTTCTGCATTTCACCAAATTAGGCGGGGTATAGAAAATGCCGGATCTCCCGATGACACCTGCATTCATGGGCCTCTATCTCGGGCTCGCCATTGGCCTGCTGGATTACATCGTCCTCACCGTCATGGGCAACCAGATGGTCAAGCGCGCCAAAGAGCATAACGCGACGCCAGAGGAAACCCGCTCCGTCACCGGCTTCATGAAGCTGCTTGGCATCTTGTCGCTCATCGCCTTTCCCATCGTCGGCTATTTTGCCGGCCCCTATGTCTTTTAACCAGAAAGCAACAGGAGGATAAAAATGTTTCAGTTTATCAAATCGCTGTTTCTCTGGGAGTTTGTCGGCGCCCTTGGCCTCGGCATGAAATATTTTTTCAAACCAAAAGCCACCATCAACTACCCGTTTGAAAAAGGCCCCATCAGCCCGCGTTTCAGAGGCGAGCATGTCCTGCGCCGCTATCCAAATGGCGAAGAGCGCTGCATCGCCTGCAAACTCTGCGAGGCCATCTGCCCCGCAGGCGCCATCACCATTGAGGCCGGCCCCCGCCGCAACGACGGCACCCGCCGCACCACAAGATATGACATCGACATGGTCAAGTGCATCTATTGCGGCTTCTGTCAGGAGGCGTGCCCGGTTGATGCCGTTGTCGAGGGGCCAAATTTTGAATTCGCAACCGAAACCCGCGAAGAGCTTTACTACGACAAGGAGCGCCTGCTCGCCAATGGCGACCGTTGGGAGCGCGAGATCGCTGAGAGCCTGCGCCAGGACGCCAAATACCGCTAATCTCTAACCAACGCCCGCGAGAAACCAACGGCACAACGCACATGATTTATAAAGGCCAAACAAAATGCTGACCGCACTGTTCTTCTACCTGTTCGCCGGGCTCGCTGTTCTCGCGGGCTTCATGGTCGTTGCAGCAAAGAACCCGGTTCACGCCGTGCTGTTCCTCATCCTCGCCTTCTTTAATGTCGCGGGCCTGTTCCTGCTGCTTGGTGCCGAGTTCCTCGCCCTCGTCCTGCTCATTGTCTATGTCGGCGCTGTCGCCGTGCTGTTCCTCTTCGTCGTCATGATGCTGGATGTTGACTTTGCAGAACTGAAATCAGGCTTCCTGAGCTACCTGCCTGTCGGCCTGCTGGTCGGCTTCATCCTTTTGGCAGAGATCATCATGGCCGCCGGTGCCTGGGTGTTGAACCCGGCGCTCTCAAAGCTCGAGAATGTGCCGGTAACACCTACCGAGCTGACAAACACAGCCGCCTTCGGCCAGGTGCTTTATTCAGATCACGTTTATTATTTTGAAGCCGCCGGCATACTGCTGCTTATCGCCATGGTTGGCGCCATCGTCCTCACCCTTCGCCAGCGCGAAGGCGTCCGCCGTCAGGACATCGCCGCCCAGGTCGCAAGAACGCCTAAGGATTCAATCGAAGTTAAAAAGGTCGAAACCGGCCAGGGTATTTAGGGGTGCCTGCAGGATATTTAGCGCTGGCACGGGAACTTATAGTCAAACAAGGTGCAGGCCAGTTTCAGGCATCGTCGCACCGGCCACAGAGTAAAATTTTAATTGCTGCCCGCTAGGGAGACGCCCACCGGCCATAGCGCCAGGGCAAACCACCATCGCGGCAAAGGAATGCAAGGGGGGCTAAGCCCATGGAAATCGGACTGTCACACTATCTGTCAGTCGGGGCGATATTGTTCACACTCGGGGTGATCGGCATTTTCCTCAACCGGAAGAATGTCATCATCATCCTGATGTCGATCGAGCTGATGCTGCTCGCGGTGAACATTAATATGGTTGCCTTCTCTGCCTTTCTCGGCAACCTCTCGGGCCAGATATTCGCCCTCATGATCCTGACAGTCGCAGCCGGTGAGGCTGCCATTGGTCTGGCCATCGTTGTCACCTACTACCGCAACCGCGGCTCCATCGCCGTCGAAGACATTAATATGATGAAAGGCTAGCCCACATGATTTATCAGGCCATTGTCTTTCTCCCGCTCATTGGCGCGCTCATTGCCGGTCTGTTTGGCCGCATCATCGAGCCAAAGGTCAGCGAATACATCACCTGCAGCCTTATGGTCATCGCCGCCATCCTGTCCTGGGTCGTGTTTTTCCAGGTCGGCTTCGGTCATGAAACCGCCAAGGTCGAGGTCATGCCCTGGATCACCTCTGGCTCGCTGGACGTTAGCTGGTCCCTGCGTATAGACACCCTCACCGCCGTCATGCTCGTTGTGGTCAACACCGTCTCAAGCCTCGTGCATGTCTATTCCATCGGCTATATGCACAATGACCCGCACCGGCCGCGCTTCTTTGCCTATCTGTCCCTGTTCACCTTCGCCATGCTGGCGCTCGTCACGGCAGATAATCTGTTGCAGATGTTCTTCGGTTGGGAGGGCGTTGGCCTTGCCTCTTACCTGCTCATCGGCTTCTGGTACAAAAAACCAACCGCCAATGCCGCCGCCATGAAAGCCTTCATCGTCAACCGCGTCGGTGACTTTGGCTTCGCGCTGGGCATCTTCGCGCTCTTCATGCTGGCCGGCAGCATCAATCTGGATGAAATCTTCGCAACCGTCCCGTCTCTGACCGGGCAAAGCTTCACCTTCCTGAGCTGGGAGGTCGATGTCCTCACCACTATCTCCCTGTTGCTGTTCATGGGCGCCATGGGTAAATCCGCCCAGTTTTTGCTGCACACCTGGTTGCCTGACGCGATGGAAGGCCCGACACCCGTCTCCGCCCTCATCCATGCCGCCACCATGGTCACCGCCGGTGTTTTCATGGTAGCCCGCCTCTCACCCATATTCGAGATCACGCCAGACGCGCTCACGGTCGTCACGGTCATTGGCGCCATCACCGCATTTTTCGCCGCCACCGTCGGCCTTGTTCAAAACGACATCAAGCGCGTCATTGCCTATTCAACCTGTAGCCAGCTCGGCTATATGTTTGTCGCCCTCGGCGTCGGTGCCTACGGCGCAGCCATCTTCCATCTCTTCACCCACGCCTTCTTTAAGGCGTTGCTGTTTCTTGGCGCGGGCTCCGTCATCCACGCCATGTCAGATGAACAAGACATGCGACATATGGGCGGCCTTTATAAAATGATCCCGCAAACATATGCCATGATGCTCATCGGCACGCTGGCGCTCACAGGCTTTCCGGGCTTCGCGGGCTTCTTCTCCAAGGATGCCATCATCGAGAGCACGTTTGCCGCAACGGGGCCCTTTAGCGAATATGCCTTCTACCTGTTGGTCTTCGCCGCCTTCCTCACATCCTTCTATTCCTGGCGGCTGATTTTCATGACCTTCCACGGCCGCTCACGTGCCACACCGGATGTTCTCTCCCATGTTCACGAGAGCCCGCGTGTCATGCTGATACCGCTGTTTATTCTGGCACTGGGCGCGGTTGCCTCCGGCTTTGCCTTCAAGGAATTTTTCTTTGGCCACGAATATACCGCCTTCTGGAATGGCGCGCTGTTTACAAATGCCACCAACGACCTCGTCAATGAATTCCACCATGTGCCGCTGTGGGTGAAGCTTTCGCCTTTCATCGCCATGCTGCTTGGCCTTGGTCTGGCATATCTTTTCTACATCTTCCGCCCGGCGCTCCCGGGTATCGTCGCCAGGCTGTTCCAGCCGATCTACCTGTTCCTTTATAACAAATGGTATTTCGATGAGCTTTATGACTATATCTTCATCCGCCCGACCAAGTGGCTGGCCAATAAACTCTGGCGCATCGGCGACCAGTCAATCATCGATGGTGTCGTTAACGGCCTTGCCGACCGCTCCCTCGAATTCACAGGCAAATTGAAAACCATGCAATCCGGCTTTGTCTACCATTACGCATTCGCCATGATGATCGGCCTCACAGCCCTCATTACCTATTTTGTAGTCACAGGGGGAATTGTACAATGATGACAGATTGGCCAATTCTTTCCGCCGTCACCTTTCTGCCGTTGATCGGTGCTGCTTTCATCTTCCTCATCCGGGGCGATGATGAAGCCTCAAAGCAGAACGCCCGCTATGTTGCCCTCTGGACGACCGCAATCACCTTCTTCATCTCGCTGCTGATCTGGATCGATTTTGATACCAGCACAGCCGACTTCCAGTTCGTTGAAAAACGCGCCTGGCTCGGCGGTATCTTCAATTACTATATGGGCGTCGATGGCATCTCCATGCTGTTCGTCATCCTTACCACCTTCCTCATGCCCATCTGCATTCTCGCCAGTTGGGACTCAATCACCAAGCGCGTCCGCGAATATATGATCGCCTTTCTGGTGCTGGAGACACTGGTCATCGGCGTCTTCTGCGCGCTCGATCTGGTGCTGTTCTACACCTTCTTTGAAGGCGGCCTGATTCCGATGTTCCTGATCATTGGCGTCTGGGGCGGCCAGCGCAGGGTCTATGCCAGCTTTAAATTCTTCCTCTACACACTGCTTGGCTCTGTCCTCATGCTGATCGCCATCATGGCCATGTACTGGCAGGCCGAGACAACAGAGATCCCCAAGCTGCTTGCTTTCGACTTCCCGCCCGAAATGCAAACCTGGCTGTGGATCGCCTTTTTCGCCTCCTTCGCGGTCAAAATGCCTATGTGGCCCGTCCACACCTGGCTGCCGGATGCCCACGTTGAAGCGCCAACAGCCGGCTCCGTCATCCTTGCCGGCATCCTTTTGAAACTCGGTGGCTATGGCTTCCTGCGTTTTTCCATGCCGATGTTCCCCATCGCCAGCGCAGATCTTGCACCCATCGTCTTTTGGCTCAGCGCCATTGCTATTGTCTACACCTCGCTGGTGGCACTCGCCCAGGAAGACATCAAAAAACTCATCGCCTACTCATCTGTCGCCCATATGGGCTTTGTCACCATGGGCATCTTCACCGGCACAGTTCAGGGCATCGAAGGCGGCATCTTCCAGATGCTCTCACACGGCCTCGTCTCCGCCGCGCTCTTTCTTTGTGTTGGCGTTGTCTACGACCGCATGCACACCCGGGAGATAACCGCCTATGGCGGCCTCGTGAACCGAATGCCGATTTTCGCCGTCATCTTCATGGTCTTCACCATGGCCAATGTCGGCCTCCCGGGCACCAGCGGTTTCATCGGTGAATTTCTCACGCTGCTAGGTACATTCAAGGTCAACACCTGTGTCGCCTTTGTCGCCACATCCGGCGTCATTCTCTCGGCTGCCTATGCCCTCTGGCTCTATCGCCGCGTCGTATTCGGCACAATTGAAAAACCAAATCTAAAAGCCATCCTCGATGTCAACCGCCGCGAGCTCTCCTATCTGGTGCCGCTCGTCGTCCTGACAATCCTGTTCGGCATTTACCCAAAACCGATCCTCGATGTCATGCATGTCTCGGTCGAAAAACTGATCACCGATTACACCCAGGCGCAGCTGCTGGTTGACCAGGTAAAATTTGCTCTCAAACCCTAGCGCGAAACGCAAACACTGCCACCGCCGCTTGGCCGGGAAATAAGGAATTACTTCGATGAACGAATTGGTTGGATATCTGCCGCTACTGCCCGAGATCATAGTGGTCGTCGGCACCCTCATCCTGCTGATGATTGGCGTTTTCAACGACAAGCAGGGCTCCCGCCTTGTCTGGGGCCTCGGCATGGTTGTTCTCCTCGCCGCCGTTTTCTTCCTCATAAAAGATTGGGGCACCAATGCCGTCCTGTTTAACGAAAGTTTCGTCATCGACGATTTCGCAAGGCTACTCAAGGTCATGGTGCTGCTGGGCGGCATCGTCACCCTCTATATGTCGATGACCTACCTGTCAGAGACCGGCATTTTCAAACCGGAATACACCGTCCTCATCCTCTTTTCCCTGCTTGGCATGATGATGATGCTCTCCGCCAACGACCTCATCGCCCTCTATCTCGGCCTCGAAATTCAAAGCCTGGCGCTTTACGTCGTCGCCTCCTTCCGGCGCGATAGCGTACGCTCCAGTGAAGCCGGCATGAAATATTTCGTCCTCGGTGCGCTCTCTTCCGGCATGCTGCTCTATGGCTGCTCAATGATTTACGGCTTCACCGGCTCCATCTATTTCACCGAGATCGCCAAGACCACTGTTACAGAAGGCGCACCAAGCATCGGACTGATCATCGGTTTGGTTTTCATTCTCGCCGGTCTCGCCTTTAAAATTTCCGCCGTCCCGTTCCACATGTGGACACCTGATGTTTACGAAGGCGCACCCACCCCGGTCACCGCCTTCTTCGCCGCCTGCCCGAAGATTGCCGCCATGGGCCTGCTGATCCGCGTAGTCTACAGCGCCTTTCCCGAACTGCAGACACAGTGGAACCAGATCATCATTTTCATCTCCATCGCCAGCATGATCGTCGGCGCCTTTGGTGCCATCGGGCAAACAAACATCAAGCGGCTCATGGCCTATTCCTCCATCGGCCATATGGGCTTTGCGCTTGTTGGCCTAGCCGCCGGTAACCGCGAAGGGGTCGAGGGCGTCCTTGTCTACCTGATGATTTATCTGATCATGACAGTCGGCACATTCGCCTGCATCCTCGCCATGCGCCGCAACGAAGAAATGGTCGAAAATATCGAGGATCTGCGCGGCCTGTCGCAAACAAATCTGCCCGCCGCCTTCATGCTCGCGCTCCTGATGTTCTCCCTCGCCGGCATTCCGCCGCTCGCCGGGTTCTTTGCAAAATTCTATGTCTTCATGGCCGCCGTGAAAGCCGACATGTTCATCCTTGCCGTTGTTGGCGTGCTGGCCAGTGTGGTCGGCGCTTTTTATTATCTGCGCATCGTCAAGATCATGTTTTTCGACGAACCGAAGGAAAGCTTCACCGAAATGCCGGGCCAGTTAAAACTGGTGCTGGGCCTCTCCGGCGTCTTTGTTTTGCTCTATGTCGTCTATCCAAATCCGATAATCGACGGCGCAAAACTTGCGGCCAAAGCCTTGTTGCCAACCGTATAAGATCAGGCTAGAAGGGGTCATGCTTCACCAGACCAGCCTTCCGGCAACGCCAATTATCCACCGTCTGCCCGTCGTTGCCTCCACCAACGAGGAAGCAAGGTTGTGTCTTGAAAATGGTGACAATCACCCCTTCTGGATCATTGCTGACAGGCAAACAGCCGGTCGCGGCAGGCAGGGCAGAAGCTGGGCGGAAGGCGCTGGTAATCTTTATGCCTCCACCGGCCGCAGGCTACCAGTCACTGGCTCGAAGCTGGCAACCATCGCCCTCGTCACCGGCATCGCCGTCCATGACGCCATCAGCCATACGGCCACGTCACCGCTGGCCGTTACCCTGAAATGGCCCAACGACATCCTCGTTGCTGGCGCCAAACTCGGCGGCATCCTGATCGAATCGCAGCAGAACAGACAAACGGGCGAGAGCGAAATCGTCATCGGCATCGGCATCAATATCGCCGCCGCGCCCACCATCGAAGACCGCCAGACCACCTGCCTGCGCGCGCTTGAACACCCCGCCAGCCGCGACGATCTCTTCGCCGCCATCATGGGCAGCTTCGAGCATTGGCTCACAATATGGCACAACGCGCAAAATCTGGATGAAATCATCACCGCCTGGATGCAGCGCGCGGCCCCCATCGGCACGCCGCTTACTGTTCGCATTGGCGCCGAACAATCCCAAGGCACCTTCGCGGGTCTCGATGAAACCGGCGCGCTCAAGCTGCGCCTCGCCGACCACAGCCTGATCACCATCACAGGCGGCGAACTCCTCTAATTAGCCGCGCTGCCGGGTGCGCGGAACATCACCCGGCCGACACAATCAATCACGACAAACAGCAAAAAGAATAAAGAAAGTCACATAACCCTCCATGACAAAAAACAACAGCCAGTCAGACAAAGCCATCCCGAATGCCGAGATGGTCATGGCCCCCCTTGGTGGCGTCGGCGAAATCGGCATGAACTGCATGATGTATGGCTACGGCACACCGGATGATTACTCCTGGATCATGGTCGATCTTGGCCTCACCTTCGCTGGCCCGCGCGAGCCTGGTGTCGAGATCATCCTGCCAGACATCACATTCGCTGAGAATCAGGGCCAGAACCTCAAAGCCATCATCCTCACCCACGCTCATGAGGACCATTACGGCGCCGTGCCCGATCTATGGGAAAGCCTGAACGTTCCCATCTACACAACCCCCTTCACAGCCGCCATGCTGCGCGCCAAGCTCGCCCATGATGGCCTCGACGAAGTGGTCAATATCAAGGAAGTACCCCGGCGCGGCAAAATCGACATCGGCCCGTTTCATATCGAGTTTGTGGATATGGCCCACTCCATCCCCGAGCCCATGGCACTTCACATCAAAACCGATGTTGGCACCATCTTCCACACCGGCGACTGGAAGTTGGACCCCAACCCATTGGTTGGGCCGCCTGCCGATGAAAAACGGATTCGCGAATTAGGCGATGAAGGCATCAACGTCCTCGTCTGCGATTCCACAAACGCCACCCGCGATGGCACTTCGATTTCCGAAGTCGATGTCGCCGAAACACTCAAAAACCTGGTCGCCAAAGCTGAGCGCCGCGTCATCGTCACCACCTTTGCCTCCAATGTCGCCCGCATCAAATCCGCAGCCGAGGCCGCCTACGCCGCCGGGCGCTATGTCATCCTTGCAGGCCGCGCTCTCGAGCGGGTTGTCGGCATCGCCAAGGAAACCGGCTACATCCCGGAGGATTACAGCTTCCTCTCCGACGAAGATTTCCAGCATCTCCCGGCCAGGGAATGCCTCGTGCTGGCAACCGGCAGCCAGGGCGAAGGCCGCGCCGCTATGGCCCGCGTCGCCGAGGGCAGCCACCCCAAGATCAAACCAACCCCCGGCGATACCGTCATTTTTTCCTCCCGCACCATTCCGGGCAACGAAAAATCCGTCAGCTACATCACCAACCGGCTGGCTTCAATGGACCTGAATATCATCACCGAGGCCGAAGCACCGGTTCACGTCACCGGTCACCCGCGCCGCGGGGAATTAGAGCAGCTTTATAAGTGGCTCAAGCCAGGGACTGTTGTGCCCGTCCACGGCGAAGAGCGCCACCTGCGCTGCCAGCAGGAATTTGCCAAAGCGCAAGGCATTGCCAAAACACTGATTGTGCGCAATGGCAACCTCGCCTCCCTCATGCCGCAAGCGCCAAAAATCATCGACGAGATTCCAGCCGGCAGGCTCTACCGTGATGGCTACTTCATCCTCGAAGACGACAGCCCCATCCGAACCCGCCGCCAGCTAGCAAATCTCGGCACCGTCACTGTCTCCCTCGTGGTCGACAAAAAAGGTGCCATCATTGGCGATCCCTACTGGACAGAGTTGGGCCTGCCCAATGAAGATGACAGCAATGAACTGGCCGAGATCATCGACCGCTCGGTGAATAGCGTTTTCAAAAGCACGCCGCCAAAGCACCGGCGCGAGATGCACAAACTGAAAGAGTCACTCCGCCGCAGCGTCAGAAGCGCAATCAACGAATTTTGCGGCAAAAAGCCCATCGTCACCATTCACCTGCACCGGATATAATCCAGCCCAAACCTCTGGACAGAACCCGCCGCCTGACGTAAAAGACAAAAAAGCCCCATTGAATAGCCGCGCCCATTTTTCGCAAGGACACTGAATATGATCGGACGTCTCAACCATGTAGCGATCGCCGTGCCGGATATCGACGCCGCCGCTAACACATACCGCAACAGCCTTGGCGCCAGCATCTCGGAAAAAGTCGACCAGCCAGACCATGGCGTCACCACCATTTTCATCGAACTGCCAAACACCAAGATCGAACTGCTTGAGCCACTGGGTGAAGACAGCCCGATTACTAAATTTCTGGAGCGCAACCCGAATGGCGGCATTCACCATATCTGCTATGAGGTTGATGACATCATCACCGCACGCGATAAGCTGTTGAAGAGGGCGCACGCGTTCTCGGCAGCGGTGACCCTAAAATCGGCGCCCACGGCAAACCTGTTCTGTTTCTGCACCCAAAAGACTTCTGCGGCACACTGGTCGAGCTCGAGCAAGCCTGATAGCGTTCACCAAGCGAACAACTTAAAAAAGGACACCCCCATGAGTACCAGCCTTGCCCTCGCGACATATTTCATCTGCTGGTGGCTGGCTCTATTCATGGTCCTCCCCTGGGGCGTCCGCACCCAGGAAGAAGAGGGCGACATCGTCCCCGGTTCCCCGGAGAGCGCGCCACAAAACCCGCATATCTTCAAAAACTTCATCGCCACAACCATCGTGCTGGCGTCCTTTTTCGGCCTGGTTTATCTCGCTTATAGCAACGACATTGTCAACATTGACGAAAATCCCCTTCCTGCCAATTTGACGACGCCGCTTGATAAGAAAAGGCAATTTGGCGCGGCAGCTCAATTGAAATCCAAATAATTCCACCCCATTCAATAAACTGCACGCCGCAGCGCAAACCCTAAGCCTTCAGGAAGCCATTGCATCCGACTGGCTATACTTATAAAGCTAAACCTTCAACAAATCACGATTTGTCCAGGAGCGACCGCTCATGCGCTTAAGCCAATATTTTATGCCCAGTCCGCCGAAAGATGTGCCAGCAAATGCCGAGATTATTTCACACCAAGCTGATGCTGCGCGCCGAGCTGATCCGTCAAAGCGCTGCCGGTATTTACTCCTGGATGCCGCTTGGCCTGCGCGTGCTGCGCAAAATCGAAAATATCGTCCGCGAAGAGCAGAACCGCGCCGGCGCCATTGAGCTATTTATGCCGACGATCCAGTCAGCCGATATCTGGCGCGAAAGCGGCCGTTATGACGACTATGGCAAGGAAATGCTCCGCATAACCGACCGCCACGACCGGGAATTGCTCTATGGCCCAACCAACGAAGAGCAGATCACCCAGATATTCCGCGAGAGCGTCAAGTCTTACAAAGACCTGCCGCGCATCCTTTATCACATCCAGTGGAAATTCCGCGACGAGATCCGCCCCCGCTTCGGCGTCATGCGCGGCCGCGAGTTCCTCATGAAAGACGCCTATTCCTTTGACCTTTCAGAAGAAGGCGCCCGCAAATCCTACCAGAAGATGTTCATCTCCTATCTGCGCACCTTCGAGCGCCTCGGCCTCAAGGCCATCCCGATGAAGGCCGACACCGGCCCCATCGGCGGCGACCTTAGCCATGAATTCATCATCCTGGCCGACACCGGCGAAAGCGCCGTCTTTTGCCACAAGGCATTGATTGAAAAGACCGCCCCGCCAGAAGATGTCGATTACAACAGCGATTTAACCCCGATAATTGAGGAATGGACGGGTCACTATGCTGCCACAGAAGATATGCATGATCAGGCCCGTTTCGAGAGTGAAGTTCCCACATCAGATCAGATCAGCGCCCGCGGCATTGAGGTTGGACATATTTTCTATTTCGGCGATAAATACGCGAAGCCCATGAAGTGCGTCGTCCAGGGCTCTGATGGCCAAATGGCCGCGCTGCATGGCGGCTCTTATGGCGTTGGTGTCTCCCGTTTGGTCGGTGCCATCATTGAGGCAAGCCATGATGATGATGGCATCATCTGGCCAAAATCCGTCGCCCCGTTTGACGTTGGCATCATCAATCTGAAACCAGGTGATGAAGCCACCGATGAAGCGGCGCAGAAAATTTATGCTGAGTTAGGCCAGTGCGGGCTGGATTGCCTGCTGGACGATACCAATGAGCGCGCCGGCGGCAAGTTCGCCACCATGGATCTTATCGGCCTGCCAACGCAGATCATCATCGGCCCCAAAGGCGTTAAAAACGGCGTGGTTGAGCTGAAAGATCGCAAAACCGGCGAGCGCGAAGAGCTTACAATTGATGCCGCCCTGGAAAAAGTCAAAACCGCCCCCTTCGCCCAAGCTGTAAAAGACTGAACGGAAGATTGTTTTAATGACCGACGCCATGGTGAACAACCAAGGCGCCAATGGAGCAACCCCCACAAAGTGGGACACCGCCCCCTTCTCTGGCTTCGAGCGGATGATCTCCTTTCGCTATTTGCGCCAGCCAAAAGGCGAGGGCTTTATTTCCGTCATTGCCGTTCTCACGCTGCTTGGCATCGCCCTTGGCGTCACCGCGCTCATCGTCGTCCTCAGCGTCATGAATGGCTTCCGTGACACGCTCTATAAAAACATCCTTGATATGAATGGCCATGTCATCGTCCAGCAATTTGGCAAGCCATTTTCAGATTATGACAGGGTCGCAAAACAGATCGAGCGTGTCCCGGATGTCAAAGCCGTCATCCCGGTCATCGACGGCCAGGTCATGGTCTCCTCGCAATATCAGGAATATTTCGGCAATGTCCGCGGCATCCGCGCCAAAGACATCAACGCCCTCGCCACCGTTACCAGCAAAATAGTCTTCGGCAGCCTTGACGAATTCAACGACCAGAACGGCATCGTCATCGGCATCCGCCTCGCCAACATTCTCGGCGTCAGGGTGGGCGACAAGGTCAACATTGTCACCCTGCGCGGCGCCAAAACGCCCTTTGGCACCACACCGCGCATCAAGGCCTACCGCGTGTCCGCCATCTTTGAAATCGGCATTTACGAATATGATCTCAAGGTCTTGTTCATGCCGCTTGATCAGGCGCAAAAGTTTTTCTCGCAAAAAGGCCAGGTCAGCGCCCTTGAGGTTATGGTCAATCACCCGAAAGAGATCGAGCTGGTCGAGCAGAACATCGCCGCTGCCGCCGGGCCAAATACCAATTTAACTAGCTGGAAGCAGCGAAACGCCAAGCTGTTCGACGTCCTCCAGGTCGAGCGCAACATGATGTTCATCATCGTCAGCCTCGTCGTGTTTGTCGCAGCGCTCAACATCATCTCCAGCATGGTCATGCTTGTTAAGGTCAAGACCAAAGACATCGCCGTGCTGCGAACCATGGGCGCCAGCCGCGGCGCCATCATGCGCATTTTCATAACCACCGGCTCATTCATCGGCGTCTGCGGCACCCTGCTTGGTTTCTTGCTCGGCATGGCCATCTGCCTGAACATCGAGTCCATTCAGGCCTTCATCGGCTGGGCCACCGGCGTGCGCATCGACCCCGAAATCCAGATCCTGTCAAAACTCCCGGCCGGGGTGTAGCAATGCATG
>CALNZE010000081.1:0-2481 GCA_942490955.1 uncultured Alphaproteobacteria bacterium
GTCACCATCACCGAGAGGAATTTGACCCGCACCGCTTCCACAATCGCCTCGCGCCGGTTCATCGCCCTGGCGCATCGCATTGCGCAGGTGATCAGGATATGCACCGCATCGGCAATGGCAAGTGTGAGGATGATGGTTGGCGCCGACAGGGCAATCGGGGTCAAGGCAACCCCGGCAAACCCGGCAGCCCCCATGCCGATGGCTGAGGCAAATGCAATCATCAGCAAGGTCACCACTGTGCCCGCCACAGAGCGCACCGCGACCGCCATCAACACCAGCAGCAGCAGATACATCAGCGGGATCATCCCTCGCCGCATCCTCATGCCCGCTTCCTGGAAAGCGGTATTAAGCATGGAAACGCCGGTCATGCGGATTTCATAGCCCGGATAGCGCACCTGCAGGCTGTCTTTCAGGGTGCGGGCAAAAGCCACCGCTTCCGGTACTTCCGTCAGCGATTTTTCCGGATATTGCACCACCACATTCACCGCGATGGCCCGGCCGTCCTTGGTGACCAACTGGTCCCTGAGCAGCGGTTCTGTGAGTGCGATCTGGCTTTTTTCAGCCAGCTCTTCGGCGGTCAGGCTGGTGGCATTTTTCACCAGATCTTCAACGATCAAGTCATCTTCTTCGGCATAGGTATGCTGGAAGTTGCTGATGCTGTCGACCCGGATCGAATACGGAATTTGCCAGCCTGCGGTGGTCAGTTCTTCCACCAATGACAGGGTCTTGGCGCTGAACACGTCGCCTTCTGGCGGTACAATGGTGAAAAAGAAATTGTCGTTTTTGGTATAGGTATTCTGGAATTCCTCAAACGCTTGGAGTTCCGGGTTAAATTCAGAGAAAAAATCCCGGTAATTATTGGAAAACTGGAGAAAACGGCCGCCGCTTGCAACCAGCACCGTTATCACCAGTGTTGCAAAAATCACCAGCCACCGCTTGGCGATCACAAAATTCGCCAGCTTGACGGCAAATTCGTCCATCGCTGTCATTGTTTTAGGCATCAAAGCCTCCTCGCTGTTTCCTCCATAGACGGAAGAAGTGTTCTATCGGTTCCCAAACCTTCGGTGTGATGGAGCATAACGCCGCATGCTGCCAATTTTTGTCAGCAATGATTGCCTGCCTGCCATTCTCCAGCCTCTTCAAAAGATCGGACTTGCGCCTATATGGGTGGCAGAGGTAAATTATTGAAATTGATATTTCTTAACTCGGATATTCACATCATGAATTTAGCTGGCATCGACCTAAACCTTCTGATTGTGTTTGACGCCGTGATGGGTGAACGCAGCGCCACGCGCGCTGGCCGCAAGATCGGCATGTCGCAGCCCGCGGTTTCCAACGCGCTGAACCGGCTCCGGCATCATTTGCGTGATGACCTGTTTGTGCGCGGCCCCGAGGGCATGCGCCCCACCGCGCGGGCGCTGGAACTTGAATTGCCGATCCGCAGCGCCCTGGCCGAAATAGAAGACGCGCTTGACCCGGTGGCTTTCGACCCCAGCACCGCCCAGCGCACCTTCACCATCGCCACGGCCGACTATATGGCCATCACCCTGCTGCCTTATGTCGCGTCCTATATCACCGCCGAAACACCGGGCGTGAATGTGCACACCATCCCGATCGAAGGGCGGCTCTATGAACGGCTTGACCATCAGGAAGCCGATTATGGCCTGATGCCGCTGGGCGACATTCCTGAGCGTTTTGGGCGCTTGCGGCTGGCCCACGACCATTTTATCTGCATGATGCGCAGCGACCATCGCTGGCGCGCTACAAAACCGAAATCCCGATCGAGGAATATGCCGCCGCCGCGCGCCATCTTCTGGTATCGCCGCGCGGCGACGCCCATGGTTTTGTCGACGAGCAGCTTGCTGAAATTGGCCTCAGCCGCCGCATCGTGATGACGGTGAACGCCTTTGGCTCGGCCCCCATGCTGGTGGCTTCCAGCGACATGATTGTCACCATGCCCAGCCGCATGGCTGAAAAGGCCTGCCAGTTTTTTAATATGCATGTGGTGCCCAGCCCGATTTCGCCGCCCGCCAATGTGATCGGCGCCATGCTGATCTGGCACAACCGCCTGACCAACCACCCGGCGCATAGCTGGTTCCGCGAACTGATGCTGCGCGCGGGCAATGACTTTGAAAAACACGGATTGATGACACCGGACAATCTGATGCATGCTGTGGCCAAAGCTTGAAATGGCCAACGCCTGAAAAGGAAAAAGCGATGACCCTGCCTGATACGCGCTGCTGGCTTGCCAATGCTGTCCAGAAGATCAACGCCGATTTTGCCCGATCCGCCGACACTCACCTGATCAAATTTGACATCCCCTGCCTGTTGGGCAGTGGCATCGATCTTTACTTCAAGGATGAAAGCACGCATCCGTCAGGCAGCCTCAAACACCGTCTGGCGCGGTCGCTTTTCCTCTATGGCTTGTGCAGCGGCAAGATCGGCGAAGGCACCACTATCGTCGAGGCGTCCTCCGGCAGC
>CALNZE010000082.1:0-19053 GCA_942490955.1 uncultured Alphaproteobacteria bacterium
GGTCGCGGGGCGGGTGTACGCACGTGGGCGCTGTTTCAGGATGTTGGGCAGATCGTGCGCAACTCGGAAGCCCGGCCCTGCAAGGATTTATGGGTTCCGCAGCATTACGCCAGTTCTTCGGCGTGCGCGATTACCAAACCGCGCAGATGGTGTCCTCGATGCTTGGCACGGAAACTCTCGAATATGATGACGGTTTGCGGCAGGCCGATGCCAGACGGCAGAAGCTCAATGCTGCGCTTGGCATTATGAACGGCGGCGATCCTTTCTCGGCGTATGCCGATATGAAATACCACGCCTTCGCCGAAACCAACCGTACCAAACAGGCGCGCGCGTTGATGATGCCTGAAGAGGTGCTCGCAATGCCCGAGGACCGCCAAATTCTCTTTATCTCGGGAAAGAACCTGAAGCCCGTATTCGCAGAAAAGCACCCCTATTACACGCGCGGCGATTTCGCGGGCCGCTTCCTGCCCAATCCGTTCCATCCGCCGCACGATTCCGTGCTCTATCCCCTCAAGATGGGGGCAACGCCGTGCGAGGATCGTCACGCAAACCGTGCCGCAGCAGTTTGCACACTACCCGCAATATGCTGGCGGCCAGTGGTCTTATGTCGAGGGCTACCGGCCCTCCTAATTCACGGAGAAAGCCATGAGCGAACGTACAGAGAAAAAGCAGCCCAGCTTTGAAGCCTTTCACGCGAAAGACGGCCCGGACGACAAATCCTTCTTCAATCGTGTCGGCGCAGCCTTTCCGCACAAGGACGGCGAAGGTCATACGGTCGTTCTGGACTCCGTCCCCGTGAATGGACGCATCGTGCTTCGGACACCCATGGAGCGTTTGGAAGAGGAGCGGGACGAAAAGCCCCGCCGTCGCAGTCGTGCCGAGCGCGAGCGGTGATCATCGGTCGAAGCGGCAACGCGCATCCGGCGATCTCGACGAAGGAGGAACTGTTGCGGCGTCTGCGGGAACAGCGGGCACCTCGCTGCTCAGCGAAGCTAGAGCCTGGAATCAGCCTGACGATAGATGCCAGACGGGAAGTTGACGAAGAGAACCGCAAACGGATTGCTCTTCAGCTCAGGCGCAAATATCGCCGATAAAGCGGATAATTGAATTTAGAAACTTTAAGGAGAAATACGGCGCAGTCTTTGGCGGGTATCAAAAAAGTCAAATTTATCACAGACGGTAGAGAAATAAACCGCCGATGACAGATTACTCTTTGAATGATAACTGATTCCTAGCTACCTGCTCAACGGATGACACTCTTCAAGAGCTTGGTTCAGTATGGGTCTCAATCTAGCGCAGCATGATTGAGACCCTTTATTATTTTGACATTAATAAGTTGAAAATGAACAAGTAGTGAATAATAATCTTCGAAAGGTTCGATCCGCTCTCCCATCTCCCCAGATTAAAAGGGGATCGAAAACCCTAGTTAAAAGAGATAATCTCTTTTGAAAGCCTCGATCTTCCGTGACAAGGTCGAGCTCATTTTTCTAAAACTGCTGCTGAGTTTGCGTTGTAGCGAATGTATAGTGGATAATATCTGTAATCACCCGGCATTATCTGCGGTTATCGCAGTGCTTGATGTGCTGCCGTGTCGTCAAAGGCGAAACTGATCAGCATGCTCGGCATTGCTGAAACGGGCGGAGTTTGCTCGCATGAAAGAGATAGTAAAACAGCATCGGCAATCCTTCAAAGCGCTCGGCTATACCGACGAGCAAGCCGACGATCTTATCCACAGATTATCAGTGATCATGTCCGCATTCATCGATGCCGCTTGGGGAGTCCATCCTGCACAGCTTGCGAGACAAGACGCGAAGCACAAATCTCTTTCAGAGTCAGCGCAGTGTGCTAGAATCGGAACGAAACCAAAACAATGTGACGAAGAAAAGAGCCTGCGGCCTCGCCTGCGGAGGAAGGTGATGGATCTGATGAGAGCCAAAGAAAGGAAACAACAAAGCCGTTATTTACTGCCGTGTATCGGACGTAAAGCAAACCATCCGTGGGACCGGCTTGGCCTCCCAAGAAACACGCTGCCGGGAGTTCGCTGCGTTCAGAGGCTTCGAAGTAGTCGAGGTGTTCCGTGACGATATGACAGGCGGACGCAATGACCGGCCCGGCATGTTGGCGATGTTGAAACATCTAAAAGCGTACCGCAACGACGAGCGGATGGTAATCATTGACGATATCAGCCGCTTCGCACGCGACCTACGCAGGCGCATCTTGAGTTGCGCGCAGCCTCTGAGCAAGGCTGGCGGGAATTTCTGGATCATCCCGAGTATGGAGTTTCAAAGAGGATAGCGACAGCTCATTGTCGAAAACCTTCTGGCCAGTGTCTCACAGCACCAGCGGCGAGAAGAACGGCGAGCAAACTCTCAGAACCGTATGCGCTCTCGGGCGATGAATGGCTATTGGGTCTTCCATGCGCCGATTGGCTACCGTTACGAGCGGTCGTCAGGACAAGGGAAAGTTCTACGTCGTGATGAGCCGTTGGCCTCGATCATGAAAGAAGCGCTCGAAGGGTATGCCTGCGAGCGTTTCTCGACGCAGGCCGAAGTGAAGCGCTTCCTCGAATCTCAACCCGAATTTCCCGAAAACACCGCGCGGCGATGTGACGAACCAGCGCGTGAATGATTTTCTGACGCAACCACTCTACGCAGGCTATCTCGAACTGCCGAAGTGGGATGTTTCGTTGCGACCAGCCCAACATGACGGTCTGATCAGCCTTGAGACATTCAAGACAATCCAGGACCGCCTGAATGGCAAAGCGCGCGTTCCGGCGCGCAAAGACATCAACGAGGACTTCCCCTTGCGTGGCTTCGTCCTGTGTGGCTGCTGCGGCAGTCCTCTGACCGCCAACTGGTCGAAGGGCAAGGCGGCGCATTATCCCTACTATTTGTGCCGCCAGAAAGATTGCGCGGCGAAAGGCAAATCGGTTCGTCGCGAGGTGGTCGAGGAGGAATTCGAGGCGCTGCTGCAATCACTGCGTCCACACCGAGTTATTCGAACGGGCTTCGGCACTGTTCCGCGATCTATGGGATCAGCGTGCACTGACCATGAAAGCGCAGGGGCAGTCGATGAAAGCTGAGCTGTCCCAGATCGACCGGAAAATTGAGCAACTGATGGATCGGCTGGTCGAAACAGACAGCGAATCTGTGATCAAGGCTTACGAGAAGCGCATCGGCAATCTGGAAATGGAGCGTATGGTCCTCCGTGAGCGGATCAAAAATTGCGGCAAGCCGTTGCAGACCTACGAGGAGACTTTCGAACACTCGATGACATTCTTGTCAAACCCTTGGAATCTTTGGAAAAAAGGAAGAATTGAGCACCGTCAAACGGTCCTCAAGCTCGCTTTCAAGGACCAACTGGCGTACTGCCGAAATTCAGGGTTTCGAACACCAGAAATATCCTTACCTTTCAAGGCGTTAGGGGATATTTGCAGGGGAGAAATGGAGATGGCGCGCCGGGGAAGATTCGAACTCCCGACCCCTTGATTCGTAGTCAAGTACTCTATCCAACTGAGCTACCGGCGCATTGAGGTGAGGCGGTATATCTAGCGGGTTCATCTTGGAATTGCAAGCGGCATTGTCATTAATATGTGTGGCTTCTTGCGGCCGTTAGCGGGCGTGGTATCAGGGTCATGATTTTGCGCCGTTTCCGGGCAGGCGGATGTGGAAATGGGCGCCGCCCTGGCTATCCAGGCAGGTGATCTCGCCCTTGTGCGACTGGATGATTTCGGCGGCGATGGCCAGGCCGAGGCCGGTGCCCCCCTTGCGGTAGCTGCCTTTAAAAGCCTGGAACAGATGCGGGCGGGCCTCTTTTGGCAGGCCGGGGCCGCTGTCTATGATGTCGATCACTGTGTCGGGGCCCTGATTGATAACCGTGATCTTGACGAAATCGCTGGCACTGTCCTCACCCTGTGGATCAGCTGATTGGCCGGGGTCTATGGCCTGGGCGCTGTTACGAATGATGTTTGAAAAAACGCGGTAGAGCAGGTCATGATCGCCGTAAACTTCCAGGTTGTTATCAATTGAGAGCTGCACATCCAGACCCGGGCGCGGCAGGGCGAGCTCCTCAATCACCTCCAGCAGCAATGGTTTTAGCGGGAAATGCTCGCGGCTTGGAATGTGAGCCTCCGGCTTGCCATATTGCAGCGTGTCGGCGCAGATCTTGATGGCCCGGTCGATGGAGCGGACCAGGCGGGGGGTGACACGCTGGACGGTCGGGTCGTCAATGTCCTGCAGGCGGTCCGAGACAAGCTGGGCGGTGCCGAGGATGTTCCTGAGGTCGTGGTTGATTTTGCTGATTGCGGCGCCAAGATTGGCTAGGCGGTTTTTTTGCGCCAGCATTGAGGAGAGGTCCGTTTGCATGGCAAGCAGTTCATTTTCGACGGTGCCGATTTCATCGCGGCGCCCGGAGGGTTTAATTTTTCGGTCAGGGTCCTCGGGGCTTTCACTGAAATGCATCATATTTTCAGTGAGATCGGCGATGGGGCGAACAAGCAGGCGGTTGATGGTGAGGTATACCAGCGCCGCCGTGATGATTGAGATGAGGATCGAGAGGCCGAGGATGTTGAGGGCGAAGATGATCATGTCTTTCTTCAAGCCGGACTGGACCATCAGCACTTCGATGAATTCAGCTTCGCTCATTTCCGGCTTGCCGAGCACGCGGATCATGGTGTTTTCGGGCTGGAAATAAACATAGATGGCGTCGCGGACGAGCGAGAAGAAATTTTGATCGCGCAGGTCATAAACATCGACATTGAGCGGCGGCATGGGGGACTGCAGGATCAGGTTGCGCTGGTCGCCTTTTTTTACAGCGACGGAATAAACCTGGGCGTGGTTCAGCAACTCTTTGCGCAGCTTTTCGGGGATCATATTGTCTGGTGCGGCTTCAACGGCGAGGGAGGCGATTTGCGCCGAAGAGAGGCGCTCCTCAAGCCAGTTTTTGCGATAATTGCCGATGGAGGGCAGGAAGATTAAAATCTCGGCCAGCATCACGAACAGCACTGTCAGGATCAGCAGCTTTTCCGAAAGGCTGAAGGCCCGGTTTTTTATCCCATCTAAAAACATGTTTTTCCAGACGCGGTGTGCCTAAACTTGCTGCTTCGCGGGTGTTGGCCGGAGGGGCAGTGGCCGCAGTAGCATGGCTGGCGGCTGGGCCGGCGGTGGTGGCAGCGCGTGTTTGTTAACCCTTGATTTTTTGCTTGCGCAAAGTGTTACGCGAATTTTTTATTTTAACAAGTTTTTCAAAGCCTGGGCTCCCTCACGCGGACATGCTTAATGGCCGGTTTGGCGGGATATGCCAACTCTTGCTGCTTGGAAGGCCCCTGGGCTAGCCGAATTTGGCGAGGAATTTAACCAGTTTTCGCACCCAGGGGTTCATTAGCTTGGGCTGGAAATAGGTGTAGGCGACGCGCTTGTTGACCTCGCCCAATGTCGGATACGGGGCGATGAAGTCTGTCATCGCTTTCAACTTCAGATCGGATGAGATGGCGAGGGACCAGGGGTGTATCAGCTCGCCCGCATGGTCGCCGACAATGGAGACGCCAAGCACCTTGCCGCCTTTTGAGGTGATGAGCTTGACGAGACCGTCGGTTTTACCCTCGGCCTGGGCGCGGTCATTTTCTGCATAGGGCCAGCGCAACACATGAATTTTGCCGTGTTTTTTCTCGGCTTCCTCTTCTGTCATGCCGATATGGGCGAGCTCGGGGTCGGTATAGGTGACCCAGGGGACCTTGCGGATGTCTTGCTTGGCGCGCAGGCGAAACAGAGCGCGGCGGATGACAAGCCCGGCCTGATAATTGGCCATATGGGTGAATTGCAGGCCGCCGGCGATGTCGCCAATGGCAAAGACCCGGCGGTTCGAGGTGACCAGCCCTTTATTGACAGTGATGCCGCGCCGGTCATGCTTGATTTTGGCGGCGTCAAGATTCAGGCTCTCGATATTCGGACGGCGGCCGGTGGCTATGAGGAGGTGGGAGCCTTTTAACTCGCCCTGCTCCTGGCCTTTGACAACCTTGACGGTGATGCCGGTAACATCGCGGCTGATATTTTCGATGCGGACTTCTTCATGGATTTCGATGCCTTCATCGCGCAGCCGCTCGATGACGACGCTGGTTAACTCGGGGTCGTCTTTGCCCAGCGCTTTCATTGCTTCCAGCACCGTCACCTTGGAGCCGAGGCGGCGATGGGCCTGGGCCATTTCCATGCCGATGGGGCCGCCGCCGATGATGATGAGATGGGGGATGAGCTGGTCGTTATCAAAAATGGTTTCGTTGGTGAAGAAATTGACATTCTCAAGACCCGGGATCGGCGGGATGGCCGGTGATGAGCCAGTGGCGATGATGGTGCGGCGGGCACGGATCTGATATTCGCCAGCGACGACGGTGCGGGGGTCCTTAAAGCTGGCCTCCTGCTGGATGACGTGAACACCAAGGCCCTGGAAGCGCTCGACCGAGTCATTGGGGGCAATGGCCGCAATAACATCGGTGACATGTTTTTGAACCTGGGCGTGGTTGATGCCAGGGTCTACCGGGGCGATGCCGAAATTGTTGGGGGCGCGCATGGTGTGGGCGCGTTTGGCGGCGGCGAGCAATGCCTTTGAGGGGACGCAGCCGGTGTTGAGGCAGTCACCGCCCATTTTGCCGCGCTCAATCAGCACCACCTCGACGCCGAGCTGCGCGGCAGCGGCGGCAACAGAAAGCCCGCCAGAGCCCGCGCCAATTACGCAAAGATCGGGGGTGATGACATGTGACATGGCTGTTTGTCCTTTTGGTTATTTTTTAAAAGCCGAAGGCAGGCTGGAATTTGCTGTTTGGTGTGATGAGGGGCGCCGCAATTCTCTGTTCAGTTTAGGCGTGATTCTGGCGCTTTCGCAATCGTTTGATCACAACCGGCAGCAGTGCCACCAGGCTGAGCAAGGCAAAAGCGATGATGATTTCTTTGGTGACCAGTGATGAGGCATCCAGCGTGAAGTCGCAACCACCGCCTTCGCCTTTTTCCGCGACGCAGTTTTCGTAAACTTCCCGTTGTTGCTCAATGACGCTATCGAGGCCGTGACCTGTATAGGCATAGGCAAGGCTGCCGGGGATGATGCCGATAAAGGTGGTGATGACATAGGTTGCCAGCGGGACACCGAGAAAGGCGGGCGCAAGATTGACCAGCCAGAAGGGAAAGGCGGGCACAAGACGCAGGAACAACAGATAGAAAAAGGCATTTTCCTCAAAGCCCTTTTGGAACTGGTCGAGCCAGGGGCCGGCGCGGGCCTTGAGCGGCTCCCCCAGAGACGTGCGCGCGGCGAGAAACAGCAATGTTGCGCCTATGGTGGCGCCGGTAACGGTCGCCAGGGTGCCAACCAGCCAGCCAAATAACAGCCCACCAGACACTGTGACGATCAGCCCGCCGGGGATAGAAAGGGCGGCAATGGCGATATACACACCGATGAACAGCGCGATGGCGGCAATGTAGTTGGCCTCGATGAAACCGCGCAGCTCTTCCAGATGAATGGCAAGCTGTTTCAGGCTGAGATAGTTATGCAGGCCGGTGCCAAAGATTGCCGCCATAATGGCCACGATGATGGCGAGCGGCAAAAGACGGCGCCACCAGGGCTTGTCCTTTGCTGGTTTACCGCTTGAGGCTGAGCTATCACCCGCTTTATCTTGCTGTGTCATTGAGGCTCCAATCATAGAAATAGTCGCCTATTTGTTGCGCATTAGCCAGCTTGCCTTTTAGCGGCGCGGCGGCATAGCGGCCGAGATGAGCGAGGATTTTGGCGTCACTGGTGCCGAAGTCCTTTTTGAACCAGCTGTAGATTTTTGATATGGCGACTTCGCCGTCGGTTATAACCACGCCGCGGTTTGAGTTTACATAGTCCTTTGCGGCCTGCTCCAGCTGTTGCTCCAGTCTGGCGGCTGTGAAGGCCTGCTTTTGCAGGTTCGGGCAACCGATCGAGGCGCAGTTGACAGCGTAATGAACGCGGGGGTCTTTGAAGTTTTTGCGCAGGATTTCATGCTCGATGTCATCAAGGCTCAAGGGCGTGCCTTCTATGGTGATGAGTTTTTTGCCCCAGGGGCCGTCCGAGAACAGGCCAGGGGAGATGTCGATGTCTTTGATGGATTTAACCGGGTAGGCGGCGATCACGGTATCAAGGGTGACGGCATTGTAAAGATTTGCCCAGAAGGCGAATTGCTGGCGGGGGCCGAGGGTGGTGGGCTTTTGACCGGCAAGATCAGCGATATATGCCTTGAGAGCGGCGCGGTTTGTTTTCAGCAATTTATAATCAACGCGGTTAAGGCCGGTTTTGTCCCGGGTGATGACCTTGCTTAGGAGGGCGGAGAAGGCGGCGTGATTGATGGCGTTATTGCTGCTCGCGGTTTTTTGTGATTTTGCGAATTGCTCGGTCGGGCTGGCGGCGGCAGCCGGGAGGCTTAACAGGGTGATGGCCATGAAGAGCGTCATCAGCAACGCGGCCGCGAAATATGAAAGCGCGCCGGTGAAGCGGGAGGTGGCGGGTTGCTGGCCAAGGTCTGGTGCGATTATTTCGTCGGTCATGGTGCTTTTTCTTGTTGGGCGGTTGCTGGTGATCCGGTTTATTCCCAGATGGGGCGCTGTTCAGTGCAGGTGGCCGCAATACGCTGGCCCCATTTGTCCCTCTGGCATAGCATGAGCGGCTCCTTATGCCTGTTCATATGTCATCAAAGATATGTGACAGGGTGTGAAGGGCTGCGGGCGGCCCGGCGCTGGTTCAGGGGGGTTGGGGCGGAAGAGGCAAGAAAAAAGGCGGCTCACGCCCTCATATTCATTGACAATGGCGATTGTCGCTGTCTATATGCCTCATTCTATTAGCGATGAGCTGAAACAGCCTGGAAGATGAGCTGACTGCGGCCAGTTGGATGAGGGGATCCCTTCGATCAATTGTGGTGGCAGGCGCTTTTGTGTTTAATCCTTCCTGCTGTCCCTCCGGCTTACCGAAACAGCCTTTTTATACGGAGATCACTCAAGTGAAACGTACTTATCAACCAAGTCGCCTGGTGCGCAAGAGACGCCACGGGTTCAGAGCACGCAAAGCCACCAAAGGTGGACGTCAGGTTCTGGCGAACCGCCGGTCACGTGGCCGCAAGAAGCTTTCAGCTTAGATCCATCGGTTGCGCTGTTTGATGAATGGCGCCTGATGCGGTTGGTTACTGGCGGCGTGACGGCGCAGCCACTCTTGACTAAACAACCACTTTATATGCCGGATTTGTTTTGCAACCGCTGGCGCTGGCCTGATAGATAAGGGCCTTCGCCCTGTCGGTTGCTTTGGCATGTCCAAATATCGGGGAAATGCAGCTTTGGCGGCGGGGTTGAAGCTTTTCGGGGAATAAATGACCCATGCGCCTTGCCATGCTAACAAAAAGACGGGATTTTCTGGCGGCGAAATCCGGGCCGGAGACAGCGGCCTATGGCAGCCGCGGGTTTTTGTTGCAAGCCCGGCGGCGGCAGGCAAGCGATAATCGCGGCGCTGAGGCGGAGGGCCCGCCGCGCTTTGGCATCACCGTTTCCAACCACACAGTGCGGCGGGAGATAATGGCGCGGGCGGGCGCAGTGCAGAAAAAGGGCGGCAAGGCGCCTGATGGGCGGCGGGGGCCCGTTTCGGTTTTTCGCAACAGGATGCGGCGGCGGCTGCGCGCGGCGCTATGCCAGGTGGCACCGCAGCAGGCGCAGGGCGGCATTGATTATGTGGTTATTGGCCGGCCGGCGCTGTTAACGATGCCTTTCGAGATTCTCCTTAAAGATTTGGAGAAAAGCTTTCAAAAAGTGCATAGACGCATTATACCAACGGGCGAGCCCCTGCCTTAAAGGGGCAAACGGGGACAGGCGGATTTCGGGACGGTAAATGAAGCCACCGGGGCTCGCCATATCATATTCGACTTTTTTAGCCCAATTTTTTGCAATGTCAGGTGAACCGAGCAGTTTTTCATGGATGAAAATAACCGAAATTTTTTAGTCGCCCTTGTGTTGTCTGTGCTGGTTTTTCTGGTCTGGCATTTTGTCTTTGTGGTCCCGAAGCAGGAGCAGCAGCGGCTGCGCCAGGCTGAGCAGGAAGCATTGCTGAAAGAACAGCAACAAAAGCGCGCTGCCGCCCAACCCGGGTCGCCGGACGCGCCGGTTAGCAAAGATGGCGCAACGCCTGCCGCACCGGACCTGACCCAAACAGCCGTTGCGCCGCGCACACGCAAGTCGGCGCTTGCCTCTTCAAAGCGGGTGCCAATTTTGACGGATGCGATCCGTGGCTCGATTAACCTGAAGGGCGGGCGGATTGATGATGTGCTGCTGCGCGACCACCGTGAAACGGTGGACAAGACCAGCCCGCCGGTTGAGCTTCTCTCCCCCGCCGGGTCGCCGCATCCCTTTTTCGCTGAATTTGGCTGGTCGGGCACTGCTGTTGAGGGCTTGAGCCTGCCGACCGCCGAGAGTGAATGGACGCTGGTGAAAGGCTCGACACTCGGTATTGATCAACCGGTGACGATTGAATATGACGCAGGTGGCGGCGTGGTGTTTCAAAGGGAAATTACCGTTGATCAGAAATACATGTTCACCATCAACCAGAAGGTGATCAACAACAGCGCCAAACCGCTGACACTTGCTGCCTATGGCTATGTCTGGCGGCGCAACCGGCCGGATTCGCAATCGCTGTTCATCTCGCATGAAGGCGCGGTTGGGGTGTTTGACGGTGAGCTGGAGGAATCCACCTATAGCGACCTCATAGATGACCGACGCATTACCTATAAGGCGAAGTCCGGCTGGATGGGCATAGCGGATCAATATTGGGCGGCAGCGCTCATACCCGATTCCAAAGTGCCGCTGACTTCGACTTACCTCGGCAATGAAACGCCGAATGGCAAATCCTACCAGACGACATTTTTGCTCGACGGGCAGGTGGTTGACCCGGGCAAAACGCTTGATGTGACCAACCGCTTGTTTGCCGGTGCCAAGCAGGGCCGGGTGATTGAGGGCTATGCGGAAGAATATAAGATCGACCGGTTCGAAAACCTGATCGACTGGGGCTGGTTCCACTTTATCACCAAGCCGCTGTTCCATGTGCTGGTTTACATCAATGACATTGTCAGCAACTTTGGCGTCTCCATCCTGATTGTGACGGTGCTGATCAAGCTGCTGCTCTTCCCGCTGGCCAACAAATCCTACAAATCAATGGCGGCGATGAAGAAGATGCAGCCGGAGATGGAAAAGATCCGCAAGCGCTACGAAAACGACAAGATGAAGCAGCAGCAGGAGTTGATGGCGCTCTACAAGAAAGAGAAGATCAATCCTGTTTCCGGGTGCTGGCCGGTGCTGGTGCAAATCCCGATATTCTTTGCGCTTTACAAGGTGCTTTATGTGACCATTGAGATGCGGCACGCGCCGTTCTTTGGCTGGATTCAGGATCTTTCCGCGCCCGACCCGACTTCGATTTTCAACCTCTTCGGGCTGATCCCGATTGATCTGCCAAGCTTCCTGATGATTGGCATATGGCCGCTGATTATGGGGCTGACGATGTTTGTGCAGATGAAGCTGAACCCGGCACCGGCTGACCCGATCCAGGCGAAGATTTTCACCTATATGCCGATCATGTTCACATTTATTCTGGCGGGCTTCTCGGCCGGGCTGGTGATTTACTGGGCATGGAACAACTTCCTGTCGATCATTCAGCAATATTACATCATGAAGCGTTCAGGCGTTGATGTGACCCTGCTGGAAAATATCGGCATCAAGAAAGCGGACAGCAGCAAAAAAGCCTGACCCCCTCGCTTTGCCCTCTGCCTGACCGTTTTACCGGCTTTGCTGCCATGGCAGCCGGCTGGTGTGAAGGAGCTAACCCCCGTTGAATGATGACGCTGACAGTGAGATTGATGGTGCTGCGATTGCCGCAGGGCGGGCGCTGTTTCGGTTGCCGGTCGAGTTTGTCATGCGGGGTTGTCGATGAGGAGGGACTGCCGGCGCCGGACCGGATGGAAATCGCCTTTGCCGGGCGCTCGAATGTTGGCAAATCCAGCCTGATCAATGCTTTATGCGGCGCCAAGAACCTGGCGCGCACCTCGAACACGCCGGGGCGCACGAGGGAGATCAACTATTTCTCCATTGGTGATGAGGCGTTTCTGGTTGATATGCCGGGCTATGGTTATGCCAAGGTGCCGAAAGAAATGGTCGATCGCTGGACGCGGCTGATTGAGGATTATCTGCGCGGGCGGCTGACGTTAAAACGCGCGTTCCTGCTGATTGACTCGCGCCACGGCATCAAGAAAAACGACCTTGAGATCATGAAGCAGCTGGATAAGGCGGCGGTGCTTTATCAGATTGTTTTGACCAAGACCGACAAGATCAAGGCGCCAGCGGTGGCCAAACGGCTTGAAGAAACCCGTGAACTGATCAAAAAGCACCCGGCTTGCTACCCGCTGGTTCTGGCGACATCCTCTGCCAAGGATGAGGGCATTGATGAGCTGAAAGCGGCGGTGGTGATTGCGCTGAACAGCTAGGCGCAAAGATCGCCGGCGGTCTTATGGGCTAACCGCATGTCCATCCCTGCCAATTTTATCTCACATGGTCCATGTCTGGTGTTCGTATCTGGTCCGGTTCACTCATCATCCGGCTGGGTGAGCAGGGTCTGAACCTGAGACTTTGTACCTTCAAAAACCATCGGGCCGTATTTGGCGATGCCAAAGCCAAGAGCGAAAATTGTGCCCCATATGAGCAGCCGCTTCAGCAGGCTGAGATAATTGCGGGTGATTTTGATGTCGAATGACTTGGACGGCTGAACCGGGATTTCGGCAGAGACGGCCCCCTGTCCGGCAGCGCGGACGGTGATGTCGAGGCGCAATTTTGAAAGGCCCGTTCTGCGCGGCAGAACGCGCCAGCGCCAGACGGCAAAATCCGCATCATCGCCAGTGGCACCGTGCAACTCTGACCACTGGGTCGAGGCGGTGGCGCTATCAATGAGGAACAGGCCATCGGGGCCGGTGAGGCGCACGGTGATGGCTTTGGTGATCTGCTTTTTCTCGGCTTTTGAGCGCAGGCCATAATTGTCGCTGTCAAAATCCAGCTCGGCATTGGTGAAGCGGGCGACGCGCACCTCAACATAATGAACCTTGCCAACGCGCATCACCTTGGGAATGTTTTCTATCACCTGATCCTGATCGGCCTGCTGCTCAAGATGGGCTTGCGAGCGGCGGATGGAATTGGCGATGTCATCCATGCGTGCGGTGTTGTCCTGCTGGACAGGGGGGTAGCCTTGGGGCAGGCGGTTTTGTGGCGGGCGCTCCTGCTGGCCTTGAGGCTGACCTTGAGGATGGCTTTGAGGTTGATGGCCATAAGGCGGCATCATCTGCTGGCCCTGGACATCACCGTGTGGCGGGTGCATTGGGTGCTGGCCCGGTAACTGCTGGTGAGGTGCCAGGTGGTGTTGTGCCAGTTGGTGATGTGCCAGTTCGTGTTGTGCCAGGCCGCGCGGCATGGGCGGGCCGCCGTCTGCAGGCATCTGTGCAGGGATGTCGCCGGGGTTCCATTGCGGCGGTGATTGCGGTGGATCGCTCCTCTCACCGTCAGCTTGTTGGCCGTCCCGATGGTGCTGGGGCGGGTTTTGTGGTGGGGCGGGGACAGCTCCCGGTGGCTCAAATGCCCGCTGGGTTATCGCTGCCTTTGTCTGGTCCGGGTGTGGCGGCGGTAATGCTGCGCCTTCAGGGCTGGCATGAGACTCTGCGGGGTCTTCACTGTCAGGTGTGGCTGCGGGCTGATCTGCCGCTTTTTCCCGGGCATGGGGCGGAGGGGCAGCTTTCTCCGGGGCCATGCTGCGTAAGGTGGCCGGGTCGCGGGAATTGTCAATGTCCAGCGGCGATGGTGGGCCGTTGAATTGCGTTTCCGGTGGCTGCAGCGCAGGCGGCTGATTGGCTGGCCGCGGGTTGGCTGGCGGGAGACTTGATGATGCGTCTTTATTGGCGTCCGGGGCGGCTGTCCGTTGGTCACGCATATCGCGCTGCTGATCCTGGCCGGGCGGGATGGGACGGCGGCCAAAGCCTGGTCGTTGCGGCGGCTTTTGAAGTTGACCTTTCTGATGTTGGCCAGGAGGCTGGTTGCTCTGTTGCGGCTGCTGAGCGCGGCCGCGCTGGTGGGGGTGCTCACCGCGCATCGGCGTCTGGGGGGACCGTGCTGCTTCGTGGTCTTCACTGTCCTCTTCACGGCGCTCAGGACCCGAGGCATGCGCATCGGCCTGAATAATGCTGTCGTCGAGAGGGTTGTAACGCGGGTCGTCTGCGGCGAGGACGCCGTCTGTGTCGACAAGATTGCTGCCGGGGGCTGCCTCTGGCGGATGGCGAAGGGCTATTTTTATGCTTGGTGGCTGGCCTTTTTCTGATGGTTGCTGTTTTGCGGATGGCCGATTGTCCTGCTGTGACTTTTCACCATGTTCGGGGGATGCTGGCTGGTCGCCAGATTGTTTTGCCGCTTTTTCACCAGCTCTATCGGGCGCGGTTCGGGTTGTCAGGTTTTTCATGGCGTTGTCAAAGGTGAGGCCGTGACGCGCCAGAATTTTATGGGTGATGAGGCCGCCTTCGCCGCTGATGATGGCGGAGATGACATTGGCGCCATCCACCTCCGTGCGGGCGGATTGCTGAGCCGAGGCGGAGGCGTGGGCGATGAGATTTTGGACGGTGATGTCCTGTGTGGGGGGCACGGCATTCGGGCTGAGGATGCGGGCCTCGGGGCCGAGCTTGCGCAGCAGATCCGCGCACATGGCCTCAACCTCGACGCGGCAGGCCAGCAGCACACCAAGGGCGTCCGGGTCTTCGGCAAGCGCCATAAGCAGGTGATCGAGGCCGACAACGGTATGTTTGCGGCGGGCGGCCAGATCCTCGGCGCGGCTGAGGCACTCATGCAGATTCTTGGTTGCTGGAAGTTGTTGACCCAGATCTTCGGCCATATCTACTCTACCCAAGCTTCCTCCACGCACAGACTTTATTGGGGCGCACATCCGTGTATTGGGAGCGTGGCTCCCGGTTGCCAGATGGTGCCCGGTTAGGGGTCAGAGATGACACATGCGGCAGGTCAAATCTGCAGGCCAGGTATCAGATGGCACCAAAAGGCACCAAAAATCACCAGTAGGCATTGGCCACAATACCGAAGCAGGCTGATGCTTTTATGCCGTATTAACCGATGAGGTGATACGGCAGAGTGATACCCATTGTTTGTGGCCGAATAAGGAGCCGCGCATCGCCTGGTGGTTTAGGGCTCTCATCTTCCCTCATGGTGGTTAACCAGACAAATCAATTTTTGAGCATCCGCTCTGATGAATTAGATTTACCAATTATTGACTGGCTTGGGTATCCCCCTTCGCCGGCAACATGTGCATTTCGGCGCTGAAATGGCGAGATTTAGTGATTGTGGTTAAGCCCGCTAGCGATTAAAACGCTTCAACAGACAGATATTGGATTAAATAAAAATGACTGACAATGTGCTGGATGAAATTGCAAGCGACCTTACGCCGGTCAGCAAAGCGCAGATTCTCTCAGAGGCGCTGCCCTTTATGCAGCGCTATGACAACAAAACGGTTGTCGTGAAATATGGCGGCAATGCCATGGGGGATGATGCGTTAGCGGCGGGATTTGCCAGAGATGTGGTGTTGCTGAAGCAAGCCGGCGTTAACCCGATTGTGGTGCATGGCGGCGGGCCGCAAATTGGCGCCATGCTCGACCGGCTGCAGATCAAGTCAGAATTTAAAGACGGGCTCAGGGTAACGGACCGGGCCACGGTCGAGATTGTGCAGATGGTGCTGGCGGGCTCAATCAATAAGGAGATTGTCACCAATATCAATCTGCATGGCGGCAAGGCCTGCGGCATCTCAGGCAAGGACGCGCATCTGATGCTGGCGAAAAAGCTGGAGAAGATGAGCCATGACCCGAAATCAAATACAACCAAGCTGGTGGATCTTGGCTTTGTTGGTGAGCCTTTGCGGGTCAACCCGCATATTGTCGAGGTGATGATCCATAGCGATCTTATCCCGGTGATTGCGCCGATTGCCGCCGGGCAGAATGGTGAGACGTTCAACATTAACGCCGATACTTTTGCCGGTCATCTGGCGGCGTCGCTGAATGCCAAGCGCTTGATCCTGCTGACGGATGTGAAGGGCGTGCTGGACACGGACGGTGAGTTGATTGAGCGGTTGACACTGGATGAGGCGCGGGCGCTGATTGACAATGGCACAATTTCCGGCGGCATGATCCCGAAGATTGAAAGCTCGATGGCGGTGGTTGAAGGCGGTGTTGAGGCTGTGGTGATTGTCGATGGCCGGGTGAAGCACGCGCTGCTGCTGGAGCTGTTTACCCAGCATGGTGTTGGCACGCTGCTGGGAGAAAAATAAACGGTGAGTGGGCCGGGCGGTTCTGGGGGGATGTCTGGGCCGCGCGGTTCTGGGGGCATTGGCTGTGGCAGCTGTTGTCCTGGAAGCGATTGCCTGCTGCCCCAAAAATATTGGGCCACCCGCTTGAAGACAGGTGGCCCAGGTGGATTTTTGCAGATTTTCCGCTTTTATAAGCGGGGCTCGACATATCTCATCTCTATGATTGGGGGGCGAGGATATGGAGCGCGATTGGCCTTAAATTTAGTGTATCTCTGTTTTAAGGCGGCTGATTTCATCTTTGAGCAAAAGTTTCTTACGTTTCAGCTCAGTGAGTTTAACGCTATCAATTGACGGACGGGACTTCTCCTTCTCGATCTTAAGATCAAGTGCCTTGTGTTTTTGGCTAAGTTCAGAAATATGCGCTTCTACTGCCATGCAACCCTCCGTGGTTCGGTTTCGTTTACGTGTAACAGTGTGCCACCCGGCCGATTGCTTGTCCAATCGCCTTTCGTTTCATAATTGAAAAAAAGCTAAAATCAGTGGCTAAGCTGTTGCTTTTGTTACCTTGAGGCGTTGGAATATTTAAAAATGTTGCGCTGGCTATGTTAGCCTTGGTTGTATGACCGGCGCATTTGAGGAACGGGAAAAGCGATTGACCAACCGTGATGAACAAGCAGAAACATTAAGGGCGCGGCTGGCTTTTAAGCGCCAGGAGCATCAGGATCTTGACAGCGCCATCGCGGCGCTAATGCATCGTGCGCCGACAGATGAGATGACTTTGCGGCGGCTGAAGAAGAAGAAACTGGTGCTCAAGGACCAGATCCGGGCGCTGGAGACGCAGCTTTTCCCGGATATCATTGCCTGAAGTCGGCCTAGAATGCGGTGGGCCTTGCGAGAAATGCGGTAGGTCTGGCGACGAAATGCGGTGGCTGGTTGCAAATTCCGGTTTTTTTTCTATAATTGCGCGCTTTTCCGGCACTGACTGCGGTTCGACCGAAATTAACTTGTCGTCGGCGTATTTCGTACAGCTATCCATCGAATTTTGCGTTGCTTCCTTTTATACGGGGATGCGGGACGGTGTTTATATTTTTGAAAGACGGATGGTTTGCCGGCCTGCATTGCCGGTGCACCAGAGGGAGATAACATGACAGAATTGCCGCCGCTGGTGAGCATCATCATGGGCAGCCAGTCTGACTGGCCGACCATGAAACATGCAGCTGAATTGCTGGAGACATTGCAGGTGCCATTTGAGACGCGGATTGTCTCTGCCCACCGGACGCCGGAGCGGATGTTCGAATTCGCCAAGGCGGCAGAGGGGCGCGGCATCAAGGTGGTTGTGGCCGGCGCTGGCGGTGCGGCGCATTTGCCGGGCATGGTGGCGGCGCTGACAACGCTGCCGGTTCTTGGTGTGCCTGTGCAATCCAAGGCGCTCTCTGGCCAGGATAGTCTGCTCTCCATCGTGCAGATGCCAGCCGGTGTGGCCGTGGGTACGCTGGCGATTGGCCGGGCGGGCGCCGTGAATGGCGGCCTGCTGGCAGCACAGATCGTGGCCACCAATGACAAGGACCTGATGGCGCGGATCGCGGCATGGCGGGCAGCGCAATCCTCAAATGTGGCGCAGGCGCCATCGGATGACGCCTAGCAGGCGCGGGCTAAGGAAGCTCGGCTTTCCCGAAACTGAAATCTTAACTGACTGGTAGATCATGAGCGGCACTCCCCTTCCCCCTGGTTCAACAATAGGCATATTTGGTGGCGGCCAACTTGGGCGGATGCTGGCAATGGCGGCCGCTCAGCTTGGCTTCAAGGTACATATTTTTTCGCCGCAACATGGCTCGCCGGCTTTTGACGTGGCGGGCAAGACAACGGTTGCGCCTTTCACTGATCTTGAGGCTGTTAAAGCCTTTGCCTCCAGCGTTGATGTGGCGACGGTGGAATTTGAGAATATCCCGCTTGATACCTATGAACATGCGGGCAAATTCACACGAATTGCGCCGGACCCGACGGCGCTGGCGATCTCGCAGGACAGATTGGCGGAAAAGAATTTTCTTTCATCTCAGCAAATTCCGGTGGCGCCCTTCGTGGAGGTGAGCCGGGAGGCGGACATCGTCTCTGCTGTTTACAAGCTTGGGCCGGATGGGCTGCTTAAAACGCGCAAGATGGGCTATGACGGCAAGGGGCAGATT
The DNA here is from genome assembly GCA_942490955.1 of uncultured Alphaproteobacteria bacterium. Classification (GTDB taxonomy): domain Bacteria; phylum Pseudomonadota; class Alphaproteobacteria; order Rhizobiales; family HXMU1428-3; genus HXMU1428-3. The sequence continues at coordinate 18,543 of CALNZE010000082.1, forward strand.
CGGCTGGGGGCCGGGGTTGACCCGGATGAAGCGATTAAGGCTTACAGCGGGCAGCCTTCGATATTCGAGCAGCTCGTGCCGTTTGAGCTGGAGGTTTCCTGCATCGTTGCGCGCGGTCTGGATGGGGAGATGGTGTTTTATGACACGCCGCGCAATGTGCACCGCAATCAGATTTTGGCGGAATCGCATGTGCCTGCCAATATCAGCCCCGATATGGAAAAGCTGACGCGGGCCTACACTGCCAAGATCGCCGAGAAGCTGAATTATGTCGGTGTGCTGGCGGTGGAATATTTTGTGCTTGGCGAAGGCTCACCAACGCCGCTCGTGGTGAATGAGCTGGCGCCCCGGGTGCATAATTCCGGCCACTGGACAATTGACGCCTGCGGCGTTGACCAGTTTGAAAATCATATCCGGGCGATTGCCGGGTGGCAGCTTGGCGCGACGAAGCGGCACTCCAATGCTATGATGGTCAATGTGGTGGGGAATGACATGGATGGCTGGGCCGATTTTG
>CALNZE010000083.1:0-6029 GCA_942490955.1 uncultured Alphaproteobacteria bacterium
CCTGAATGACGCCGACGGGCCGACCATTAGCCTGATTACTGACTTCTAGCTTAATCTCTGGGCGCATGCTGGCACATGCGTCAGCCAAGGTTAAGACTTTTGTTGCAACTTTTGCCCGCGGTGTTCTTAATATGGCCATGGAATAATTCTATCCAGGGCTTCGTTGCCTGCCAGCCTTGTTGTCAATGGCGGTGGCCACATTGCCCGGCGCCGATGTCATAAACGGCGACGATAAGATATGATAGAAAATACCAAACGCCGACGATCCCGACCCAAGACCACAAGAGGACACTGACCAATGAAAAAACTGTTGCTGCTCATATTGATCCTTTTTGTTGCCGGTGGCGCCTATGCTTTTGTCAAACTGGACGATATCGTCAAAACCGGCGTCGAAGTTTCAGGCCCCGAAGTGATGAATGTGCCGGTAACGGTCGACAGTGTCAGTCTGGCACCTTTTTCGGGCAAGCTTCGCGTGAAGGGACTCGCGGTTGGCCAGCCGGGCGGCTTTGGCGATGGCAATATCGCCTCGGTTGGCAGTTTTGATGTCAAATTGCGCACCAGCACGCTGCTGTCAGACCATATCATCATCGATAGCATTGTGATTGATGCGCCGATGCTGGATGTGCGCACCAAGGGCCGCAACACCAATTTTGATGCGCTGCAAAAGGGCATGGCACCGATGCCGGCTGCGGATGCTGGCGCCCCTGCGATGACCATGACCATCAAACAATTGATGATCAAAGGACCAAAGGTGGCCATCACCACCGAAGACGGGCCGATCGATATTGACAAGACCATCACCCTGGCCGATTTCACCCTCACCGACCTTGGCACCGACGAAAAAGGCCTTGCCCCCGCCGAGATCGCGCGCCATGTGATGGATGTGTTGCAGCCGCAAATTGCCAAGGCGCTGATAGAAGCAGGCGCCTCTGCCAAGCTCAAGGAAATGGCCGGTGATGCGCGCGGCACGCTGGAGAAGGGCCTCGGCAGCCTGGTAGGCAAATTGAAGAAAAAAACCACCGAAAATACCAATGAAAAAGAAAATGATGGCAATAACTGATTGATTTCTGGACGCACCGGTCCAATATTCATCAAATTCCACAGGGAGAGAAACATGTCACTGGAAAAAATTACCACCGAAATCCGCAACAAGGTTGGCGCTCACTCACCGCTGGCCGCGATTATCAAATTCGATTTTGGCGATGACGGCGTGATCCGTGTTGACGGCAAAGCGTCGCCAACCGTTGTCGATAACGAAAATTCCGATGCCGATTGCACCGTGAAAGTCACCATGGACAATTTCATTGCCATCGCTGAAGGCAATCTCAATCCGCAGATGGCTTTCATGACCGGCAAATTGCGTGTAGAAGGCGACATGAGCCTGGCGATGCAACTGGGCTCGATCCTCGGATAGGCTCGGCTTCGGCAAAAGACTTCAGCGCGAATCGGCCTCAATAGATAAAGCTTGAGACAAGATTCATATGTTTGAAAAATTTCGTGCCGCCGCTCTTGGCCTCAGTGTATTGGTGATCCTTGGCGGGATCCTTGCCTATATCATGGTGCAATCGGGCGGCGGCAAGATTCTGGGCGACCGGGGCGGCAACCTGCCCCCGGTTGCCTTTGAAACGCTGGAACGCAGCTTTGATGCATCCAGCTTTCTGCTCTGTGCCAAAACACTCTGCCTGGCCGCTGAGGTCGATGGCCCGGCCCAGCGCTTTGAGGTTGATGTGCAGACACTCCGACTGGCCATTGTCGATTATGCCGACAATATGCCCACGGTGCGTACCTTCCGGTTTGACCCCGTACTCAATCAGTTTGATTTTACCGAAAGGCTGCCCGGCGAGACCCTACCCGCCGTTATCACGGTGCGGATTCTGGACATTGATCCTTATGCCAGCGAGCTGGTGATCTATAGCCGCACCCCGCTGGGGGACAGCAGCCACGAAGACCATGAAGAACGGGTGGCACGTTGGCTCCGGCTGATCAGATCACGGCTCGGCAAATAGCGAACCGGCGGTTGCGGGAAGGCCTGCAGGGCCCTCTGTGTCAGCCTCAAGGATTCATGCACAAAAAATGCACAAATCCTGCACAGATTGCACCAAAACCGGCACAATCCGGTTACAGTTCCGCACCCTTTTTAAGGGGAAAACAGAGGCCTCAATATTCCTTGCTGTCGAACTCGTCGTCAGCGCGGGTTCCAGCATAGGCCGCTTGGCGCAGGGCCAGTTGCGCCGCGTCAGGCAGGCGCGATGCCGGGGCATCTGTCGATGGCGCGGCTGGGGAAGGTTCCCTAACCTGTTGATTTTGCTGGTTTTCAGCGCCAAACGCCTGGTTGAAGGCGATGGTTTCGCGAATGCGCGCCTGCACACCCAGATAGCTTTCCCGCGCCCGGTCGAACTTGGCGGGCGGCGGCAAGGGTGCCCCGGCTTCCTGGGTCCGGGTCTGGGCCAGAATGAACTGAACCCCGGTCGACAGCAACCCGGCACCCGGCGCCAGCGGCCGGTCAGTCTGTGCTGAAAACTGGCTGAAAGCCGCCGAATTTATCGGCTCCGGCGACGAATTCAGACTACGGGAAAAGTCGGCTGAACGGGTTTCAGTCGCACCAACCGGCCGCGCGTCCGGCCCTTTTGGCCGCTCTGCGCGTGTGACCGGGGTCACGGACCGTGCCCCTGTGGCAAATGCAGCATCCGCCATCAAATCACCCAACTTGTTACACCCACATTCAAATTACCGCACTTGCCCCCTTCTGGCAACGCCGGAAGGCGACGGCAGGCACGCAGAACCCTAGAAATCTGCGATTCCCTACTGGAATGGTGCTTTTGCCTGTGCTATCGCTCGTGCCACATGCGGCGTGTTCTGGCGTCCGGCGTCCTTTTCTGGGGCCGGGGCTGTAAGGGGGGCCGTCGTCAAAACCCAAGAAAAAAAGCGAAAAGTTGACATGGATAACAATACGCTCGCCATTTATATTCACGAACTTCGGAACCAGTGCCTGCATACCGAAGCCTCTTTCAACCTCTTCAATCAGGCGATGGCCAACAAGGCCCCGGCTGGCATTCTGTATGGCGGCCAGATGGTTCTGATGCCCGGCAGCCAGATTGCCTCGCTGCTGTGGCCGACCCGCGCCCGTGCCCGTGGTCGTGGCGAAGCCTTGCGCAAAGTCCTGCAACTGCCGGAAAAACACGCGCTGAATGACCGCCGCCTGTGCGAATTGTGGGAACGGTCTGACGAGAAGATGGAGGAATGGATCAACGACACCAAAGGCCAGCAAGTGGTTTTTGATTTTGTCGGTGACCCTTCGCAAATTGGGGACGGCACCACGACAGACGCCTGTATTTACCGTGCCTATAACCCGGCGACCAAAATCTACTGGTATCGGGGTGTGGCCTATAATCTGCAGGCTGTTGCCAACGCGATGACCGACGTCGCCCAGCGGGTGAATGCGGTTTACCGCCAGATGTTCCCTGAGCAGGCCAAAGCCGGAAGACGATGCCCGTCGCCGCGCGATGGAAGCTCGTCAGGCAGCCAAGCAGCGAAGCATGCGGAGAGCCAGCGCGGCGGTTGCCAATGACGCCAGCGAAGCAGAACCTGCCCCAAAAGCGACAGAAAAAGCCTGCCAAGAAACAAGCCGCGTCGGCTGAATAACAGCCAATAGTCCGAGGAAGGCCGGCCAGCCTGCTTCTGCATGCGTGGCCAAGTTTGTCTGGTGAATTGTGTTGTTTGCGTCCCCGGCGATTTTGGCTATGATGGGGCTGCGCCCCGGCGCTGCCCCTCGCATACGGGCATCACAGAGTAAGGATCGTGCCTTGATGAAAAAACATGTGTCTCTTGTCATTGCCGCCGCATTGTTCGGCAGCCTGCCTGTTGCAGCGCTGGATTGCGGTGAACCCCCTGTTGAGCAGCCGCCTGTTCCCGATGGCGGTGCCGCCACAGCTGACGACATCCGCGATGCCCGCGAGGCCGTGGTGGTTTATTCGCGCAAGGTGGATGAATATCTGACCTGCATGGACCAACGCGCGGCGGTGATCCTGCCCTATCTGACCAAAGACCAGAAAATTCGCTGGGATGAGGACCTGACCAAGGTTCACAACGAGCGCCGTGACCTTCAGGTCAAGCTGAACGAAGCAATCCGGGCCTAACGCCGCCAGACGGGCTAGAACCCACTGGCCGATTTCCGTGTTCGGGATCTTCTGATTTCAAGGGCCTTGCGTGGCCCTTTTTTATTTCTGTTTTCCCATGTACCAATATAGGGGTATCCCTCCAACATTATTGGACCGTTGCGTCCACAAAATTTGACACCCGTGCCCCCTTCGCGCCATCTTCATGATCAAGATGCATGAGGGGAGGGATGAATCCATGCTGGCACGCCGCGCTGTTTACGACGAAGAACACCATATTTTACGCGACGCTGTGCGCAAGTTTTTCAACGCCGAAGCAACACCCAATGCCGCCGACTGGTCGAAGGCCGGTCAGGTGCCGCGCGCCTTCTGGAACAAGGCTGGTGAAGCCGGCATCCTGTACCCGCAACTGCCTGAGCAATTTGGCGGCGTGGGCGGTGATTACCGCCTGAACTGCATCATCAATGAAGAACAGGTCTATAACCGCGCGGGCGGCGCCGCGCTGGCGGTGCATTCCGATATCGTGGCGCCCTATCTGTTCCACTATGGCTCGGATGACCTCAAGGAACGTATCCTGCCCAAAATGGCCACCGGCGAGATGGTTGGCGCCATCGCCATGACCGAACCCGGCACCGGCAGCGACTTGCAGGGCATCAAAACCACCGCCAAGCTCGACGGCAATCATTATGTGGTCAACGGGTCCAAAACCTTCATTTCAAACGGCCAGAATTGTGATTTTGTCATCGTGGCCTGCAAGACCGACCCCAAGGAAGGCGCCAAGGGCGTGAGCCTGGTGGTGGTGGAATGCGACCGCGAAGGTTTCCGCCGCGGCCGTAACCTGGAAAAGATCGGCCAGCATTCCTCAGATACCAGCGAATTGTTTTTTGACGAAGTGCGGGTACCGGCCACCAACCTGATCGGCCATGAAGGCGCGGGTTTCATGTATCTGATGCAGCAACTGCCGCAGGAGCGGCTGTCGATCGCGGTGATCGCCATGGCCGGGGCGCAGCGTGCCTTTGATATCACCCTGGCCTATGTGAAAGAGCGCCAGGCTTTTGGCCGCCCGATTGCAGCGTTCCAGAATACCCGCTTTAAACTGGCGGAAATGAAAACCGAAATTGAAGTGGGCTGGGCCTTCCTGGACCAATGCCTGAGCCGCCATATCAAGGGCGAACTGGATGCACAGGGCGGGGCGATGTCAAAGCTCTGGACCACCGAGATGCAAGGCCGTGTGGTAGACACCTGCGTGCAACTGCACGGGGGATACGGTTTCATGGCCGAATATGAAATCGCCCACCATTTTACCGACAGCCGGGTGCAGCGCATCTATGGCGGCACGTCAGAGATTATGAAAGAACTGATTGGCCGCACGCTTTAGCGCCTGACCGCAGATTGTAAACAGACGCAAGGGTTAGTATATCGCTATGATGGCGATGAACCGATTGCCGACCATCTGATCAACCGTAAAGGCAAACAGCGTATTGTTGGAAATCAGGTGAATAACCCTACATCAATTCCGCGCTATGTGCCAGGAACTTCTGAGGCGGAGCCTGTCACCCCCGATTGTAGCGGTGTATTGCGTCCCGGGAATTTCCAGTAACCGCATATACTGTCTGACCTGCTCCCTGGCATTTAGACCATTCTGAGCTGGAATTTTCCAATTATGATCCCCGTGTGGGGAGGAGGATAATTCCATGAAGAAGTCGAAGTTTACGGAGGCGCAGATTGCTTTCATCCTGCGTCAGGCGGAAGAAGGAACGCCGATTGCGGAGGTCTGCCGGAAGGCTGGCATCGCTGAGGCCACCTTCTATAACTGGCGCAAGAAATATGCGGGACTGATGCCGTCGGAGATGAAGCGGCTGAAGCTGCTCGAAGAAGAGAATGCCAAGCTGAAGCGTCTGGTCGCTGACCTGA
>CALNZE010000084.1:0-11912 GCA_942490955.1 uncultured Alphaproteobacteria bacterium
CCAACAACAATGATGATGACAAGCAAGAGCGGAATGACGACGATGATATAGCTCATCAATTTGGGTGACATGACGAAAAGCCAGATCGTGCCAGCGACAGCGATCAGGAAATTGCGCGCCCAAACAGATACGCTTGAGCCCACAATCGACTGCACCAGTGTGGTATCTGCCGTGAGGCGCGAAACAATCTCGCCGGGACGGTTCTCTTCAAAGAATTCAGGGGACAGGGTGATCAGGCGGGCATAAACCGCCTTGCGAATGTCGGCCACCACCCGTTCACCAAGCCAGGTGACAAAATAGAAGCGAAAGGCCATCGCCACGGCCATCACGGTAACGATGGCGACAAAGACGAGGAAATAGTCATTCACCTTCTGCGCATTGTCGGCGGAAAAACCCTTGTCGACAATGTCACCCAGTGCGGTTGGTACAATCAACACAGTCGCTGCGGCGATGACGAGGAAAAAGGCGGCCAGAAACAGCTGCGTTTTATAGGGCTTCACAAAGGACCAGAGGGTCTTGAGGTTGGCGAGTTTTCCCTTGGGTGGTTCGTGCTCAAGCCGCACGGCAGAATCGGTCATGTATTTTTCCCTGTTAGCTTCCCGGCAGATATAGGGGGCACAGACCGATATGCCAATCACCGAATTGCGGATTCATGATATACGGGACTGGTTGAAGCGCTAAATTCGGCGAGATATGCAAAAAAGCGCAGAATCAGCCTTGCATTCAGCCAAAACATCCGCTAAACGGACGCCTCGTTTTCGGAGATAAAGACCATGAAACAAGACATTCATCCCGCATACCACACAATCAAAGTGGTAATGACCGACGGGACGACTTTTGAGACCCGTTCAACCTGGGGCTCGGAAGGCGACACAATGACACTCGAGATCGACCCAAAATCGCACCCGGCCTGGACCGGTGGCGCCCGCCAAGTTATGGAAGGGGGCCGTGTGGCTCGCTTCAACAAGCGGTTCAGTGGTCTGTCGCTCAAGAAGTAAGTCATTCCCGTACTTCAGTTTTCTGGAAAAGGCGTCCCATCCGGGGCGCCTTTTTTCTTTTGACCCCTTGCAGGTCTGCGGGGCTATTCCTACATAAAATCATGTCGGTTGCCGCATAGGCGGGGCTGACAGTTTTAACCGGCCTGGCAAATTTGCAGGCCCTTAATCAGTCGCTTCTGAAGGAGGACATGACATGAGAACTTTTGACCTTTCGCCCCTGATGCGCAGCACAGTTGGTTTTGATCACTTGAGCCGGTTTCTCGACTCGGCTCTCAATACCGATAACGGCGCTGCAGCTTATCCCCCCTACAATATTGAAAAGCTTGGTGAAGACGATTACCGGGTGACAATGGCCGTTGCCGGTTTTTCGCCGGACGAACTGACCATCACCGTGCAGGAAGGCACGCTGTTGATCTCGGGTCGGGCTGCAGATGAAGACGCTGACCGGCGTTTCCTGCACCGTGGCATTGCCAAGCGCGCCTTTGAGCGCCGCTTTGAGCTGGCCGAGACCATCCGTGTTGGCGCCGCCCGTTTTGAAAACGGGTTGCTGGAGATCGAACTCAAGCGCGTGATCCCCGATCACAAAAAACCGCGCCAGATTGAGATCCGGACCAGCGATGCTACCGTAAAGACAATTGAGTCTGACGCGGCCTGACCAGGCTTGCATGATGCTCTAGGGTGAGGCGTGCCGCCTGTTGGCCCGCCTTGCCAGGGAAATCCCTGCGGATTTTCCACAGTTTTCCGCGCAGTTTCCTCCACGACCCCTCGCTGTCGAGAAACTCAACGAGGGCCGGGCAATCCCCCCCCCAGAATGCCGCCCAGCCCTCGTTTTTTTGCCACCATCATCCAGAGCCCATCAGGATTTGAAAAAGGCTGAGGCCGCGGCTTTGCTGGCTTTTTTTGCCTTGATCTCTTTCTGGGTACGGTCGACTTCCGCCATCAGACGTTCGACCCGGTCTTCCAGCTCATCAACGCTAATGGCAGACAGGTCTTCACGCTCCACCGCCGTCATCGGGGTATCTTTTTTTATCGGCAGGTCGTCAAAATCCATCGAGGCTCGCCACTTGAATTGGCAGGTTTCACCAGATATTGCCCCAGATACTGCCGAAGAGATCGTGACCTTGTCACGCTCGCGCTTTGGCGCCACGATGGCCAGCGTAAAGGCGGGAGACATCAAGTGAAAGCTATCGAAATAAAAATGCCTGGCGGGCCGGAAGTATTGGTGCTGACCGAACGTGATCAGCCCGAGGCCGGGCCGCAGGAAGTTTTGATCAGGGTTCATGCTGCCGGGGTCAATCGGCCTGATGTCGTGCAGCGCCAGGGCCGCTACCCGGCACCACCCGGCGCCTCGGATATCCCCGGCCTTGAGGTCGCGGGCGAGATTGTCGCCCCGGGCGGACAGGTTACGGGGCTTGCCATCGGCGACAGGGTCTGCGCGCTGGCGCCCGGCGGCGGTTATGCCGAATTTTGCATGGCACCAGCGGCGACGACCCTTCCTGTTCCTGCCGGGCTTTCCTTCACCGAAGCTGCGGCGATCCCCGAAACATTTTTTACCGTCTGGTCCAATGTCTTTGGTCGCGCCGGGCTGCGCGCGGGGGAGACATTGCTGGTACACGGCGGCTCCAGTGGCATCGGTGCTACCGCGATCCAACTGGCCAAGGCTTTTGGTGCCCAGGTGATCACCACAGTTGGCAGCACCGACAAGGCAGCCTTCTGTACCGCGCTGGGCGCAGACACCGTGATCAATTACCGTGAGGAAGACTTTGTTGAACGTGTGCTCGCGGTCACAGATGGTACGGGCGTCAATGTGGTGCTTGATATGGTGGGCGGGGACTATGTTGAGAAAAACATCGCCTGCATGGCGATGGATGGCCGCCATGTCTCAATCGCGTTTCTGCGCGGCCCGCAGGCCAATTTGAACATGCTGCCGGTCATGCTCAAGCGTTTGACCCTCACGGGCAGTACGTTGCGGCCAAGGGATACCAATTTCAAAGGTGCTGTGGCGCAGGAACTGTTTGAAAAAGTGTGGCCGCTGCTTGCGTCAGGCCAAATCAAGGTGCCGGTCGATCTCGGTTTTTCCGCTGGCCGATGCTGCTGGCGCGCATCAATTGATGGAAGCCAGCACCCATAAAGGCAAGATTGTGCTTGAGGTGGTGCCGAATGATGGCTGATGAGAAAAAGAAACCGGAAATTGGCGATTATTCGCGGTGACAGCCTTAATCTGACCTGTTAAAGAGAGTTATGGGAGGAATTTCTCCCGCCCCTTTCAGGAACAATCTGTCTATTCCGGGAGGGCAGGTGAGCAGCCGTTCACCTGGGCGGAGAGAAATTCTGTAATTAGTAGGGATACTGGGATGACACAACCTTTGATGCCGATGGCCACTGCAGTGTGGCTGGTGGACAATACGTCGCTGACCTTCCGGCAGATTGCTGAATTTTGTCAATTGCATGTGCCTGAAGTGCAGGGCATTGCCGACGGAACCGTGGGCACCAACATTGTTGGCCAGGACCCAACCGCCAGTGGGCAGTTGACCTGGGATGAAATCAACCGCTGCCAGGACGATGCAAGCGGCGCGCTCGTGCTGAGCGTCGACGACGTGAAGGCAATGCCGCGGACCAAAGGCCCGCGCTATACACCGGTTTCCAAGCGGCAGGATAAACCCGATGCCATCGCATGGCTGGTGCGTCACCATCCTGAGCTGAGCGATCTGATGATCAGCCGCCTGGTTGGCACCACCAAGCCGACGATTTCGGCGATCCGCGACCGCAGCCACTGGAATATCCAGAATATCAAGCCGCAGGACCCTGTTGGCCTTGGCCTGTGCAAGCAGATCGAGCTTGATGAGGCTGTCCGTACGGCTGCCGAGCGGCGTAAAAAAGCTGAAGACAAAGCGCATTCGGAAGAAAGCGCTGCTGCGGACGAGGCTGCTGTTGGCGACGAAAGCTGATATTTGACGCTGAGGGGTTTTGGGCGGATACCGCCGCCGGCATCAGCCCAGGTTCAGTAAAGAAAAAACAAAAAAGCGCGGGGAAAATACCCTGCGCTTTTTTTATATGACCAGCGTAAAGCGATTAATGTTTTACAAGCCGGGTCATTTCCTCTTTGAGGCGTAATTTCTGTTTTTTGAGCTCGGCTAACCGAATGGTGTCCGGGCAAGGTCGGTGTTCTTCGCGGGCGATGATGTCTTCAATTTCAGCATGTTTAGCGTGCAGAGAATTAACATGCGATTCTAGGTTCATACCCGTCACTCCTCTTGTAATGTTATTCAGACAGGACATTTCACCAGTTCGTCATAAACTTGTCACGGAAAAGATTGGCGGCTTCTGACTATGCCTGTATCTTCGGGCACTTAGCCGCACCGGTTTTTTGCCAGAATAAAGGATTGTTGCGTGGGAAGGCAGAGACTCGCATGAATAGGATAGTTTTAGCCATAACCGGTGCCAGTGGTGTGGCGTACGGCGTGCGTTTGCTGGAACTGCTGCGCGCGCTTGATGTTGAAACCCATCTGGTGATGTCGAAGGCCGGGGAACGCACGTTAGCTGAAGAAACCGATCTGGCGGTGCGTGATGTGCGCGCGCTGGCCGATGTGGTGTATCCCGCCGCCGATATCAGCTTCCTCTCTCTTCTCAAAAAGCGATTGCCAGCGGTTCTTTCAAGACCAAGGGCATGATCAGTGCGCCGTGCTCGGTCAACACCATGGGCGAAATCCGCACCGGTATCACCTCGTCGCTGGTCAGCCGGGCGGCTGATGTGATGCTCAAGGAACGGCGCCCGCTGGTGTTGATGGTGCGCAACCCTGCTGCATCTGGGGGCACTTGCGCACCATGACAAGCCTGACTGAAATGGGTGCGATCATCGCGCCGCCGGTACCAGCCCATTATGCCAAGCCCAAAAGCATTGACGACATGGTCACCTATACGGCGGCACGGGTGCTTGATCTTTTTGGACTTGATGTTGCCGGTATCAAGCGCTGGGGCGAAAAACCTACTGAGGCATAAGCAACTGCATGCAATAGTCTGGTACTTTGACGTCATCATCGCCGCTGCGGCTGACGTGCACTTCGCTGAAATGGCCGGTGGTCACCAGCTTGTCGCCTTCATAGATTTCAAACCGGAAAGGCCACATGACTCCGTCGCTGAAACGATAGTCAAGCTCGCGGCCGATGCTGTTGCCGCCAAACCAGAATTCGCGGATCAACCCGACTTGGGGGTCAACACCAATATGCAAACCTTTCCACCCGGGGCGAAAGACATGATACCAGGCCAAGTGGCTGTTGGCTGCTTTCGGTAGGTCTGCCGAGGGTGGTGCGATCATGGTCTGGCTGTCGCTCAGCAGGAACAGGAAGTTGCCATAAAGCCCGGCAATCAGCTTGTGTTCCTCTTTTTCACTCAGCGGCGCGCAGCGGCTGCCAATGAAGCTATAACCACGGTCGGTACCGGCAATCTTGCGCTCGAGGCCTTGAGAGGTGGTTTCGCTACGGGCGATGGCGATATTGCGGAAATCATAATGCATGTCCGCTGTGTTGGGCAGGGCCTCGCCAGCGCCGCGGGTTTCAAGGCGCATCCGGGCAGATGTCAGGTTCATCAGCGCCGGGCCGCCATAGGCGCTGCGCATTTTTTCAAGCATTTCGCTTGGCACCGGAGACGCAAAACCGGCCTGGCTGGCAAAAAACACACTTAAAAGGACCAAATATCGAAGGGCAAACATGAATGTCTCATTCTGGTTAAATCCAGCGTCATTCGATACCCGAGTGGCCCGGTGGCTCAAGCATGTTGCGATGAGGTGAGGCTCAAACGGGGCAGGCGGCGGACGAAAGGGATTTAACAATCGCGGCGGGCAGGCCAAGATGTCGGGCATAGGTGTCAAGCGCGGCCAGGGGTGTAGCAGCAGGCAGGCTGTCAGGCTCAAGCACGGCAATAAGGGCGACTTGTGCCTCTTTCTCGGCGGCCAGCTCATCTGCCAGCGCCAGGGCATAATGCGCCTGCCCCTTTAATGCGCGGCGACGGGCACGCAGCGGGCCAAGCTTTTCCTGTTGCCATTCGGCGGAAGCGGCCAGCAGGCCTTGCCATGCTTTCGGATCTGGTGCGCACTGGTGGCGCCCAAGCCACAGGCACAACAGCAGCAGGTTGACGTCTGCGCCAAAATCATCCTGCGCGGCCAGACACGCATCTTTTACTGCCGGTTCGGCATAGGTATTCAGCGAAAAATCCCAAAAGGCTGCTGCTGAAATCAGGATAGGGCAGTGTTCAGCTTCCTTGTCGTAAAGTGACATGCTATAACCCTTTTTTCCGGCACAAACAGTCTAGAGGCAGTCGATGGACGAAGATGACATCAGAGGGCGTATGGCGCTCCTCGCTCAGGAACATAGGGATCTTGATGATGCCATCACTGCAGTGACCCGTGCCGGGACATTTGACCTTTTGCAGGTGCAGCGGCTCAAAAAACGCAAGTTGATGCTGAAAGACGAGCTCAACAAGCTCAAGAATATGCTGGTGCCGGATATCATCGCCTGAGCCTGCTCAGCGGATATTATCCTCGCCCTTCACTTCTTTTTTATTCTCATACATCGCCTTGTCGGCTTTATCGAGTGCATCATCGGGATGGTCGCCGGACCGGAAGGTATAGATGCCATAAGCAAGGCTCATCTGCACCCGCTCACTGCCCAGGTCCAGCGGGTTTTCGGCAATGATGCTGGCCAGCGCGGCGGCTTTTTCCTGCCCGACCGTTTCATCAGCCTGGGCCAGGATGACACCAAATTCGTCACCACCAAGGCGGCCAATGACATCGGTGCCGCGCACATTTTCAGTGAGCAAGCGCGCCACGTGAAACAGGGCCTTGTCGCCCGCTTCATGGCCATAGCGGTCATTGATCAGCTTCATGTCATTCAAATCGATGAACATCAGCGTCGAGGGCGCGCCATAGCGTTCGGCAAAAGAAATCATCCGGTTCAGTTCCCGCACAAAAGCGCGGCGATTCGGTACCGGCAGCAGGGCATCGGTGTCGGCGACATCTTCCATTTCGCGCAGGCGGCGCTGGGTATGGTCCAGTTCGCGCCTCAGGCTATCCACTTCTTCCATCAGCGACATGATCGCCTGCTGAACCCGCGGCGTCATTTCTTCAGGTGGAATGGTCTGGATACTGACAGTATCGTCAATCCGACGCGGCGCGCTTGAGCTGGTCGCGCTGTCTGTTTTTGATGTCCGTCGGACCTCACGCGAGGGTGCTGTACGCATAACACCGGGGGTATTGGTGATTTTCATAAAAAGCCTGCGGTCCGTTACATTACAATAGTCTTAGTGCATTATGACTTCATTGTGAATCGTCTTTCAAGTGCGGGGGTGAATTTGACCCCATTATGGGACCTTGCAATCGCATATTGCCTGCCTATAATGCGGCCTCCGCAGGCGGATTCGCCCTTGCGGACGGATGAATGCAGGCGGCTCTGCCCGCGCGGGACTATGAGGATACTCAAGCCATGGCAGGTGATACCCCTTGTTGGCATCATTATGGGCAGCCAGTCTGATTGGCCAACCATGAAGCACGCGGCGGAAGCGCTTGACTTGCTGGGCGTGGCTTATGAGACCAAGATCGTTTCGGCGCACCGCACCCCAGACCGGCTTTATGACTATGCCAAAACGGCAAAGAGCCGTGGGCTGAAATGTATTATCGCCGGTGCAGGCGGCGCAGCGCACCTGCCGGGCATGGCTGCGGCGATGACGCCTCTGCCGGTTTTTGGCGTGCCGGTGCAGTCAGCGGCGCTTTCGGGCAAAGATAGTTTGCTGTCGATTGTTCAAATGCCGGGCGGGGTACCTGTGGGCACTTTGGCAATCGGTAAAGCAGGCGCCAAGAATGCCGGGTTGCTGGCCGGTGCTGTGATTGCCCTGATGGATGACGCAGTGGCGGCAAAGCTTGACGCCTTCCGTGCCGCGCAAACCGACAGCGTTGCCGAAGACCCAGTCGATAACGCCTGATACAGCCGCTTCAACCGCGTAGAAAATTTTACGGAACAAAGGCAAAAGCCATGACCCAAGTGTCCCCAGGTGGAACCATCGGTATTTTGGGCGGCGGCCAATTGGGCCGCATGCTGGCGCTGGCAGCGGCCAATTTTGGCTATCGTTGCCATATTTTCTGCCCCGACAAACGCAGCCCCGCTTTCCATGTCGCGGACAAGATCACCATCGCTGATTATGAAGACGAAGACGCGCTGGAGGCTTTTGCGCGCAGCGTCGATGTGGCGACCTATGAATTCGAAAATGTACCGGCCTTTACCGCCGAGATTGTTGGCCGCGATACATTGTTGCGCCCCGGTGTCAAAGCGCTGAAAACCACGCAGGACCGCCTGCTGGAAAAAGACTTCCTCAACGCGGCTGGGGTGAAAACCGCGCCCTATCAGGCGTTTGAAACCGAAGAGGAGCTGCAGGCGGCGCTCAAGGTCATTGGCCGGTCGTCTGTGGCGAAAACCCGGCGTTTTGGCTATGATGGCAAGGGGCAGGTGATGATCCGGTCCCGTGCTGATATCGCCCGTGTGCTCGAAGTCACCGCTGGTGCGCCCGCCATTCTGGAAGGCTTTGTCAATTTTGACCGCGAAGTGAGCGTGGTGGTGGCGCGTAGTGCATCGGGCGATGTGGCGGCTTTCCCGGTCAGCGAAAATGTGCATACAAATCACATTCTTGATACCACGACCGTTCCGGCGCTGATTTCCGATATGGTTGAAGCCAAGGCCAAGGTCATGGCAACTCGGGTGGCCAACGCGCTTGAATATGTCGGTGTGATGGCGGTTGAGATGTTCATCAGTGACGCCAATGGCGAGATTGTGGTCAACGAGATTGCACCGCGGGTGCACAATAGCGGGCACTGGACCATCGAAGGCGCCGCCACTAGCCAGTTTGAGCAGCATATCCGCGCGATCTGCGATCTGCCGCTTGGCCCCACCGATGCCCGTGGCAAGGTGCGGATGAAAAAAATCTGCTCGGCCCGGATATCCTCGATTACGAACCCTATCTGGCCGATCCCAAAGCCCATTTCCATCATTATGGCAAACAGGACCCGCGCCCCGGCCGCAAAATGGGCCATGTCACCTGGGTGGATGAGGATTAGTCCTAAACAGCCTTTGGTCAGGCGTCTGCGGGGATGCCAAAAATCATTACGGCAAGTGCGATCAGAAGCGCGATGGCAAAGAGTACTATTTTGGCGCTGCGGTGTTTTTGCTTGCTGCGCCAACTGAATATCAGTGCCAGCGCGGATTGCAGGCCGTAATACACCACAAAGGCTTTGGAAGCATAGGTGATGATCTCCATGATGCTGGCGGTCCAGGTGATCGCCAGTGCCACAAAGGCGGTGGCGAGATAAGCTGCCCTGACCGGCATTTTGTGGCTGGTGGCGCTGGATAACAGGCCGCCGGCCCCGTTCATATCCGCAATTGCCGCAGAAAGCTGGGATGCCAGCGCCGCAAAAATAACCAGCGGCGCAACCACGGTGCCCAAGGGTTCCAAAATGGTGATGATTTCGGGTTCCCGCCCGACCATTGGCATGTCGGTCACAAAAAACGGCGTGATCAGCAGGATGAAGGCAAGATAAATTCCGGTTGAAATCAATTGTGCCAGCCGCATGGTTTTGATGCGGGTAGGGCCGTCATAGGCATCGCCCAGATAGCGCGACGTTTCGAACCCCTGCACCAGAATAACCAGCCCAAGCAATATACCCAAATCCTGCCCGTCCGGCTTAAGGGTAAATATGGTCAATTCCAAACTATGGGTATCAAGGCTTGCGATAAACCACATTGTCAGCGCCGCCAGCAGCCCGGCAATCAGGGCCAGTTTGATGCCCACCGATATGGCTTCCAGATTTTCAAGCGCGCGCAGGCCGCGGAATGCGCCCATCAATCCGAGGCCCAGAATAAGGGCAGAGGCCAGCCACCGGCTGATGTCCGGGTCGATAATATCATCGGCACGCAAGGCAAAGGACGCAAACAGGTTAAGGTAATAGGTAACAGAAATAAAATAGGCGAAGGCCAGCGCAAATTCCGAAATATGTTCAATCGCCTTTTCCGCGCGGGTTAATTTTCCGGAGGCCAAGGGCTCGATATAGGCAATATTATGCCGCATCGCTGTGCCAAACAGATAGCCCGTGCCGCACAAGGCCAGCATGGCAAGCCATGCCCAGTTTCCGGCAATCGGGATCAGAACCGGCCCGGCAACCAAGAAGCCGGAGCCAATGATTGAGGCCAAAGGCGTAACAGTCGCCCGCCACATCGGTTTTTTGATCAGGCTTGGCCTTAGTAGCATCAGGGCGCTTATTGCCGCCACAACAACCATTAGAATTCCGGGTGAAAACAGCGGCGTTGTCATGGCAAATAGGGTTCCCCGTCACTCATTGAAATTTGGATCGCAATATCCAGGTCGCATGGTCCGCCTCAACAGAAAAGCCATGCTTTTCGGCAAAAGCCTCAACAATCTGTCGCATTGGATAGCCTTTGGTGCGACCCCAATGCCAATCATCGCCGCACAGTTGGGCCGTTGGCCACAGATCATGGCACACATCGAGGTCTATGGCTTGTTTGTTGGCGTCGATGTAAATCAGCTTTGGCTCAATTCCCGCGTCTTTAAGCGCATATAGAGCATCAGGCGATAATCCTCGCACGGGTATAAAGCGATCGTCAAAGCCGCGCAGGTTGGCAAGTGCGGTGGCAAACGGCCCTTGGCGGGCCACATCCTCAGCAAATTGTTGCTGCACGGCGCGGTCAGGATAGGCGCGGGTCAAGGCAGGGCGGCCAACATAGCGCTGGCATTGCTCGATCAGGCCATCATCCCAGGGGTCGATGCCGATCACCTTGAGGCTGGCATCCAGCGATAACCAGCGCTTGGTGGATGCGCACAAAAAACAGCCGATTTCCAGCATCAGCTTTGGCTGCATCTCGCGGATCAACGCATCAACCAGATGCCTGCCGCCACCCCCGAGCGTATAGTCCCACGCCCTCAGGTCGGTGGTGTTCGGCCAGGGATGCTGGGCCTGCAGCTGTTCAAAGGGGGAGGGGGTCATGGATTGCCCTTGGCAGATAGAAAAAGGGCGCGAACCTTATGCCGCGCCCTTATCTTTGGTCCTAGAGGATCGAGAAGCCCGTGGCTGCCCAGTCCTTGTCAAAACCGGCAAGCCCGCTGGCGGTCAGCGGGTGATTGAACAGCTTGCGCAACACGTCAATCGGGAAGGTAGATACATCGGCACCGATGCGCGCGGCTTCCAGAATATGGGCCGGGTGGCGCACGCTGGCGACGAGGATTTCGGTATTGAATTCGTAATTGTCATAGATGTTGCGGATGTCTTCAATCAGCTCCATGCCGATGAAACCCACGTCATCATGACGGCCCACAAACGGCGAAATGAAGCTGGCGCCAGCCTTGGCAGCCAGCAGCGCCTGGTAGGCGGTGAAACACAGGGTCACATAGACCAAGATGCCTTCAGCACGCAGGGCTTTACAGGTTTTCAGGCCTTCGATCGTCAGCGGCACCTTGACCGCGATATTATCAGCGATCTTGGCGCATTTCAGGCCTTCCTTGAGCATGGTTTCATGGTCATGGGCAACGGTTTCAGCCGATACCGGGCCATCAACTTCTTTGGCGATCTCTGTAATGACTTCGAAAAATTCACGACCGGCCTTTTTGATCAGCGATGGGTTGGTGGTCACACCGTCCAACAGGCCCGTGGCATTAGCTTCACGGATTTCGTCAATGTTGGCAGTATCGAGGAAAAATTTCATCTTCAGCTCCTTGGGCGCCCGGCGCGATTGGCACGGCTGGGCGGTTCTTTTTTGGGCGGCTTGTCCTATATATCGGCAAAACAATTCAGACGCACGCACTACTGCGCCGTCCCCGATCATGTGCCGACCTTGGTTGCCGTCTGCCTAAGCAAATTCGGGT
>CALNZE010000085.1:0-5132 GCA_942490955.1 uncultured Alphaproteobacteria bacterium
TTCAACTCCACCTCGCCCGGCATCGATTCCGCGACCGGACAATGCGGGGTCGTGAGTGTCATGGTCAGCGCACGTGCAAGTCATCGTCGATATCAACACCGTAGATCAGGCCGAGCTCATAGATATTGACCGGGATTTCCGGGTCATAAATCTCACGCAGGGCTTCAATGATCGCTTGCTTGAGGGCGGGGTCCCCTTCGCCGGCGGGCTTGTCCGCATTGGTCGCTACTATTTCGTTCACGTCGTCATCTTCCTGTTTCGTCTCAAGGAATTTGCTTGAGGAAAACCTTTCGCCGCCTGTCCTCATCCGTGTGACGCACCACCTATGATCGGGCGGTTCTTTTTGACCGGCATATTTTCTGCCGGAAAATCTTTCTCTTGCTCACTCATCAGCCAAAAATCTCATTCACTTTTTTGAGACCTGCTACCAATCGGTCAATGTCATCATAATCATTATAGATGCCAAAGCTCGCGCGGACGGTGCCCGGAATTTGGAAGCGGTCCATAACAGGTTGGGCGCAGTGGTGCCCCGCCCTGACGGCAATGCCCTGCCGGTCGAGGATTGTACCAATGTCATGGGGGTGGGCATGGTCCATAACGAAACTGATCAAGGCGCCACGATCTTTTGATGTGCCGATTTGACGCAGGCTGTTAAATTGCTGCAATTCCTTCAGCGCATAAGCCATCAGCGCATTTTCATGGGCGTTGATCGCGTCAAAGCCGAGCGCATTGATATAATCCAGGGCCGCTTTCATCGCGATGCCGCCAGTGATATGGGGCGTGCCAGCCTCGAACTTATAGGGCAGATCATTATAGGTCGTGCCCTCAAACGATACGGTGCGGATCATGTCGCCGCCGCCGTGCCACGGTGGCATAGCGTCAAGCAACGCTTCCTTACCGTAAAGCACACCAATGCCGGTCGGGCCATACATTTTGTGGGCGCTAAAGACATAAAAGTCAGCGTCCAGCGCTTGCACGTCGATTTTCAGGTGCGGTGCGGCCTGACAGCCATCAATCAGTACCAGAGCGCCAGCGTCATGCGCCATGCGAATGATGTCGCGCACCGGGTTGATGGGTGCCGATGCTGTTTGAAATATGGCCAACCGCGACGATTTTTGTGCGCTCAGACAACAAGCCGCCATAGGCTTCCATATCCAGCGAGCCATCGTCGAAAATCGGGATTACGCGGATTTTGGCGCCTTTTTCTTCGGCCAGCATCTGCCAGGGCACGATGTTGGAATGATGCTCCATATGGCTGAGGATGATCTCATCCCCGGCCTTGATATTGGCGCGGCCCCATGTCTGGGCGACCAGATTGATGCCTTCGGTGGCGCCGCGTACAAAGATGCATTCCTTGGCTTTTTTGGCGCCGATGAAAGCCCGCACCGTTTCGCGGTTGGCTTCATAGGCTTCGGTCGAATCCTGGCTGAATTTATAAACGCCGCGATGCACATTGGCATAATAGCCTTCATAAAGCGCAACCTCGGCCGCAATCACCGCACGCGGCTTCTGCGCGCTGGCGGCTGTATCAAGGAAGGTCGAACGGCTTGCCATAGACTTCCTGCGCAAAGATCGGAAAATCCGCTTTGATCGCAGCAACATCAAGTCCGGTATGGATCGGGGCCAGGGTATTCATCTTGTTCACTCTGCGTCCTGTCCTAATTTTGCCACGCCATCTGGTATCGGGCGGCTCGCGCGCGCTTTCATCCAGTCGTTCAGGCGGTCTGCGATTGCCTGTTTCACGTCCTCTGCGCCAATACGTTCGAGCGCGGCTGCAGTGAAAGCTTCAACCAGCATCTGACGGGCGGTAACGGGGTCAATGCCGCGCGAGGTCAGGTAAAAAATCGCCTTGCGGTCCAGCTCACCCACGGTGGCACCGTGGCTGCATTTGACATCGTCGGCGAAAATTTCAAGTTCCGGTTTGGCATTGGCTTCGGCGGTGCGGTCAAACACCAGCGCCTTGAAGCTTTGGTCTGCGGCGGTTTGCTGTGCGTCTTTTTCCACCGTGACCTTGCCCTGGAAGGACGTTTTGCCGCGGGTGTCGGCAACCGTGCGGAAAATCTGGTCGCTGGTCGCAGCGGGCACCACATGGCTGACATGGGTCAGGGTATCATGGCTTTGGCCGGTGGCGGCCAGCGCAACACCGTCGATCGAGGCATGGGCCTCTTCGCCCAGCAGCCGCACATGGGCTTCAAAGCGCGCGGTTTTTGCGCCCAATGAAAGGCTGGTGCAGATATAGCGGCCTTCGGTGTCAACATTAACAAAACTTTTGCCGGTATGGTGCGCGCTGGCGCCCTCTTCCTGCATCCGGATATGGTTAAGCGTTGCACCTTCAGCGATGCGGGCTTGCAGCACCACATTGGTCCAATAGGCGCTGTCGTCGCCGATATAACGCTCAATCACCGATAGTTTGGCGCCCTCACCAAGCTCTATCACGTGCCTCGAGGTGCGCAGCTTGGCCTGCCAGCAGCGGTCATGACATGGATGATTTCAACCGGTTCGTCGATTTCCACACCGGCGGGCACGGATAATACCATGCCGTCCCGCAGCAGCGCGGTATTCAACAGTGTCGGGGCATCGGAACCGCGCACTAACTCGCCGACCCGGTCGGTCGACGACATGAAATGTTTAGCCAGCGGGCGGATCGACGCCGCCTGCCAGAGGTCACCCATGTATGAGAGCCGTTCCATATAGCGGCCATTGACAAAAACAAAACGCGCGGCGGTTACGCCCAAAGGCGCAACAATTTCCGGCAGGTCTGTGCTTGGGCTGGCCAGGCCAAAAACCTGGCTGCGCAGGGTCTTGAGGTCGCTGTAGCGCCAGTCTTCAGACTTGCCTGTCGGGAAGCCGCGCACGCCAAAATCGCGCAAGGCCTGCTCACGCAACCCATCGGTGCCCGGCACCGTACCCTTCAGGGCGGTTGCCTGCGCTTCATATCCTGTCATCAGCTCGTTTTGCATCCTGCGTCCTTCTGACTTCAAGCGACCCCGTATTCCACTCTCGAACCGTCGCTGTTAGGCAACGTCGGCATAGCCTTTTTCTTCCAGCTCAAGCGCCAGTTCCTTGCCGCCTGATTTGACGATGCGCCCGCCGATCATCACATGCACCACATCGGGTTGAACGTATGAAAGCAGCCGCTGATAGTGGGTGATCAAGAGGACCGCGGTATCGCTGCGACGCTGGGCATTGATGCCCTCGGCAACGGTCTTGAGCGCGTCAATATCGAGGCCGCTGTCGGTTTCGTCCAGCACCGCCAGTTTGGGGTCCAGCATCGCCATCTGGACCATCTCATTGCGCTTTTTCTCACCGCCCGAGAAACCCACATTGACAAAACGCTTGAGCATTTCAGGGTCCATTTTCAGGGCTTTGGCTTTTTCGCGGATCAGCTTCATGAACTCTGCCGCCGACATCTCATCAATACCACGGTAGCGCCGCACGCTGTTGAGCGCGGTGCGCAGGAAATTGAGGTTCGACACACCCGGAATTTCCACCGGATACTGGAAGCCAAGGAACAGGCCTTCGCCCACGCGCTCATGGGGCTCCAGCGCCAGCAGGTCTATGCCCTCGAACTCGATTGAAGCTTTGGTGACGGTATAATCATCGCGCCCGGCGATGGTTGCCGCCAGGGTCGATTTGCCAGCACCGTTAAGGCCCATGATGGCATGGGTTTCGCCCGCTTTGATCTCAAGGTTCAGGCCCTTGAGAATCTCGAGACCGGCAACATCCACATGGAGATCTTTAATTTTCAGCATATTTTTTAATCCACCTTAACCCACACTGCCTTCAAGCGAGATACCGAGAAGCTTCTGGGCTTCCACGGCAAATTCCATCGGCAGATGTTGCATCACTTCTTTACAGAAACCATTGACGATCATCGCGACCGCCTCTTCTTCACCAAGCCCACGGGCGCGGCAGTAAAATAATTGATCTTCAGAGATTTTCGAGGTTGTCGCCTCGTGCTCGATCTGTGCGGTCGGGTTTTTGACCTCGATATAAGGCACGGTATGCGCACCGCATTCCGATGACACCAGAAGCGAATCACACTGGGTATAGTTGCGCACATTTTCCGCACCCGACAGCACGCGCACCAGACCGCGATAGGTGTTCTGCGACTTGCCCGCCGAAATACCCTTCGAGATGATGGTCGACCGCGTGTTCGCGCCCATATGGATCATCTTGGTACCGGTATCGGCCTGTTGGTAATTATTGGTCACGGCAACTGAGTAAAATTCGCCGACCGAACCGTCACCCGCCAGCACGCAGCTTGGGTATTTCCAGGTCACGGCTGAGCCGGTTTCCACCTGGGTCCAGCTCACTTTCGAATTTTTGCCTTTGCACAAGGCGCGTTTGGTAACGAAATTATAGATGCCACCCTTGCCGTTCTTGTCGCCCGGATACCAGTTTTGCACCGTTGAATATTTGATTTCGGCATTATCAAGCGCCACCAGCTCCACCACGGCGGCGTGCAACTGGTTCTCGTCGCGCATCGGTGCGGTGCAGCCCTCAAGGTAGGAAACATAACTGCCTTCATCGGCGACAATCAGCGTACGTTCAAACTGGCCAGTATTTTCGGCATTGATGCGGAAATAGGTGCTCAGCTCCATCGGGCAGCGCACGCCCTTGGGCACATAGACAAAGGTGCCGTCGGTGAAGACCGCGCAATTGAGCGTGGCAAAATAATTGTCGCGCACGGGCACGACGGTGGCGAGATACTTCTGCACCAGTTCAGGATATTCGCGCACCGCTTCAGAAATCGACATGAAGATCACGCCAGCTTTTTTCAGCTCCTCGCGGAAAGTGGTGGCCACTGACACACTGTCAAACACTGCATCCACGGCAACCTTGGCCGACCCCTTCACGCCCGCCAGCACTTCCTGCTCGCGGATCGGGATGCCCAGCTTGGCGTAGGTCGCCAGCAGTTCGGGATCAACCTCATCCAGGCTTTTCGGGCCTTCTTTCTTGGTTGGTGCGGCATAATAATAGATGTCGTTATAGTCGATCTTTGGGTAGTTGACCTTGGCCCAATCGGGTTCTTCCATCTTTAGCCACAGCTCATAGGCTTTCAGGCGCCATTCAAGCATCCATTCGGGCTCATTTTTCTTGGCCGAAATAAAGCGAATAACGTCTTCGTT
>CALNZE010000086.1:0-6533 GCA_942490955.1 uncultured Alphaproteobacteria bacterium
GGCCCGGCACCGGCGGCTGGTGTTTGAGCCGCGTGCGGTGGCGCAGGAGCAGGTGAGCAGCCATACCGGCGACGAGTTCATGCGCCGGGTGCGCTCCACCGAGCGCGGCTGGCGCGCCCTGATGCGGATGCGCCGTCTGATGAATCCGGGCCGCCACGGGATTTACGCGCTGCAGCTGCTGTTTCACAAGGGATTGCGGCGGATGGTGGCCTTCCTGCTGCCGCTGCTGCTGCTGCTGAGCCTCGCCGCTGCCGCAGAGTCCGGAGGCATTTACACCGTTGGCTTGCTGGCACAGCTGCTGGTCTACGGCCTTGGCGCCGGGCCGCTGTTGTGGTCCGCGCTGGGGCGGCTCCCCGGGACAGGTCCGGCCCGGTTTTTCGTGATGGGCCATGCGGCGATGGGCTTTGGCATCCTGCGGGCGATGGCCGGGGTGCACAGCGTGCGCTGGGCACCCGCGCGGAGGATGGCGGATGAATAGCTGTTCGGTCATCCGCAGCGCGCAGCCGGAGGCGCTGGACACCCGGGTGTTGACCTGCTGGGAGGATTTTGCCGCTCTGGAAGCGGATTGGCGCGCCATGCACGAAAGCTGCCGCGGGCGGCTTTTCTCCTCCTTTGACTGGCTGGCCGCGCAGTATGCAGGATTCGGGGTGCCCGGCGAGCTGCGGGTTGTCACGGTCTGGCAGGCCGGGATGATGGTGGCGGCCGCGCCGATGTGCCTGGTCCGGCAGCGGGCCAGCAAGCTGCTGCCCTTCTACCGTCCCCGGGTGCTGACCGGCTGGCTGTGCAATTATTCGGGTTTCTTCGAGTTTCTGGCCAGCAGCCGCGAAACCCTGCGGGTGCTGCTGGCAGCGGTATGCAAGGCCGCGCCGCGGGCCGGGATCGAACTGCCGATGTTCCGGGTCTGCACCCGGGATGTGTTCACCACCCGCTGCCTGCGCCTGAGCGGCTTGGAACTGTGGCAGGACCGGGAGCAGGACAGCTCGCTGGCGGAAAACCTTGCCGATTGGGACAGCTACTGCCAGACCCGCAGCCGGTCTTTCCGCAAGAAGGTCCGCGTCAGCGGCAAGCAGCTGAAACAGGCCAAGGCGGAAACAGAAGCCTATACCGGGCCGGCAGAGGCGCCGGTGCAAAGGATGATTGCCTTGTCGCGGCGCTCCTGGAAGCAGAAATCGGGCACCGGGCTGGCTGCGCTGGACGGCGGCGATGCGTTCCTGTGCGAATTTTGGCGCAGGTTTGCCGGGCGGAAATGCGGCAGCCTGGTTTTGATGCGTGCTGAGGAAAAGGACATCGCGTCCTTCTGCGCGGTGCGCTGCCAGGACACCTGGTACGGACTGTTCACGGAATTTGACGAAGCATATTCGGACCTGTCGCCGGGCCGCTCCATTTTGTATCTGGGATTGCAGACGGTGATCGGGAAAGGCGAGCCCGTGCGTTTCGAGTTCGGACGCCGGACCCACTTCCTGAAGGATTTTGAAACCGGATCTTACCAGCTACGGCGGGTGCGGGGCGTGCGGCGGGGCAGCCGCGTCTATTGGCTGCTGAAACTTGAGGACTTGCTGCGCGAGCTGACCGGGCTGCGCGGCCTGCTGCCAAGAAGGAAGCCGCGGCGCGCGGACGTTCTGGCAAATGACGGAGAGAGGCTGTGACCGTGCTGCAGCCGTTCAGCGCCGGCACTGCGGGAATTCGCATCAGCATGGATCAGGTGCCGCCGCAAAGGATCCGCAGAAAACTGGAGGCCTTTCTGGAAACCTGCCCGCCGGCGGGCTGGCTGCAGCACCCGGATTTCACCGCAAACTGCCCGCCGCCGCCGCGCCACCGCTACCTGATGCTGACAGCCTGCTTTCCGGACGGCGGCATTGCCGGATTTGGCGTCGCGCGCCTGACCCGGCTGGCGCCGGGCCGCTACCTGGCGAATTTCCGGCGCGGGCCGGTCACCCGCACGCCGGAATGCCTGGCCCGGATCCTGCCGGGAATCGCGGCGCGGCTGCGGCAGGCCGGCTGCTGCTCGATGCAGCTGAACCCGCGCTGGAGCGGCGGGGAAGCCGCGCAGCAAGTCTGCGCAATTCTGGAAGCGGCGGGCGGGGTTCAGCTGCCTGCGAGCGGTCAGGCGCAGCACCGGTACACGGCGCTGGTTGATCTGGGCGGATCACCGGAGCAGCTGCTGGCCCGGCTGAAACAACGCTGCCGGCGGCAGATCCGCAAAGCGGAAAAAGCGGGGATTGCGGTGCGCCCGGCCGGATCTTTGGAAGAGGCCATGCGGTTCGAACCGCTGATGCAGTCATTCTTCCGCGCCCGCGGGCTGGGGCTTGAAGCGGTTCCGCCTGTGGCGGCGCAATGGCAGATGACCCGCAGCAAGGGCGCTTTCCTGCTGGCCTGGCAGCAGGAAAGGCTGGTGGCGGGCCATGTCATGATTGCCGACGGCAGCCGGGCGTTCTGGCTTGTTCTGGCCCGCAGCGAAGACAAGTCCAGCGCCGCCGCCGGGTATCCGCTGGTTTGGGAGGCGATGAAAACCGCACAGGCACAGGGGTTTGCCCAGTATGACATGGCAGGGGCAGCAGCGCTGTCCGGGGACGGGGCCGAAGCGGACCCGGCCGGCGCCAGAAACCGGGCTCAATTCAAATCGGCCTTCAACCCCGGCATCGTGCCTCTGGTGCCCGCCTATGTGCTGCCCTTGCGCCAGCCCGGCCATGCGGTGCTGTTCAACCTGCGCCGCGCCTATCGCGCGCTGCGGGCGGAAGCGAGGCTGAGGGCATGAGCGCGGCGCGGGCCATTCCCATCTTTGTGCTGGGGCTGCAGCGCTCCGGGACGACGCTTGCGGCCAATCTGCTGGCGGCTCAGCCGGGCATTGCAGCAGTGGCCGCGGACCATCACCACGGTGTGCATGAAAGCGTCTTTTTCTCCCATTTCGCGCCTTCGATGGAACCCTGGCCGGCCGTCGGCTGGCGCGCGGATGCGGCGGGGGATTTCCTGGCCAGCGAATACTACCGGCTGACCGGGCTGAGACGCAGCTGGGGCGAAGACGCGGCAGAGGCGAGCGCCAGCCCGGCTGAATTGTTCTGCCGGGTGATGGATGCGGTGGCGCTGCGCGAAGGGGCCACTGCCTGGGTCGAGAAATCGCCGCATCACACACTGCTGGCGGAAACCATTGCCAAGGCGCTGCCGACGGCTTTGTTCCTCTGTGTGAGCCGCCGGATTCCGGGGTTTCTGCGCTCACGGCTTTGGTCTTATGGCCGCTCTCCGCCGCCATACGCGCCAGGCGGTGCTGATCGGGCAGGCCTGTGCCTCGAACGTGTTCCACGAGCGCTATATGCGCCGCCTGCGCATGCGGCAACTGGGGGCGCGGCGGGGTGTTTGCCGTGGACTTCGACAGCCTGCGCGCACGCCCAGGTCCGGCGCTGGAGCCTCTGCTTGCGGCGGCCGGGCTGGAGGCAGGTGCCCTGCAGCCGCCTGAATACGCGCCGAATTCAAGCTTTTCCAGCCAAAGCCAGCGCAGCAGGCACTGACGGTCGCGGATCTGGCGGCGGCCAGAGTGTCGGAAACTATGGCAAGGGCGGTGCCGCAGGTGCTGCTTTCCGCAATGCAGCGGCGCATTGCCCGCCGCAGGCCGCCAGTGTTTCCGGCCTGGGTCTGGCCAGCCGCAGCAGGCGGCTCCGTCCGCGGACACCTGCCGCGGAAACCGCTGAAATAGAGAGGAGACAGGAATGCAGTCCCTGCGCGTTGAGATCGCGGACAGCCTGCCGGCCTTGCTGGCGCTGGAGGATCAGCTGGCGGCGCTGGCTGCGGCTGCCGGGGCCGGCGCCTATGACCGGCCCGGTTTCTTCCTTCCGTGGGCGCGGGCGGCTGTTGCCACGGGCCAGAGGCCGGCCTGCCTTTGCCTCTGGCGCGGGCCGGATCTGGCCGGGTTCGTGCCGGTATTCCGCCGCCGGGACTGGAAGGCGGCGCTGGCCTGGCGCGGCGGTCCGCCGCTGTTCGGCTCTTCAGCCGGCCTTCGATCTGCTGTTTGCGCCGCAGGAGAACGAAGCGGAGCTGACCGCGGCAATGGTGCAGGCGCTGGAACGGATGCGGTGGCTTGACCTTTCCTTTGAAAACCTTCCGGAAGACAACCGTCTGGGCCGCTGCCTCAGCCGTGCTTTCGAGCGGCGTGGGTACAGTGTCAGGACAAGTCCCGGCCTGGGCTACTTTACCGTGGAAGGCGTGGCGGGCGGTGCAGATCTGGAGGCGCAGCTGAGCAGCAAGAACCGCCGCAACCTGCGCGCTGCCGAGAGGAAAACGGCCGCAAGCTGCGAGATCGATCTTTGCACGTCTGACGATGATCCGGAAACGGCGGTGGGCGTTCTGCGCAAGGTGGTTGCGTCTAGCTGGAAGAACAGCCCGCGCATGCGCATGATCGGGCTGCGGCTGTACGAGGAACAGATCCGCGGCTGTGCCCGGGACGGAACGCTGCGGTTCTGGTGGGTGTCCCATCAGTCGGAGCCAGTGGCCTTTGCCTTTATTCTGGCCGAGCCGGGCGGGCCGTATCACGGCTATTTCACGGCACTTACCGGGAAAGGCTGCGAATTGGGGGCCGGGACCGCGCTGATGTACCTGAGCCTCAAGCACAGTCTCGATGAAGGCGCAGCGATGTTCAATCTGTGGTCGGTCCGGCACAACATCAAACGCATGACGAACAGTAAACTGCAGACGGTGAGCCTGGACATCTGCCGTGCCGGTCTGGGCGCGCGCCTGCGCTGGCGCACTGAGCAGCTGGCGCCTGCTCCGTCAGATACCCGGACAGAAAAACCCCGCCCGCGGGCCTGAGCCGCAGGCGGGGCGGGAGCCGGAAGCGGCCCGGGGGCGCTTCCGGATCAGTTCCAGCAACCCTCAAACACCTCAGCCAAATTCTGATTATCAGGCACCTCCTCCAAGAGAAGATAATAATTAGTGCTTAAAAAAACGATATTGTAAAATGTCAGAATGTCATAACATTCTGACATTTTTTTTACTATTACCTTTTGGCATAGAATGTGAGCAAAGAGAAATATCTTATTCAAAAAATATAATCATAAAACATAAATTTTAAAAAGATGGGAAAATTAAACATTAAACCATTAGCAGATCGAGTTATCATTAAAGCCGCCGCTGCTGAAGAAAAAACTGCAGGAGGAATTATCATTCCTGACACAGCAAAAGAAAAACCACAAAAAGGTACTGTTGTAGCTGTAGGACCTGGAACAAAAGATGAAAATATGACCGTTAAAGAAGGAGACATGGTTCTTTATGGAAAATATGCCGGAACCGAGATTTCTGTTGACGGAGGCGATTATTTAATTATGCGTGAATCCGATATCGTTGCAATTGTTTAATTCAAAACTTAAAAAAATTAAAAAAATAAAAAAATGGCTAAAGACATAATATTTGACATGATAGCCCGCGAAGCACTTAAAACTGGTGTTGATGAACTCTCAAACGCTGTAAAAGTTACTTTAGGACCTAAAGGACGTAACGTAATTATTGAAAAATCTTTTGGCTCACCAGCAATTACAAAAGATGGTGTTACCGTAGCAAAAGAAGTTGAACTAAGCGATCCAATTGAAAATATGGGTGCTCAAATGGTAAAAGAAGTTGCTTCAAAAACCAATGATATTGCAGGGGATGGTACAACAACTGCTACTGTTTTAGCTCAAGCAATTTTCACAAATGGCATTAAAAATGTTACTGCCGGTGCAAATCCAATGGATCTGAAACGTGGGATTGACAAAGCCGTTGCTGAAGTTATTAAATCGTTAAAAGCTCAAACCAAAGAAATTGGTGACAGCTCTGAACAAATTCAACAAGTTGCGACCATTTCTGCAAACAACGACAGCACTATTGGTAAATTGATTGCCGAAGCAATGGCAAAAGTTAAAAAAGAAGGTGTTATCACTATTGAAGAAGCAAAAGGAATTGAAACTTACGTTGATGTTGTTGAAGGTATGCAATTCGACAGAGGATATATTTCTCCTTACTTTGTTACCGATACTGAAAAAATGGAAGCCGTTTATGAAAGTCCTTACATTTTGATTTATGACAAAAAAATCAGTGTAATGAAGGATCTTCTTCCAATTTTGGAAAAAGCTGCTCAAAGTGGTCGTGCTTTAGTAATTATTGCCGAAGATATCGATGGCGAAGCTCTTGCTACTTTAGTTGTAAACAAAATCAGAGGTTCATTAAAAGTAGCAGCTGTGAAAGCTCCTGGTTTTGGTGACCGTAGAAAAGAAATGCTGGAAGACATTGCTGTTCTTACAGGTGGTACTGTTATTTCAGAAGAAAAAGGATACAAACTGGAAGATGCTGATATCTCAATGTTAGGTGAGGCTGATAAAGTAGCGATTGATAAAGACAACACAACCATCGTTAATGGTAAAGGCGAAAAAGTAAATATCGACGGGCGCGTTAACCAAATCAAAGCTCAAATTGATACCACTACTTCTGATTATGATAAAGAAAAACTGCAAGAACGTTTGGCTAAATTAGCCGGTGGTGTTGCAGTAATTTATGTGGGTGCAGCTTCCGAA
>CALNZE010000087.1:0-3149 GCA_942490955.1 uncultured Alphaproteobacteria bacterium
AGCGGACGGAAAGGGTATTAATTTTTCACAATGAGTTGACAGACAGGGTGCGGATTTCGGATTAAATGGTCTCTTGAGAAAGAGGCCATTTTTATTTCCGGAGAAACAGAAGCGGTGAGTGAGGCAACACCCACCGCTCCCTAAAAACGCAGAGGCCCGCTTGGGCCTCTGACCAAACGGTGAAGCGATGATAGCCTTTTTTGATCTGGATCTCAAGCGCATTAATCAAAGTGCCCCGGATTACTGCTGGCCGCGTCCCTCATGCTGTGGCCGGTGCGGCCACCCCAAACCCTGGAGTCACGGATATGTGGCGGTTATTTTTACCGGCTTTATCCGTGCTTTGCGGCTGCGTCGTTATCGGTGCCCCTCCTGTGGTTGTATCATCCGCCTGCGGCCAAAGGGCTTTTTCAGCCGGCATCAGAGCGCTGCGGCCACCATCCGGGCCGCCCTGTCCGCACGCCTCGATACCGGCTATTGGCCCCGGGGATGCGTGAGCAGCCGTGCCCGCAACTGGCTGCGGGCATTAAAGCGCCAGGCACTGGCCGTTTTCGGCGTGCCGGCACTGGCCGATCTGATCGCCGCCTTTGACCGGCTGGTGAATCTGGGCCGTGTGCCGGTCAGCCGGGCGGTTTAATTTGCAGCGGCAACGGGCTTTTGAGCACCCCACCGAACAGTGCCCGCGACAGCACTGATCCATTCGTTTATGGCAAGGCAAACCCTACCGAAAGGAGCTTTGCCATGGACGAAGAACAAAAAAAGCAGGTGGCCGTCTTTCGCTTCGGCGTGATTGCCGACTTTGTGACCGGCGCCAGGCTGCCGCGAGCGGACAGGTGCCGATTGCTTGCGCAAAAGTGCGCCCGAAAATGGAATATCCCGTTTTCACATCGCACCCGCATCGGCCGCAGCACTCTGCGCGACTGGATTGCACGCTACCACGCCGGTGGACAAAAACTCGAGGCCCTGTATCCAAAGGACAGAAGCGACAGCGGCAAATCGCGCAGCATCGATGCGGAGACCGCCGCCAACCTGGTTCAGCTGCGCAAAGAAATGCCCCAGGCTCCCGTGGCCGCGATTATCGAGGCCATGCACCAGCGCCGACTGGTCAGCCCCGGCACCAGCCTGGCTCTAACCAGCGCATGGCGCTTTTTTACCCGCCACGGCCTGATGCCTTCGGCTGCGGCGCCGACGGTGGACCGGCGCAAGTTCGAGGCCGAACTGCCCAACGACATCTGGCAGTCAGATGTGATGCACGGACCTTGCGTGATGATAGAGGGCCGGCGTCGCAAAGCCTATCTGATCGCCTTTATCGACGACCACAGCCGTTTGATCCCGCATGCCGCCTTCTACCTGTCGGAAAACCTGGACGCTTTTTTGAATGCCTTCGAGCAGGCCCTGCTCAAACGCGGCCTGCCGCGCAAGCTCTATGTCGATAACGGCTCGGCGTATCGCAGTCGCCAACTCGAGCATACCTGCGCGCAGCTTTCCATCGCCATGATCCACGCCAAGGCTTATCAGCCGCAGGGAAAAGGGAAAATAGAAAGATTTTTTCGCACCGTTCGCATGCAGTTTTTGACGACCCTGCCCGCCGAGATGACTTTGGATGCCCTCAATGCCGCCTGGCAGCCATGGCTGGACACCTACCACCAGCGCCGCCACTCGGCCACCGGCTCAAATCCCTGGCTGCGCTTTGCCGACCACATGCAGTGCCTGCGCACGGCCCCGGAGAACCTCAAAGACTACTTTCGGATTGTCGCCCGCCGCACCGTGGCCAAAGACCGCAGCGTCACCCTGGAGGGCCGTCTTTACGAAGCCCCAGTGAGCCTGATCGGCAAACGCATCGAGCTGCTCTATCACAAAAGCAACGTCAAACGCGTCGAGGCCCGCTTAAACAATCAAGGTTATGGTTTTTTGCGCCTGGTGGATCTGGCCGTCAACTGCCGCGTCAAGCGTGACCGCAACCGCAACACACAACTCAAGCCCACCGACCGGCCCGCCCCCAATGGCGGCAAAATCTGGTAAAGGAGCCTTAAAACCATGACGCCTCAATACCGCCTTTTTTTCGAACTGCAGTGCGAACCCTTCGGCGCCGATATCGCCCTGGAACACATCCTTGTCACCGAGAGCTTAAAAGCCCTCGAGCAGCGCGTTCATTACGCCATGCGCACTGGAGCTGTGGCCCTTGTCACCGGAGAAATCGGCAGCGGCAAGTCCACGGCCCTGCGCTATATCTCAGAGTCGCTGCATCCAGCCGAGCACCTGTGCCTTTATGTAACGGCCACCACCGGCTCGATCCTGGAACTCTATCGTCAAATCGTAGCCGCCCTTGGCGCCGAGAATCGCGGTGTCTCGCGGGCCATTATGCTAAAAACCATCCGCGGCCTTGTCACCGAACTCTGCTGCTCCAAAAAACTCAGACTGCTGATGATGATCGATGAGGCCTCGCTGCTGCGCATGGAAGTTTTGGCCGAAGTGCACACCCTTTTGCAGTTCGAGAAAGACGCCAAACCCTATTTGCCCCTGGTGCTGGCCGGCCAGAACAACCTGCTCGACAGCCTGGCCTACCGGCCGGCTTCTCCGCTGGCCTCACGCGTGGTGGCTCGCAGCCATCTGGAGGGTGTCGGCCGAAAGCAGATGCAAGCCTATATCACTCACCATCTGGCCATTGCCGGCGTCAACCGCGACCTGTTCGAAGAGGCCGCTGTGACCGCCATCCACCAGGGCGCCGGAGGTCTGTTTAGAAAGGCCAATCACCTATCCCGTGGGGCCTTGATCGTTGCCGCCAACCAAAAATCAATGACCGTCTCTGCCGAACACGTGCGGCTGGCGGCCACCGAACTGCTCTGATCGGAAAAACAAAAAGGAGAAAACCGATGCGATTCTCAGATACCGAAGACTTCAGTGAACAAAAGCTTGACCGGATCGAAACGATGATAGAAGAGTTTGCCCTGGATACGGTACTTTCCATATTGCACAGAATCTCAGAAAAACGCAAACAGCTGCCGCAGGTGATTTGCTATAAATCCGATTGCCCCCTGCGCGATGAAATCCCTTTTTAACCACATAATCCATCTACTGGAGTGCGTCGCTTCGACGGCGCCCTCCGGTAGAATCTGAAAATGTTTCAAGGCGCCGAATTAATCAGCAAAATG
>CALNZE010000088.1:0-8732 GCA_942490955.1 uncultured Alphaproteobacteria bacterium
GGGTAAGAGGTCAGGCGCCCGCCAACGCGGAGGGCCTGATCACGCTCAACGGGGTGGTGAACTGGGCGAGAACGAAGGTGGAGGACGCGACGCGCCTGCGACCGCGAGGCAAGCAATCGCCGCGTTTGAGCCTTTGGGAAGGCGCGGGCGAGTTCCCCTTGGCGGAAGTGATTATCGGTGATGGCGACCTCGATGACGAGGTCGTCATCGGGAACGTCTATGGCGGGTTGGAGATTTACCTGGACAAGGGCGGCTGGATTCGGCTGGCGGGTCCGGAAGGCGTTCGGAAATATGAACTCAAGCCTTCGGAGCGCTATGAAGCATTTCCCGGCTGCTGGTGGGCGCGTACCGGATTGAGGTGTGGCGGGAGGGATATGAATCGCAGGAAGAGCGGGTCAAATCGAGTGGGATAAGGGACTGCGCCGCAGCTACAGCCTGAAGAAGAAAGAAACAAAGCCGGAAGAACGGCAGGCGGGCGAAGAGAAAGAAGTCGTGATCGAGGGCGTGAGCTTCGCCTTCCGTTGGTGCCCGCCAGGTCGTTCTGATGGGCAGCCCCGCGAGTGGTCAGGTCGAATTACTGATGAAAGCCAGCGCGGGGGCTGATGGCATCCCATGCTTCATGCACCACGGCCTTGAACATCGCGCTTGGCAGTTAATGATTTGCATCGAGAGAACTCCTTAGCCCAATCACCTGTTCATGGATCATACCATATCGAGCGCTCAGGGTCGTGATGGCCGGTTTGCCAACGCGGGCAGACCGGCGCCTATATCAAAGCCGAAACATTCAATGAATTGTTCGCGGCACGCACGATGCCGCCCAGGTTGTCGCCCAGATGGTCGATTTCCGATGGCCGCCAGACCTGGTTGCCAAACAGATAATAGTCGCCCTTGCCACCTTGCCCAATAAGGGCAGCCCCAGCACCGTCGCCGAGCGATTGCCATCGCTGCCATAGACCAGCTGCATGCGGGTCAGCACCGCGCAGGGGTGAAAGGTCATGGCCTCGAACCATTCGGTGAGGAATGCCTGCACCTCAGGCACAAAATAATCGAGCATATTGAGACCAACCGGATTGGCCTGGATGCGTTCACTGACCGCCGTGCCCGCGACCCGGTATTCATAACAGCCAACGCCCATGCGCTCGACCAGCACCACATTGGGCAAGACCGGCGCCAAATCCATCGGATTGAAAGTGTCGCGTGTCGGCACAAGCTCGCCATATGCTCTGAGCCCATTCCACACGCTATAAACTTTCTGAAAAATTAAACTTTTTTCTGATCGTCTCGTTCATGCACTCATTCCTACTGAAAACACCCCATCCTAAGGGCGGGCCAATTGGTAAGCAACGAACAAGACGTGAAAAAAGGACGGAGCCTGATGGCACCGCCCCGGATCTTCTACAGCAGTCCGGAGAGGACGGGAAAGAGAGTGTCTAAGGTCTGGAAAGTCTAGTCTTCAAGCGCCCTCAGCTCACGCTCCAGCCGGAAGCGTTTGCTGGTCATATAGGCCTCCATCTCAGAGGTGCGCCGTTCGACATCGCGGAAACGTTTGCGCAGTTCTGCTGCCGTATAGTCCGGGCTTTTGCGGGCCTGGCGCCAGAATTCCTCTTCTTCACGGTCGCGGTACAGATCTACGGGTTTGGGATCAAGCGCCATACCGAGCACGATATAACCGATGATGAAGAGCCAGAAACCGGTGAAGATCGCACCTATCACGGTCAGGAACCGAACCACACCAACCTTGACCCCCAGGTAATCGGCAATACCGGCACAAACCCCCATGATGCGGCCATCTTCGGGCACTTTATAAAGTTTGGTCGGGCGGCTTCTAGTATTTGTCATGATTGCGGCTCCTCCAGTCGGGAACTTCATCATCCATGATGCGTTCCATGGTGCGCAGGCGGTCTTCGAGACGATCGGCCGCGGTGCGCAGGTCACCAAGCGACGCTTCGTCTTCCGCCGTGATGCCCTTCATCTGTTTCCATTTGGTGATATAGTGGAAAATGATCCAGAGCGGAAACACGATCACCAACAATAAGATCGGTATGACTTCCATAACTATTCCCTCTTCCTTTTCTTTAGCCGCCCGCACCGCAGGCGGCTTGATGGCTTCTTATTTTATTTGGACGCTTTTTTCGCTGCCGCCTTTGGGGCTGCTTCACCAGAGGTCTTGGCTTTCAACGCCGCCAGCTCCTGCTCGATCGTATCGTCGGCTTCAAGCGCGCGGAACTGGTCTTCCAGATTCTCGCCACGGCCGATGACCAGCGCTTCGGCTTCACCCTCGATACGGTCGAGGCGAGCCTCAACTTTATCAAAGCGGTCAAACGCATCCTGGATACGGCCATCATACAGGTTTTTGCGTACCCGCACCTGATTGGTGGCTGATTTCTGGCGTGCCGCCATGCTGGCCTTTTTGGCCCGGGCTTCCCGCAGTTTGGCATCAAGCTTGATTACATCTTCTTCGTTGCGGCTCAGCGCATCGCTCAGGTGCTTCAGCTCTTCCACCAGATGGGCTTCCATATCGGCGACTTTTGATTTTTCAATCAAGGCGCCTTTGGCCAGATCATCGCGACCCTTGGAAATGGCAAGCTCTGCCTTTTTCTCCCACTCAGCCTGGGCTTTTTTCACCTTGGCGATCCGGCGTTCCAGATCTTTCTGGTCGGCGATGGTTTTCGCCGCTGACGACCGAACTTCCACCAGCGTGTCTTCCATTTCCTGGATGACCATGCGGATGATTTTTTCAGGGTCCTCGGCTTTGTCGAGGATGGCATTGATGTTGGAATTGATAATGTCGGTCAGGCGGGAAAAAATACCCATTTTTACTTCCTTTCTTATGTCCTCGCTACGTGTCCCGGGTGGCATCTTTGGCCATTTTTTGGGACGTCCTCCATGAGCTTGGGCTTTTTGGCCTCTTTTGCTCACCGGCCCGGCGCCCCCTTGAGGCACCGGACCATGGGTCAGGGCTAGATGAGACGGCGGCGACGACGCTCAATGCGGCGACCGCGACGGCCCAGGCTACCACCATTCGGATTACCATTGCGGCCTTCCGAATGCCGGATCAGGCCAAAACCCGCGAGCATTCCATCAAGTTCCGCAGACGTGCGGTTCATCACGGAGAGAGCAGGGCTCAGTTGCAGCATCTTGTTCATCATTTTGTCCTCTAGTCCTGTTTCGCTGTCTTGCTTTTGTTTTTTTGGGTGCGCCTTTTGGCGTCGTTTCTTTTGGTTTTTTGTCAGTCTTTTTAATCTCTCGCTGACGAACCTGTATTTGCAGGCGCTGTGCCAGTTTTGAGAAAAAAGTTAAGCTTTTGTTTTTATTATATTTTATTTTCATTGCCTGCAAATTCACACGGTACACCGATATTTATTGCTAAATATTGGTGTTTTTTGCTAAATATTATGACTATGGAAATACGGCAAGATCAGATCATTGGCAGTTCCAGCGTTTTTCTCGACCTGATGGACCGCATCAGCCGGGCGGCACCGCTTGACCGCCCGCTCTTGGTGATCGGCGAACGTGGCACCGGCAAGGAATTGATCGCTGCAAGGCTGCATTATCTGTCGAACCGCTGGAACAAGCCGTTTCAGAAAATGAACTGTGCCGCGCTCGCGGAAACCTTGCTTGAGAGCGAACTGTTTGGTTATGAACCGGGCGCTTTCACCGGCGCCCGCGGCCGTCGCGCCGGACGCTTTGAGGCCGCCGAAGAAGGCAGTCTGTTTCTGGACGAGATTGGCACCATGAGCATGGCCGCGCAGGAAAAGCTGCTGCGTGTGATCGAATATGGCGAGTTCGAACGGGTGGGCGGCAACGACACCATCACTGTTG
This sequence comes from uncultured Alphaproteobacteria bacterium, assembly GCA_942490955.1. Lineage (GTDB taxonomy): Bacteria > Pseudomonadota > Alphaproteobacteria > Rhizobiales > HXMU1428-3 > HXMU1428-3. Next base: position 3,823 of record CALNZE010000088.1, read on the forward strand.
ATGTGCGGGTGATCGGCGCCACCAATCTTGACCTGCCGGCTGCCGCCGACGCCGGTGAATTTCGCCATGACCTGCTCGACCGCCTGGCTTTTGATGTGCTGACGGTGCCGCCCTTGAGGGAACGGCCCGAAGATATCATGGTGCTGGCCGAGTTTTTTGGCCGCAACATGGCGCGCGAGCTTGAGTGGCTGCACTTCCCCGGCTTCAGCGAAATCGCGGTCGAGGCCATGATGACTTATTCTTGGCCCGGCAACATCCGCGAACTGAAAAATGTGGTCGAACGCGCGATCTATAGCAGTTGGGATGGTGAAGCCCCGATCTGCAATATGGTGTTTGATCCGTTTGACAGCCCGTTCCGGCCACCCGCCAAACGCAACCGCGCCGCCCAGACGGTATTTGTGCATTCCACCAGCACAGAAAACGCACAAAACGCAGACAAAAATGCACAGAATATGCACAGTTTTGCATTGCCCGAAGGCCCGTTCGATTACCGCGCTGAAGTGGCTGCGCATGAAAAACGCCTGCTGGAACATGCACTTGAGGCTGCCCGCTTCAACCAGCGCACTGCCGCCAAAAACCTGGGCCTCAGCTATGATCAACTTCGGCATGCGCTCAAAAAACATGAGCTTTTATAAGGGCTTACAAACTTCTCTTGACCATCATGGGCCTGCAGCGCAATAGTGCCGCCATGTCAGAAAACCCGTTCATAAAAAAGCGGCAACGCGCCCGCGCCCGGAATTCCGCGCCCTTTGGCCTCAAGCAGATTTTTGGCCTGATTGCCCTCAGCCTCGCGGCTTATGCTGCTTTCCGGATGTGGGTTGGCAACCCGATGGCCGACCTGTGCGGCGACAATTGTGAATCAATGTATAGCGTGCTGGCCTCGGTATTGGCCTTTGCGATGATGTTTGGCGCGATTATTCTGGCCGCAGCCCTTGTCGGGCTGATGTTTGCGTTGCTGCGCCGCCGCCGCGGCATAGACACAAGCCCGTTTATGGGCACGGCCCCCGGCCAAGAGCCGCCAGAAAACTCACCAAAAAATCAGCCTGAAAATAGGCCCCGGTCAACGGCTATCGGGTCAGCCCCTTGCCCGGGTTGGTGACCATTTTTTTGACTGCCGCTCTACAGGCTGGTCTTCCGCAGCTTGGCCTACCTCAGTCAACGGGCGGGTCAGGAGACGCTCTCCAACCACTGAACACAGCACGATAACTGCCAAGTAATGATAAAATATGTCGAAAGCGGCTATGTTGACCGTCAAACTTCCCATTCCATACCCGACGAGCCCCAATTGCAATGCAGCGCTCATGTCTCCAATCCATCGGGTTTGCTCATAGGGTCTGAAACGTTTGGCATTGGTGCCCGCCGCATACCAACCGGTGAAAAGCATCGTGAGATACAACAGCAGACCTGTGTAGCCATGTTCAGCAAATACTTCGAAATAGGATGAGTGCGGCGCCCGCGGCGTATGACCCGGTGGCATATAAAGTTCTCGCGCTCGCTGGACATAGAAGACGTTGAAGCCACCACCTTCCATCGGATTGTCATCCGCAACGTTGGTGGAAAATTTCCACATAACCACGCGCCCCAGGAAGCTGCTGTCGTCCGTGGCATTCTCGGTTGACTGTATCCGCGATTTCCAACTGTCGGGCGTAAAATAGATGCCGCCAACGATCAGCGGATCATCACGACAATCATCTTGAACTTATGCCTGGACTGCAACAACATCATGCCCAGCACCCCAGCAAGCGCCGCAAACCCGCCCCGGGATTGTGTGCCAACAATCGACAGCATGATCAACAGACTGGCTCCAAACAACGGCCATTTCAGCCATTTTACCGGCGGGTGCTGCGCGTGGTAAATCGCGAGAGGCAGGAGCATCGCCATGCCCATCGCCAATTGGTTATTGTCCTCCATCATGCCGCCGGCGCCCTGCACACGCCCACTGCCCCCCGTTGCGATGGTGAACAAGCCACCTTTCACACCAATGAAGGCCAAAGACGCGACCATGATAAATACGAATGCATTGAGCCGATTGGGCGACTGCATTACGATCATCGTCATGAAGGCAAACAGGAAAACCTTGAAAATGTTCATCAGCTTTTCAGAGGAATAGGCCGGTTCGAACCCGGCGATCGTCGTGAAACAGACCCAGATAAAATAGATCAACATCGACGCCACAATGGGGTGGCCGGGCAGACTTTTCGGATCTTTGCTGATAAACATGCCAATGATTGTCATGCCCGCGACAAAATCCAGGAACGGAAATGTCGTTGCAAATCCATAGGCCTGTTTGTGCGGGTTCATATGGGAAATCCAGTCCCATAGCAGAATGCCGATCTGCGGCTTGAAGGCGATGAACGGAACCCACATGAACAACAGCAATGCAACAATGGCGCCGCGCATAGCGCAAATCCTTCTCAACCTAGCGGGCATCCCCCACCGGATCCTATTTTGACCCAAGACAGAGGTCAAACGCAAGCCGTTGCTTGACAGCACCGTTTCAGGTCATAGCATGGGGCAGCGGATCAGGAGAAAACATATGCGCCCCTTGTTTGGACTAGTGATTATGCTGTGTGTCAGTGTCAATGCATCTGCCTGGCAGGATGTCCCGCCAACAGATACCGGCACGCCAGTTCCTGCAAGCGCGGTGGCTGATCTGATCATCTGGGGTGGGCCGATCCACACTGCGGACGACCAGAACCCGCAGGCAGAAGCCATCGCCATCCGGAACGGCAAATTTATCTATGTGGGCGACAAGGCAGGAGCTGAAGTACTGGCGGGGCCGGAAACCACCATTATGTCGCTGGATGGTGCTGCGCTGTTCCCCGGTTTTGTCGATGCCCATGCCCATATGGCCGGGATTGGCGAGCGTGAACTGACGCTTAACCTCGAGGGCACACCGTCCATTGCCGCGCTCCAGAAAATAGTGGCCGACTGGCGGACAGAACACCAACCTAAAATATTGATCGGCCGCGGCTGGATCGAAACTCATTGGCCAGAGGGGCGCTTTCCCAGCCGCTGGGATATTGACGCCGTTGTCAGCGATATCCCGGTCATTCTTGGCCGGTCTGATGGTCATGCCCTGGTTGCCAATTCGCTGGCCCTTGAACTGGCCAGCATCAGCGGCGCGACCGAAGCGCCTTATGGCGGCGAAATTCTCAAAAACGCGCTTGGCGAACCGACCGGTATGTTGATCGACGCCGCCATGGGCCTGGTCGGGCAGTTGGTGCCTGAGACGACAGAGGCCGATATCCGGCGTCAGCTTGCTGTCGCCAGCGATGTCTATGCCCAATATGGCTGGACCGGCCTGCACAATATGTCAGTGCCTTGGGCTCAAGCAGAAGCGCTGGAGGCACTCGCCGACGCCGGCGAGGTCAAAATCCGCGTCTATAATTCGGTTGAACCTGGGGACGCTGGCAATCTTTTCAGCGGTGGCGGCCGCACCAATGCTGATGGCCGGATCGTGACCCGCGCGATCAAGCTTTATATGGATGGCGCGCTGGGCTCAAGGGGCGCCGCCCTGCTGGCGCCCTATGCCGATGCGGAGACCATGGGCCTGTTACAGACCACAAAGGAAGCCACCATGCCGATCCTGCGCACCGCGCTGGCCCGTGGTATCCAGATCAATATGCATGCCATTGGCGACCGCGGAAACCGGCTGTTGCTGGATTGGTTTGAAGAAGCCATGAACGATGTGCCCGAACCAGAACGCGCGATCGCACAGCCGCGCTGGCGCAATGAGCATAGCCAGATTATTTCCCCTGCCGATATCCCTCGTTTCAAAGCGCTGGGCGTCATCCCATCGATGCAACCAAGCCACGCGATTGGAGATTTTCACTTTGCCCCGGCGCGGCTGGGCGCTGAACGCCTGAACGGTGCCTACGCCTGGGCCAGCCTGATTGCCAGCGGCAGCATCATCGCTGGTGGTTCAGACGCACCGGTTGAACGCGGTGATCCACGGATCGAGTTTTATGCGGCAACCTATCGCCATGATCTGTCAGGCTTCCAGGGCCCTGACTGGCATGCCGAAGAAGCCGTTAGCCGCGAGCAGGCGTTGAAGATGTTTACGCTGTGGCCCGCGATGGCCTCATTCGCGGAGGATCACCTGGGTTCGATCACCGTTGGCAAAGACGCGGACCTGACCGCTTTTTCTGCTGACCTGATGTCGATCCCGGCACCTGAAATCCTGAGCGCCGAAGCCATTTTCACCATGGTGAAAGGCGAGGTTGTTTTCATGAAACAATAGGCTGAGAGGCCTTCAACCACCGACCGCAATGCCGAGATCAATTCATCAGGCATTGCGGTACCGGTTAGCCAACACGGCGCCTTATGCCGCGATGCGGTAATCCACCTCGGTCGGGCACTCAAGCGCCTCAAGCACGATATCAATCATGGTGCGGAATTTTTCCACATGCAGCATATGGTCTGCGTCCGGCACCGAAATATAGCGACCCCGCGCGAAACTGTCTGCTACCCGGCGATTGGCCGATTCAGGGGTGAAATGGTCATATTCCCCGGTGAAAACCGTCGTCACCACATCGGGCATTTGCCTGAGGTCGGTCTGGCCATCGCGCAATATCCGCATGGTATTGTGGCGGAACTGTTCCCGGATGCCCTTCGATGACGTGCGCAGCGCCTGATACAGCCGCTCAGACGCAATGCGAGCGAGCTTGTTTTTCTCACGCAGCTCCGGGTTGGTCATCAGGTTGGTGAACCCTTCGGCAAAATCGTCGATCCGGCCCCATTCCAGTTGGAACAGCAGCAGGTTGAATTCATAAACCAGCGCTTCAGGCAGTTTTTCCATCGCCGAACACAGGATCAGGCGGTTCACACCCAGATATTTCTGGGCATAGCGCATCGCCACGATGCTGCCATAAGACCCGCCCAGCAGGTTGATCGCATCAACACCCAGA
>CALNZE010000089.1:0-13324 GCA_942490955.1 uncultured Alphaproteobacteria bacterium
CGCGCGGTACATCCCGGATTTGCCGCCGCTTTTCTCCAGCAGCCGAATGCCCGAAAAGCTCATGCCCTTGTCGATGGCCTTCGCCATGTCGTAGATTGTCAGGCAGGCAACGGTCACCGCCGTCAGCGCCTCCATCTCAACACCGGTTTTGCCATTCACTTTCACCCGCGCCGTCACATGAATGCCCGTCGTGGGCTGCATGAAGGGAGAGAACTCCACATCGACACCGGTAATCTGCAGCGGATGGCACAGCGGTATCAGATCAGACGTTTTCTTGGCGGCCATGATTCCTGCCAGCCGCGCCGCCGCCAGCACATCACCCTTTTTCATCGCATTCTGTTGAATTTGCGCCAGCGTCTCGGGCAGCATGACGACATACCCCTCCGCCACCGCCTCCCGCGAGGTAACATCCTTATCGGATATATCAACCATATGCGCCGCACCGGCCTCATTCACATGGCTGAGTTTTGCCGGCGGATCATCCGGCTCTGGCGCCTCTGCCGGCGCCGCTCGCCCTTGGGGCTGATCAGACCCAGCATCAACCATCCGCTCTTCCCTTTGGGAACCAGCAGGCGGCAAAGAAGATTTTTCCTGTCTGGCCATTGCATCGGGTCTGGAATCTTTAACCATCGTTTCACCCTCTGCTGTATTTTTGACCGGCGCGCCACGAGACTTCGAGTCATCATCGGCATCCGCCCCTTGCCGGGACTGTTTCATTGTCTTAGGTGTCGGCACACCGACGGTTGCGCCAACTATCGCGCCCAGCTCCTGCACCGCCGCCTGAAAATCATCGCCGCCGATTTCGCCCGCAGCTTCCTGTAGCGGGCCCTCACGGCCGCCATTTTGCGCGTCTTTCCCGCCGCGAGGATCGGGGTCCTCGCTATCATCGGCAACAGCAGCGGCCGGTTGTGCCTCAGTTCCGGCGGCTTGGCGCCCCAGCAGAGTTTGCGTCGCTGCTTTCACATCATTTTGCCGCATCAGACATTCACCAACCAGATAGGTCTTCACCCCCACCCGGTTCAGCCGCACCAGATCCTCATGCTTGAATATCCCGCTTTCACTCACCACGATGCGGTCATGCGGGATGAGCGGCGCCAGCCCCTCCGTCACCTCAAGCTTGATTTCAAAGGTCTGAAGGTTGCGGTTGTTAATGCCTATCAACACAGAATCGAGCTTCAGCGCCCGCTCCAGCTCCTGCCGGTTATGCACCTCAATCAAAACATCCATGCCCCAGTCACGCGCCAGATTGGTAAGCAGGTCCGCCGTCTCATCATCCAGCGCCGCCATGATAATCAGGATGCAGTCCGCCCCCCAGGCCCGCGCCTCAGCCACCTGATAGCGGTCGATCATAAAATCCTTGCGCAGCACCGGTAGCGACGCCGCCTGGCTCACTTCTCTCAGATAAACCGGATGCCCCTGGAAGAAGGCGACATCTGTCAAAACAGAAATGCAAGTCGCCCCCCCAGCCTCATAAGCCCGCGCCAGACTGGCAGGGTCAAAATCCTCCCGGATCATGCCTTTTGAAGGGCTTGCCTTTTTGATCTCGGCAATCAGCGCTGGGTCGCCGCGCAAATGAGCGTTGCTGATCGCATCAATAAAACCGCGCGGCGGCGGTGCCATCCGCGCCTGCGCTTCAACATCCGTTAGCGGCAAGTTCGCCTTGGCGTTCTTAACTTCCGTTTGCTTATGCGCAATAATCCGATCGAGCATGTTCTGCATGACGGTTTTCCTTAAAGCCGTTTAATTTCAAGAGCCTTCAACCAGTTGCCTGGCCAGTCAGCCGGACAAGATCATCAAGCGCCTTCTTCGCCCGCCCTTCATCAATGGCCCGCGCCGCCAGGCCGACCCCGGAGACAAGATCATCCGCCTTGCCCGCCACAAGTATGGCCGCGCCCGCATTCAGCAAGACGATATCGCGAAACGAATTTGTTTCACCATTCAGCACCGCGAGGATCGCCGCCGCATTCTCATCGGCGTCGCCCCCCTTGAGCATGTCTTTCGTGGCCAGCGGCAGGCCGACATCCTCTGGCCGCACCGTGAAGGTCGTGATCTGCCCGTTCTCGAGCGCCGCCACATGGGTCGACCCTGTCGTGGTCAGCTCATCCAGCCCGTCCTCACCATGCACCACCCACAGCCGCGTCGAGCCTAGGTTGCGCAGCACTTCGGCAATTGGCAACACCCACGCCTTGTCAAAAACGCCGATAACCTGCCGCTTGGTGCCAGCCGGGTTCGATAAGGGGCCAAGGAGATTAAAGATCGTCCGCACCCCAAGCGCCACCCGCGCCGGGCCGACATGCTTCATCGCCGCGTGATGCGCCGGGGCGAACATAAAGCCGATGCCCGCTTCCTCAATGCATTTTGTCACCACTTCCGGTGAAACATCAAGATTGACCCCAAGCGCCGCCAGCACATCGGCTGATCCCGACTTTGACGAAATTGATTTGTTGCCATGCTTGGCCACCGGAATGCCCGCCCCCGCCACAACAAACGCCGCGCAGGTCGAAATGTTGTAGGTGCCAGAGGCATCCCCGCCGGTGCCGCAGGTATCAACAGACCCATCCGGCGCTTTAACGCCCATTGCCTTGGCCCGCATCACTTCCGCAGCGCCTGTAATCTCATCGACAGTCTCACCGCGCATCCTGAGCGCCATGAGAAAGCCGCCAATCTGAGCCGGCTCCGCCTGACCAGACATCAACAGCTCAAACGCCGCAGCGGCATCGTCGCGGCTCAGCGTCTCGCCGTCAGATACCGCCCGAATATAATCCTGAATGCCCGCCATGTTCACCCGCCACTCTTCTTTTTCTTCGCTTGTAAAATTTTCAGGCCGATGCTGAAACGGACCCCGGAACCGCACCCACCGGCAGCCCGGCCAACGCCATAAAATTCGCCAGGATCTGATGTCCATAATCAGAGGCAATGCTCTCCGGGTGAAACTGCACGCCGTAAATAGGGTGATCCTTATGCGCCAACCCCATGATCAAGCCGTCCTCGCTTCTGGCGGTTATCTCCAGACAATCCGGCAGGCTTTTCTCCTCGACAATCAGTGAATGATAGCGTGTCGCGGTAAATGGTGACGGTAACCCCTTGAACAGATCCTTCTGCTCATGGCTGATCCTTGATGTTTTCCCATGCATGAGCACCGGCGCGTTGATCACCTTGCCGCCAAACACCTGCCCAATGGTCTGATGCCCAAGGCAGACGCCAAAAATCGGAAATTTACCGGCACAGCGCTCCACCAGTTCCAGGCAGACACCGGCTTCATTCGGCGAGCATGGCCCGGGCGAAAGCACCAGCGCTTTCGGTGCCCGCTCGATCACCTCATCGACGGTAATCTTGTCATTCCGCACCACATCAGCTTCCGCCCCCAGCTCACCAAAATAGTGCACAAGGTTATAGGTAAAGCTGTCGTAATTATCGATCAGGGTAATCATAGCGCCAAATTCCGTTCAAATATCCTGGCTGAGAAGCGACTTGGGTGTCGTGTAACGATATAGCCTTCCGCCAAGCGGGGCAACATCCGACCAGTCGCTGGCATCAATCTGCACATGCGCCACCGCCGCAGTCGGAAATTTCCGGTAAAAACTGCCACCAGCCCCATCTCGCTGCGAGCTCACCAGCGCTTTCAAAAAAATCTGCAGGCCCGGATTATGGCCGAGGATCATCACTGATTTTACGGGGTCTTCAATTTCCCTGAGCAACTTAAATATTTCCGCCGATGAGGCATGGTAAAGCCGCTGCATCACCCGTTTTTGCCCCGCCTTGATGCCGTCTTGCCGCAGCAGCTTCCAGCTTTCTTTGGTTCGCCGCGCGCCAGAGAGCAAGAGCAATTCGGGTTTTATGTCATGCCGCTTCATCCAGGCGGCAACCAGCGGCAAGGCCTTGCGGCCTCGCTTGTTGAGCGGCCGGTGGAAATCATCAAGCGAGGCATCCTTCCAGCTCGATTTTGCGTGACGCATTATATAAAGATCAAGCATCTCTTTTTCCGTTACGCCCCGCAGTTAAGGCAACAGGCACCAGTGAAGTTAGCCATTGCTCTTGACCTCACCAAACCGCACCGCAACTTCCCTTGCCCGGAAAAGCGCCCGCGCCTTGTTCACACATTCCTGAAATTCAGATTGCGGGTCAGAATCCGCCACAACACCAGCGCCAGCCTGCACATGCATCACCCCGTCTTTGACGATCGCAGTGCGCAGCACAATGGCGCTATCCATCTCGCCATTGGCGGAAAAATAACCAACGCAACCGGCGTAAATTCCGCGCTTATCAACCTCTAACTCGTCGATAATTTCCATCGCCCGCACTTTCGGCGCACCAGAAACCGTGCCCGCCGGAAAGCCCGCCATCAGCGCATCAATCTCGTCAAACTTGTCGGAGAGCCGCCCTTCAACATTCGAGACGATATGCATCACATGGCTGTAATATTCGAGGAAAAACTGATCCGTCACCTCGACGCTGCCAAGTTCTGCCACCCGGCCAACATCATTGCGGCCAAGGTCCAAAAGCATCAGATGCTCGGCGCATTCCTTGCTATCCGCCAGCAGCTCTTTCGATAGCGCCTCATCTTCTTCCCGCGTTGCGCCGCGCCGCCTTGTCCCGGCAATCGGGCGGATGGTCACCTTGCCATCCCGTGCCCGCACCAGAATTTCCGGGCTGGAGCCAATGACGGAAAACTCACCAAAATTCAAAAAGAACAAAAACGGCGATGGGTTCGTACGCCTGAGCGCCCGGTAAAGCGCAATTGGCGGCAGCGCAAAGGGGGCGGAAAACCGCTGGCTCAGCACCACCTGAAAAATATCCCCGGCGGTAATATAGTCCTTTGCCTTTTGCACCATCTCCAGATACTGGTCCGGCGGCGTGTTCGATGTTGGCGCCTCAAAAGCCGCCTCATCAGCTTCACGGTGCGCCTGGTGTGGCACCGGCGCATTCAGGTCCAGAATGGCTGATTTGAGATTATCGATCGCGCTGTTATAGGCATCGCCTGCCTTGACCGAACCATCATGATCAACCCGGTGAACCATCACCATCTCGTCTTTGACAGCGTCAAAAATCACCATAATCGTCGGGCGGATAAAAATGCCATCCGGCACCCCGAGCGCATCCGGGTTCACCTCGGGCAGATCTTCCATCAACCGCACTGTGTCATAGCCCATATAGCCAAACACACCTGCGGCCATTGGCGGCAATTGTTCCGGCACATCAATGCGGGAGCGCGCCAACAATTCCCTGAGCGCTGTCAATGTCGGCGCGGCCAAAGGCTCAAAGCTATCGCCGCCCTGGAGCACGGCTTCGTTGATCTCAGCCCGCTCACCAAAATTTTGGAAAATAACATCCGGCTTAAGCCCGATGACAGAGTAACGCCCGCGCACCGCGCCGCCCTCAACGCTTTCAAACAGAAAGCTGTTTACCCCCGCCCCGTCAGAAAGCTTCAGGTAAGCGGAAACAGGCGTCTCAAGATCAGCCACCAGCCGCGTCCAGACCAGTTGCGACCGGCCCGCAGCATAGTTTTTTTTAAAAGAGGTCAGATCAGGCCAGAATGTCTCATGGCCCTCGGCCACCGCTGCCATGCTTTCCACTGCCTCAACCATGTAACCACCCGGTATCGCGATAAAATTATAGATCGGCACGGCCCGTTGGATCACGAGCAGTCAATGCGCAACCATCTGGATGAGAGTTATGCCGCATATGGATCGCAAGAACAATCCTGCATGACAGGGAAAAACGCAAAACTAAAATTCAGGGCCAAACACCGAGCGCCATTACGGGGCAGCTGCGATAGCCGGTCATATTAAAGAGCAACTGTTATAGCGTTGTCTTCAGCTGCTCAAACACCTGGTTGTTTTCCTTTACGCCAAATTTCCGTTTAGCGCCCTCAAGATATTGCGTCACCAGATCATTGGTAATCTCGGTCTGCAATTCATTTTGCAGCTTGGTTTTATAGGCGTCATAAGCCGGGCCTTCTGTCTTGGCCGGCACATGTGCCTTCACCCGCGCAATCAACCAGCCTTTGTTATCCGCCGCCAGACCGCTCGTCGCGGCGCCCGTCTTAACGGAAAACAACCGGTTGGCATAGACCACAGGGATATCCTCAACCTGGGCACCACGGCCAAACGCATCAGGCTCAACTATTTTCGCGTCCACCGATTTTGCAACTTCGGCAAAATCCTTGCCGTTTTCAATTTCCTTGACCAGACCGGCTGCAAATTCAGAGGCAATCTTCGTGTCCTCAGCCGCCAGCCACGCCTTGCCAACGCGATCTTTCACTTCCTCAAATTTCAATTGTCGGGAAGGATCAATCTCCAGCACATCAAACCAGACATAGCCACCATCCTTGTGGCGAACCGGCACCGTGTCATCACCCACGGCCGCATCAAACAGCGCCGCTTGCAACCGCGCTGTTGCTGGCAGTGTTTCAATATCCTTGCCGGCTTTGTCCTTGCCCTTGGCGTCAATCGCCGGGATGATTATGGCATTGCCCGCCATCTCCTTGGCAACGGCTTCCACTTTCATACCGCTGGCGCGCAAATCCTCAACCTTGTCATAAAAGCTTTTCAGCAGTTTGCGGCCTTCCCGCTCGCGCAGCGTTTTCTCCAGCTCGGGGCGCACCTGCTCCAGGGTTTTTTCCTCAGCGGCTTGCGCCTTGGTCACTTTGGCAATGGTGATCGTAAAGCGGCCTTCAACCGGCGCGGTGTAGTCACCTTCTTCAATCGCAAAAATAGCATCAGCCAGTTTCGGGTCAGCCATGCTTGGCTTCGTCACCGGCCCGACCGTCTCCGCTTTGCCATCCTTGCCAAATGTCTTGGCAACATCTTCAAACTTGTCACCCTTCTTCAGGGCTTCATGCGCTTCATTGGCCTTTGCAATGTCATCAAACAAAATCTGGCTATATTGGCGCCGTGCTGGCGTTTTGAAGGAGGCTTGCCGCGCCTTGTAGATCGCCTGCAAATCCTCATCGGAAACTGAGATGCCTTTTTTCAGCTCATCAAGCGAGAGTACATAAAGACCCACCTTCCGGTATTCCGGCGCCACATAAGCGGATTTCGTCTCGTTATAATATGTCTCTAACTGCGACTCGAGCGGCGCATCAGCTTTTTTGACCGCGCCGGCGGGCACCACAAAATAATCCACGTCAACCTTGTCTTCGCGGTAATGATAAAGCCCTTCTACCAATACATCAGGAATTGATTTTTCCTGCGTGAACACACTGGTGATCTGGGTGCGAAGGGAGGCTGTGCGTTGCTCATTAAAATAAGCCTCCTCTGAAATCCGCTGCGAGCGCAAAATCTGGCGCAGCAATTCCTTGTTAAAAACGCCGGTGTTGTCACGAAGCTGCGGGTCATTCTTGATGGCCTCACCAATCTCCGTATCAGAAACACCAAGATCAAGCAGGTCAACGTGATGATCAACGGCGGCCTGGTTGATCAGCCGGTACTTAACCTGAGAGGGGATATCAAAAGCCCGGATCTGTTGGCGGGTCAGCTTCTGTTTCAGCCGCCCGTTCCATTCATTCACCACAACAGGGAACAGCTTCTCATAATCCGCCCTGGTGACCTCAACTTCACCAACTTCGGCCAATGGCGCTTGTGATGAGCCAACCAGCAGCCCCTCAACACCCCAGACCGCGAAACTTAAAATGAGAACGCCAATAAAGATCTTTGCAATCCAGCTTCCGGCGCCTTTACGTAGTGAAGTAAGCATTTATACCCTGTCTTATGGTTCGTTTCGCCGCATTGATAAACAGTCGATTATGGGCGATTTCTATAGAGAATTTAGTCAATATAGTGTCGGCGTGCCACCATGCCAACCATTGTTTGGAGATATGGTTTTCACCGCACATAGCTTTCCTAATGGGCCAGGTCTTCTCTTGGCAAGGCATTTTTTAAAAACAACAATCAAAAAACCGCGAGAATTTGAGGGAGAAAACAATGATAAAACCACTGGTCGCCGGCAACTGGAAGATGAACGGCCTTGCCACCTCATCGGCCGAGATCAAGGCGCTTGATGAAAAGCTGGCGGCAAACAGCCAGTCTCAAAGCTGCGATGTCCTCATCTGCCCACCCTCTACCCTGATCATGGCTTTTTCACATATCCTTGCATCCAGCCCCATCAGCCTTGGCGGGCAGGATTGTCATTCAAATGAAACCGGCGCCCATACAGGCGACATTTCAGCCGAGATGATTAAGGATTGCGGCGCCGAATACGTCATCACCGGCCACTCTGAGCGCCGCATGGACCACAAAGAGCGCGACCAGGACGTGAAATTGAAAACCCAGGCCGGCTGGCGCGCCGGGCTCAAGGTCATCCTCTGTGTTGGCGAGTTGATCGGCGAGCGCCGCGGCGACCTGACTCTGAATGTCATCGGCCGTCAGCTTAAAAACTCGGTCCCGGATGGCGCCACCGCCGATAACCTGATCATTGCCTATGAGCCGGTCTGGGCCATTGGCACCGGGCTGACGCCAACGACAGAAGACGTCGCGGAGGTCCACAGCTTCATACGCAATCACCTGAAAGAGACGCTTGGCGCGGAAGCGGGCGAGAATATGCGCATTCTATATGGCGGCTCGGTCAAACCCGGCAACGCCAAAGAGCTAATGTCAGCCGCCAATGTAAACGGCGCGCTTGTCGGCGGCGCCAGCCTCAAGGCGGATGATTTCGCGGGAATAATCGCCGCATACCAATAGCTGATTATTGCGGCGAGCGTCCGCCTGCGATAAGCTGCCGCCACACGTCTTGCCCTGAGGGAGAAATAACCCCGGTGTCATAGATATGTTGGCGGCGGGCCGACACGTGCGATTTAATATAACCGGGGCCAGTTCATTTATGTCAGCCATCTGTCCATCCACCTCTAGCATAGCGCCATCGAACAGCAGAGGCATTCTGGTCGCCTTAAAATGCCTGGCCCTCTGCACAGCTTTCGCGTTTGCGGCGGTTGTTTTCACTGGCCCGGCCTCTGCCGGCCCGCTACCTGACGAGCGCTGCAACGCTCTCCAGTCGCTCTATATCAGCCTGAAAAAGACCAAACAGGTGCAGCAGATGAGCAAGGGCTTCGAGTGGGTGAAGGCCAACGTCAAAGGCGACCAGCTCATCACCATAAAAAACTTCATCGAGACGGAAGAGCAGCTCAAATTCCGCTGCCCGGAGGTCCGTTGGATCAACGCCACACCGGTTTTCGTCGGCGATGTCCCCAAAAACCGCATTCCGCCATTGCCCCAGCGCAAAAACCCGGCAGATGAAAAAGCCTACGCACCGGAAATCCCGCCAACACCAAAGCGCAAAGAAGCCAATCGTAAGCGTGAGGACGCCCCGGCAAATGTGAAAGCAGAAGCGAAATCAGAACCGAAGGCAACGGCAAAGGCGCAACCGCCAGTCACAGAAAAGCCGGATTACAAACCAAAACCGGAGCCGAAGAAAAAAGTCGCCGTTAAAAAACCCCGCCCGGCACCAAAGGCAGAAGAGCCGGGATTTTTTGAAGAATTTTTCGCCGTCACAGGGTCGGTTAACCAAAACCCCAAAAAATCAAACAGCAATACGGCCAAAAAACCATCTCAAGAAAAAACCCAATGGCCGTTTTTCCTTGATTGAGCTCAGGAGTTTGAGTATTCATGGCCCAAATCAGGAAACAACATTCCTAAACTGGTAACGCCACTGCCACAGACGAACCAACAGAGCAGGGCGCGCTCCCATATTTAAAAAGCTGGGAAACACCGCGCCAATATGGCAACCGACCTATTGCAAATACAACCGCCGCGCCCTACATCGCGATAAACGCGATTCAAGTCCGCGTGAGTGGCCCGAGCAACAGCCCAAGGCTTTGCAGATGTCTAGAAAAGAAAAATCACTGGCAACGGATTCTGTTGATCATTCATGTGATAGCGCTAATCGTCACGGTGATTCTGCTTCAGCGCTGGGAAGGCGGCGGCCCTTGGCATTGGCGGCGGCGGCGGCATGATGTCCGGTCGCAGCTCAGCAAACCTGATGACCCGCACCACAGCCGTATTGGCCGGTTGCTTTTTCCTCACCAGCATCGCCCTGACGGTGATCGCCAGAAACGCCAGCAACACCGAATCCAAAATTGACAACATCAGTGTTGATGGCCCGGCTGAACCCGGCTCCGTGCTTGATGGCCTGCCACCGGTTAAATCCGATGCGCCAGCAACCCCCGCAGCGCCAAAAGCACCTGAAGGCCCTGTTGTCCCCACACCGGAAGCGCAGATCATCAGCGCACCGCGGCATATCCATCTGTGACCGAAAGGGCATATTTGCCCCTTCGGGGATATTCTTGTTCGAATGCATTTTATTCTGATCTCCCCAACAGGTAGCCTAAGGTCCATGGCGCGATATATTTTCATCACAGGCGGCGTGGTCTCCTCACTTGGCAAAGGGCTGGCATCAGCGGCCCTCGGTTCACTTCTGCAAGCCAGAGGCTATAAAGTCCGGCTGCAAAAACTCGACCCCTATCTCAATGTCGATCCCGGCACCATGAGCCCCTATCAACATGGCGAGGTCTTCGTCACCGATGACGGCGCGGAGACCGACCTCGACCTTGGCCACTACGAGCGCTTCACCGCCGTCCCCTGCCGCCAGGCGGATAATGTCACCACCGGCCGCATCTATCAGGACATCCTCGCCAAAGAGCGCCGCGGCGATTATCTTGGCGCCACTGTGCAGGTCATCCCCCATGTCACCGATGCCATCAAGGCCTTCGTCGTTGAAGACAATGAAGATGTCGATTTCGTCCTCTGCGAAATCGGCGGCACCGTCGGCGATATTGAAGGCCTGCCCTTTTTCGAGGCCATCCGCCAGCTTGGCAATGAGCTGCCAAAAGGCACCTCAATTTTCATCCACCTCACACTCATACCCTACATTCCAAGCGCTGGAGAGCTGAAAACCAAACCGACTCAACACTCGGTCAAGGAGCTGCGCTCCATCGGCATCCAGCCGGACATTCTCCTTTGCCGCTGCGACCGCGAAGTGCCAAAAGATGAGCGCCGCAAAATCGCGCTATTCTGCAACGTGCCGGAAGACGCGGTCATCCAGGCCCTCGATGTTGCCAGCATCTATGACGTGCCCAAGGCCTATCACGGTGAGGGGCTGGATAGGGAGTTCCTGAGCGCTTTTGACCTGGAAGCCGAAACCGCCGCTGGATCTCTCCCGCTGGGATGAAGTCTCAAAACGCATTCATAACCCCGAGGGCGAAGTCACCATCGCCATTGTAGGCAAATATACCGGCCTGAAAGACGCCTACAAATCCCTCAACGAAGCGCTCATTCATGGCGGCATCGCCAACAACGCCCGCGTCAACATCGAGTGGATCGACAGCGAAATTTTCGAGACCGAAAATCCAAACCCCTATCTCGAGCATGTCCACGGCATCCTGGTGCCGGGCGGTTTTGGCAATCGTGGCATTGAGGGCAAAATCGCCGCCGCCCATTTCGCGCGCAAATGGCAAGGTGCCTTATCTCGGCATATGTCTGGGGATGCAGATGGCCGTTGTCGAATTTGCCCGCAACGCCGCCGGGCTTGACGGCGCCGGCTCCAGCGAATTTGGCGAACCCGACCCGGCCATCGTCGGCCTGATGACAGAATGGGCCAAAGACGGCACGGTCGAGACCCGCTCAAAAGATACAGACCTTGGCGGCACCATGCGCCTCGGCGCTTATGAGGCCCGGTTGCTGGATGGGACAATGGCCCACGCCATCTACGGCAAAGACACCATTTTCGAGCGGCACCGCCACCGCTATGAAGTGAATATGGCCTTCAAGGATCAGCTTGAGCAGAATGGCATGAAATTCTCGGGTGTCTCGCCGGATGGCCTGTTGCCCGAGATCGTTGAAATTCGCGATCACCCCTGGTTCGTCGGCGTCCAGTTCCACCCGGAGCTGAAATCCCGGCCCTTCGAGCCCCACCCGCTCTTCGCCTCTTTCATCGCCGCCGCCATTCAGCAAAGCCGCTTGGTATAATCCACCGCTACCGCGCCCCACAAAACCGACCGGGCGGAATCTCTTTTTAACGCCAACATCTTGCGTTATGGTCATGCGACGGGAAAAAGCCCCACCCGCACACGCTGCCAGTGAATGGAAACCAGCGCAGATGTTTCCACTCCTTACACCCACCATCGCAACATTCAGAAAATCAATTGCAGCCACCGCTTTCCTTATGGGATTAACTTTCGCTGTAACCAGCACCGCATTTGCAGAGCAGGCGCAGCCTGTCGCAACCGACATCGGCGGCAAGTCCATTAATCTGCTCGTCCCCGAGAACATGTGCAAAATGAACCCCGCTCACCCGGCAGACAAACGCATGATCGACGCCAGCGCCGCCGGTATCAAGGGCAAAAACGAACTCCTGCTGTCCGCAGTGGAATGCACGGAACTGAAAAACTGGCGCACCGGCAAACAAAGATTTCTCGACAACTTCGGCAGCTATCAGGTCTCACTGAAGCTTAAAAATGTTGATCTCACAGCGCAGAAAAGCGCGATTCTTCATCAGGTCTGCGATGTGTTCAAAAAGCAGGGGGCCAAACTGCTTGATACCATCCGGCCTGATGTGAACAAGCGCCTTCAGACCAGCCTGGAGAATGTGCAGGTCAATCAGGTCAACATGCTCGGCATCCTTCACGACACAGATGAAATATGCGCCATCGCCACTCATCAGCGCATCAGGACAGAAGACGGAACAGAAAAAGATCAGCTCAGCATCTACTCAATCACCGTCGTTAAAGGGCGCATGATATACAGCTACTTATTCTCGCCGCAGGGAACTAAAAATTTGAACAAACTCTCCAATCAGATACTTTCCCTCCACGAGGCGAACCAGCAGGCCAACAACGAGAAAAACTGACCATCCATGCACCCCAACAGCACAATAAAAATCGGCAATCACCAGCTATCGCAATCATCCCCTTTCCTCCTTTTCGCTGGCCCCTGCCAGTTGGAGAGCCGCGACCACGGCTTCGAGATGGCAACAGGGCTGAAGGAAATCTGCGACAAGCTCGGCATCCCGCTCGTCTTCAAAGCCTCATTCGACAAGGCCAACCGCACCAGCGCCGAAGGCCAGCGCGGCCTCGGCCTCGATAAAAGCCTCGACATCTTCGCCGAGATAAAATCGACCCTCGGCCTGCCAATCCTCACGGATGTCCATGAGGCCAGCCAATGCGCCCCTGTGGCAGAAGCCGTCGATGTGCTGCAAATCCCCGCCTTCCTCTGCCGCCAGACGGATCTGCTATTGGCAGCCGGGGAGACCGGCAAAGTCATCAAGATCAAAAAAGGCCAGTTCCTAGCCCCCTGGGATATGCAGAATGTCGTCAACAAGGTGCTTGGCACCGGCA
>CALNZE010000090.1:0-5896 GCA_942490955.1 uncultured Alphaproteobacteria bacterium
CTCAACTGCAGCACCTGACCTGACGCCGATCACCGCCCAGATTGACGACCTGAAAACGGCGGCTGCGCTTTATAAGGAAATTCTCGCCCAGCATGAAGCCGCCTTGACCGCCGCCGAGGCCGCGCGCGCCCGGCTTGAGGGTGACCTCAAGGCTTTGGCCGCCGTGGGCGCAAGCCCGACGGCAGTGACCAGCGCACCCGAAATGGCCGCGCTCAAGTCAGAGGTTGACCGGGTCAGCAATGAGATTGCCCGGCTGTCGGCGCTCAGTGCCAGCGCTGATCCGGCGGTGGGGCAACTGACCGGCGCGTTGGCCATCGCCCGCGCCGAAAGCGCGCAGCTCAAATCCCGGCTGAACAGCCTGGAGGCCGCGATGAAAGCAGTGGAAGCCGGGGCGCTGGAAGCCAGCCCCCGCGGGCGGCTGGTGCTCTCTCTCGGGCGGCTCAAGGACCGCGCTTTGATCGGCCAGGCTTTTGGCGCAGAGATCAAGGCGCTGCGAGTGGATTTCTCCCGCCTGCCTGCGCTGGACCAGCAATTGATCGGCAGCGATATCGCCACGCTGGAAAACCACGGTAACGGCATTACCCCCTATGAGGCTTTGGTGCGCGATTTTGACCCGATGGCGTCGGCGGTCTTGAAGGCCAGCGAAAGCGCTGGGGGTAATTTCCTCACCCGGCTGTTCACCGTGCGCCGCACCGATGCGGGTGCAGACGGCATGGACGCCGTACTGCTTAAAGCCGAACGCGCCTTGGCGGCGCGGGATATCATCGGCGCGGTTGATGTTTTGGCCACGCTGACGGCCCAGCGCTCAGCGCCAGCGCAGTGTGGCGCGAGCAGGCCAGCGCACACGCGGCGGTGATGCGGGCCTTTGATCACCTGATCAGCGGTGTGGCGCAAGCCGAGGCTGCACTCGCAGCCGCCCCCGGCAATTCAGTGCCGGAGGCTGCCCAGTGACCCGGCTGCTGCTCTGGTTCATGCTCATCCTCGCCGTTGCCGGTGGCGCGGCGTGGCTGGCCGATCATCCCGGCGCGGTGACGATCGATTTTCAGGACCTTCGCTTCTATACCAGTTTTGCTGCGCTCACCCTTGGCGCGGCGGGCCTGATGGCGCTGGCGGCGCTGACCATGTGGCTGTTTGGCTGGCTCAGGCGCGATATGCCGTTTTTTGGTTCCAACCAGGTGATCAAACGGCAGGCGCGCGGGCTTAAAATGCTCAACCAGTCTTTGGTAGCGCTGTCGGCGGGGGATCACAAATTGGCGGGGCGCTTGATCGGGCAGGCCGAAGTGTTGCTGCCGCCCCAGCCCATGGTGCATCTGATTGCGGCCGAAGCCGCCAGCCGCGCCGGTGACCACCAAACCGCTGCCAAACGTTTTCAGGCGCTTGAAGCCACTGAAGATGGCCGTTTCCTCGGCCTGCGTGGCCTTGTGGGCGAAGCCAAACGGCTGGGCCGCGACGAAGAGGCGCTCAGGCTGGCGCGCACCGCCTTCGTGACAGAAAATCGCAAAGCCCGTGGGTCTTGAAACCCTGTTTACACTCGAGGCCGCGGCGGAACTGGGCGGCGGCGGTCACTGCGCTTGATAAAGTGGCCAAGGAACAGTTGCTGGAAAAAAGCGTGATCAACCGCCATCGCGGTGCTTTGCTGTTTGCCGAAGCCACCGAAGCCCGGTTGGGCGGCGACGACGCGCAGGCGATCAAGCTCTATAAAAAAATGCTCACCCTACGGCCTGATTTTGCCCCCGCCACCGCGGCGCTGGCCAAAATCGAAAGTGCGGCGGGCAACACGAAACGCGCCAGCAAATTGATAGAGGCCGCCTGGGCCGCCGCGCCCCATCCCAGCCTGGCGCGTGTGTTCAAGGAATTGGACGCAGCGGAATCCGCCACCGATTGGCTCAAGCGCGTGCGGGCGCTGACCACCGCAAAGCCCGATCACCCGCAATCCCTGCTGATGCTGGTGGATGCCCTGATGGATGCGCGCGAATATGATACCGCCAAGCCGGTGCTCGACCGGTTGATCAAAGCCGCACCCACCCGCGCGGCGTGGCAATACCGGCTCGCGCTCGCTCATGCGCTGGGGGAAGACCCGGACCCCATCGAAGCCGCCCTCGCCAACGCGGGAGATGGCGCACGTTGGCATTGCGACAGTTGCGGCCACACCCCTCACGCGTGGTCGCCGCTGTGCCCGGCCTGCGGCAGTTTTGACAGTATCGATTGGCATCAGGAAGCAGATACCGGCAGCCAGCGCCGGGTGTTTGATACCGGCCAGACCATATCGCTGCTGGATGCCCGCAGTGATGACACTATGCCGCGCGGCCGCGATACCCATACCTGACACGGGCCCCAAGCCTTTGGGGATGATCAATTTTGCGATTGTTCGGGGCGCTTGCGACCCTGGCGCCCAGCCAAAAAGGGCTTGCCTGCCCGCAGGCCATCCGGTATACAGCCCGCCTGTAGCGGCCCTTCCCAAGGCCGCGATATGCCCGCCCAGAGTTCGCGCCGGCATGCCGCTTTAGCTCAGTTGGTAGAGCACATCATTCGTAATGATGGGGTCACGTGTTCGAGTCACGTAAGCGGCACCACTTTTTCCGAAGAAAAATTCTGAAAGTGTCCTTTCCCAAGCTGGCCACTATGTTTTTGCGCAGCCTTTCTAATGTTTGAAGCAATTCTTTCGGTGCCATTCAAGGAAATGGGGGTGCGGTCTGTCACGGGCTAACGTTGGTGGTAAGGCTTTGCCGTTTTTGTTTACTAGGGCACGAATAGCATCGGGGTCATTGCCCTGACGACTAATCATGATATCAAGATTGTCTGTGAGGCTGATCAGGCCACGATCAAACATCCAATGCACCGTACCCGAAAGCGCAATGCCGTTGTTGACAACATCTGGGCCGCCTTTGTCGACCGGCTTGATATGGGCAGCTTCAACTTCGGCGCGACCACCGCCATTGATAAATTTCAAACCTGTGATAGCGCACCGCGAGTCATAAGCTGTGACAATGCGGCGGCGGAAAACACTATCTCGAACAAGGCGTGATCCCAATTTGCTGGTCCGTGCCCGATCTACTTCATAGGGCATCTGTTCTTCTTGAACCATTGTGTTTGTGGGGTTCCCGACACGGGGCAGGAAGTGTTCTTTTTCTGCTAACCCCAAGTCAACGATGCGGTTGAAATCTGAAGGCGACAATGGACGGACCGCAGATTGGGCACGGCCGGATACCTTGCCTTGGTCATTCAGTACTCCTCGCTCAATGATTCCAAGAGGGCCGTTGAAAGGGACAGGATTTGCAAAATCCAAATAGCTACCAGCTTCGATTAGCGCCAAATACATATCTTTGGAAGTTGGGTCGGAAACAACGTCTTCTACTTTCGCCACTGCGAAATAACCCCTCGTATTCACAACTTTGCTGGGCTCGTAATAGATAACCCATCCACCGATACAGGTGGATACACGCTTCAAATATTGGGAAGGAAATTGGTACCGCTCAGCTGGGCTGTCGTCATAAATTGAATCCGAACGGTGAATGAAAATTCCAAAAGCCATATAGATTCCTTAGCAGTCACCGTTTTGATATTGCCTTAGTGTGCCTAGCTCGGCCATCGATTGCAATATGCGACGCGCTTCTCCAAACCTACGCTTGCCAGTGCATGGCCAACGCTGAACTCGCGTTTGAGCGGTGAGGCAAAGGCCCCTTAACGACCAGCAATTTTGAGACGCAGTGCATGTTATTCGAGACATAATGCACGGATTAGTTGATCTTTTCATGATAAAGATCAGTGACGGCAGATTTACGTCATCCCTATAAGCTGCTCTTTTGCGAGCATTTTCCACAACACATATCTCGCAGGTGAGACATTGCAAAATTGAAAAGGTAGTGATTTCAATGAGATATATACTGGTCATCCTGATTGCGGTTTTGGGTTTTGGTGTTAATGCACAAGATGCAGGCGCCGATGGTCGGTCGGCCTGGTCGCAAGGCCCTGCTCTCGCCGACAAGACCTTGAGCCCTGCTGCGGCAACCTATAATGGCTATCTTTATGTGCTGGGCGGGTATAGCAACTCTCACAAGTTTGTCAGCTGTACAATTTTCCAAGATTGCAGAGGACGGAACACTTTCCGATTGGACCACCACAACGGCAATGCCTGCCGCTTCAACCGCCTTGCAGGCAGTGGCGCATAATGGCTATCTCTATGCCGCCGGGGGGTTCGAGCAACCGGGCGACGGTAAAAGTGTCTATTATGCGCCGATCAACAGTGATGGCACTGTCGGGCCCTGGTTACCCGCAAGTTCCTTTAACTCGTCACGGTCGAGCTTTGGTCTGGCGGCGCAAGGTGGCTATATTTATGCGTCAGGGGGCCTTGGTCAGCGCAATTTTCATGGCCTGAACACCACTGAATATGCGGCGGTCAATGCTGATGGTTCCCGGCGCTTGGGTTGCGTCCGATAACCATTTCTCCCCTTATGGCCTGCAAAGCCTGGGGTCTGCGGCTCAAGGAGGATATCTTTATGCGGCTTGGCGGCTTTACCTGCAACGGCAGCTATATTTGCGGCATCACGGGCCAGGGGGCCCAATATCTTTCAACCGTGATGGTTGCGGCGATTGGCGAAGATGGTTCACCAGGGGCGTGGCAAACCACGTCGTCGATGCAACAGGCGCGGCAGGAATTTGGGTTACTGGCATTGAACAGCCAGCTTTATGCCATCGGTGGACTTAATACCAATGCCGGGGTGGTGACACCCCTGTCTTCTGTGGAGGTTGTCGGTATCGGGGCGCGCGGCGCGCTGTCCGGTTGGAGATATGCGCCACCGATGCCTGAAGGCCGGATGGATTTTGGTGCAGCCGCCGCTGGCCATCAATTGTTTGCAATCGCCGGAGGCCAGCTGACGAAGCAATATGATAGTGTGCTTTATGCAGATACGCAGAATTTCACCTGTGAACAGGCCATCGCCAGCGGCCAAATCAGCCAGTGTTATTATGGGCCGGACGGCACACAATATGGCCTGACCGCCAATACCGATACCTGGGACAATCAGAAAACCCTGGCAGAATCACTGGGCGGCAGCCTCGTGACTATTCGTTCAGCTGACGAAAATGCGGCGATACTGGCAGCGCTGGCTACCGCGCAGAATGTCTGGATCGGGTTTTATTACGATACGAATGACAATGAATGGGCCTGGCAGGACGGCAGTACCGCCAGCTATACCAATTGGGGGCCTGGTGAGCCAAACAATCGGACAAGCGAACATTGTGCGGAAATGTTTGGCAACAATCGAAGCTCCTTCTGGCATGTGGAACAACCTGCCTTGTTCGCCTTCCGGCCTGCGGGCGATCATCCAGTGGCGATAGGGGGCAGCCCCCTTGCCGAGTGGCGGTCGAACCGGGGTTCGACCGCCAATTGTTTGGGCTATCGCGGCTCAGGCCTTCAGGGCGACGAGCAATTCGTCAAGGCGTTCAAGCGTCGAGGTCATGCTGTCTTTCATGCCCATATTGATCACGGCCTCAAGGTCATTGAGGGACGCATAGGTCACCACGCTAGATACCAGCGTGCGCCCGGCTTTGTCATCAAAGCTGACATCCCAATCGGCTTGCGGCAGCTCGGGGTTTACCACGCCGGTTTCATCGCTGAAACCATCGTGCGCGGTGTAATTCTCGGTTGGGCGGATGGTCTGGTAATTGGTGAGGCCCCAATATTCGGTGCCGTTCGGGTCCACCATGGCATAATGCCAATGGCCACCCTCGCGGAAATCCATTGATTTGGTTTTGGTGGTCAGCGGTTTGGGTGCGAACCAGCGGTCCAGCAGCTCGCTTTTGGTATAACAATCCCACACCAGCGCGCGGCCAGCGTTGAATTCGCGTTTTATCGTGAGGGTGTTTTTTGCCTTGTCGACAAGGAAATCGAACTGAA
>CALNZE010000091.1:0-45723 GCA_942490955.1 uncultured Alphaproteobacteria bacterium
GAGCAGATCGACCGGCTGCGCCATTCGGCGACCCGTGCGCTGCTGGAACGGGATGATGTGATCATTGTCGCCTCGGTCTCCTGTATCTATGGTATCGGCTCGGTTGAGACCTATAGCGAAATGACGCTGGACCTGAAAGTCGGCAGAGGATTTCGATCGCGCCAGACTTCTTCGGACACTGGTCGAGATTCAGTACCGGCGCAATGACGCGAGCTTTACCCGCGGCACCTTCCGGGTGCGCGGCGATACGATCGAAATTTTCCCGGCCCATCTGGAAGATCGCGCCTGGCGTCTCTCGCTTTTTGGCGATGAGCTTGAAAGCATTACGGAATTCGATCCCCTGACCGGAGAGAAGGCGGCAATCTCTCTCGAGAAGTGCGTATTTATGCCAACAGCCACTATGTAACGCCGAAACCGACCCTGAAACAGGCGCAGGAACTGATCAAGGCTGGAGCTGAAGTCACGGCTTGCCGAAGTTCGAGGCCAGAACAAACTGCTCGAAGCGCAGCGGCTGGAGCAGCGCACCACCTTTGATCTTGAGATGATGGAGGCGACCGGCGCCTGCGCCGGCATTGAGAATTATTCCCGCTATCTTTCGGGTCGCGGTCCGGGACAGCCGCCGCCGACACTGTTTGAGTATCTGCCTGACAATGCAATGTTGATGGTGGATGAGAGCCATGTCACGGTCAGCCAGATTGGCGCCATGTATAAAGGCGACTTTCGCCGAAAATCCACTTTGGCGGAATATGGCTTCCGTCTGCCGTCCTGCATGGATAACCGCCCCCTCAAGTTTGAGGAGTGGGAGGCCATGCGCCCGCAAACGATATTCGTCTCCGCCACGCCCGGCCCGTGGGAGCTGGAACGCACCGGCGGCGCCTTTGTTGAGCAGGTTATCCGCCCGACCGGGCTGACCGACCCGGACTGTATTATCCGCCCCGTCGCCCAGCAGGTCGATGACCTGATGCGCGAATGCAAGCTTTGCGCTGCAAAAAGGAGAGCGGGTTCTGGTCACGACGCTGACCAAGAAGATGGCCGAGGATCTGACGGAATATTTTCATGAGAATGGCATGCAAGGTCCGCTACCTTCACTCGGATATCGATACGCTGGAACGGATTGAAATTATCCGTGATCTTCGGTTGGGCACGTTCGATGTTCTGGTCGGCATCAACCTGCTGCGGGAAGGGCTGGACATTCCGGAATGCGCGCTGGTTGCCATTCTCGATGCGGACAAGGAAGGGTTCTTGCGCTCGGAGACATCGCTGGTGCAGACCATTGGCCGCGCCGCGCGGAACGAGCAGGGCCGGGTTATCCTCTATGCCGATAAGATCACCGGCTCCATGCAGCGGGCGATTGACGAGACTGACCGGCGGCGGGAGAAGCAGGTTGCCTATAACGAAAAGCATGGCATCACCCCGCAGACCATCCGCAAGCAGATTGGTGACATTCTCGACAGTGTTTACGAGGGCGACCATGTGACGGTGGATGCCGGCGCGGCAGATAAAGACATCACCATCGGGCATAACTTTGAGGCGGTGATTGCCGGGCTTGAGAAGCAGATGATCAAGGCGGCGGAAGACCTCGAATTTGAGGAGGCGGCGCGGCTGCGCGATGAGATCAAACGGCTGAGAGACAAGGAGCTGCTGGTGGCTAATGACCCGCTGGCGAAAAGCTTTAGCCCCAAGGATTTGCAGATGGTGAAAAGCGGTGGGGGCACCTCGCGCGTTCGCAAAAATAGCCTGGATGAGATGGGCCCGCATGCCGAGCGGCCTGTGCCGCAGGGTGCGCAGACGAATGCCCGGCCGGAAAAGCCGGAAACGGGCCCGGCCTCACGGCCGCGTTCTTCTGGCGGGCGCCCAGGAACGAGGACGAAAAAAGGCAAGAGCCACCGGACGGGGATATAGGTGTATTCGGGAAAAAGTCCTTCGGCATTTTTGGGCTTCAGATGCCCACCAGCATCCGCCTTGCCTCGGTGTACTTTTTCCCGGCTGGTGCGATAGGTTAGCCTTCAGATGCCCATGAGCAAACGCCTTGCCTCGGTGTACTTTTCTCTGCGGGTACTGGTGTTCGCTTGTTGGTTGGCTGCTGATGCGATTGGGGTCAGCATTGCCTTTCGTTTGGCGGTTGCGACTGGTGGTTCAAATATTTGTCGTCACAGGCGAGCCGGGCGCTTTGTCTTATCAAATGGAAATTCCAGTTAGTTGATATTTGCTTTGCTGCGGCGTCGGCATCAGGCACCGGCGCAATGCCGATTGTCTTGCAAGTAACCGCTATCCAAAAAGAAAACCGCCCCATCTGTTTCCAGATGGGGCGGTTAAATTTTAGGTATGTAACCTAGCTAATCCAGTTTGGATTAGAAGAAGATTACGCCACCAAGTGTGAATGTATCGAGTTCGTCACCGTCAGTCCACTGACCAGCAACTGATCCGTCGATTTCGAGGTGTGTCCAGTTGAAGTACACTTGCATTGCTGCAGCGTCGATCCACTGGTGAACGCCTACGCCGTAGCGGTCTACACTGCTTTGGTCAGCGACATCAATTGAGTCGTAGCCTTCGCCGTAGTTAGCGTATTCACCGTAGATGGCAGTTGCACCAAGTGAGTTCCATTTTTGCTTGATACCAGCTTTGATGTAGTATGCATCGTTCTCAATGATCTGGGTGCCTGCATTATAAGTTTCGTAATGCGAGTATGAACCAGATACGAAGAGACCTGTAGGTACGTGCATGACAGATGCACCAGCTTCAAACAATTCTGATTGGCTTGGGCCACCACCGTTGAGAAGGTCACCATTGTTCCATTCAGAGTAACCAGCAGCTGCGCCGAATTTGAAATCGCCGAAGTCACCAGCATATTTTGCTGCTACATCGTAGAAGTCATCTTCGCCCCAAGTCGCAGAAAGTGTAAAGCCTGCGAATGTTGGAGTGGTATATTTGATTGAGTCAGTGCTGTCGCCGTGACAGTCAATGCCGATACCGTTACAGCCGACTGCGTTGGCCCAAACTGGACCGCCTGCTACACCATCGATATCGAAGAAGTTGCCTCTAAAGAGAACGTTGTTGGCACTGAAAAGTGTACCGGAAAGATCAACGATAGAGATGTTATCGGTTGCTTGAGATTGACGACCAATGCTCAATTCACCGAGTCTTTCGCTCTTGATGTACATGTAGCTATAGAAAACGCTAAAGTTAGCATTGTCATCGTTAAATTGGCTGGTGCCTGGAGTTGCTACTTGGCCTTGCTCAAGTACGTTACCAAGGAATGGATCATCTGACTGAACTTCAATGGTGATGTTGTAACCAGCTGACCAGTCGTGGTTGATCTTGGCGCTACCTGCGAAGGTGAAGCGTGAACCAAGTGTTGTACCGTTGTCTGACTGTACGTAGGCATCTGAATTAACGCCATCGTCCCAGATCATTACGGCAGTGTTTACCCAACCAGAGATGGTCAATGAAACTTTGCGGTTGCCTTTGCGAGCTGTTGTTGCTTCGAGTGTAGCAACACGCTCTTCAAGGTCTGCACAGCAATCACCGCCAAAGTCGGCGGCTTGAGCAGGGCTAATGCTAAGAGCACCGGCAATGATACCAGCGCCAGCGATAGCTGCCATGCGATTGGATTTAATAAGTCCCCCAATCATTCCTATTCTCCTATTCTTGTTCGGGCGCCGTGAAACGACGCGACTGTTTTTAGTGAACTCAAAAGAACGGCCCCCCGGTTTTATAACCGTTCGACCCCCGTCCCTCGGAAATCTTCACGTTTCAAATCTGTAAACCAAGCCAGACCGTCCCGTAAACAAAAACCACCACAGTGTGAGGGATTAAATACATCCTTGTGACATTTAGGTCACGAGACTGTATCTGGTCATTCTATGTGGCAGTCGTGGTAATCCTCTATCGAAAATGCCATCCAAGGCAAGATCGTAGCAGCTTTAATCCCCACCTATTAATTTAGTTCGATATTCTTATTAACTGGTTAATCATCCATAAACCATAAAGCCGGATGCTGCCCCGCCTGTGCAAAATGATTTTTATCATATATTTTTCAATGCTTTACTCTAATGCATTATTTTTATATGAAAAGAATATTTTTTGGCGCTGCTGCCTGGTAACACGGACCTTGAGGCGGTGAATAAACTGGTGATGACTGCGCTTCGACTGGCGCCGCCGCTTGCGCAGGGATCGCTTGTTTTGCGGGCAGCTGCTTAATCCCTGTACGCGATGAGAGACTGAATTGTTCAATTTATAGTCAGAGCCGGCGCGATGTGTTTTGGGGAAAAACGGTGAGCTGGTGACCCAAACTGATTCTTTAATGCACCAGTTTTCACGGTGATTCTAGGCGCGTTGCATTTATCCAACATCGCCCCGTTGCGGAGGCGCGTTAACCTATCTGCCGTGCTCGGCAAAATCGGGTTGATGCGAAAAATCCGGCAAAAGGCGCAGATTTATAATATAACTGATCTGAGAGCGAGACTAAGGGTCCAGCCGAAGTGAATGCTTCGCGAAAGATAATAACCGCTCCTTTGACGACTGAGATCAGAAAGTCTGAGACAGGGAAGAGAGGCACGATGACAGGTGAGTTGCTTGACAGGCAAAGCGCAGAAAAGAGCCTGATAACCGCTATATCGCACCACACCGCGCCAGATGCGGTGCTTGCCGACCTGAAAAGCCAGCTTGGGCAAGACCAACTGGCTTTCATACTGCTGTTCTTTTCGCCCCGCTTCGGCGCGGGGGACGTTGTGAGCGGGCTGCAAGCCGCTTTCAAAGGGGTGCAGCTGTTTGGCTGCAGCACCGCCGGGGAAATGACGCCGGATGGCGTCTCTGACGGGGCGATCGTCGCTGTTGGGTTTCTTGCGCGGGATTTTGGTGTGCGGGCCTGTGTGTTCAAGGATCTGAACCGCTTTTCGCTCAGAGACGGGCAAAGCCTGGTGCAACATGAGAAAAGCCAGTTTCTCGCGCAGAGGGACGCCTCCAAACCGTACCATTTTGCACTGATGCTGGTTGATGGCCTGTGCTATTGCGAAGAACAGCTCGTTTCGGCGATTAATTATGGCTTATGCGAAATTCCGCTGGTTGGCGGCTCAGCCGGTGACGGGCTGCGGTTTGAGGAGACCAGCATTATATACCAGGGCATGACGCATAAGAATGCGGCCTGTTTGTTGCTGATTGAAAGTCGCTGTCCGTTTCATATTTTCAAATGTGATAGCTTTACGCCGACCGGCGTGAAATTTGTGGTGACGAAAGCCGACCCGGAAAAGCGGGTTGTGCACGAGCTTAATGCCATGCCCGCCGCGACTGCCTATGCGCGGGCGATCGGGGTGGACGAGAAGGATCTGGATATTCTCAGCTTTGCCTCGCACCCTTTGTGTGTTTGCTTTGGCGGGGATTGCTATGTCCGCTCGATCAAAGAGGTTTATGACGATGGCTCGTTCAGTTTCTATTGTGCCATTGATGAGGGTATCGTTTTTACGCTTTCTGACATCAGTGACATGGTCAGCAGCCTCGACAAAACCTTCGATGATATTCGCGGGCAGATCGGCAAGCCACAGCTTGTGCTCGGCTTTGATTGCTTTTTGCGCCGTATGATGGCCGAGATAAACCAGAGCAAGGGGCAGATTAATCAGCTTTTCAAGGACAATAAGGTGATTGGGTTTAATACATATGGCGAGCAGGTGCATGGCATGCATCTGAATCAGACATTTTCAGGGATCGCAATTGGCTGATGACGCAAGGTAGAGATAAAGGCCCCTTTGGGGACGAGGATGATATTGCGCCGGTTTTGTTCCTTGAGGATGAGGATGACGCGCCGCGTTTGCCTGTTGCCACCAGCAGTGACGAGCAGCTTGCCGCGCGGGTTGAGAAACTTGAAAAAATCAATCAGGCGCTGATACGCCGCGTCGAGCGGAGCATGGACCAGCGGGCAAACAGCTATGCGCTGTTTCAATCCGCCATTTTGCTGGAGGAGCAGGTGCGGGCGCGGACGACAGAGCTGCGCCGGGCGCTGGATGAGCTGGAGACGTCAAATATTGATCTTTCGATTGCTAAAGAACAGGCGGAACATTCCAACAGCAGTAAAACCAAGTTTCTGGCGGCTGCCAGCCATGATCTTTTACAGCCGCTAAGTGCAGCGCGGTTGAATATGTCAACATTGAAGGGCGAGGAGGTTTCGCCGCAGGCCGCCATGCTCATTTCGCAAATCGACCGCTCGCTCATGACAATTGAGGAATTGCTGCGGACGCTGTTTGACATTTCGAAACTGGATGCCCGTGTCAGCGTGCCAGATATTGGCCGCTTTCCGGCTGAGCGGATCATTCGCGGGCTGCATGCCGATTTTAGCGCCGTCGCAACGCAAAACGGCTTGAAGCTGAAAGTGTTTGCCCTGCCGGTGATTGTTGACACCGACCCGATTTTCCTGCGGCGGATCCTACAGAATCTCGTCTCCAATGCGCTGCGCTATACCTATGAGGGCGGCGTGCTGATTGGCTGTCGACGCCGGGGCAATAATCTTGATTTTGAGGTCTGGGATACCGGATGCGGCATCGCCGAAGCGGAGCATGACCGGATTTTTGATGAGTTTCACCGCTGCCGCAATGATGTCCACCGCGATGGGCTTGGACTTGGGCTGGCGATTGTGAAGCGGATGGCCGAGGCGACCGGCCATGTGATCAGTTTTGACTCTGTGGTCGGGCGTGGTTCCGTCTTTCGCGTGAGTGTGCCGATCAGCAGTGCGCAGCATGCAATCCATGAGGAGGTGCGGCCGGTTCCGGTTGAGGCGCCGACGCTATTTAAAATCCGGGATGCATTTATCGTGCTGGTCGAAGATGACCCGGATGTGCTGGCGGCAATGCAGCGGCTGTTTACCCATTGGGGGGCGAAGTGCCTGACAGCGGATAGCCTCTCCCTGATTATGGAGCGGCTCGATCATGTTGAGCGTGTGCCCGACATTATCGTTGCGGATTATAACCTTGCGGATGAGCATGTGGGCCCGGCTGTGGTCACCGCCATTCGCAAGCGGTTCAAGGATGAAGGGGGCGAGCACATTCCCTCGGTGATCGTTAGCGCGACGCCATCGTCTGAAGTGATGGGCGATGTGCGTGCTGCGAATTGCGAGTTTATGACCAAGCCCGTCGAGCCGGCGGAGTTGCGGGCGTTGCTTGTTCATATGCTGAATAAATAGTGGTCTTGGTTTTATGCCGAGGATGAAGACCAGCTGTGTGTGTTCAAACTTCCGGTTCAATTATCCAATTCGATAAGGCTTTCACGGTAGCGGCTGATTTTGTCGATATATGTTTGTGCCGAAACACGCAGGCGGGCGATCTCCTGGTCGTCCAGTTGGCGCACCACGCGGCCGGGTGTGCCGAGGATGAGGGAGCCGTCGGGGTAGGATTTGTTCTCGGGAATTAAGGTGTGGGCGCCCACCAGAGAATTTCTGCCAATCACGGCGCCATTGAGAATGGTCGCGCCCATACCAACCAGCGAGTTCTGCCGGATGGTGCAGCCATGCAGCATCGCCTGGTGGCCGATGGTGCAGCGATCTTCAATATGGAGCGGAAAGCCATGGTCGGTGTGCATCACGACGGATTCCTGAACATTGGTGCCGTCGCCAATGGTGATGGGCTCGTTGTCGCCGCGCAGCACGGCACTGAACCAGATGCTGGTTTTTTCGCCAAGTGTCACATCGCCGACAACTATGGCGGTGGGGGCAACCCAGCTGTTTTCGGGATTAAGCCGCCTCGGGGCGCGGCCCTCCAATTGATAGATAGGCATTGGCGCGTCTCCTAACGGGGTTTGAAATGTCGATCATATAGCGGGCGGGTTAGGACAGCAAGCGGTGGCTAAACCTGCACCAGCGCTGAGCGGACACCGCATCTTTTTGCAGAGCCGGGTTAGCTGCAAGCCCCAAGCTGGCAGGCTGTCTCCAATATCACGACGCCCTGGCAAAAACTCCAAAGGCTGGCAATGACAATTGCCATCATGACCCAATAGGGTTCGCGCTTCGCGATGAATACGGCGCGCAATGTGTTTCGCAAAATTATAAAGGGGCCGGCGACAACACGGCAGACCATGCCGATCAACAGGATATGGTTGGGTTGGCGCCCGGCCATTTCAAATTTAAGGGGTTCGCCGGTGAGCATGGCAAAAGACGCAGCGAACGTGCCGGCAACCGTAAAGCCGATTGCCAGGCTGTATAGATTTAAGAGAATGGCTGCGTAATGGGCCTCTGCCATGGGTTCCGCTCGCTTGAAATTTCCCAATTTGCGGTGCGGGTAGGCAGTGGCTTTAAATTATAGCCCCGAAGGCCAAACGGCACCTGAGGGTCAAGTTTACCCCAGGGCGGCGGCGGCGCTGAGCGGAAAGTTAATTTTTGGTTAACGCTGCGGCCTGATGACAGCTCATTTAGTCCAGATCGATATCGAGAATGGCGAAATTGACCTGATAGGAAACGTCACCCTCTTCCGCATCGCGGTATATGGTGCCGAGGAATTCGTCATTTTTGTGCAGCTCGACCATGTCTGTAAGCTTTGGTGCGCGGCGCAGCTCGATGCCCGGAGAATTGAAAAGCTTGCGCAGATAGGTTTCGAGTTTTTGTATTTCTTCTGCTGTCACTTTGCTTCCCCTTTTGGGCTTTTCCGGTTTGTTGTAGGTAGAAGGGGTGATGCTGTGCCGGAATGGCAGGATTATGGCGGCTGCTGCGCCATTTACCGCAGATGCGGCGCTGCCTAGCGATGCAGCCCCCGCTGCGTTGGTCAAGGTTTAGCGAAGCTCAGCGCGACAATCAAATGAAAATATGGCCGAGGAATTTTACGGTGGCGGCTCAGCCCTCTTTGGGAAGATCGCCTTTTGCCATCCCACCATTTCCAACATTCAGCAGTTGGTTCATGGTGCGGGCCGGCTCAGCACAACCGGCAGTGCCGATGACTTTGGCCGGAACACCAGCAACCGTTGTAAGATTTGGAACGTCCGCGACGACGACCGAGCCGGCGGCGACACGGGCGCAATTGCCAACGGTGATGTTGCCCAGAACCTTGGCACCCGCACCGATCATAACGCTGTTGCCAATCTTAGGGTGCCGATCCCCGGATTCCTTACCGCTGCCGCCGAGGGTGACATTGTGCAGAATGGAAGTGTAATCGCCGACTTCTGCCGTCTCGCCAATGACAAGGCCGGTCGCGTGATCAAACATGATGCCGCTGCCGATGACCGCATTGGGATGGATATCGACGCTAAAGAGGCGCGAGCACTGGCTTTGCAAATATAGGGCAAAGTCCTTTGAGCCGCGATGCCAAAGGCGGTGCGCGAAGCGGTGGGTTTGAAGGGCGTGGAAGCCTTTGAAATACAACAGCGGTTCCATCAGCCGGTTGCAGGCCGGGTCGCGCTCGTAAACGGCAGCAAGATCAATGCGCACGGTCTGGCGGAATTTCTCGTCATTTTCGATGATGTCGTTGAATGTGCGGTTGAGCACGCTGGCATCGACATCGGAATGATCAAGCCGCTGCGAGAGGTGGTAGCTGAGGGACTGCTCAAGGCTGGTGTGATTGAGGATGGCGTTGTAGATCAGCCCGGCAATGACTTTATCACTCGCGACCGCGGCCTCGGCCTCATCGCGGATTTTCTGCCAGACCGGGTCAACACGGCCAAATGACTTTACTTCTGCCTGGGGTGCCATGGGGACCTGGCCTTTCTTTCGCTTCAAGAGGCGCTAGGCGCCCAGTGGCTTTGCAAAGAAAGCCGGTCATTTTCATGTGAGGTATAAAACGCAAAATTCAATGGTGCCAGTAAAATCGTCGCGTTAAATTTGCCTTAACTGGTCTGCCTTGTGAACTGTACTGTCCCTGATTATAGCTTCACCGGATAGAGCGGCACAAATCAATCGCCTCTATCATGTGATCAATAAATGTTGAAAGCTTTGTGACACGGGTGATTAATCAAGGGGATATCAGGCTAACCAAAACAAAAAAGGCCCCGCAAAACAGGGCCTTTTTTGTTTTAAGCGTTATGCTAGCGCCCTTTTTTAAGCGACGCGGACATTTGCCTTGCCGCTGCTGTCCCGCAGGCGGATGCCTTTGTAGCGGATTCGTCCGGCGATTTTAGCTTTTTTCACATCCATCTGGCTGAGTTGCTTGCCAAAGGGGATTTGCGACATCGGGCTTGAGCCCTGGTTGCGGCACCATTCGCAATAATCATCGTAAAGCTGGGTCGCCGTGGTGCTTTGGCCTTCGGCCCGCTCAATCCGCTCATCATAGTAACGGTCCATCTCGTTTTTCGGCAGCAGGATGGGGTCGCGCTCCTCGATAAGGTCATTGGCTGCGGCGGCGATCAGCTCGTGGATGTTGTCATTATCGCTGGTGATCAGATCGCTGCTGCCAGCCAACTGGCGGTTATTGCGGCGGTGCTGGGCGTCGGCTTCTTTGGAGATTGCGGCGCGCGGATCCAACCGCCACATGCTGAAGACAACGAAGTAACCCAGAGCAGAGCCCGCCTCCACCAGCAGGGAGACCAGCAGGACGAGCACGGTTTGTGTGTCTTCCAGCTTCAGACCAAAGATCGACGAGATCAGATCGGCCTGTGGGTCCGCCTTGCCGGCGGCGGCGACGGTTGTCGCCTTGGAGATGTCATTGCGCAAGTCAGTGATGCGGGCATCAAGTTTAGCGGCCTCTTCGGAGATGGCGAGCTCTTTGCGCAGGTCAAAAATGTTGGCGCAGTATTTACGCGAGGTCCAGTTGGTCTTGGTGCAGCCATCGGTGAGTTTCTCGACTGAGGCGGCAGCTTTTCCGCGCAGCTTGACGCTTTGGGAATTGGCTTGCTCCAGGGCAGCCGAGACGGCCTCCTGCGGTCTGTGCTTCGGCATCCAGGAGAGTTTTTCCTCCAGCCTTTTCAGCTCGGCGCGCTGGTCTTTGTAATTGGAGACGCTGATGATGCGCTCGCCATTATTCTCAGCGCGGTTGGTGGCGGCAAAGCCAATGCTGGAGGTGACAGAGTAGCCGGTGCAGATAACACCAAGGGCGACACCGGCCAGGGCCTGTGCCCATTTGCGGGTTTTCCATGCGTATATGATCAGGAAGGGGACAATGGCCTTCAGGCAGTCAGCTGCGACACTGGCAAGCCCATAGACCTGCCCGTCAAATTCGGTTTTACCCAGGCCAAAGCCGAAGCGCCAGTTCATGGCAGCAGATACCAGCACGAGGGCTGACGCGGCTAAAAGACCAAACAGTCCAAGAATATGTCTCATGGACGACCTCCTTAAATGTACCGGTGGGTGGTTACCGGCCCCTAAATTCATCCTGTCATGTGGAGGTGCTTCCCGTCCCTGAAGTGAACATGTTGCCAAGCGTGCATTTGCAGGCTCGTTGCGCAGACTCCGATCCCGTTCAGGCCGAGGGCCTGTTTTGGGTGCCTGTTTTTCTCAGGCGCGGAATTTGCTACACTAGGCGTTCGCCGGATTAGATGGTCTTCAAATCAAACGGCAGATGATCGTTGCGATCAAATCCGCTTCCCCTGTTTCAGACCCCGCTAACCAGCGGAATGTTCACGAATGGAACTTGAAGTGACTTTCTCCTCGTTGCTCTTTTACCGCCGCGGCAAAAAACAACGCGGAGAGAATGACCGGTGTCCCTGTGAAAATATGGCATTGATC
The DNA here is from genome assembly GCA_942490955.1 of uncultured Alphaproteobacteria bacterium. Taxonomy (GTDB): domain Bacteria; phylum Pseudomonadota; class Alphaproteobacteria; order Rhizobiales; family HXMU1428-3; genus HXMU1428-3. Next base: position 11,627 of record CALNZE010000091.1, read on the forward strand.
ACCGCACAAAACGGGTGGTGCTTTTTATTTTCACGAATTGGAAAGCCGATCCAGCCCCCACTACACAATAAGGACGGTAGCTGATTCGTAAGTTTTTGTTAAGAATTCAAATCATGCGGTTGTATTCGCGGCCGGGGCAATCATTAACGCTTCGTTAACTATAGGTTAACCAGTGATTAACCTGTCGTCGTGCCGTTGTTTTATCGCGTTTATACTTGATTAAAGCGCCGCTTTCGGAGTCTCGTTCCAAGTTATCCACGATATATACTTCGTTTATTTACTTATGTTCATCTTTGTATCGCGCTTGTTGGGCGAAGGCGGTGCGGAAATATTTGCTTGTGTTTCTGTTTTATTGGCTGGTTAACTGGCGCTGGACGCTGCGGCAGAGCGTTCCGGTGCTACGGCGCTTTCGCCTTTCATTACAAACCCTTCAAATCATGAGGATTTATGGCAACAATCGATTGCAGGATCAGTGGGCCGGTTGGCTGGTTGATCATTAATTCGCCGGAAAAGCTGAACGCGCTGAATGAGGAAATGTGGGCGGCCCTGCCGGATCGCGTCGCTGCGCTCGTTGCTGATGATGCTGTCAGGGTGATTGTGATAAGGGGTGCCGGCACGCGGGCTTTTTCTGCGGGTGCTGATATATCCGAATTTAACGAGGTGCGGAGCGGGTCGCGGGCGGGTGACTATAACGCGCTGAACAACGGCGCCTTTGCGGCGTTGCAGGGCTGCACCAAGCCGACCATCTCGATGATTTCCGGCTTTTGCCTGGGCGGTGGTTTTTTGCTGGCGCTCTCCACTGACCTGCGGGTTGCCGGGAGGGGGGCCACATTTTCGCTGCCGCCGGCGAAACTCGGGCTTGGCTTTGATGTGCGCTGGATCAGCCCGCTGGTGAAGGTGATGCCGCCGCACCGGGTTAAAGAGATGTTTTATACCGGCGCGCGCTATGAGGCTGCTGAGATGGCGGAATTTGGCCTGTTTAACCGGCTGGTTGAGGATGCGGCGCTTGAGACGTCGACGCAAGAGCTTGCGGAGGCGATTGCGGGCAATGCGCCGTTGACACTTGCGAATGTGAAAGCTGCGGTTGACGCGCTCATGGTGAATGACCAGAGCGTTGATTTTGCGGCGCAGGACGCGATGACCCAGCGCTGTTATGACAGCGCCGATTATGCAGAAGGGCGCAAGGCCTTTGCCGAGAAGCGGAAGCCTGAATTTAAAGGGCGGTGATACGCGGGGTGATGTAGTGCCGCGCGTTGGGGCGTCTACTCAGCTAAGCGTGCTCCGCTTTGATGGATTTCAGGAATGCCAGCACGCCGTCTTTATAGGCCTGGTCGCCGACGGCGCGCATGTGATCGCGGCCCTCGATGGGCAGGTGCTGGCCGCCGGGGATAAGCTCGGCCAGCCTGGCGCCGTCGCCGGCAATGACATCCGTTGTGCCAACGGCGACAAGCGCGGGCACCTTGATGTTCCCCACAGTCTCAGCGGTGACCGGCACGCGGCTGGAGCGCATGCAGGCGGCAAGCGCCCTCAGATCGCTGCCGGTCTGCTCGGCAAAAACGCGGAAGTTTTTGGCAGCAGGGTTTTTCACATCATCAGCGGATTCAGCCTCAAGGGCGCGGGCGATGGGCTCCGGGTTGCCGATGCCGCGGATCATATTGTAGCCCATGCCAGCAAAGGTGACCGAGCTCAGGATTTCCGGAAAATCGCGCGTGACGAAGGCCGATATGCGCGCGCCCATGGAGTAGCCCATGAGATGAACTTTGCCGAGGTTAAGATGCTCGACAAGGGCCTTCACATCAGCCGCCATTATGTCGGAGCCGTAATCGTCAAGCTCATAGCGCTTTTCGCTTTCTCCATGGCCGCGGTTGTCAAAGGCAACGACATGATAGCCGGCGTTTTTAAGGAGCTTGAACCAGCCGGTGTTCACCCAGTTCATATTGGTGTGGGAGGCAAAGCCGTGCACCAGCATGATCGTCTCGCCATTTGCCGCGTCGGCGTCCGGCTTTTCCTCGTAAAAGCTGAGGCTGATGCCGTTTGAGGTGAATGTTCCGGTCGGGTGCATAGGGGCTCCTGCTGTGTTCTTTCTGGCGTTAAAATCTGGCTGTGAGGCTACCGGCTTTTCCCTATCATTGCTTGGCAAAGAAGGCTATCTTTTGTAAAGCATTGTCGGGTTCAAAATCATTATCCGATCGAAAGTTGAGGTGAGACGCTATGGCCACGATTGGCACGCCGAAATATACCAACGACATTGGCGCTGAAAAAATCGAAATTGCGGTGAAGGAATTTGAGTGCATTGGCGCCACTGCCCCCTTTGATCATCCGCATGTATATCTCGATATGGGCGCAGAGACGCAAATTGTCTGCCCTTATTGCTCGACGCTTTTCGAATATAACAGCGGGCTGCGCCCCAGTGAGACGAAACCGGCAAATTGCTGCGTGAGCGGCCAGAAGGTTAACGCTTAAGCGCCCCGGCTGAAAGCGGGCGAATTTCGTGAGCGGGACAAATCAAAATTTACCTGTATTGATCATCGGCGGCGGCGTTGGCGGGCTGACGCTGGCGCTTTCCCTGGCGCGCGGCGGTGTGGCAAGCCATGTGTTTGAGCAGGCAGAGGTCTTCACTGATATTGGCGCCGGGTTGCAGCTCAGCCCGAATGCGTTTCGCCGTTTGCAGGCGCTTGGGCTTGACGGCGCGCTTCGGGCCAAAGGGGCCCTCCCCTCCTGCATCAGCATCACCGACGCGCTGACCGGGCGGGCGATCAATCAGATCCCGCTTGGCGGTTTTGCTGGCGCGCGCTATGGCGCCCTCTATATGGTGATGGCGCGGCGGGATTTGCAGTCGATTTTGCTTGAGGCGGTGAAGTCCGAGCCACTCGTGACGATTTCAACAAACAAACGGCTGACGCATATCCGCCAGGATGGGCGCTCAATGACGGCCATCATGGAGGATGAAAGCCGCCATGATGGCGCGCTGCTGGTTGGTGCTGACGGGGTGTGGTCGCGGGTGCGGCATCTGATTAACCGCGAAGCGGTGCCACTGGAGACAGGCTTTTTGGCCTGGCGGGCGATGATCAACAAGGCGGAGGCACCGGGGCGGTTCTGCTCCGGCGATACGCGGGTGTGGCTGGGGCCGGATGCACATCTGGTCTGTTACACCGTTTCGGGTGGTGAGGTGGTTAATCTGGTGGCCGTGACCAAGGGCAGCGCGCTGCAGCGCTCCTGGGGCGAGGACCTGCCTTCAGAGCAGCTTTTTGAGGAGTTGCGCGGCTGGGAGCGCCCGCTCAGGCAGGCTGTGATGTCGGTCGGTGGCTGGCAGGCCTGGCCGCTGATGCTGCTGAAGCCCTTTAAGCCCTGGCACAAGGGGCGCGCGGTTTTGATCGGCGATGCGGCGCATGCGGTCGTGCCGTTTCTGGCGCAGGGGGCGGCGATGGCGATCGAGGATGCGGTATTGCTCGCCGAGATGATCAGCCAGCGCGGTGTCGCCGATGGGTCGCTATTTGCTGATTTTGAGTCCCAGCGCTTCAGGCGGTGCCGCCGGGTGTTGTCAAAGTCGATGTTTAACGCGCAGTTCTATCATGCCAAGGGCGCCCTGCGGCCGCTGCGCAATGTCATCCTTGGCACTTTGCCGCCGAGGGTGATGCTGCGCCAGTATGACTGGCTGTATGAGGGGTAGCTTTGCCTTCCCTTACCTCTCAAAAAAAGACCTTACCTCTAAAAAAAGACCGCTGCCTGATGTCAGGTGCGGTCTTTCCAGGTTCTCAAAGCTCGAATGCGATTATTTGACGCCGAGCTTTTTCTGCAGGCTGGATGATGAGGTGGTGTATTGGAAGATCACCTTTTTATCCGGGTAAATGATCTGGTTGGCCTTTTGCGACATCAGGGCCGCCTCGTGGAAACCGGAGAGGATGAGCTTCAGTTTGCCAGGGTAGGAATTGATGTCGCCAATGGCGAAGATGCCTGGCTCGCTGGTCTCGAATTTCTCGGTGTCAACGGTGATGAGGTTCTCATCCAGATTGAGGCCCCAATCGGCAACCGGGCCGAGCTTCATTGTCAGGCCGAAGAAGGGGAGCAGCCGGTTGCAGGTGACCTCTGTTTCACCCTCTGGTCCCTTGATGGTGACCGAGCTGAGGTTGCCATTCTCGCCTTTTAATTCTGTCATCTGACCGAGCAGGAAGTCGATTTTGCCTTCCTCGCGCAGCGCCAGCATCTTGTTGACGCTATCTGTGGCCGCGCGGAACTTGTCGCGCCGGTGCACCAGCGTCAGGCTGTTGGCGATGGGGGCGAGATTGAGCGTCCAGTCGAGGGCGCTGTCGCCGCCGCCAACGATCAGCAGATCCTTGCCGGCGAAGTCCGACATGCGGCGCACGGAATAATGCACGGAGCCGTTTTCAAATTCCTCGATGCCGGGGATTGGCGGGCGTTTGGGTGTGAAGGAGCCACCACCGGCTGCGATGACCACGACTTTACAAACGAACTCGTCTTGCTCATCTGTCAGCAGGCGGAAGCGTCCATCATCTAGGCGCTCCAGGGCGTCAACGCGGCGGTTGAAATGAAACTCCGGCTCGAACGGCTTGATCTGCTCCATCAACTGATCTGTCAGTTCCTGACCGGAGATAACCGGGTAGGCGGGAATGTCATAGATTGGCTTTTCGGGGTAAAGCTCGGCGCACTGGCCGCCGGGGCGATCCAGAATGTCGATGACGTGACAGCGGATGTCCAGCAGCCCCAGTTCAAAGACGGCGAAGAGACCGCAAGGGCCGGCGCCAACAATGACCACATCTGTTTCAATCGGTGCGTTTGACATTTTATTTCTCATTTAAAAAATTGCGGGGCGCGGCGCCTTATATGCGGGTGGGCTTGCGGCGCGGCGGTTAAAATCTGGCAGGGTGCTTCAGAATTGCTTTTCCGGTGTGCGGACAACGAGACCGTCGAGTTCTTCTGTCACCTTGATCTGGCAGCTGAGGCGGCTGTTGCTGCGAACATCAAAGGCGAAATCGAGCATGTCTTCTTCCATCTCTTCGGGCGCGCCGGTTTTGTCCTTCCATGCCTCATCGACATAAACGTGACAGGTGGCGCAACTGCACGCGCCGCCGCATTCAGCCTCAATGCCGGGTACGTCGGCCTTGCGCGCCACTTCCATGACTGTCATTCCGACGTCGCCTTCAACTTCGTGGGTTTCGCCGCTATGTTCGATAAATGTAATTTTAGGCATGGGGTGTTTAACCGCGCTCCGTGGATAAGATTTTGCCGGCCCGTCGCAGGCCTGCCCGGCCATCGTATAATGCAATACGGCCATGGTTTCCAGTGTCAAATGGGGAAAAAACGTCACATAAGGTGAACGGCGCTGTGAGGGGGGCTGTGCCGGGCTATGAGGAGATGGCCCGAAGGGGGCCGGCCAGGGGGAGATGGAAAGTCGGAGACTGTATGGCAATAAAGCCTGAAGGGCACCCGGGAGCGGCCGCTGCCAATTCCCGGGTGCGGAATTTTTGATCAACCAGTTTGATTACGCCGCGTCAGTCACCAGTGTGCGGATGTAATCATTGGTCTCGGTCACTGCATGCTCGATAGCCAGGCTGGCCTCAGCCTTTTCATCAAGCGTGCCAGCAATGGCCTGTTGTTCGAACTGCTCGGCAAGGTCGCCCACTTCCCATGCGCCAATGGCCCGCGCGGAGCCTTTGATAGAATGGGCAGCGTCAATCCACTGTTGGTCAGATGTGGCCGCCTGCAACCGGCGCAGGCAGTGGAGTGAATGGCACAAAAACAAATTCAGTACTTCGGCCTCAAGATCTTTGCTGCCAAATGTCTGGCGGGAAAGATGCACGAGGTCAACCGGCTTGCGGTTGTAGGGAATTTGCTGGTCCTCTAAGACAGTCAAGGTTTCGGTTTCCATAATTTCGGCACGGTATGCCATTTTACGCCCCTTTGCGTTGTCAATAGCGGCCACCAGCGGCAACCGCCCTTTTGCATCCGTCGCTTCCGCACCGTCATGGCTGACAGGGCCGCTCCCGAAAAGGATGCTTACTAAGAATAGACTATGATTCATTACAAGTTGCTAAACTTGCGGCGTGGTTTTCTACGCAATTTGTGGCAAAACGAGACACGAAGTTTGATTTTCAATTTTTTTCTGAGGACATGAAATAGAATAGTGATTCGGTGCGGCAATTATGGTACAGTCGAAACTGGGTTAACAGCCTTCCCGGGGATTAGGGGATTCGTTCAGAATTTCAATTGGTTTGCGTCGGATGGGAAAAAATTAATCAGTGCGCAGGCTCATTGATGTCTTTCTATATTGGGAAATTATCGATTAGCGATTTGTGGGTTATCCACAGGGCAAGATGTCAGTTTCGTGAAGGAGCTGGCGCACCGCTCTGTTGTCAGCCAGCAAAAGTGAATTGCCAGTCGCTGCTGACGGAGTTTTGACATATTGCTATTCTAGGTCAGTCATTGGGCTGATGTGGGCACGCCGCCGTTGATGAATGCAAATTCGGGTGGCCTGTAAATATGATGGGGTCTTTATCATTTGGGATCGGCTTTTAATTGGAGTTTTTGGGGTTGTCCTGACGGGTGGGACAAATCAACAGTAAAATAATTGAGGCATATCCTTAACTCAATATCCGGCCGCGGTGGCTGGTGTCGGGTGCGGGCTATACACGAGTTTCACCCTCGCTTTGGGTTTTTGGGGGTTAATATACGGACTTGTCTGCCAGAGTTTGACTGGAAATGCGGGATTGGCAGGCGTTTGTTGGTACAGAATTTGCGTTGTCTTCCTGGCGATGAACGCGGCCGGCTCTGAAAAAGCCGGTTTCATCGGGAAGACAATGAATTTCCTGGCCGCTGGTCCCTCTGTATTTTTTGAAAGTAACGTGGGTTAAGTATTGGATTAGTAGATGGCACAGGAAAAGCAACAACCACCACTTGGGAGCGCGGCGCGGAAGCCAGGTGATGGTCAGCCAAATGGTAAATCCGGCAATGGTAAAGCAGGATCTGCGGTCGATTTGCCGCTTGCCGCCGGTGACGGCAGTGCACGCCCAACACCACCCAAATCACCTTCGTCCTCAATAGCTGATCGCAACACGGCGCGGGCTGGCCAGCCTGGCGGGCCGAATGTTAAATCGGTGGATGCCGCTTCCAAAGCTGAAAAACCGGCGCGGGCGTCCCGCGTGAGTGCGGCTGCACCTCGCCGGGAAACCACCCGCAGTGACGAAACTATTCGAAGTGAGATGCGTAGTGATAGTGGTGGCGCCGAGCGCGGCGTGCAGGGGCGCGATGCCTCCTCCCGTGATGGTGGTGAGCGGCTTAGCGCCATTGAGCAGCAGGCGGCCAGCCAGAAATCTGGTCAACAGGGCAGCCAGCAAGATCGTCGCCGGGCGGCACCAGCGCGCCGGCGCTTTGCTGCCAACGATGATGTGCCCTCCATCGGCGGGTTGATCTTTGCGCTGCAGCAGCGCCCCTCCAATCGTCCCTTCCTGATAGCCGGCATTGCGTCTGCTGTTTGGGTGGCGCTATCAGCGGCGATGGTGTGGTCCGTATTCCGCTCAGCATTTGAAGATATCTCGACACTGGCCGGGTTGTTTCAATCAACCTCGGCGCTGGCGACCGTTGCGGTGGTGACCATCCCGATTGCGCTGTTCTGGTTCCTTGCATTGCTGATATGGCGGACGCAGGAACTGCGGCTGATGTCATCGGCGATGACGGAAGTTGCCGTGCGGCTTGCCGAGCCTGATAAGGCGGCGGAGCAATCCGTTGCCTCGCTTGGGCAATCTGTGCGCCGGCAAGTAACGGCGATGAATGATGCGATCTCGCGGGCTCTGGGCCGGGCGGGTGAGCTTGAGGCGATGGTGCATAATGAAGTGGCGGCGCTTGAGCGCTCCTATAGTGAGAATGAAATTCGCATTCGCGCGCTGATTGGTGAGCTGGCGCATGAGCGCGCATCACTGACCAGTGACAGCGAGCGCATCTCGACCGCGCTGACCGGTGTTGGCCAGCGGGTGACGAAACAGATCGAGCAGCAGGGCATGCACACCACCAAGCTGCTGGAGCAGACCAGCGGCAATGTGACATCGAAACTGCTGGAGAGTTCTGAAAAAGTCGCGCAGTCAATGTCTGAGCAGAGCAACGCGGTTGTCTCGAATATGACAACAATGAACGACCGGGTGAGCCGCGAAATGCCCGCCCTGCTGGAGCGGATGGGGCAAGAGCAGATCAAGCTGAACAAGGTTGTTGAGCATGCCAGTGTTAATCTCTCGGCGCTTGATACCTCAATCGGGCATCATGCGGGTGCATTGAACAACGCGCTTACAGACCGGACGCAGCAGCTTGAGGGCATCTTCCGCAAGCATGTGCAGACAATGAGCATCGCGATGGAAGAGCGCAGCCAGACGCTGGATAACGCGCTCGGCAACAAGATCCAGACATTTGACAACACCCTGCTGCAGCGCATGGATGACTTTGAAGATACGCTGACCAGCACGACGGAAAAGATCGACAAATCGCTGACCGGCAAGTCGCAATATCTCGACATGTCAATTTCATCCCGCATTGCCGAGCTTGACTCGGCCCTGGTTGAGCGGGCCAAGGTGATTGATGCCGCCTTTACCGACAGGTTGCATGCGCTCGACAAAGCGCTCCACACCAGCTCTCGCACACTCGACCAGGCCTTTGCCCACCGGGCCGAGGAACTTGGGCGGACAATGGATTCGCGCTCGCAATTTATCGTGCAGACCATTGGCGCGAAAACCAAGGAGCTGGATAACGCGCTGATGTCCGGCGCAAAGACACTGCAACTGACAACGGAAGATGTCGGCCAGCAATTGATGTCGACCATCAGGGGCCTTGGCGGCCAGGCACAGGTGCTGAAGGAAGTCTCCAGCGGTATGCAGGCGCATGTCAGCCAGATCACCAACAGCTTGCGGGAGCAGAGCCAGCTTGTGGTGCATGCGGCCGAGCAGCTTGAAAATTCCCATGACCGCATTGGCAGCAAGCTTGGCAGCAGCCAGGTCAATTTGCAAAACCTGGTCGAATCTATCTCGACCCGCACATCAGATCTTGATCATGTGATGGCGTCTTACTCGCACCAGCTTGACCGGACCCTGTCGCAGGCCGAGTTGAAAGCGCGGGAAATAACGGAGAGCCTGCACACGCAATCTCACTCGCAATCAATGGATGCGCTTTCCGAATTGACCAAGCTGCGCGATGCAGCGACGAGCCAGACCGAGCGGGCTATTCATGACATGAAAGACCGGATTGCCTCCGTCTCGCATGAAATGTCGAGCCAGATTACCAGCCTGTCTTCCGAGATCAGCGACACGCAGAACACGCTGAAAGCGCAATTGCAGCAAATTCCGGACACCACAATGAAAAGCGCCGCCCTGATGCGGCGCACCCTGCAGGATCAACTCAAGGCGCTTGAGTCTCTCTCTTCTGTTTCTTCCGGCTCGAACCATGCGGATATTTCAGCGCCGGGTGTTGGCGGTCTGAACCGGGCGGTGGCTGGCCAAGGCAGCCCGCTTGGCGGTGACCCCTTTGGCGGACAACCGATGTTTGGGGCTCAAAACTCCATATCCGGCGGCCTGCAGGGGCAATCGCCGCTGAGCCGCTCACCAGGCGGTAACCCCGCCCTTTCGAACGGGCTGTCACCGGATGGCGGCCAACGCACTAATGGGTTCCAGGGCGGTATCGGCAAGCAGCCGCATGCTGGCGGGTTGAGCGACCGGTTGAAGGGCATGAGCGGCCAGCCGCAAGGCGGCGCGCCTCGTGATGCCGCGGCTGAGCGCGATCTTGAGATTGAAGCGATCACTGAAACCCTTGCCAAGCGCGTCAGCCAGCAGCTGGATACAGCCAATGTCTCGCTCACCACCCCGCCTCGGGATGCCGCACCGCGCGGCGGTTCCTCGCACTGGTCGATGGGTGATCTGCTGGCCCGTGCCTCCGAAGGCGATGGCGGCGGCGATGATGACGAAATGGCCGTGACCCCGGCACCTGTTGCAAAAGCGGCTCCTGCGCCGGATAGCGGCGCCGCGATGCCGCCGATCAATATCAGCGCGATTGCCCAGCTTGTTGACCAGTCAGCCGCTGTGGAACTGTGGCGCAGCTATCGCTCCGGTCTTCGCACGCCGATCAGCGAGACGGTTTACAATGACAATGGCGAAGCGTTCCGCCGGATTTCCGGGCTTTACGTGGCAGAGGCGACCTTCCGCTCCAATGTTGATCGTTACATCGGCGATTTTGAGCGGCTGCTGAATGATGCCGAGCGCAAAGATCCGACGGGTAATCTTTCCACCAAGCATCTGACATCTGAATCCGGCCGTGTCTATCTGTTGTTGATGCATGCAGCGGGACGGATTGGTAAGTAGAGGGGCGTTGTAACGTCGCAAACCAAGTGGCTTGCTTCGGTCTAATGCTCTCACGGCTATTTCGAGCGCCACGCGCTCGAGCCTCCGAGGGGCGCTGCGACGCAGCGGGCTGCGCCATGTCGCAAACCAAGTGGCTTGCTTCGGTCTATTGCTCTCACGGCTATTTCGAGCACCACGCGCTCGAGCCTCCGAGGGGCGCTGCGACGCAGCGGGCTGCGCCATGTCGCAAACCAAGTGGCTTGCTTCGGTCTAATGCTCTCACGGCTATTTCGAGCGCCAGGCGCTCGAGCCTCCGAGGGGCGCTGCAACGCAGCGGGCTGCGCCATGTCGCAAACCAAGTGGCTTGCTCCTTCTTTATCCATTGGATTTCGTGACTGTCAGTGGCGAGAAATTACTCCCAATTGCCCTTTTGACGAAGGAAGCCGCGCAGCGGCGTACATGGCGAAGCGCAAGCGAAGCCCGGAGCCGGGCTCCGCCCCTCGGAGGCCCGCGAGCGGCAGCTCACGGAATAGCCGCGAGAGAAACAATTCAATAAACCGTTGCCCTAACGGTTTATTGGCGTTATAAGCCCTTTTTCATGCTGTTCACCCCTGGAGGAAGCATGAGCCGGCTCAAAGGCTGGCGGTCATTTCAATCATAATCTGGCTGGCTGGTTTGGGGCTTTTGCCCGTCCCTGTTCTGGGGCCCTTTTTTGGGGCCCTGTTTTTATGGGATTTGAGCTTTTTATATATATTAGGAGATACTGATGTCTAAAACTTCACAATTAAGTGCATCGGTGCGTGAGCGTGTCGGCAAGGGGGCCGCTCGAGCTGTAAGACGGGAAGGAAAAGTTCCCGCGGTTATTTACGGCGATAATAAAGCACCTGTTACCATTTCCCTTGAATATGCCGAAGTTCTGAAAGAACTGAATGCTGGCCATTTCCTCTCGACCGTTTATGAAATCGAGATTGATGGCAAGGCTTCACCTGTTCTTGCACGGGACTGCCAGGTTGATCCGATTAAGGACCTGCCGGTTCATGTTGACTTCCTGCGCGTTGGCAAGGGAACTGTGGTGACCGTACAGGTGCCCGTCACCTTTATTAACGAAGAAGCTTCGCCAGGCCTTGAAGAAGGCGGCGTGCTGAACGTTGTTCGCCACGAACTTGACCTGACCTGCTCACCGGCTAACATTCCGGATGAGATTGAGGTTGATGTGGGCTCGCTGAGCATTGGCGATTCTGTCCATATTTCTGATATCACCCTGCCTGAGGGTGTGACATCAACCATCACCGATCGTGACTTTACAATCGTCACCGTTGCGGCTGCGACCATTATGGAAGAGCCTGAAGAGGACGAAGATGAAGACGCCGAAGACGCTGAAGAGGGCGAAGGCGAAGAGGGTGAAGGCGAAGGTGAAGACGGCGAAGAAGGTGAAGACAAGTAAGCTTCGCTTTGCTTGTTTGACTTCGGGAGACTGATATGAAGCTCCTTGTGGGACTTGGCAATCCGGGTAAGAAATACACCGGCAATCGCCATAATATCGGTTTCATGGCTGTTGAAGAGATTGCCAGGGCGCATGGATTTGCGCCCTGGCGTTCGCGTTTTAAGGGGGAGGTCAGCGAGGGGCTGATCAACTCGAAAAAATGCCTGCTGCTTAAGCCGCACACCTATATGAATCTTTCTGGTGATGCGGTGCATGAGGCGGCGCAATTTTATAAAATTCCAAACCAAGATATCATTGTGCTGCATGACGAGATTGATCTGGCACCCGGCAAGATCAAGGTGAAGTCTGGCGGCGGCAATGCCGGGCATAACGGGCTCAAATCTATCAGCCAGCATATGGACAATGACTACATCCGTGTGCGGCTGGGTGTGGGGCGGCCGGCAGACAAGGGTGATGTTGCCAACTATGTTTTGCGGGATTTTGCCAAGGCGGAGGCTGACTGGCTGGATGATCTGCTGCGAGCCGTGGCGCGCCATGCCGGCTATCTGATTGATGATGACAATTCTGGCTTCATGAGCCATGTCGGGCAGGATTTGCGGCCATCCGGCAACGAAAAGAGTGATCAAAACCCGGACAAGAGCGAAGAAAAACCGCGTGGCAAGCAAGCGCGCGTTGACGATAAAACGGCCGGCAAAGAATCGCGCGGTGCTAGTACAGACAAAAAGGGCGCGCTCGGCGCCGCACTGGCCAAGTGGCTGAAAAAAGGAGATGGGCAAGATGGGGTTTAAATGCGGGATCGTGGGCTTGCCCAATGTCGGTAAATCGACGCTGTTCAACGCGCTGACCCAGACGGCAAGTGCCGAGGCGGCGAATTTTCCCTTTTGCACCATTGAGCCCAATGTCGGGGAGGTCTCTGTGCCAGACCCGCGGCTCGACAAGATCGCGGCGATTGCTGTCTCGAAAGAGATATTGCCGACGCGGCTGACCTTTGTTGACATTGCCGGCCTTGTAAAAGGTGCGTCCAAAGGTGAGGGGCTGGGCAACCAGTTTCTGGCCAACATCCGTGAGGTGGATGCGATTGCCTATGTGCTGCGCTGCTTTGTTGATGAGAATATCACCCATGTTGAAGGCACGATTGACCCGCTCTCTGACGCCGAGACAGTCGAGACGGAGCTGATGCTCTCTGACCTTGAAAGCCTGGAGAAACGCCGGCCGAATATGGAGAAGAAGGCCAAGAGCGGTGACAAGGATGCGGTGGCAACGCTGAAGGTGGTCGATAAGGTTCTGGCGAAGCTGCAAGAGGGCTTGCCAGCTCGCCATGCCGAAATTGAAAAAGACGAGCGGCAGCTTTTCCGCCAGCTTGGATTGCTGACCAACAAGCCGATTGTCTATGTGGCCAATGTGGATGAGGACAGCGCGGCTGACGGCAATGAGCTTTCTGCCAAAGTCGAGGAGCGGGCAGCGTGCGAAGGGGCGGCGTTTGTGGTGATCTCGGCGAAGATTGAATCAGAGCTATCTGGCCTCGACGCGGAAGAGCGGGATGAGTTCTTATCCGAGCTTGGCCTTGAGGAGCCGGGGTTGAACCGGTTGATCCGGGCTGGCTATGGGCTGCTTGATCTGATCACCTATTTCACCGCCGGGCCGAAAGAGACACGGGCCTGGACCGTGCGCGCTGGCACCGCAGCGCCGGGCGCGGCAGGTGTCATCCACACTGACTTTGAGAAGGGCTTCATCCGGGCTGAGACGATTGCCTATGAGGACTATCTTGAATTCAACGGTGAAAGCGGCGCCAAGGAAAAAGGCAAGATGCGGCTCGAGGGCAAGGACTATATCGTCAAGGATGGCGACGTGCTGCATTTCCGCTTTGCGAATTAATTGCGACCCCGCTTTACATTCCGCTCACGAGTCAGGGTTGATCACTTCGCCGTCTTCCTTTGTGAAGGTGCCGATGTCACTTTCCAGCAGGTCCAGCACTTTTTCTGACGGGCGGCAGAGGCAGATGCCTTTGGGCGTGCAGACGATGGGGCGGTTTACCAAAATGGGGTTTTCAACCATAGCGGTGAGCAGCGTTTCGTCGCTCACTGACTGGTCGGTCAGGCCCAATTCTTCGGCCGGGGTTTTGGAGACGCGGAGGGCGTCCCTCGGGGTGAGGTCAGCTGCCGCAAAGAGGCCGAGTAATTGCGGCTTCGTCCAGCCTTCTTTGACATATTCAATCACCGTCGGCTCGGTGCCTGCCTTGCGGATCATCTCAAGGGTGTTGCGGGAGGTGCCGCAGTCCGGGTTGTGATAGATTACGATTGCCATGCTGGTCTCTCTTCAAGTCTGATTGTACTTTGCCAATGATGCTAAGTGCCGGATTTTTGCTGGCCGTAGGTCTGGAACTTTGCCAGCACATCATTCATCTGTTTTTTTGATAATAGCTTCGGCTCTGCAATCTGTTGCAGGGCCCAATATTGCTGGGCGAGGTCCTCGATGATCTCGGCGAGCTCGACGGCTTTGGCTAATGTCCGCTCACCGGCGAGCTGGCCATGGTGGGCGAGGAGGCAGGCGCGGCGGTTGCTGAAGGCTTTGGCAACGGCTTTTGAGAGCGCCTCGGAGCCAAAGATGTGGTAGGGCACCAGCGGGATGCTGTCGCCACCGGCGGCTGCGACCATGTAGTGGAAGGCCGGAATTTTCTGGCGAGCACAGGCGAGGGTGGTGGCGTAATTTGAGTGGGTGTGGACGAGCGCGTTGACCTCAGGGTTGGCCTTTAAGGCTGCGAGGTGAAACTGCCATTCGCTGGAGGGCAAGAGACCGCGGTCAGGCCAGGTGCCGTCATTGCTGACGATCACCAGATCCTCCGGCAGCAGTTGATCATAGGGCAGCCCGGTGGGGGTGATGAGCATTTTAAAATCACCGGCTTTGTTGCTGCCAGGCACGCGCACCGAGACATTGCCCGTGTGCCCAGGCGTGAGACCACGCGCCTTGATGTAGCGAGCGGCGTTGATCAGCTCTTCTCTGATGGTTGAGTGGCTAGAGGCCATGATTGTTTTCCGGGTGTCTTTCCGCATCGGATTCGCTTGGCGGGGGGACCATCGTTGCCGCGCCCTGCCCTGCTTTCGCTTCAATTTTTTCGCGCAGTTCGCTCATGGCCTCACTATCGGCTTTGATGATGCCATGCTCGGTGATCAGGCCGGTGACATATTGCGCCGGCGTCACGTCGAAGGCAGGGTTGGCGGCGGTGGTGCCGTCTGCGGAGATGGCCACCTCTGTGACCTCGCCGGCTGTGGTTTTGCCACTCACCTTCAGGACTTCATCTGGTGAGCGCTGCTCGATGGGGATGTCAAAGCCGGAGTTCAACGTCCAGTCGATGGTGGAGGTTGGCAGGCCAACATAGAAGGGCACCTTGTTGTCGTGGGCGGCGAGGGCTTTCAGGTAAGTGCCAATCTTATTGGCGACGTCGCCATTGGCGGCGGTTCTGTCGGTGCCGACGATGCAAAGGTCCACCTCGCCATGCTGCATGAGGTGGCCGCCAGCGTTATCGACGATGAGGGTGTGCGGCACGCCTTCATGCAGCAGCTCAAAAGCGGTGAGGGCGGCGCCCTGGTTGCGCGGGCGGGTTTCATCGACCCAGACATGCACCGGGATGCCAGCGCGGTGGGCGTGATAGATTGGCGAGGTGGCCGTGCCCCACTCTGTGGTGGCGAGCCAGCCGGCGTTGCAATGGGTGAGGATATTGACCGGCGCGCCGTTTTTACTCTCGGCAATCTGGCGGATGACGGCGAGGCCGTGAACGCCGATCATGCGGTTGGTTTCGATGTCTTCTTCGACGATTTCCGCGGCTTTTTGATAGGCCGCTTTAATGCGGGCTTCGCCCTCGGTGGCGCGGAGATGGGCTGTCATGACCTCCAACGCCCAGCGCAGGTTGACGGCGGTGGGGCGTTGCTCATTCAGGAAGGCGGCGGCGCGCGACATGTTTTCATCGGAGGGGTCATCACGCAGCGCGAGGCAGAGGCCATAGGCGGCGGTGGCGCCAATCAGCGGCGCGCCGCGCACGAGCATGTCCTTGATGGCGAGGGCGGCGTCTTCCACGGTTTTCAGATTTTCGATGACGAATTGATGCGGCAGCCTGGTCTGATCAATGATGTTGACTGACCAGCCATCGTCATTCAACCAGATGGTGCGGTGGGGGGTGCCGTTGATTTTCATGATTGCCTCGGTCTTTGATTTTGCCGGTTTTGATTTTTGTGCAGCTGTAGTTTAGGCCGTAAATATCACGAGATGAAGATGGTTTTTGGGCGGGTTGGCTCAGCCGCGCTTGATGGTCTGGATGATGTTTTCCAACGCCTGCAGAAAGGCGGAGCGGTCGGCTTTGGTGAAGCCGGGATTGTAGCCCTTGATCTCGCCGGTCTCGCGCAGCTCCTGTTTGAGTTCGCGCATGGCAAGCGCCATGCCGATGTTATCATCCGAGAAAGGCTTGCCGGTGGGGCCGAGGACATGGCCCTGCTTCTCAATCGCACGGGCGGCCAGGGGAATGTCGCTGGTGACGACGATGTCGCCGGCGGTCATATTCTCGACGATCCAGTTGTCTGCCTCATCGGGGCCTTCGGCGACGACGATCCTCTCGACCAGCGGGTGATCATCCAGCCGCATCCAGGCGTTGGAGACGAAGATGATGGGGAGTTCGTGGCGGACGCCGACCTTGACGGCTTCGTCTTTGACCGGGCAGGCATCGGCGTCGATGAAGATTCTCATCGGGTTTGATCCTTGTCGGATTCAAACCCGGGATAAGAACTTTCCGCACTGATCAATACGCCATCTTGGAATGCATCCCATAAGTTCGTACATATATTCGTCCTTATATTATTCTCCCAATCAAAGGAATTGGATACTCCCAAAATGAATGAATGAATCTCATCTATTCTATGACCAAGAAAGTTCAGAACCTCCGTTATTTCTGTGTCATTTGGCGAAAAGGTTCTATCGTTTATTAAGAGGTGAGCCAGTCTAGCGTTTCGTAAATCTCTGTATTTTTCACGATATTCAATTAAGACGTTCTTGTCTAATCCATGGTTATTCCATCGGTGGGGACTTGCATTTATAAAATTATTTATCAGCCGGGTACATTCTTCAGTAGGGTTTGAGGTCACCCATTGTTCGGATTGCTTAATGAGTTCCGAAATCACGCTCGGATCTTTTAGTTCTCCAGCTATCGTAGTAAGGTTTTGAACATCGTCACCGCTGTCGGTAAGCCGAAATATTCCTAAGATCGTCTCTTTCGCAAATATTTGTCGTAGTGCGTTGGAACCGGAACCAAGCTGCAGTCGATTCACGCTATCAACATAATGTTTCCGCTCTTCTTCCGTACGGCCGTTCATTCCCCAAAAATGTGCCCATGCCCAATGCGTTTCTTCATAATCCGCATCCACTCTGTCTACACATTCATTTTGTTTTGATATTGCCTGTTCATTATCTACTTTTTCCACTTTATCCATGTTGAGTACTGCCTCCTTAACAGCTCATCAATCCCCTTCAAATTCCATCAGGGTATGACACGGAATGGAGTCGTTGGTGATTTTGGCGCAGCCGCCGAGGGCTGGCAGGTCCACGATGAAAGCCGCGCCGACGATGTGGCCGCCAAGGGCGCGGACGAGTTTTGCGGCTGCCGTTGCTGTGCCGCCGGTGGCGATGAGGTCATCAACCAGCAGCACGCGCTCGCCATGGCTGATGGCGTCTTTGTGGATTTCCAGCTCATCGGTGCCGTATTCCAGCTCATAACTTTCCGAGAGGGTATCGCCGGGCAGCTTGCCTTTTTTGCGGACGGGCACAAAGCCGACGCCGAGCTTGTCGGCGATGGCGCCGCCGAGGATGAAGCCGCGTGCCTCAATGCCGACCACCGCTTCAATGCCTTCGTTCAGGAAGGGCCGGGTCATATTGGTGATGACGGCGCGGAAACCACGGCCATGGCTGATGAGGCTGGTGACATCGCGGAACATGATGCCGGGTTTTGGATGATCCGGAATGGTGCGGACCAGTTGTTTCAATTCTTCATTTTCCATGGGTGTCTCCCGGTTATGGGCATTGTTGTTCGGTTATAAATTGGCATTATGACAGCCAAAAACTGGATTTCCACCGCAGGCCTCAAGGCCACTTCACCACGGGCGGCATGGAGGAGAGGATGGATGAGACGTTGCCGCCAGTTTTCAGACCGAAAATGGTGCCTCTGTCATAGAGGAGATTATATTCAACATAGCGGCCCCGGCGGATGAGTTGCTCGTCTCTATCCTCAGCCGTCCACGGCGCTTCGAAATTGCGGCGGACCAGCGCGGGGTAAATCTGCTCGAAAGCACGGCCGACATCTTGTGTGAAGGCGAGGTCATCTTCAAAGTTTGCGGAATTCAGATAGTCATAGAAGATGCCGCCGATGCCGCGCTTCTCATCGCGGTGAGGCAGGTAGAAATATTCATCGCACCATTTTTTCAGCGCGTCATAATCGGCAACCGCGTGATTGGCGCAGGCCTGCTGCATTGCCTGATGAAAGGCAATGCTGTCGCCATCCTCCTGGGTGCGGCGGCGGTCCAGAACCGGGGTGAGGTCGGCGCCGCCGCCAAACCAGCTTGTTGTGGTGCAGACAAAGCGGGTGTTCATATGCACGGCGGGCACATTTGGATTTTGCGGGTGGGCGATGAGGGAGATGCCGGAGGCCCAAAAGCCAGGGTCCTGATCGGCGCCGGGGATCTGACCGCGAAATTCGGGTGAGAATTCGCCGTGGACGGTGGAGCAATGAACGCCGACCTTTTCAAACACGCGTCCGCTCATCATCGACATGACACCGCCGCCGCCTTTGCTGTCGTCATGATTTTTGCGCTCCCCGGGGGTGCGCTCAAAGCGGCCGGGGGGGGCGTCTTTTAACCGGGATGGCAGGTCGGGGATTTTGGCGGGGTCGAAGGCGTCTTCAAGGCTCTCAAGTTCGACGCAGATTTCATCGCGCAGGCTCTCGAACCAGCGACGCGCCGTCTTTTTTTGGGCAAGCTGCTCATCGCCCGCGCCGTGGGGGGCTTTGTCTTTTAGTTTCTCCCGGCTCATCATGGGGTCATAAATCCTTTGGTTTGGCGCAGCGCCTCGCCAATGATCATGGCGCCAGCGACGGCGATGTTCAGCGAGCGGACTTCTGCCGCCATGGGAATGGTGACGGCGGCATCGGCGGCTTGCACAACGGGCTCCGGCACACCGGCGGATTCGCGGCCCAGTAATATAATGTCTGTTTGCTGGAAATCGAAATCGATATAGCTGGTCTCTGTCCTGGTGGTGGTGAGGATGAGGCGGCCGCTGGCGCGCTCTGGTGATGCGAGGAATTTTTCAAAGGAAAGATGGCGGGTGATATTGGTGTGTGTGAGGTAATCCATGCCAGCGCGCTTTAAATTCCTGTCTGACATATCAAAGCCTGTTGGGCCGATGATATCAAGTGGCACATTCAGGCAGGCGCCAAGCCGCATCAGGGTGCCGGTGTTTTGTGGTATGTCCGGTTGGTAAAGCGCCAGCCGCAGCATTTTCAGCCTCCCCTTTTTGTCTGGTACTGTTGGCACTCACATGCCGCCATCAGGCCAAATCCGGTTTAGCTATAACGCTGCGGGGCCGGCATTGCGACAAAAATTGAGCATTCATATGGTGATGCGGCTTTTTGCCGTGTGCATAGCCCTTGTGATTTGGCTAAAACAGTGGCAGTAAGAAGCAAATTTATGACAGACGGCCTCCTTCCCGATTTGATTGTCGTGAATTCCTGTGAGATATAGCAGCCTGATCGTCGTTTTCTGGCGAATCAGATGTTTTTATCAATATGGTGGCGGGCGAGCTGGATAAAAAACTGAACGGTGCGGTTTTACCATGCACGGATGATTGGAGCGCGGCGCTTTTTATTTGCTGCGGGGCGCCTGGCGGCGCTTAGCCAGGATCGATCATTTTTGTGCTGACACTGATAAAGCCGCTTGTTGCTGGCTAAAAAACCCTGACAGCAAGTCGGGGCGGAACAAAAGGGAGGCGACTTTGTCTTCAGACACTAAAGATGTTGACCATGACGACGATGTGGACCGGCGCGACTTTCTAATGGTTGCGGCGGGTTCTTTCGCGGCTGTCGGGGCTGTTGCTTCGCTCTGGCCGCTGGTTGATCAGATGAACCCGGATGCCTCAGCGAAAGCGCTGGCTTCGGTTGAGATTGATCTTTCGCCAATTAAAGACGGGCAAGCCATCACCATCATGTGGCGCGGCAAGCCGGTGTTTATCCGCAAACGCACGCCCGAGGAAATCTCCGAGGCCGAGAAGGTCAATATCTCCGACCTTCGTGACCCGCAAACGGATGAAGCGCGGGTTGAAAAGCCGGAGTGGCTGGTGCTAATCGGCATTTGCACCCATCTTGGCTGTATTCCACGCGGGCAGGCTGCTGGCGATGTTCACGGCGATTTTGGCGGCTGGTTCTGCCCTTGCCATGGCTCTCACTATGATACATCTGGTCGTATTCGCAAAGGACCGGCACCTCGCAATCTTGAGGTCCCCCCCTATGCATTCGTTACAGATTCAAAAATTAAAATTGGTTAGGAGCTCAAGGCATGTCTGATCACAGCTCAACTTATCAACCTTCCAATGGCTTTACGCGCTGGCTGGATGAACGTTTGCCCATCTTGCGGATGATGCATGGCAATTTCATTGATTTTCCAACACCGCGCAATCTCAACTATTTCTGGACTTTTGGCGGCATTTTGACGTTTTGCCTGATGGTTCAGCTGATCACCGGCATTGTTCTGGCGATGCATTTTGTCGCTCATGGTGACCATGCTTTCCAGAGCGTTGAGCATATTATGCGTGATGTGAACTGGGGCGACCTCATTCGCTATACCCATGCGGTTGGCGCCTCCATGTTCTTTTTTGCCGCTTATATCCATATGTTCCGCGGCCTTTATTATGGCTCTTACAAATCCCCGCGTGAGATTTTGTGGATTTTGGGTGTGATGATTATTCTTGATGATGATCATTACCGCGTTTATGGGTTACTCCCTGCCTTGGGGGCAAATGAGCTTCTGGGCGGTGACTGTGATTACCAATCTTTTCACCGCGATCCCGGTTGTGGGTGAAAGCATCACCCAATGGATCTGGGGCGGTTATTCGGTTGGTGACCCGACATTGAACCGGCTGTTTAGTCTTCACTATCTGTTCCCGTTTGTGATTGCGGCGCTTGTTGGCCTGCATATCTGGGCGCTGCATGTGGTTGGCAGCAACAACCCGACCGGTGTTGAGGTCAAGACAGAAGAAGACATGCTGTCAACTTCTTCCCGTATTATGTGATGAAAGATGGCTTTGCGGTGATTATGTTTGCGCTGCTGTTTGCCTGGTTTGTTTTCTATGCGCCAAACTATCTTGGCCACTCGGATAACTTCATTGAGGCGAACCCGCTGCAAACCCCGCCGCATATTGTGCCTGAGTGGTACTTCCTGCCCTTCTACGCGATCCTGCGAGCCATCCCTGACAAGCTGATGGGTGTGATTGCCATGGTGCTGGCGATTTGCGTGCTGTTTGTTATCCCCTGGCTGGATACGTCACGGGTTAAATCAACGCGGTACCGCCCGATGTACA
The DNA here is from genome assembly GCA_942490955.1 of uncultured Alphaproteobacteria bacterium. GTDB lineage: Bacteria > Pseudomonadota > Alphaproteobacteria > Rhizobiales > HXMU1428-3 > HXMU1428-3. The sequence continues at coordinate 33,002 of CALNZE010000091.1, forward strand.
AGCCTTTCTTCTGGCTGTTCGTGGTGACATGCCTAGCGCTTGGTTACTTGGGTGCGAAAGCGCCGGAGGGGTATTACCTTTTGGCCAGCCGGTTGTTCACCGCTTACTACTTCATCCATTTTCTGGTGGTTATGCCGGTTGTGGGGCTTATAGAGACACCGAAGGAATTGCCGGACAGCATCGCGGAAGATGTGCTTGGTAAATCTGGCGGTGACGCTGAGACAGTGAAATAAGGGAGTTTTTCATGAAAACGCATTTTGCACATTTCCTTAAAGCTGTGACGCTCAGCGTTGCCTTTGGAATAGCGGCGGCGTCTGCTTTTTCCCTCCCGGCTTTTGCGGCTGGCGGAGAAGAACCGCAGATTGATCGCCAGGACTGGAGCTTTGGCGGCTTCCTGGGCAAATATGATGAAGCGCAGCTACAGCGCGGCTTTGGTGTTTACAAGGAGGTTTGCGCCTCCTGCCACGGGCTTCGCCTGTTGTCCTTCCGTAACCTGGCGCAAAAGGGCGGGCCTGCCTTTTCGAGCGACCAGGCGCTGGCGATTGCCAGGGAAGCAACCGTTGTTGACGGCTTTGATGATAGCGGCGATCCGAAAGAGAGACCCGGCAAATTGTCTGACCGGTTCCAGAGCCCGTTTTCCAATGAGAAAGAAGCGCGCTCGGCCAATAATGGCGCCTTGCCGCCTGACCTTTCGGTGATCGCCAAGGCGCGGACTTACCACCGCAACGTGGCCTGGTACACGGAGCCCTACTACTGGGTCTATGACATGTTTTCGGCCTATGAGGAAAAGGGCGTGGATTATATCTACGCACTGCTGACCGGCTATGAGGAGCCGCCTGCTGATGTAACGATGGGTGACGGCATGTATTATAACCGTGTGTTCCCTGGCCATCAGATTGCCATGGCACCGCCCTTGTCTGAGGGCATTGTTGAATATGCTGATGGCACCGAGCCGACGCTGCAACAACATGCGAAAGACGTTTCTGCCTTTCTGGCATGGGCGAGTGAGCCGCATCTTAATGCACGCAAGGATCTTGGCAAGCGGGTGATGCTTTATCTGGCGATATTGGCGCTGTTGCTGTTCCTTGCCAAACTCAGTGTCTGGCGGCGGGTTAAGCACTAGCTGCTGTTTGGTTTAAAAAAATTTAAAGAAGGCCTCGGAAGCGGGGCCTTTTTTATTTCAGCCGGATGCGCTGCTTGTTGGGGCAGAGAGGCGGCGCTGGCACCGATGAATACCGCTTGTTTATAGCGGGCATCTGGCAGGTGGTGACGCCGGGCGGTAAAGGTTATAAAGATTAGGCGCGCTGCGGGATTGCGGCATTGCTGAGCTTATAAAGACGGGATGGATGATGACTGATTCGGTATTGGGAATTGTTGGTGGCAGCGGTCTTTATGACCTTGGTGAAATTGAGAATGCTGAATGGCGCCGGGTGGACAGCCCCTTTGGCACACCCAGCGATGAGATCCTGTTTGGGGAGATTGAGGGCTTGCCGGTGCGGTTTTTACCTCGGCATGGGCGGGGGCACAAGCAATCGCCGACCTCAATCAATTACCGGGCGAATATCGATAGCCTGAAACGTGCCGGCGTGACGGATCTGATTTCGGTTTCAGCCTGTGGCTCGCTGCGAGAGGATCTGCCGCCAGGGCATTTTGTGCTGGTTGATCAATTCATCGACCGGACGATTGCGCGCGAGAAAAGTTTTTTTGGCGCGGGCTGTGTGGCGCATGTGGCGATGGGCGACCCGGTGAGCCCGTTGCTGGCGGAGGCCGTTGCCAATGCTGCTGACAGGGCAGGAGTTGATCACAGCAAGGGCGGCACATATATCGCCATGGAGGGGCCGCAATTTTCAACCCGGGCGGAATCCAATCTTTACCGATCCTGGGGCTGCTCGGTGATCGGTATGACGAATATGCCAGAGGCCAAACTGGCGCGGGAGGCGGAGATCTGTTACGCCACCGTCGCTATGGTGACGGATTATGACTGCTGGCATGACGACCATGCCCATGTTGACGTTGCCGAAATCATTCGTGTGCTCAATGAAAATGCGGCCAGGGCCAAGGCGCTGGTTTTGCGACTGGCCAGGGACTTTCCGCGGGTGCATCCCCCCTGCCCTGTTGGCTCGGACACGGCGCTTGACGTGGCAATCATCACGCCGCCGGAGATGCGTGACCCGGCGATGATGGACAAGCTTGATGCCATTTGCGCGCGGGTGCTGGGCAGGGATGGCTCGCCAGGGTAGCAAAAACAAACGGTGAGAACAGTGGCAAGCCGCTTGCCGGGGGTTATTGAGGCCCCTTATATTAAAGCGTGCTGCGGCTTTATATTGAAGTGGCTTGCGGCTGTTTTTGAAGTTGGCACCGCTATGATGAGACCTTTGGAGCTGTTGACGCTCCTGTTTAACCGGTTTGATGAACTTGATGTTCAAAAACGGGTTCTTCTGATGAGGGACCGGAGCGTTGCCGTTCGCAATATCACGGCTATCTCAGTTGACCGGATGCCGCTTTACCCCTTTATTCTGGCACTATTGTTGCCCGGCCTGTTTGTTGCCGCCGGGGCTATCGGGTCCGTGATGTTTGGCGGCGGCGCGGCGGATGGCTGGGTTGACGGGTTGATCATGCAAAGCCCGTGGTTGTTGCTGGCACTACTGTTAACCGGGCTGTTCTGGTATCTCGCGCGCCGCAGGCAGAGCTATCTGATGATCTCCAGCGCGGATGGGGCGCAGCATGCCTTTGGCAGCCGGGATGTGGAATTGCTGCGCGGTGTGAAAGCGGCGCTGGATGACAAGATTAACAACCAGCGCGTTGAGGTGACTTTCTTTGCAAATTTTGCGGTGCCGGAAGGCCGGGCTGCGTTGGCACCTTCGCCAGATGTATCCGAGCGGATTTCGGATCGGGCCCCGACTGGTGCAGGCGCGGGTGCTGTGCTCTCCAGCTCACTGGCGGAAGCAGGGCGAACCATCCTCCGCGCAAATGGTTGCGCGGCTTGCCAGGATGCGGGCCTAAAATCCGGGATGGCAGATTGCTTTTACCAGTGGTGGATCGCGGCTTTGCTGAAAGCAGGGTTTCCTGAAGCTTCTCATGCCGACCAGGGGGCAGATGACTTGCCCTGGTATGATAAAATGTTTGACCTTCCGCTGACGAAATCAAATGAAGTGCTGTCGAAATTTGCGGCCGGCGCCGCGCAGGAAAATGGTGGCGGTGTGGTCTCTCTGGTGAATGAAGTTTCCCAGCCGATGAAGCGTGTTGCCGCCTCAGGCCAAATGGATGGTGACATTCACTATGAGGCGGATGCGCGCGCGATGAATGGGCAGATGGCATCGGCTGTTGCCACCAACCCGCAGCAGCGGCGGCCTGTGGCAGCCTCATTTGGTAACAGGGCGCAGGCGGTTCACTCTAATGTCGTTGGCTTTGGCTATCCGGAGGGCGGCGCGGCCCAAGCCGCGTTGACGCCCATGTGGGAGGCGCGCGACAGTAGCTTTCAGGACCACTCAGCGCCGGATAAAGGCATGGGTGAAGCGGAGAGACCCGTCGCCTCTACTGCCGCAGTTGCGGCGCCAGACGATGAGACGTGGCAGGCCGCTGATCTCGTCGATGCCAACGAGCAAAGGCCGATAGATTACAGCGCGCATATCCCGAATGTAAAAACCATCCGCCGTGAAGTGACGGACCCGATCATCACCGGCAAGCTCGACGAGATGATCACATTGATGGAAGCCGGAACCCCTGGTGAGGCGGAGAAGACCAAACTTCGCGCCCATGCGCTGACACTGGCTGGCTATGTGCGGGCCTACCCGCAAATCGCGCGGATATTTGGCGATATACTGGACACAGCGGCGACATGAGCCCGCTTTTCTACCCTATCCCGGACTGAAGACACTGGTTATTTGAAGGTAATGGCTCCCTGAAGGCAGTGGCTCAGTAGCTCTGCGGGGTTGCTTTAAAGTTTTGGCCTTATCGGGCTATAATAAAGTCTTGATTCGTTAACCATAGGATTTACTTGTATATATTGGACCAAGTTGTTTACAATTTGTTGGCATGAGTTTTGATACATCTGGGGCTTTGAAGGCTATGCCTTCGGTGTGATGTATCATGAATGCGGCTGCGGGAGTTTTTACTGTTCTGGCCGGTCATGGTGTTGTTTCCACCGTGCTGGTCTTTTGGGTAAAGGCGGATTTGATGACCGTTGTTGATGAGACTTATGAACTTGCGGCTGACACGCAGGCGGTGAAAACGCAAGCGGCGACGCGGGATGCCGACCGGGCCGCGAACAAGCTTATTCGCCCCTATCAAGGCATGGTGGCATGGCCAACCGTGTTGATGGGGGTTGCTGTTGTCGCCGCTTTCGTCACGGTAATCGCGCTTGCTACGATGCGGATCATTCCATTATGGGCCGGGCTTGTCCTCAATTCACTTGTGTTATATGCGGCGCAAACGCCGCTGCATGAGGCCTGCCATGGCAATATTGCCGGGCGCGATGGCTCCAAGATGTGGCTCAATCATCTCATCGGCTATATGTGCGGTATCGTGCTGATGCATGAATATAAAGCGTTTCGCCATCTCCATTTGGCCCACCACCGGGAAACGAATGATGAGATTCTCGATCCGGATCATTGGGTGAAGGTTGATAACCCTTGGGTTGCCTTCTTCCGCTGCGCGACGATTGTTTTTTATTACAATCATTTTTTCTTCAAGACGGTGATTTTTCAGGTGCATGACCCTGCCAAGCGCAAACTGGCGCTGCATGTCATTGCTTCCTTCTGGGCGATTTATGCGGTGATGTTCTGGCTGGCTGTTATCGGCTATTGGCGCGAAGTGCTGATGCTCTATCTGCTGCCGCATTATATTGCCAGCGCGATGATCATCTATTTCTTTGCCTATCTGGTGCATCAGCCCCATAAGGAAACCGAGCGCTACCGGGATACGAACCTGTTTTTGTTCAAGGGTTCAATTGCAAAGTTTTTGACCTGGGCCTACTGCTTTCAGAATTACCACCTGATTCATCATCTTTATCCGCGCATTCCGTTTTATCTCTATCCGGAAGCGTTCAAGGATGTGCGTCCTATTCTGGAACAGGAGAGATCTCACATCGTAGAGATTGAGGGATTGGTCGGTGATGAGGCGCTGGCTGTTTCAAACCGGCAGCAGGTGGACCCCGGCGAATAGCACTGCCCTTTGATTCTGCTCTTCTGCTTTCATGGCGGTTAGCCAAGGCGCAGCAGGTCATCGCGCGTCAGCGTCATGCCGGATGCGAGCCAGCGGGCTTCCAGGCTTGAAAGCAATTCGCCAAGCTGCGGGCCAGGCTGATGGCCGGCCTCGATGAGGTCGGCGCCGCTTAAGGGAAATGGCGGCAAGGGGTTTTCTTCGCTCTCTTTAATCATGTTTATCCAGCGCTCCGTCCCTTCTGCACGGGCGCGGTCAGCCATGGCCAGCATGGCGAGCTGGCTGAAATGCTCTTGCCCGGCTCTGTAGCGAAATTCTGTCACTGCCGCCTTGTCATCTGGTGATGGAAAGAGCGGGTAGCGGCTGAGCTTTGCCAGCGCAGCCTGTTGTTTGTTAGAAAGCCGGAGCGCCTGGGCCAGCCGGGCGGCGTCCCCCTCATGCCAGATGGCGAGCGCTGCCAGGCGCAGCAATGGATCTGGCTGCCTGCTCATGGCTTGCTCACTGGCGATGAGATTTTGCACGAGCGCAATATTTGGCGCGGTGCCGAGAATGTCGGTGAGCAGGCCAGCCTGGTAGAGGGCGTGAAGCGCCGCGCGGGGGTCGGGCGCGCCGAGTAGTTTGAACAACTCGGCGTTGACACGCTCAGCCGAGAGGGCGCGCAGCCCGGCCCGCTGGCGTATGGTGGCGGTGATGGCCTCTGGATCATAGGGTGGCGCGGCGTACCAGGCGGCAAAGCGATAGAAGCGCAGGCTGCGCAAATGATCTTCCCGAATGCGGGTTTCGGCGTCACCAATGAAACGGAGACGGCGGTTTTTTATGTCTTCAATGGCCGTGCCAAGCGGGTCATGCAGCGTGCCGTCGGCGCTGACATAGAGCGCGTTGATGGTAAAATCACGCCGTCTGGCATCTTCCAGCCAATCTGTACCGAAGCGGACGATGGCGTGGCGGCCGTCGGTCTCAATATCCCGGCGCAGGGAGGTGACCTCATAGGCGTGGCCGTCTATCACCAGGGTGATGGTGCCGTGGTCTATGCCGGTGGGGATGTGTTTGATCCCGGCCTTTTCGGCGCGGGCGACAATCTCCTGGGGCGGTAACTGCGCTGCCAGGTCAACATCGCTGACCGGCGCGCCGAGCAGATGGTTGCGCGGCGCGCCTCCGACGGCGCGCACCTCGTCTCCTTCAAGCAGCAAGGCGGCAAACAGCTTTTTGATGGCTGGGGTGTTGAGCCAGGCGGCGTTTTCTAGTGAAGGGTGAGGCATGAGGTGAGGCTATTTCGATCGGGGCAAAATTTGCGCGCCTAATTCGGGGTTGGCGGGGTTTTGCCGCCGGTTTGCGGTGTGATGACCCCGGGCCTGCCGGCGGCTTTGTCATCTGTTTCAATCGGGTCTTCCCGCTTGCTGATATAGCCGGGGATGATTTTGCCATCGCGGACTTCCGCCGGGTGGTAGACGCCATCTTTGCCGGAATTAAAATCGATCTGGGTGATGTAGAAGACGCTCATCAACAGCAGGCCGACGGCGAATAGCGGCTTTGCCGGCATTAACTTCCAGAAAGCTTCGCGCGAGTCAGGTTTTTTCTCTATCAGGATGTAGGCGGCGTAAACGATGAAAGGCGCCAGTATCAGGAGGATATTGATTGCGACAACGCGTGCCATTTTGGTTTCCTTAAAATTTATTGAGCCGTTTTGTATCTGGTGCCAGCTTTTGCAAGGGGGAGAATATCACTGTTTCCGAGTTGGCCCTTCCCCCTTCTACGCTGTTGGCGGCGGTTTGTCTCTTGTTATAGGTATTTCTCAGCTGGCGCGCGCCAGAAGGCGTTCGGCAAGCTCCTTTAAAATCGCAGCGGTGGCGCCCCAGATGAAATAGTCCTTATACGGGACGGCCCAGAACTCCCTTTTCTGGCCTTCGAACTTTACCGCGCGGCGCTCGAAGGCGCCTTTATCCAGAAAGTGCGTTAGCGGCACTTCAAAAATTTCGGCGACTTCGGCCTGGTCGGCCTTGAATATATAGGGTGGGGCAAGCTGGCCGACAATGGGTGAGATGATGAAGCCGGTGCCGGTCTGGTAGAGCGGCAGTTTACCGAGGATTTGGATCTGGCTGGTGGGGATGCCGATTTCTTCCTGCGTTTCACGGATGGCGGCCGCTTGAGGTGAGGCATCGGATGCATCAATTTTCCCGCCCGGAAAGGCGATTTGGCCGCGATGGCTGGTCAGCTCGGCAGAGCGGCGGGTCAGCAGGATGCTATGATCGCCTGCGTCTCTGGTGACGAGCGGTACCAACACCGCCGCTTCAAGTGGTGGCTCATTGCTGGCTTTGGCGCGCTGTTCTTTTTCATGGGCAGAGCCAAATGGCGGCGTGAGGAGCGGGCGCGTGGCGGCATCTTTGGTTGAGTGGTGGGAGAGACGGTCGGTCTCATCAAGGTTGAGGGTGACATCGCGCAGTCTGGCGAGCCAATCGATCTCGGCTGTTCCGGTTGCCCTCATAAGCCTGTATCAAGCGGGAAAAATTCACCGTTGCTCCAGACGCCAAAATGTTTTTCACCCTCCACCCTGTCCTCAACGGCAAGGTTGGCGAGTTCATAATAAACGGCGCGGCTCAAGCGCGCCTCCAGCCCGGCGCGGATGTGGATGTAGGGTTTCAGGCTTTCACCACCGGCTTCCGGTGTGAAGCGGAGGGCGTGATCGCTGCCGGCCAGCACGGTGTCTCCGACATTGCTGGTGAAGCTGAGGAGTTGCGCCTTGCCCTCGCCCTTGCGCTCCATGGCGACGGCGATAAAGGGCGCGTCTTCAACCGTGATGCCTATTTTTTCAACCGGGGTGACCAGGAAGAAATCATCATCTTCTCGTTTCAAAACGGTTGCGAACAGCGCGACAAGTTTTTTGCGGCCAATCGGCGTGCCGCCATAATGCCAGCTGCCGTCAGATTTAATGACCATGTCCAGCTCGCCGCAATAGGGCGGGTCCCAGAGATGGACGGGCGCTGCCTTCTGCCCGGGTTGCTGGTTCAGCGTTTTGATGAGACGCTCAAGGCCGGAGGGGTCGCTGGATGCTTTTTCTTTTTCGTCGGTGTTTTTGGTCATAATTTATGTGGTTGCGCCGCTTTCTGGCCAATAGTTGGTAACGTTTTGGTGTTTTGGCTGCCTCAGCTTGACCATGTTTGCTTTTTAAGGTCAGCTTTTGTTTTGGGATGATTGTTATCGCTTAATAACATCATTCTTACATAATCAATGTTTTCAACAATTACAGGCACGCATATAATCAACTTATGACAAACATCAGTCAATCCGGTGACCAGATCATTGAAGACGTGGAAGCTGCCAGCGCAAAAATCAAAGAGATTAAAGCGGCCGCTGCCTCTGTTATTTACGGGCAAGAAGACGTTGTCGACCTTGCTCTAGTGACCATTTTAAGCGGCGGACATGCACTGTTGATTGGTGTACCGGGCCTGGCGAAGACGTTGCTGGTTGAAACGCTTGGCACGGTTTTCGGCCTGACGAACAAACGGGTGCAGTTCACCCCTGACCTGATGCCATCTGACATTCTGGGTGCCGAGGTGCTTGAAGAATCAAGCAGCGGCGAGCGGGCCTTTCGCTTTATCAAGGGGCCTATTTTTACGCAGCTGTTGATGGCCGATGAGATCAACCGGGCCAGCCCGCGCACGCAATCGGCGTTGCTGCAGGCGATGCAGGAAAAGCATGTGACGGTGGCCGGTGTTGGCCATGACCTGCCGGCTCCCTTCCATGTGCTGGCGACACAAAACCCGCTTGAGCAGGAGGGTACATACCCGCTGCCAGAGGCCCAGCTCGACAGGTTCCTGACGCAGATTGACGTGCGCTACCCGACAAAAGACGCTGAGCGGCGGGTGCTTTATCAAACAACCGGCACTGAGCTGAACACGGTGCAGTCTGTCACGAATGGCGAAGAATTGATGACCATGCAGCATCTGGTGCGGCAACTGCCGATTGGTGAAAATGTTGTTGAGGCCATTCTTGATCTGGTGCGGCTGGCGCGGCCAGGCGAGCCTGATTCACCGGCGGATATCAATGAGACCGTATCCTGGGGCCCAGGCCCGCGGGCGGCGCAGGCGCTGGCCCTTGGTGTGCGGGCGCGGGCGTTGATTGATGGGCGGCTGGCCCCCTCGCTTGATGATGTGGTGGCACTGGCCGAGCCGGTGCTGAAGCACAGAATGGCGCTGACATTTGATGCCAGAACAAGAGGCATCACGCTAAGCGATGTAATCTCAAATTTGTCGGAGCAGATTATCAAGGCGTGATGACGCCTTAGCCGATTTCCCCCATAGCCAATTCACGGGAGCCTGACGACGTTTGACCACAGAAAGCCTCAAGCCATCCAAGCTGCATACTGTAGAGCCTCGCGCCCGCGAGTTGAGCGCACTGATGCCAACTCTTATTTTGAGCGCGCGGCAGATTGCGCAAACGCTTGTGCATGGCAGCCATGGGCGCAAACGGGCCGGACCGGGCGAGACATTCTGGCAATTTCGCCCTTATGAAAGCTTTGAGCCAATGCAGATGATTGACTGGCGGCGCTCTGCCTCCTCCGATCATCTTTTTGTCCGTGAGCGGGAGTGGGATACGTCTCACACCTTCTGGATTTGGATCGACCTTGGCCCGTCTATGTGGTTCCAGTCGAAACTTGCCCCGACATCAAAAGCTGAACGCGCCGTTCTGCTTGGGCTTGCTGTTGCCGAGTTGCTGGTGCGCTCAGGTGAACGGGTTGGCGTGATGGGCTCGATGCGCCCCTCCATGGACCGGGATATTGTGCCGCGCATTGCCGAGCGGCTGGCGGCTGGCTTTGCGACAAAGCCGCCAAGCGGCAAACTGCCTGCTGATGAAGAGATCAGCCGCTTTTCCGAGGTTGTGCTGATCAGTGATTTTCTCGGTGATCTCGATGAGGTTATCCCTGATATCCGCAAGATTGGCAGCAATCAGGTGGGCGGCACGATGCTGCAGATTATTGACCCGGCTGAGGAGAGTTTTCCCTATCAGGGGCGGGTTGAATTCAAGGATATGAACCAGGCTGAGAAGGTTGTCATAGAAAATGCGGGTGAAATTGCGGGCCGGTATAAAGAGGTTTTTGCCGGCCGCAAGGCGCGGCTGAAAGAGGCGTGCCGCAAGCTGAACTGGGGCCATCTCATTCATCATACTGACCGGCCATCGCGGGAGGGCCTGCTGAACGTTCATAGTTTCCTCTCCTCACATTATTTTTCAACCGGGGCGATGAGCCATGATGGCGCGAGTGGTGGTGCCAATGTGGGTGCCAGTGGGGGCGCCGGGAAAAAAGCGGGGGCTGCTTTATGAGCCTTGGCATTTTGAGTTTTTTAAGCCCGCTGCCTTTGTTTGGCTTGCTGGCGCTACCGGTGATCTGGTGGCTGCTGCGGACAACCCCGCCGAGTCCCAACCGCCAACAATTTCCCCCAACGCGCATTCTTAAAGAGCTGCTGCAGGACGAGAAAACCTCCGCCCACAGCCCCTGGTGGCTGACATTGCTGCGGCTGGTGGCGGCGGCGCTGGTTATCCTGGCGTTATCGCAACCTGTGCTAAACAGCGCGGCGCCGTTGCTTTCAGCGACCAAAGTTTCAACGACCGGGCCGCTTGTCGTGATGGTAGATAATGGCTGGGCGTCTGCCAACCAGTGGGAGCGGCGCAAGGCGATGATGCAGCGGGTGATCCGTGAAGCACAATCGCAACAACGGCTGGTTTACCTGGTGCCGACCGCGCCTGATCAGGGGGCATTCACCGTCTCGCCGATGAGCGCGGTGGATGCAATGACGACTGTTGAACGCATGGAGCCGACGCCATTTTACGCCAACCGCAAGGTGGCCCTGTCGCGGCTCGATAAGGCCTTGACCGAAGCTGATGAGGATGGCGCTTCAAATGGCGGCGGCGCGCTGTTTTATCTCTCCGACGGTCTTGCATCCGGCGAAGAAGAAGAGCTAGCTGAGCGGCTGAAGGGGCTGGAAGCCCGGGGTATGAAAACTCATATTGTGACACCGCTCGATGAAGATTTACCGCTTGGCCTGCGGGCGCGGCTTGGCAAGGGCGGCGCACTTTTTGCCGAGGTTATCGGCACGGCCACCAGCCAGCCACGGGCCGGTGATGTGCTGGCGCTTTCGGCGCGGGAGGAAGTGTTGGGGCGGGTTTCCTTCACACTACCAGCCGATGCAAGCACCGTTGAGGCAAAAATTGACCTGCCACTTGAATTGCGCAACCAGATTGCCAAATTACGCATTGAAGGGCAGCGCTCTGCCGGCGCGGTGCATCTTTTAGACCAGCGCTCAAGCTGGCGGCGGATTGGCCTGATCTCAAATGAAAGTGGGCAACTGGCGCAGCCGCTGTTATCTCCGCTCTATTATATCCGGCGGGCGCTGGAGCCTTATGCCGAGATTGTATCAGCGGGCAGTGAAGATGTGGCGGAGACGACGGCACGCTTTACGGAGCGCAATGTCTCTGTGATCGTAATGGCCGATATTGGCCGGTTGATTGGCGCGCCGCTGCTCCGGCTGACAGACTGGGTCGAAAAAGGCGGCGTGCTCGTGCGGTTTGCCGGGCCGCATATGGAAGAAAGCCAGGACAGCCTGCTGCCGACACCATTGCGGCAGGGCGGCCGGCGGCTCGGTGGGGCGCTCTCCTGGGTAAAGCCGCAGCCTTTGGCTGATTTTGACGATGCGAGCCCGTTTTCCGGGCTGGATATTCCGGATGATGTTGTGGTGACAAGGCAATTGCTGGCCGACCCGAGCCGGATGCGCGACAAGGTTTATATCTGGGCGCGGTTGCAGGATGGCACGCCATTGGTGACAGCCTCTCGGGAGTTGGATGGCTGGGTGGTGCTTGTGCATGTAACGGCGAATTCTGACTGGTCGAACCTGCCGCTCTCCGGCCTATTTGTGGATATGCTGCGGCGGCTGTCGCAGCTTTCTGTGGCGCCGGTTGGTGCCCGCGAGCAAAGCGCGGAGACCGCGTCATCTGGCGATGATGAGCGGGCGGCGAACGAAACGGCAGGCGCAGCGGACGCTGGCGAAGATGTGAGAAATGATGAGCTTGCGACGCTTTTGGCACCCTATCGCATGCTCAATGGTTTTGGTACACTTAATAAACCGGCGGCGGTTGTGGAGCCGATTGCTTTTAAATCACTGCGGTCTGTCAAAATCGGGCCGACGCATCCGCCGGGCTTTTATGGCCCCGCTGCCCAGACAGTCGCCCTGAATTTGTTGAATGAGGATAGTAATTTACAGCAAGCGGATTATGCCGCGACCGGAGCAGAGCAATTGAGCTATCGTAAAGCCGTAGAGCGGGCGCTGCGCGCGCCATTGTTTCTTACAGCGTTAATCCTGCTGATCGTTGACAGCCTGATCGTGCTGGCGCTGCGCGGGGTCTTTTCGCTCCGCCGCTCCGGTGTGCGGGCGGCGATGATCGCTTTTGCGGCGTTGCCGTTGCTCGGGTTTGCCCTGTTGTCTGCCAGCCCGGTGGTGGCGCAAGAGATCACGCCGTTTGACATGAAGGATTTCGAGAGTTTCGACTCCAAGTCGATCAGCCCTGAGTCGCTT
>CALNZE010000092.1:0-15785 GCA_942490955.1 uncultured Alphaproteobacteria bacterium
GCTCGGCGCAAATGGCAATGGCAAATCGACACTGGCGAAATTGCTGACCGGGCAACTGGCGCCAATAGACGGCTTCAAGAGGGTATCGAAAAAATGCCAGATCGGCTATTTCGCCCAGCATCAGCTCGATGAGCTGAACCCGGGTGAGACGCCCTATGATCATATCGCGGCGCTGATGCCAGATGCGACCGAGGCGCAAAAGCGCGGCAAATGCGCGGCGCTTGGTTTTGGGCCGGACAAGATCGACACCAAAGCCGATGATTTATCAGGCGGTGAGAAAGCGCGGCTGCTGTTTGCGATGGCGAGCTTCCACGGGCCACATATGATGATCCTCGATGAGCCGACCAACCATCTGGATGTTGATAGCTGCGAAATGCTGATCCAGGCGATCAATGACTATGACGGCGCGGTGATCATCATCTCTCACGATCGGCACCTTTTGGAAGCGACCGTTGACCGGCTGTGGATCGTGGGCAATGGCACAACTGAGCCTTATGACGGCGACCTGGAGAGTTACCGGGCGGAGCTGCTGCGCCAGCGCGGCGGTCGCGGCGACCGGGGCGACAAGCTGCAGAAGGGCGGCAATGCCGGCATGTCCAAGGAGCAGCGCCAGGAAGAAAAGCGGCAGGCGGCCGAGGCACGGGCAAAGCTGGCGCCAAAGCGCAAACAGGTCAGGCAGCTGGAGAAAGAGCTGACCCGGCTACAAGGCGAGATTAAAAAGATAGATGACCGGCTGGCTGATGTTTCCCTTTATGAAGACAAGCCGGAGGCGGCGAAAAAGCTGAGCATTGAGCGCGGCCAGATGCAGGCCGAGGTCGAGAGCGTGGAAGAAGAATGGCTGGCGCTAAGCGAAGAGCTGGAAGCGGCCAAAGTTGATGGATAAGGTTGACGGGTAAAATGGACGTATAAAATCTCCAATAGGTTTGTTTGAATGAATGCACTGGGCAATAGGGGCTGGATATTCAGTTTCAGGTTGCCGATGCTGAAGCGCTGCCATTTGACGATGCCTCTTTTGCCGGTGTTGTCTCGACCTTTGGCGTGATGTTTGCCCCCAACCAGCGGGCGGCGGCGGCGGAAATGATCCGCGTTTGCCATCCAGGCGGGCGGATTGGCCTTGCCAACTGGACGCCGGACGGATTCATTGGAGCGCTGCTCACGACGATAGCGGGCCATGTCCCGCCGCCTGCCGGTTTACAATCCGCCGCCAGATGGGGCAGGAGGGACTTCCTTGAGGCTGAGTTTGGCGCGGCTGCGGCATCTATCGACATTGAACTGAAACAGTTCAACTTCCGCTTTCCTGCGGCGCAGGTGCTGGTGGACTTTTTCCGGACATGGTACGGCCCGGTGCATAAGGCGTTTGCGGCGCTGGAGGGCGAGCAGCAAAAGGTGCTTGAGGCGGACATGCTGGCGCTGATGGCGCGGTTTAACAGCGCGTCCGATGGCACAGCGATTATTGCCTCTGACTATTTTGAGGTGATTATCACCAAAGCTTAATCTGACTGAAGAAAGTGCCCGCGTGGAATTTTTCTCGTGGGCTCTTTCGTTTTTGCTCGCCTCGTTCGCCATTGTTAATTACCCTCACGGCCTCATTGACAGATCGCTAAAGCCTTGGCTTTCATGGTGAAAACTTTATGAAGGGCGGATGGGCCATGTCGTTTGCGAGTTTGCGGGATAAATCACTGATCTTTCTGCCGGCGCTGCTGCTGATTGTTGCCGCTTTCTGGGCGACATTCCAGTTTGTCGAGCCGGCGCCGCCATCAACCATTACCATCGCCACCGGTGGTGAGGGCGGGGCTTACTATGCTTACGGCCAGCAATATGCCGACATTCTGGCGCGCTCCGGCATCACGCTGAAGGTGCAACCAACCGCGGGCTCGCTGGAAAATATCAAGCTGCTTCGGGATGATGAGGCTGGCGTTGCCCTCGGGCTGATGCAGGGCGGCATCTCAAACAAGGAACTGACACCGTCAATTACTTCTCTGGGGCGGATTTTCATTGAGCCGCTGTGGGTGTTCTCGCGGGCGGGCACCAGGCTTGAGGTGCTCACCGACCTGAAGGGCAAGCGCGTCGCCATTGGCGGGCAGAACAGCGGCACGGCGCATCTGGCCTCGCAACTATTGCTTGCCAATAAGCTGACGCAAGGCGCGGTTGAAGTTGCCTATATCGCGGGACAGCGGGCGATTGATGCCCTGCTGGCCGGTGAGGTGGATGCGGTTTTTCTGGTATTGGCGCCAAAATCAGAGATGATCAGATCGCTGCTGCACAACCCGGCCATCGCGTTGATGAACTTCAAGCGGGCGGAGGCGTATACGCGTAATTTCCCCTATTTGAATAAACTCATCCTGCCGCAGGGCGCTGTCGATATGGCGGCGAATATTCCGCCTGCGGACATCGCGCTGGTTGGCACCTCGGCGGCGCTGGTGGCGCGGGATGATTTTCACCCCGCCCTGGCCGGGCTGATGGTGGAGGCATTGAAAGAAGTGCACCGGGATGGCGACATGTTCCAGCGGATTGGCGAATTCCCGCAGGTGATTGACCCGGAATATGAAGTGACGGCGGATACAGAGCGCAGCTACAAGGACGGCGTGCCGTTTCTGCAGCGCTACCTGCCCTTCTGGCTGGCTTCATTTTTGCAGCGGAAATTCCTGCTGATTTTGCCGATCGCCACCGTGCTGTTCCCGGTCGTGAAGCTGGCGCCGATGCTCTATAACTGGCGCGTGCGCAACCGGATTTTATACTGGTATGGCGAGTTGAAAAAGCTTGAGGCCTCTATCAATAATGATCCGGCCAATGAGCATCTGGCTGGCCATATGGCGGAGTTGGAGCGGATTGACAGCTCGGTGCAGGCGATCACCGTGCCGAATGATTATTCGGATCAGTTTTATCATTTGAGGGGAGCCGTGCGGCTGGTGCGGGGAAGGTTGGAGGCGGCGGGGTGATCCCATCCCGGCGGGGCCGGGATGGGGGTGCTGCAAGTTCAACCTTTGGGGATATGCAAGGCGGTATTAAGGATACGCCCTCGGACTAGGTTCATTTTTCATCGCATTTATTGCGTTTAGAAGTTTAATTGTTTCTGCACTACCTAGGTCGTCGCCTTGGTAGCGCACTTCATACAATCCCTGCAAATTGGATGGTAAATCGACACCTTCTTGTACCAACAAAATGAATCTTTTTCCGTAAAGAGCCATCGCAGCACCTATTTCAATTAGAACATTGGGATTAAGCACAACCTGCTCGACACCATTCTCATCTTTTAGTTTTTGCTCGGCGTCTACGTGAATGATCGCAGCACCACATGCTCGCATATCTTCCATAAACTTTTCGGGTACTGGTTTAGAAACTGACTCCGTCTTGACAGAAACGACTGCCTCTAACTCACCGAGCTTTAAGAATTCCTCGATAATGTCAATCAGCGCCTTATTCTTTCCGTGCGTGATAAAAACTTTCTTGTTTATAGGTCCCCGGCTCGCTGAGATGGTCACATCTTGTACCGGGTATTGCTCGGAAATCTCTTGTTCAGGATCAGTTTTCTCAGGATCAGTCGGTGGGGACGGGATTATGCTATCCTGTTCCTCAGCATCTCCCGCTCGAGAAACGCCAGAAAGATCAACGAATTTCTTATTTTTGAGCTCACTTATCAAATTCAGAGATTCAGCTGATTCAATGATAAGGTCGAAGACATACTGCGTACGGTCCTGTGGGACACCCATGTCTTCCAAGATATTTAATGCGATGTCGTCTCTTGGGATTTGTTTTCCGTTATACTTATTCAGAAACTCATTTATTACTCTTGGTTTAAGAAGGGCTTCCGTCTTCGCGGCGGCGTCGTCACTCTCAATCAGTGGCTTAATGATTCTTCGGCCCAGATCGGTGACGGTAATCTCCTTGGCGTTGTATCCCCCGTCTGTCAGACCATAGGCTATGGAACTTCCTGTTAACGTTTTAAATGTTCCAGACGTTGGAGTCATATCTAAAGCCATGGCCAACTGGAGCGGGGTCACTCCATCGCCCGCATAATTCTCAATTATCGCTTTCGGTATTCTTAGTGCATTAGACAGCGGATTTGCAGGCACTTCCCCTTGACTAATGCGTGTCCCTCTTTTTTTAGATTTATGGTCGCCCTCTTCTTTTACTTTGTTTGAATTTTCCATTTTAACCTCATTTCAGTAGTGGAAATATTTCCGCTAACGATATGTAGGTTCACGCCTGCTTTCTTTCAAGTCATTCAGAAATTTTTATACTACGATCTGGCTTATTACTTTTTTTCATTACTTGTTTCAGTGCTTTCTTCAGGTCAAGATATCGCATTCAAAACTCTTTATCAGTATTGTTGCTATCTGTAGGCTGATCGACCCAAATGTTAAACCCCCAACTTCTCCCTCAAAATCTCATTCACGGCCTGCGGATTCGCTTTCCCCTTGCTTTCTTTCATGACCTGGCCGACGAACCAGCCGAGGAGTTGGGGTTTGTCCTTCACCGCTTCGACCTGGCCGGGGTTGGCGGCGATGATGTCGTCGACGATTTTCTCGATCGCGCCGGTGTCGGTGACCTGCTTCATGCCGCGCTCTTTGACGATCTCGGCGGGGTCGCCGCCCTCTTCCCAGACGATTTCGAACAGGTCTTTGGCGATCTTGCCGGAGATGTCGCCTTTTGAGATCAGGTCGACAATGCCGCCGAGCTGATCCGCGCTGACGGGGCTGTCGGTGACGTCTTTTTCGTCTTTTTTGATGCGGGCAAAATATTCGTTGATGACCCAGTTGGCGGCCAGTTTGGCATCGCGCCCTTTGGCGACTTCTTCAAAGAAATCAGCAGATGCCCGGTCGCTGACCAGCACGTCAGCGTCATAGGGGCTGAGGGCGTAGTCGTCGATCAGGCGCTGTTTTTTCTCGTCTGGCAGTTCCGGCAACTCGGCCTTGAGGCCATCGACAAAGCTTTGCTCCAGCTCCAATGGCAGAAGGTCCGGGCATGGGAAGTAGCGGTAATCATGGGCTTCTTCTTTCGAGCGCATGGATTTTGTGGTGCTGCTCTTGGGGTCGAACAATCTGGTTTCCTGATTGATGGTGCCGCCATCTTCCAGCACGTCGATCTGCCTGCCGACTTCATAGTCAATAGCCTGGCCGATGAAGCGGATGGAGTTGACGTTTTTGGTCTCCGTGCGGGTGCCAAGCTCGGCGCCCGGCTTGCGGACAGAGACATTCACATCGGCGCGCATGGAGCCCTGCTCCATGTTGCCATCGCAGGTGCCAAGATAGCGCAGGATGGTTCTGAGCTTGGTGACATAGGCTTTGGCCTGCTCGCTTGAGCGGATATCAGGCTTCGAGACGATTTCCATCAGCGCGACGCCGGTGCGGTTAAAATCGACATAGGAATAATCCGGGTGCTGGTCGTGCAGGCTTTTGCCCGCGTCCTGCTCCAGATGCAGCCGCTCGATGCCGATCTCGTGGCTGGTGCCGTCTTTCAGGTCAATGATGACGACGCCTTCGCCGACGATGGGGTATTGGAACTGCGAGATCTGGTAGCCCTGCGGCAGATCGGGGTAGAAGTAGTTTTTGCGATCAAACCGTGAGAAGAGATTGATCTCGGATTTGAGGCCAAGGCCGGTGCGGACAGCCTGCGCCACGCATTCTTCGTTGATGACGGGGAGCATACCCGGCATGGCGGCATCGACCAGTGAGACATTTTCATTCGGGTCGTTGCCGAAGGTGGTGGAGGCGCCGGAGAAGAGCTTTGAATTTGAGGTGACCTGGGCGTGGACCTCCAGGCCGATCACGACCTCCCAGTCGCCTGTTGCGCCCTGCACGTAGTTTGATGTGTCCGTCACTTTATGTATGCCTTTTGAAATGTCTGTCGTGAGAATGGTCTGGCGGTTGCCGGTGAGACTTGCGCTGGTTGCCGCATGCGCAAAACTGGAATTTTTGTTTACCGCAACGCGGGGGCAAGGGCAAGAGGATGCGGCGCGATTGGCCCCCGTGCCGCATGGGGCGCGCCATGTTGAGGCCGCACTTAAATTGTTATGTTTTGCGGCTCTTGACTTGTTTTTTTGGGCTCAACAGCCAACACTCTGATTTATGCGAAAAATAATAGCAGGTTTGATTTTAGCGGCGAGCGGCATGGCGATGGCGGGCGGGGCGACGCTATACAGCTATCCCCATTTGCCGGCGATTGTCGAAGAGGGCTTCCCGGCGTGGAAATGGCCGGCGCGGGGCAATTATGTGCAGGTGACGGGCGTGCCCCTGAAGTGGCCAAAGCTGCTGGCCGCTGTTGACAAGCCAGTGAGTGAGGCGGGCCGCAAACTCAAAGACCTGATGGTGGAGACCGAGACGGACGCGCTGGTGGCTTACCATAAGGGCGAGCTGAAATACGCCTATTTTCGCCCCGGCATTGTGCCGGAGACGCAGTTCAACTCCTACTCAATGGCGAAAAGCCTGATTGGCTATCTGGTCGTCAAGGCGATTGATGAGGGGGAGGTTGACGGGCTTGATAGCGAGATTGGCGAATATCTGCTGATGCTGGATGACCCGGGGCTACGCAAGGCGAAGATTGAAAGCTTTCTGACGATGCGCAGCGGGCTGGATTTTGAGGAAAAGAAGCAGCCGAGGCCGCTGGCGCAGGATGCCAAGCGCCCGCCGGATAAGAACAACGCCAACCCATTCACCCCGCTGGCGCGGTTGCATGTGCAGGGGCTGGATGCGGTGCAGAGCGAGCTGGTTATCAAGGATGATGCGACTTTCGATTATCACTATCAGAATGTGAACACAGCGCTGATGGGGGCGATGCTCTCTGCCATTTATACGCAGCCGCTGAATGAGATATTGTCGGAGAAGATCTGGAAGCCATCCGGCGCGCGGCATGCCCGCTGGCGGACCTATACTCACGACGGCACGGTGACAGCTTATTGCTGCCTTTTCGCCACGGCGGAGGACTGGGCGAAGGTCGGCATTTATCTCTCGAATAACGGATCAGCAAGCGCGCCGTTTTTATCGCCCGAGTATAACAAACTGTTGAATGCAGAGCGGTATTCTAACGCTGAGCTGCAAAAGGGTGTTTACGGGCTGCATGTGCGCCATGATATTCTCGACCTGGCTGGCGAGCCGCTCTCGGGCCCGTTCACCTATTTTCTCGGTCATGGCGGGCAGATTGTTTACATGAAGCCGGCTGATGATCTTGTGGTGGTGCGGTTTGGCCGGCGGCACACGCTGTTGCACTCGACGCTTTATTTTGTCTGGCGGGAGATAATGGCGCGGGAGAAGCAGGCGGGTGGCGACACGGCAATAAAAGCCGGTAATGCCGCGAAGAAACTTTAGGTTTGCCTTGTTGCGCTAAACGGCCGCTATTCGTCGCCGCGTTTTTCATCGAGGCGTTCTTCCTCATACTGGATGAACCAGCCGATCATTTGCCGCCAGAGCGCCTCAACCAGGCTTGGCGGCACATTCTGAGCTTCGGCCTTGGCGCGGACCTTATCAATCACCTGCTGGATGCGCCAGGGCACGACAGCATCTTCCGGGTTGTCCTTTAATTGCCAGGCGCGGTCGACATAGGTGAAGCGCTCACCAATCAGCGTGACAAGCTGCTCGTCGATGCGGTCAATCTCGGCGCGGACATGCTCCATGGAGGTGCAGTTTTCAGGGGCGTGTTTTGCTTCAGCCATGATGTTTTTTCTCTTGTTGTATCAGGAACTGGCCCAGATATAGGTGCCGATCGCCTGGAGGAAAAAGCCGGTGGCCAGGCAGGCAAAGCCAAGCCTCGCCGAGCGTCTTAATTTCAGTTTTGTCTGCGCCACTCTTGTTGCGAGCCACTCTTCCTCCGAGTGATCAATGCTCCATTCAGCCGTCAGGATTTTTTCCGTCTCATAGGCGATATCGCTTCTTGATTGCAGGACATAGGGGCCCAAAGACAGAATTACACCAAAGCCATCCAGCACCAGTCCGATAACGGTGATGAAGGGGCCTATCCCCATGCCGAGAAAATCATCCATCCCTTACGCCCACCAGCGCTGCGGGGCGGGCATTTCGCCAGCGGCGTCTTCGATCACCTGCCCGGCGCGCAACAGCGTGCCTTCATCAAACGGCTTGCCGATAAGTTGCAGGCCAAGCGGCAGGCCGGAGGCAGAAAAACCAGCCGGGACGGAAAGGCCAGGCAGACCGGCCATGTTCACAGTGACGGTGAGGATGTCATTCAGATACATCTCCAGCGGGTCGCCGATCATCTCACCAGCGGCGAAGGCCGGGCTTGGTGTTGTGGGGGTGAGAAGGACATCGACTTTTTTAAAGGCCTGTTCAAAATCCTGCTTGATGCGGGTTCTGACCTTTTGCGCCTTTAGGTAATAGGCGTCGTAATAGCCGGCGGAAAGCACATAGGTGCCCATCAGGATGCGCCGCTTTACCTCAGCGCCGAAACCGGCGGCGCGGGTTTTTTCATACATGTCGATGATGTCGTCGCCTTCAACCCGCAGACCATATTTGACGCCGTCATAGCGGGCGAGGTTTGAGGAAGCCTCCGCCGGCGCGACGATGTAGTAGGCCGGCAAGGCGTATTTTGTGTGCGGCAGGCTGACTTCTTCAATTTTGGCGCCAGCGTCCTTGTACCATTCGATGCCCTGATCCCAGAGGTTGGCGATTTCTTCGCTCATGCCATCGACGCGGTATTCTTTCGGGATGCCGATTTTGAGGCCCTTGAGCTTGCCTTTCATTTCGGCTGCATAATCCGGCACCGGCCGGTTTACCGAGGTGGTGTCTTTCTCATCCGCACTGGCCATGACGGAAAGCATGATGGCGGCGTCTTCCACTGAGCGGGTGATGGGCCCGGCCTGGTCGAGGCTGGAGGCAAAGGCGACGATGCCCCAACGGGAGACGCGGCCATAGGTTGGCTTCAGGCCGACGGTGCCGGTGAAGGCGGCGGGCTGGCGGATTGAGCCGCCGGTGTCTGTCGCGGTGGCAGCGGCGCAAAGATGCGCGGCGACAGCTGCGGCGGAGCCACCAGACGAGCCACCAGGCACGAGTTTCGCTTCGTCGCCATCCCGGCGCCAGGGGTTGACGCAATTGCCGTAGTAGCTGGTCTCGTTCGAGGAGCCCATGGCGAATTCGTCAAGGTTGAGCTTGCCGAGCATGACGGCGCCAGCGTTCCATAAATTGGTGGTGACGGTGGATTCGTAGGGCGGCTCAAAGCCATCGAGGATGTGTGAGCAGGCGGTGGTGCGGATGCCTTTGGTGCAGAAAAGATCCTTGATACCAAGGGGGATGCCCTCAAGCAGGCCGGCTTCGCCCTTGGCAATGCGCTCATCAGAGGCGGCGGCCATTTCGCGGGCTTTTTCATCCGTCACCAGGATGAAAGCGTTCAGCGCTTTATTGGCCGCCTCGATTTCCTCAAGGTGGGCCTCGGTATATTCAACGGCGGAAAAGTCGCCGCTTTCAAGGCCCTGGCGGGCATCGGCGATGGTCAGGTCAAGCAGGTCATTCATGGGTCTACTCCACAACCTTGGGCACGACAAAGAAGTTGTCTTCTGACATCGGTGCGTTGCGGGTGATGCGGGCGGCGTAGCCACCATCAGTGACGATATCTTCGCGTTTTTTCATGTCGGTATCGACGGCGCTGGTCATGGGCTCGACATCATCGGTGTCGACCTCGTTGAGCTGCTCGACCCAATTGAGGATGGAGGAAAGCTCAGTCTCAAGGGATTTGGCTTCTTCATCCGTGACTTTGACGCGGGCTAGATGGGCGATTTTGCGCACCGTGGCCTCATTGATCTGCATAGTATCTCGAACCTTTTAGACTTGTTTTTCTGCCGCATCTGCTGCCGGTCTGGCGCGTACAATGCGGCAGAAAAACGGGGCGAATTTGCCCTCATGAAAATGCTGGCCCAGTCATAGCGCGGGGCGGTTGGGGCCGCAAGGGGTTAGTTGGCCATTGCAGCGGTCAGTGTGTCAGGCTGTGCGGCAGCCAGTGCGGCAGGGGCGGCCATAAACCAAAGCCGTGATGGCAGACGAAAAAAAGCCCCTCAGCCGTAATTTTACAACTGTTAAAGGGGCTTTTTATAAATCCTGATGTTCACCGCAATGAGGGGCAAAAGCCCAATCAGCGCTGACGCGCTTCTCTGGCGGCATTTGCCACTTGCGGCGGGACATGGTCCATCGCCTCATAGCGGCGCACTGTCCTTGGGTCGCGCACGCCGATGATGTCGGCAAATTCACGCAAGGTGAGGTTAAGCGAGCTGCGCAGCTTTTCCAGCTCGCCGCCGCTCATGTCCGAAAGGTTCGGGTCGTAGACGGCAAGGCTGCCATCGCGGCCGCGCAGAATTGGCGCGGTCTCGCCCGTGTCTTTGATGAGTTTGTAATATGTGGACTGGAAGCGCTTGGCATCATCCGATGCCTCGACATAACCGGCCTCTTTAAGGGCCCTGACGTAACGTCTGGTGTATCTGCCACTAGCCCCTGTCTCTATAGATATGTCGTTCACTGACCACCATTTCCCATTGTCCCGCATAGCTGCCCATAATTTGTCAGCAATACGGTTTGATTCTGGTGCAAGTCTTTGCCGCATCAATTTCCCCGCACGAATTGAGTTGATATTATAATTGTTACCCCAGAGTGTACCTTTTTAGCGATTACAATACATGATCCATAACCATTTTAAGCGATCCTCACTCCCCAAAACCGGTGCCCACTTTTGGGCGGATCGCCCAACTTGAGAATCAATATTATACATGCTGAGCGCTCATCTCCCAATGGCCTTATCATCCCATTAGCTAAATCACCGAAGAAGCGCCCACCCGGTTTTAAGCTCAAGAAATGGGCCTGCACAGGTGTACGCGTGAGCCGTTTTACTGTAAGCGCCCTCTTAGCCGAGAGACTGGCATGACAGCGAATATTACCTGAAATTTTTTGCACCACATAATTACATGGTTTGGCCGAAGCCAGACAACGCCATTTTTTCTTGTTCTGCAGATAGGAGCAGGTGAGGCTTTTATCCTTGGCAATATTATAGACGGACCAGGAGAGCCCGTATTTCGATTTGGTGTTCGCCGTCCAGTTTTTGCGGGCGGCAACGCGGGCCATTATCTTGCCCTTGCGCACGCCGACGGACTGGTTCGGATGGGATTTGCAAGCATAAGCTTGCGCCTCGCCCGACTTGGTCACGGCACCGCCGCCAACTGTCAGTGAGGAAAGTAAGGGCCAGAGTGGCTGTGATTGGTTTTTTCATTGGTAGATTTCCTTTGTGAAGATTTGTTCAATGAGGATGGGTCGCGGCGGCTGGGTTCGGTTCATGCATTTTATATATTCCTTTTATTTTTCTTGCCTGCTGCGGGTGCCACTTGTCTCGGGTGATGTTTTGGGGCTGGCCCTTGAGCGGCGCGGTAAACTGTGCTGATCTGGGAGCTTGGGGAGCAACCGTCAGCGAGGCCGAAAAAGGCCGGGGGATTTCAGATGGATATGATTGTGATTGTGGGTGTGGTGATCACGCTGGTGACGCTTATCCCGGTGGTGCGCCAGTTTTGCGGCCATCCGCGCGGGCTGCTGGTGTTGTTCTTTGCCGAGATGTGGGAGCGTTTTTCCTATTACGGCATGCGGGCGCTGCTGATTTTCTACCTCACGCAACATTTCCTGTTTAACGACCAGGAGGCGCAGGCGCTTTATGGCTCCTATACCTCGCTGGTTTATCTTACCCCGCTGATTGGCGGGATATTGGCGGATCGTTACCTTGGCACGCGCAAGGCGGTGGCGTTTGGTGCGTTGCTGCTGGTGGCCGGGCACTTCCTGATGGCCTATGAGGGGAGCCCAGCGACTGAGGTGCTGGCTGTCAATGGCGCGGAATATGTGCTTGAGGTTGAGGGGCGCGGCAGCCAGCGGCAGGTGATGCTGAATATCGATGATCAGCGTTATTCTTTTTATGCCGATAAGACTGGTGCCTTCGTCATTGATGGCTTTGAGGGCACGGCCGCTCTTCCCGCCCGGCTGGAAAAAGGGGCTTATGAGCTCCGGTTAAAAAGCCGGGATCAGATGGCAACCAACAGCCTTTATCTGGCGCTGGCGCTGATCATCATGGGGGTCTGCTACCTCAAGCCGAATATCTCGGCCATTGTCGGCCAGCTTTATCATGAGAATGACCCACGGCGGGACCCTGGTTTCACGCTTTATTATTATGGCATCAATCTCGGTGCCTTCTGGGCTTCGATTCTCTGTGGTTTGCTTGGGCAGACGGTGGGCTGGTGGGCCGGCTTTGGGCTTGCCGGTGTTGGCATGCTGGCGGGTTGGCTGGTGTTCTTGTGGGGGCGGCCGCTGCTGGAGGGGCATGGCGAGCCGCCGCGTCCTGAGGTGCTTTCCGCTAAAGTCGGCGGGGTGATTTCGACTGAAGCTGCGATCTATCTGGCCTCGATCCTCGGGCTCGGGGTGATCTGGCTGCTGGTGCAACGGCATGAGATGGTCGGCATTATGCTGGCGATCAGCTCTGTTCTCGTGATTGGCTATCTCGGCTTTTTGATGAAGACGGTGATGAGCCGGGTTGAGGCGCAGCGGATTATTCTGGCGCTTATCCTGATCGGCGCGGCGGTGATGTTCTGGACCTTGTTTGAACAGGCGGGGTCTTCGCTGAACCAGTTTGCCAATCGCAATACAGAGCTGACAATATTTGGTGTCTCGATGGAGGCGTCGCAAACGCAGAGCTTTAATGCCGGTTTCATTCTGATATTGGCGCCTATTTTCAGTGCGCTCTGGGCATTTCTTGGCGCGAGGGGGCAAGACCTCTCCGCGCCGCTGAAATTCTCATTGGCGCTGATGCAGGTGGGGCTTGGCTTTCTCGCGCTGGTATGGGGGGCGAGCTATGCCGGGGTTGACCATAAAGTGCCGCTGATCTTTTTGATGCTGGCCTACCTGATGCACACGACTGGTGAGCTCTTTCTCTCGCCGGTGGGCTTGAGCCAGATGACGAAGCTGGCAACAGCGACGCTGATCTCAACCTTAATGGCGGTCTGGTTTCTCTCCAGCGCCTGGGCGCAGTGGCTGGGAGCGTTGGTGGCGCAATTGACAGCAAGTGAAACGGTGGCGGGCCAGGTGCTGGACCCGGCGCAATCGCTCATCCGCTATACAGAGGTTTTCCTGCAGATCGGGCTTTATGCCATTGGTTTGGGTGTGCTCATGATGCTGTTCAGCCCGCTTTTGAAAAAACTGGCGCATGGTGTTAAGTAGGTCAGCCAAATTTTTCATTAGTCGAGGATACCCCAGAGTTTATGAGTGGATATTTTATCACCGGCACCGATACCGATGTTGGCAAGACGGTTGCCGCCGCGTGGGCGGTGTTGCAGCTTGGGGCGGCTTACTGGAAACCCGTGCAATCGGGGCTTGCCGATGGCGAGACGGATAGCGCATTTGTGCACCGGGTTGCTGCGCTGCCGGATGATCGTATTCTCCCCTGCCGCTTTGAGCTTGAGGCGCCGCTTTCGCCCGACCAGGCCGCAAAGCTTGAGGGCGCGGCGATCCACCTTGGCGACTTTACCTTGCCAGCGCATGATCTGCCGCTGGTGGTTGAGGGGGCTGGCGGCTTGCTTGTGCCACTGAATGGAACTGAGATGATGATCGACCTGATGGGCAAGCTGGCGCTGCCGGTGATCGTTGTGGCGCGCAGCGGGCTTGGCACAATTAATCACACATTGCTGACGCTGAATGCCCTGCGCGATGCGGGCGTTGCGGTTTCCGGCGTTATTCTTAATGGGCCGCCAATGCCGGAGAACCGGGCGGCGATTGAGCGGTTTGGCAATGTCCGGATATTGGCGGAGCTGCCGTTGATGGTCAGCGTGGAAAAACAGGCCTTGCTGGCGGTGGCGCCACTGGTGCCGGTTGATGAATGGGCGCTGATATCATGAATGATCTGGTCGGCCGCGATGCCCGGCATATCTGGCACCCGTTTACACAGCATAAAACAGAATGCGCGCCGGTTGCGATCTCCCATGCTTCGGGCGCGGTGATGACGGATGTTGAGGGAAATGAGATTCTCGACCTTATCTCGTCCTGGTGGACGATCACACATGGTCATGCGCATCCCTTGTTGAATGAGGCACTGACAGAGCAGGCCGGGAAGATGTCTCACGTGATGTTCTCCGGCTTTACCCATGAGCCGGCGGTGACATTGGCGGAGGGGCTAAGCGCGGCGCTCGGGGCACCGCTGTCACGGGTGTTTTATTCAGACAATGGCTCGACCTCTGTCGAGGTGGCCTTGAAAATTGCTTATCAATATTGGCGCAACAAGGGGGAGAGCGGGCGCACCGGGTTCATCGCGTTTGATGGGGCCTATCACGGCGACACGTTCGGCGCGATGGCGGTTGGCAAGGGGTCCGGCTTCTTCTCGCTTTATGATGATCTTCTTTGTGAGGTGCATGTTGCGCCTTATGCGCCGACATGGCTTGGAGATGACGAGGTCGGGGCGCGCGAAGATGAGGCGATTGCAGCGCTGGAAAGTTTGCTTGCGCAGCATGGCGATGGCGTGGCCGGGCTGATCATTGAGCCGCTTTTTCAAGGTGCTGGCGGCATGCGCTTTTGCCGGCCTGGCTTCATCGAGCGGGTGGTGAGGACCGCGCGGGATGCGGGTATATTGGTGATTTTCGATGAGGTGGCTGCAGGCTTCGGGCGCACGGGCACGCTGTTTGCGCATCAGCAATGCAACATCAAGCCTGATATTATCTGTCTCTCCAAGGGGTTGACGGCGGGGATGCTGCCGCTCTCGGCAACAGTGATGTCTGATGAGATTTTTGAGATGTTTTCCAGCGATGATTTTTCCAAAGCGCTGGCGCATGGGCACTCCTTCACCGGCAACCCGCTGGCCTGCGCCATTGCCAACCGCTCACTGGCGCTGTTTGGCGAGGAAGACACGCTTGGAAAAATCGCGGCGATTGAGCGGTCGCACCGGTTGTTTGCGGCGTCACTGGCACGGCATGAGGCGGCCAAAAATGTGCGGATTTGCGGCTCGCTGCTGGCGTTTGATCTGGCGGGTGAGGCGGGGGCTTATAAATCCGCTGCCAGTTTGCAATTGCGGGATCATTATTTGGCGCAGGGGTTTAACATCCGCCCGCTTGGGCCGGTGGTTTATCTGATGCCGCCTTATTGCATCAGCGAGGCGCAATTGTCGCGCGCTTATGACGGGTTATTGGGCGGGCTGAAAATCCTTTAACGGCGGGCTAAAAATTCTCGAATTTGCGCTGCGCACCAGGCGGGTTGTTCGAGCGGCAACATGTGAGAGCCGGTTTCGTGCCAGTTGGTTTGCTCATCCTGCCATTGCCCCCTGATCGCGGCAGGCGGGACAATTTTGTCTTCTTTTCCGGCAAGGCAGAGATACGGGATTTTCAGGCTCTGCAAGGTGGTCCGCTCGTCACCCGTTGCCAGTATGAATAGCCCCTCCGCCAAGCGCTCTACATTGAGATCATCTGTCTCCGCATGGAATCTGGCTCCCGGTGAAGCAGCGGCGCGGCGCCAGAACATCGCCATTTGGGCGGCCGGATTTTTGGCGAGCCCCTGCTGCATGGTCTGCAATGCGCCAGCGCTGGTAAATTCCCTGAAACAGGCAAAGCCATTGATGGCAATCAGGGTGCTGGCCTCATCCGGCCCGCCATTTTGTGCCCAGGCCTGCAACAACCATTGGGTGCCGAGCGAGTGGGTGATGTAGGTGGCGGGGGCGGTGATGTCCGTCCAGTCCGTTTCGCCGCTAACGACGAAGCCAAGGTCAAGGGTGTGCGCCTCATGCTCTGACTCGACCCATCAGCGGCTGCCAGACCCAGCTGTTCATCCCCCCAACCGTGAATGAAA
>CALNZE010000093.1:0-1710 GCA_942490955.1 uncultured Alphaproteobacteria bacterium
AGACATAATGGTTGAGACAGTTATCTCCGGGCAAGCCGGCAAGCTGTGACTTCAAACCCGCAAAAAATCATCATGGGCTCCGACGAGCATTTGGTGGGCCCATTCTCGCCCCTGATGATTTTTCGCTAGTTCTCGCGGCTGCCCGGGCTTTTAGAACCTGAAAAAAAACCTGCCATCCTTGCAAACTTGGGTTATGCTGGAAGCTGTTGCAAACCCCAACACAGAGCCAAACCAAGGAGGCAGGTCATGAAACACAATAGCATATTTATCGGTATGGATGTCCACAAAAATTCCATTGATATTGCCATCGCCGAATCCGGCCGCACGGGGCAAGTGCGACACTACGGGAAAATAAACGGCACATTGGCAGCCCTAAACAAAGCTGTTGGTAAACTGGTCGGCAAAGGTGATCGTCCCCATTTCGTGTATGAAGCCGGTCCATGTGGATACCAGATTTACCGTCACCTCACAGCCCGGGGCTTTGACTGTGCGGTAGTGGCTCCCTCTATGATTCCCAGACAAAGCGGCAACCGGATCAAAAACGATCGTCGCGATTCTCTGATGCTGGCCCGTTTGCATCGCGCCGGGGAACTGACCGCTGTGTATGTTCCTTTGGCAGAGGATGAAGCCATCAGGGACCTGAGCCGGGCCAGGGAGGATGCCAAAAGCGATGAGAAAAGAAGCAAGCAGCGGCTGCTGGCCTTCTTGCTTCGCAGCGGGCATCGGTACTCAGGCCGATCGCCGTGGAGCCAAGCTCATATGCGCTGGCTGGCCGACATCAAGATGGCCCACCCATCCCAGCAAATTGTCTTGCAGGAATACATCGACACCATAAATCAGTGCACTCTTCGGCTGCAGCGGCTAACCGAGCAGATTCGGCAGCTTTTGCCTCAATGGCGACTGTTTCCTGTGGTTCAGGCACTTCAAAGCCTGCGCGGTGTTTCGCTGATCGTTGCGGTCACAACGGTGGCCGAGATCGGCGACTTTAAACGGTTTCAAAATCCCGAGGAGCTGATGGGCTTCCTGGGCCTGGTGCCTTCGGATAAATCCAGCGGCGAGAAGATCAAGCACGGCTCGATCACCAAAGCCGGCAACTCTCATGTGCGCCGCATGCTGGTCGAAGCCGCTTGGGCCTATCGGTTCAGGGCCCGGGTCAGCCGAGCGCTGCTTAAACGACAAGAGGATCTGCCGCACCCCATTTGCGAGATTGCCTGGAAAGCCCAATTGCGGCTATGTGCGCGCTACCGACACTTTTGGGCCAAGGGCAAAGTCAAGCCGGTCATCGTAACGGCCATCGCCAGAGAACTTTGTGGATTTATCTGGGCCATCGCCATCAAAACCGATATCCCGGTGGCGGTATAAATAAACCTGGAAATCAAAGAACAACTGCTGCAAACGAAGAGGTAATGTAAAACAGCTAAAAGCATAAACCTTCCAAGGCAGCCCCGGGGGCGCAACCACGGCCAGGAGAACCCTCGATGACCCTATTGGATAAGCCTTTTTTAGGCCTAACTCCCGAACTTAGACCGAGGCAGCTCCGCGACGAAGCCAAGTCATGCGGTAACCAACCCGCGAATATCAGAGTGATCAACCGTCGCAACACTGGCTGCGCCTCTGTGGGTGCCTTGGAACATAACCAGGAAAAGGACCGCTGAAAAACAGTTGGCACGGATGGGACTTTTTTCTCTTGACAACTGTCAACCATATCAG
>CALNZE010000094.1:0-20345 GCA_942490955.1 uncultured Alphaproteobacteria bacterium
CATTATAGTTAAAATATTGTTAAGAGTTTTATTACCAATGATATTTTGTTTCAGTTACTAATTGAGCAGAATCCTTTGTAAAAGGATCCAGATCATAATATGCTATGCCCTCTTCCACTGCTTCCAAATTTGATCTGACATTTTGATTTTATGCCAGAATCCTTCCCACTGAAAATAGACATATTCTCCTCAGATGTACTGAGGTGAACAGTTATCATTTTCCTGTCTATCCAAATTTTTCCAGTATCCTGTGTTCTTCCCCTGATCTGAAAATTTGTACCTTTATATCTTTTATGAGTCACAGGGACCATTTCCCCTTCAGTGGATTTTATATAAACTCATGCTTCTTCTGAATATGGTTCTACATTTACTGAAATAAATCCATTCATTTCTTTATTAATCTGATGGTCTTTGAGTCCTGCCCAGCGCCTCACATATATAGTTCCTATATAATATCTCATCCTTTTCTGTCACCAATCTGTTCAGTCCAACTTCTGTATCTTGGTTTCTGTGCCTGCCTGGAGTGGTCTATTCTGTGCTACCTTTTGGGTGTAGAGCTGCCTCTAATTGATTTGTTTCATGTCACTGTTCGATCCTTTACCAAAACTCTTAAGACCTGGGGGGCTCACCAAAACCTGTCCATGCCCATCCCACCAGGAGATGCTGAAGGTGCAAGAGAGCTGTCCTTTGCCCAGGAGCGACTGGTCTCTTCGGAAACCCTGGAAGGTCCATCCGCTGTGTATAACATGCCCTTTGCCTTCCATTTGGCGGGTTCTTTAAATGTGGCTGACCTGCAATATGCACTAAACGAGCTGGTGAACAGGTATCCGGCCCTGAGAACCTGTTTCCTCCTGAACCCCCAGGGTCATACCCTTCAACAAGTGCAGCCTCCCAAACCGTTTCAGTTGCAGCTATTACCCTGGTTTCCTCCCCGGACATGAAACGGAGTGGCGTGGTATTTTGCAAAGAGGATGCCGCCAAACCCTTTCAACTCCATGAGGAAACCCTCTTTCGCGCCGGGCTTGTTGTTCTGGGGAAAGCCGTCACGTCCTCTTTATGAACCTGCATCATATGGGCCCCGATGGCTGGTCCATGGACATTCCGATGGAAGATCTGGCAACTTTATATAACGGCGTGTTTGTGACAACCAAACAACCCGAACCCCGTCGCATTATTTATGCTGATTTTGCTCAATGGTGGAAAAGCGTTTGGAAGGGCCTGATTCTGGACATGCCTGGATTATTGGAAGAATGCTCTTTCTGGTCTTCCCGCCATGACCACCTTCTCCAGACCGGCCCAGACCGGTCAGGCAAACTCTTTTCCGGTGCCCGATTCCCATTCTCTTTGGACCAGGGTGCCACAAATGGCCTGAAAAAGTTGGGGAATCAGGAGTCACAGCACTCTATTTATGGTTGTTCAAGCCGCGCCGGTTGCTCTCACTAAACCGGTATCTAAAACTACCGATGACCTCGGTTTTGACCACCTTAATAACTGAGGTGCGTGCTTACCTTGAAGCCAGGTTGACTGGCAGAAAACTCCATAACTCAGACTCACACCATTGAGCTTGATGCTGTTGAGGTTGTGGCAGTCATCAGGCTGCTGCTGCTTCCGCTTCAATCAGTGACCTCAATTACAGTGACTGATTCCGATGGCGTCACTTCTGAGGTGGATTCAGCCACCTATCAGGTGCGCAGCGGTGAAGCCCCACGCATTGTGCTGGCACCGGGCAAAGCCTGGCCTGCAATGAGACCGTATGACGCCATGACCATCACCGCGGTGGTGGGTTACGGTGACGCGGGCTCCAACTTGCCAGAGGAAGTTTTGATGTTGCTCAAAGGGCTGGTCCAACACCAGTACCGCAGCAAGGGCATGGGCGTGGCCGAGACCGTCAGCGGCCAGCTCATTGGCGTGCCCATGATGTTTGAGCGTATGATTTTTGGGGCTCAAGGCTGAGCCATGGGCGTGACCGTTGACGCCAGCTCAGCCCTGGCCCGCATTGACCGGCTGACCAAAGCGGTGGGCCGTGACGGGCTCCGGCAGCTCGAGGGCACAGCCGCCCGCGAAATGCAGCGCGGCATAGCTCAGGGCTTTCGCAGTGGCATCAACCCCCAGCACCGGGGCCAAGCTACAAGCCGCAGGCAGTCAGCATCATGGCCCCCGCTGCGCCACTCTGGTGGGCTCAGGCGGGCCAGCCACGCATCGGCCCAGGCTTACAAAAGCAAGCTGCTCATCAGGGCAACCGTTGAGGATTCACGCAGCGGCAACCGCAGCTATCACGCTGTTGCCGGTGCCATTCTTTTTGGCCGCCGTGACCAACGCAAGAAAATGATTGGCCGCGGCAGCAGCAAAGGCAAGGGTGGGCCCATGCCGCCGCGCCATTTCGCTGGCATAGGCACAGCGGGCAAGCGGGCCATTGAGGCCAAGCTGCTTGCCATCATCAGGAGGTGAGGCGTGGGCTACCACTCGACAGTTGGCGCGGCCCTGGCGGCAAAGCTCACCGCGGCCCTGCCAGCCAATGTGCCAGTCATCAACGTGCTGGCTATTGATGATGCCGAGCTGCAACACTTCGCAGCTTTTGTGGGGCTCCAGCGTGAGCGTATTGACTTTAAGCCCCACCCGGAAATCAACCCCGAAACCACCGCCATGACCCAGCCTGAGCTTTGGGAGTGGGTGCTTTATGTGGCCGGTGGTGCTGGTGAGGCCACCAAGGCTGGCAAGGGCGGGCAGGTTGACACCCTGCTTGAGACCATCAGAACGGCCCTCAATGCTCAGCGGCTCGGCTCGGATTGTGGGCCGCTCAACATCATCAGTGAAAGCTACCTGCAACAGCACGGGAATGGCGTGGTGTATGAGCAACGGTGGCGGCACGAGCGGCAGGAGGATTGACATGACCAAGCTGACCTATTCAGCCAGCGGCCCCGGCCAGGCCAGTGAAATCAGGATTGATGGCCAGGTGTACAAGCGCGGAAAAAGCTACACCGTGAGTGATGAGTTGGCCGCCAATCTGCTGAGGCGTGGTGGCTTTTATCGAGTTGAGAAACCCAGGCGAGCAAAAGCCGCCAAAACCGAAATGGAGTAAATGAAAAATGAGCACTGCAAAATCAGTTTGGCAGCAGTTTGTAATTGCTGAGGAAAGCACCTATGGTGAAACGCCGGTCACGCCTTCCGGTTACAAGCTGCCCTTTTCCAATATCAGTGGCGACATTGTGCGCCAGAACCTGGTGGATAACCCTGAAATCAGAGGCGACCGCAACCCCGCGGGCCCGGCCCCCGGCAACAAGTCAGTGGCTTTCAGCGTTGAAATGCCCGTTCACCTTGACGCCATCGGCTGGATGCTCAAGCACGGTGTTGGCGTGCCGGTGGTTACCGGCTCAGGGCCTATGTGCACACCCTCGAAAAGTGGCTTCAATGGAGCCGCGGCGGGAGCCCTTCCCACCGGCCTGGTGGCCGAGCTTGGCTACACCGATCTGGGCCACTATGTCAGGTGCAACGGCTGCAAGGTTGACACCATCAGCATGAGTGGCGTGCCTGAGGGCGTGACCTCAATGAATGTGGGTTTTGTTGGCCGCAGCTTTGCGGTTGATTCTGCCCCGATGGATGCGTCACCGACCGGCTACACCAGCAACGTGGTC
The DNA here is from genome assembly GCA_942490955.1 of uncultured Alphaproteobacteria bacterium. Taxonomy (GTDB): domain Bacteria; phylum Pseudomonadota; class Alphaproteobacteria; order Rhizobiales; family HXMU1428-3; genus HXMU1428-3. The sequence goes on from CALNZE010000094.1 coordinate 3,633, forward strand.
AGCCAGTTTTCCGGCTCCATCACTGAGGGTGGCAGCTCCATTGGTTATGTCACCCAGGTTGATTTCAACCTGAGCAATAAGCATGACACCGGCAAATATGTGTTTGGTGGTGCTGGCCTGGTGTATGAGCTGCCTGAGGGCTCGGTGATGGTGAGCGGCAACCTGACTGCGCTTTTCACTGACCTCACGCTGCTCACCAAAGCACTCAACAACACCGAGAGCAGCCTGGCCCTGACCTGGACCAGCGGCACCGATTCCCTGGTGGTCACCATTCCTGAGTTGCTGTATGAGACCAAGGCACCGAGTGCCCAGGGTGAGGGTGGCGTGCTGGTGACGCTTCCCTTCCGCGGTTTCTTCAATGACAACGCCGACAGTGCGGCCATCAAAACCGTGCTGACCAACACCGTGACCGTGTATTGATTTTGCTGGCTGCCCACGGGCGGTCAGTGTGGCTGGTGGCTGGCGTGGCTCATGTACCACGCTGGGGCCGGTTCGATTCCGGCCCCTCTTTTTTATTCAACCCACAACCCATAGAGGAGTGACCACATGAAAAGTTTTGACTGCCCCAGCAATATCGGTGAGGGCCTTTTTTCCAATGAAGCCGTCAAGGTACAGCTCAATTTTCCCGATGGCACCAGCGGCATTTTTGACGTGCACGCCATGACTCAGGATATGGTGGTTGAGTTTGAAAAGGGTGGCGTCAAATTTCAAGACTATGCCAACCAAGAGGAAGCTCTTGAAAACTCAGCCGTCATCATCAACCGCGTGGTGGCCGGTGGTGAATACAAAGGCGTCAAGATTGTGGACCAGTTGCGCCGCCGCATCCTGAGCAACGCCGGGCTCACCGCCACCCTTCTCAACGTCAGCCGGAAGCTGGCAGAGGAGACCATTGAGGTTGAGGAAAAAAACTCAGAGAGCTGATTCACTGGCTGCTTGACCCCAGTGGCTCAGCCTACTGGCAAACCGTGGCCCTGGTCGCAAGGGTGCACGGTGTAGCCAAACCTAAACAGCAGGCACCTCACCCGCTGCCATCCAATGCGGTGGCCTGGCGGGCCTGGTGCCTTTGCTTTCCCGAATGCCGAGCCACCACCCTCAACGGTGGTGGCTTTTGGCAGTGGTCAGAAGTCAAGACCGTGCTGGCCGCCTATGGCATTCAATTCACCGCAACCATTCACCGCAAATTGAGGGTTGCGCTTTCCGAGGCCATCCGGCTTGAGCGTGACAAGAAAAGCGAAACAGAGGGCAAGAAAAATGGCCAGTGAAAGAATTCTCATCACGCTCGAGGTTGACGCCAAGGGTGGCATCAAGCAGGTTGAAAACTTCAACCGCGTCATTGACAAGGTGCCGGAACACGCCAAGCGTGCCGACACTGGCGTGGGCAACCTGACCAAGTCACTGGCTATGATCGGTGGAGCCACCGCCATTGCCGCCACCGGAATGCGTGCTTTCCGCGGTGCTGTTGATTTTGTGCAAGATAGCATTGCCGCATCAATCGAGCAGCAGCGTATTTTTGTTGGGCTCAGCTCGGCCCTCAGCAATGTGGGCGTGAGCTTTTCAGCCGTCAAGGGTGACCTTGATGGGCTGTTTAATTCCCTCCAGCGTACCACCAAATATGGTGACACTGATTCAGCCGCGGCCCTCGAGAAACTCATCAGGGTCACCGGCAACTATGACCAGGCCATGAGGCTGCTGGTGCCCACAATGGAATTTGCCAGCGCAATGCAGATTGACATGGCCACGGCTGCCAGGCTGGCTGGTCAGGCTTCAAGCGGCATGACCGGCACGCTGAGCAGGTATGGCATCATTCTGGATGACACCACCAAAAAGCAACTGGCCGCCGCTGACGCCATGGGCAAAACCGAAATCATTGCCAGGCTGCTGAATGATAAATTTGGCGGCTCCGCTGCTGCTGAGCTTGACGCCTTTGGCAACAAGGTGGTGCAGCTCGGCAACTACTGGGGTGACTTTAAAGAGGAGCTTGGTGATATGTTCACCGAGCTGGCCAACAACCAGGGGGCCTTTGACTGGCTCATTGAGTCCATTGCCCAGGCCATCGACTATTTGCGCACCTTCCAGGTGGGCGTCAACGCTGTTGCTCAGTTTGGCAACACCATCAATATCACAATGCTTGAGTCAGCAATTGCCAGGCATCAAAAAGAATTCCAGAATTATCTGGATAAATTCAATGAGGGTGGAAGGTATCAAGAGCACTGGGCCGCCAAGATGAAAGAAACCGCGGCCATCCTGGTTGACCTCGAGGGCCAACTGGCCACCAATAACCTGGCGTGGGATCGCCATGACAAAGCCATTTTCAGAGTCATCCACGGTGAGGATAACCTGACCCAAAAAACAAAAGAGCTGCTGGGCATCGTCAAAACGGTGCCAGCCACCGTGGCCCCGGCAACCGCCGCAGTGGTCACCGGCATCAATGACGTTACCAGCTCCGGCCTCAAGCTGGTCAAGACGATGAATGACAACAAGCAGGGTTTTGGCCTTTTCAATCCGGCCACGTCAACCCTTGGTGAGACCATAGGCTATACCCTCAACCCTGCCATCATTGCTGCCCAGGCCAATCTCATTGAGCTGGGCAGGGCAAATGAGGAAGTAGTTATCCCGTCATTCAAAAAGGCTGGGCAGGTGGTAGAGGAAATGACCTCAGCCGTGGCCACCAGTTTCAGTGACCTGCTGAGTGAGGGCATCAGTGGCAATATCAGCAGCTTTTCCGATGTGTGGGCCAGCGTATGGGGCGACCTGGCCAAGGTGATGATTGGCACGCTGGGTGACGCCTTTGACGGTGCACTGCAAGAAGGTGGCAACCTCAGTGGTGTCATTGCCCGCTTTTGGGATAACCTCACCGGCCACAGTGGTGAATCAACCACGGGCGACAAAATCGGGGCAGCCGTTGGCGTGGCCGGGGCAGCCTGGCAGGCGTACCAAACCGGGGGCACCGAGGGCATCATCAGTGGTGCCATCAGTGGTGCTGCATCCGGGGCGGCCTTTGGCCCGTGGGGTGCTGTTATTGGTGGTGTGGTTGGAGCCGTCAGCGGGTGGCTCGGCAGCCGTAATCAGCCTGACTCACCTTATTCAAATGTGATTGTTTCACCTGATGGCCGCCGCACCAGCGTGAGCACCCGCGAGCAAGGCATGACTGCCCAAAATGATAAAGCCTTTGGGAATGACCTGCTCCAACAGTACAGGGAGACCATCGGCGGCATGAATGCGGTGATGAGGCTATTCAATGACGCTGACCTTTTTGGCAGCATTGGCGACCTGCCCTCATTCAGCTTTGCTGGCCAGCAGTCAGTTGACCAGATAGCCAGAATGTTTTCGGACACCTGGCTGCCTCAGACCGTCAGGCAGGCATACAGGCAGGCCATCAACGCCGGGCTCAAGGGCCTGGGCATGAGCAGTGACGCCATCAAGCAGATGTGGGATGAGGTTAAAATCCTCGATTCTACTGAGCAAGCTGATGCACTTTTCAAGTTTGTGGGGGCCCTGGTGGGCACCGCTGAGCTGATTGATGAGATGGACTGGAATGCCATTCTCGATGACGTGAACGCTGACTCAATGCAGAGCTTCCTGACCGGGATGAATGAGGTGCTCGAGGCCGTTCAAAACCAGATGCTCGGCATGGATGATATGACCATGCTTGAGCGGGCCGACATGGCCCAAACTGTCAACGGCCTCATTCTGCAAGCGCGGCAGGCTGAGATAGCCATGCTTATGCAGATTAACCAAATTCAGGAAAGCATTAACGCCAGCATCGACTCAGCCATTGAGAATATCAATTTGGGTGGGATGGATACCACCGAGCAGAGCCAGTATTTCATGGCCAACATTGTCGAGCTGATGGCACAGCTTAACAGCGGCGACCTGACCTCACCTGAGGCCATTCAATCAGTAATGAGTGAGCTGCTGCGGTACATCAGCCAATATCAGCAGGTGATGGGTGAGAACCTCTACACCGCTGGTGAAAATGGGATCATCCCCGCGGAATGGCTCACCGGCATCCTCGAGGAAGCCCGCGAGCTTTCCAATATTCAGCTTGAGGCTTTCCGCATTGAAATCCGCGAAACGAATGACGCCATCCTGGCTGAGCTGCAACTTATCTATGAGGCGTTGACTCTGACCAATGAGGAGCGGCTTGGTGTGGACGTGAACGTCAACGTTAACCTGACGCTTGACCCCAGCATCCACGCACAAATTGAGGCCGCGGTGCGCACTCAGTGGATGAGGCACGGGCATGAGGGAGTAATTAACTGATGAGCACAACCTTGACCACGGCCCAGCAGGCCGCCGAAAGCCGCAAGAGCCAGGACGTGGTGCACTGCATCGAAATCGGCCTGGCCTCACCATTGACCTATTGTGACGGGCAGACTGTGACCAGCACGGGCGGCACAGATCTACATGCCCCGTGACCTGGCGGTGCGTGAGGGTGAGGCTTGACAACCCAGCCACGGCGTCAGCCACCATTGTGGATGGCTGACGCTGATGGCGTGCTCGGCCTGCTGTGGCTGGGCAACCGTTTTACTGGTGTTGAGGTAGCCATCACCAAGCTGGTGCTGGACGGTGGGGCCTGGGTGGCCCAGCCAGCACTGGCCTGGCGGTGTGATGGGGCAAGCCGTGACCCAGGCGGCAACCTCACGCTCAGGCTCAGGGGTGGAGCTGGCACCGGCCAAAGGGCTGGGCTCGAGGTGGCCGACCGTGACCGCTGGCGTTATGCGCCGGAGCCTGGCACCTCTGCCCGCATTGGTGCCACGATTGTGACGGTGTGACGTGGCCAGCATTGCCCACCACCTGCCTGCTTCAATCGGCCTGGCCCCTGATTCTGAATTCAGTGCCAGCCGGAACATCACCAACACCTTTGGCCCCTCTGGCGTGGTTTATTCCCGCGGGGTGGGCCGTTACCCCTTGCGCAAATACAAGCTGACCCCACCGAGCCACGCGGCTGGCTCTGCTGCCCTGGCTGATTGGCAGGCTTTTGCTGACCGGGTGAGGGCCGCCAACGGGGTGGCCTGGATACCTGAGCCATTGAGCATGGCCCACCGTGACCTGCTGTGTTCTCCGGTGGCCAATGGCACCCGCACCACCTTTGGCCTTGGCGTGATGGCCCCGGCTGACGTGGTTGTTTTTGTTGACGGTGTGCCGGTGGATGCTGCTGACTACACCATCCACCAGCAGGCCAATGTTATCCCATACGATGAGTCAGCCAGGGGTGACTGGCTAGTCGGCGGTGACAACACCACCAGGGTGCTGGTGCAAGGCGTTGCCGCGGTCCACAATGACGGTGCGTCAACCAAGGCCACCACCAATGGCACCACCGTTGGCACCGCTCGGCAGGGCTGGTGGCCGGTGACCGAGGGCCGGGTTTATACGGTGGTCTCAGCCGTTTTAACCACAACCGGGCCAACTGATGATTTCACCTGCATTGCACTGTGGGGCAACTCGACGCCCGGTTACATAGGACAAACAATTGGCTCACCAATGGTCAACCTTGTGCCCGGTGTCTGGACCGCTGTGTCGGCAACAATGACCGCCAGCGTTGCTGGCACCGCCAACGCAATCATGGGCAGCACCAGACGCACCACCAGCGGTGTGGTGAGCTGGTATCACGGCGCAACGGCCATGTGCCCCGGCGATTATGCAACCTGGCACCCACCTAGCCTCAGCCCTGGCCTGGTGGAATTCAACACGGCCCCGGCTGCTGGCAGCGTGGTGACGGCCTCAGCAACTGGCCGCCGCATCACCAGGTGCGTGATGAATCCATCAGCAGTTTGGAAGCTTGGAGCCGGTGACCGGCTGGCAACCCGTGGCCTTGAAGCCACCGAAAGCCCGGTGGTGTGACCGTGCCCAATATTGTTTTGCCGATGCCCTCATTTTTGAGGGCCCTGGAAGGCTCTGAGCTGGCGATTGAGGCCCCAGGATTCACCAGCTCAGGCAGCTCCGGCCCCGCGGCTGGGCGGCCTGGGGGCCCTACCTGACCCGCTCATTTAAGATGACCACGCCCACCCTGACGATGGCCCAGGTGGCCGAGCTTGAAATCTTTTTCAGCCAGGCCAGGCTTTGGCCTTGCTCTTACGTTGAGCCACAATCCCTGACTCATTTCCCCTTGCCATGTGGTGCCCTGGCCGATGGGGCCCGCACCACTTTCCCGCTGCCGGTGATGGCCCCAGCCGATGTGGTGGTGTTTGCCGATGGTGTGCCAGTTGATGCCGGTGACTACACCGTGCACCAGGCGGCCAACCTCATTGCTTCTGATGCCAATGCCCTCACTGAAAACACCGATGGTTTTTCAATTCAACTTTGCACCGGCACCGCCATGCCTTATTCGGTGGTTGGGAATGGCTCACTTTATATGGAGCCAGCCGGGACTGGGCGGCCCACGGTATCTGGTGACTACACCAGCCCAGTGATTGATGATTCACGAACCTATCGCGGCTGATGGTGGTGCAAAACAACCGCCGCAAGCCAGACCAGCTACAGGGTGAGAATTTTGTGGTATGAGGGTGTGTGGATATCTTGGCCTGACTTCATCAACCGCTACATCACTGGTGGCATCTGATGGATGGGCCGCGGTCGAATTTGAAGCCATAACCCCGATGGCCGGTGCTGACACCGCCCTTTTTCAATCTCAAGCAAACAGCACCACCGATACCTCACCATTCTTTTTGAGCGGGTGGGCATTATGCCCCGGCGATTATGCAACCTGGCACCTGCCAAGCCGGGCACCTGGCCTCATAGAGTTTGACACCGCACCGGCTGAGGGCACCCGCATCACAGCGACCGCCACCGGCCAGCGGCTCATCACCGGCCAGCTTGACGGCCAACTTGAGTGCGGCTTTACCAGTGATGGCAGGGCCAACCTCAGGGGCATCAGGCTGGTTGAAAGTTTGGAGCATTAAAATGCCTGGAACCTATAGCCCGACTGGCACGGTGTCACCCAATTGGATACACCGGCCATGGTGGGAGCAGACGCCTGACCAGGTGCCGCCTGGCGGTGGTGATTCTGATGTGCCTGGCGGTGCTGACTTTCCAACTGACTCAAGCGGTCAGCCCGGCACCAACACCATCCGGCTCAGTGGCTCGATTTTGGATAATGTCATCCCAATGGTGTACGGCTCCAAGCGGGTGGTTGGCCGGGTGGCCTTTTGGAATTACACCGGGGGCTCGAGCCGCTAACTTGACCTGGGCATTGTGTTTGCCTATGGCGAGCAGGCCAGCGTGGCCACCATCCACATCAATGAAGAAACCTCAGTCACCGGCATCACGATTGGCACGCCGCACAAAGGTGATGGCACCACAGCACTCAGCACCTACCTCACGGGGGCCACCGGCTGGACCGCAGCCGATACAACCCAATGGAAGGGCTTTGCCCATGTGTGCCTGAGGATTGACTGCAAACAGGCCCAATTGCCCAGCTCGCTGGTGGTGAGTGCCAAGCTCGGTGGCAGGAAGTGCACGCCGCTGGCCGGTGGGGCAAAGGCCGCCACGGCCAACCCGGCAGTCATTGCCGCTGATATTCGCACCTCAGCAGAGTGGAATGGGCTGGCCACCAGCCGCCTGAATACGGCCAGTTATCAGTTGGTTGAGGCTTGGTCTGATGAGGTGATGGCTGACACCAACCCGCGCTATGAGGTGGGCGGTGTCATCACCGAGCGTAACCCAGGCAGTGCCGCGGCTCAGGTGTTAAAGGTGGCTCAGGCGTATGAGTACGCTGGGGCCGATGGCCTCATCCACCTATGGGCTGACATGGCCCCGCTGGCTATCAGTGGCACCTGGACTGCAACGGCCTCAACGGCGTTGACCGGCAGCGGTGGCGCGGCCAGCACTGAGCTATCACCGGGTGACTGGGCTTTCATCGGCACCGAGCTGAGGCAGGTTTTCACCGTCATCAATAATGACTCTGTTCAGATTTATGGCGACCCCGTGACCGTTTCAGCCGTCAAGGTGCGACCCTTCGAGCCGGTGGTTATTTCCAAAGCTGACTGGCTCGAGCCGCCGAGCCTGGCCGAGGATTCCAATCTGAGGGCCGCCGACATTTACAAGGTGGCCTTTGAGGACAGTGAGAACCTTGGCCAGCACAGCGTCACGGTGAGCTATGGCAGTGACACCGACAAGGTGAGTAATGACCGGATGCTTTGCACTGAGGCGTGCTATGTGGCCCGCTCGGCCACCACCTAGCTCAAGCGTGCACACCTCGAGCCTTGGAGCTGGCAGGCAAGCTGTGGGGTGACAAAGCGGCGGGACTGGCAGCCGGTGACCTGGTTTTTTTCACCGATGACCTGGTGACCAGCCAGGTGGCCAGGGTCCACCCTTCGCTGACCGTCAACCCGGATGGCAGCTACACGGTGGGCCTCAGGGAATTTGACATCAATGCCTACCACGAGGGCACCGCAACCACCGACACTCTGCCGAGCACCGGCCAGGCGTGGGCCTCGAGCACGGCCCCAACGCTGGTCAACATCAACTATAACTATGGCGGTGCTGAATACAGCATGATCGGCGGCAGTGCCAGTGATGGCACGGTGTACGTGGGCAACAGTGCCCGCGTGGCCGTGCTTGACGGCTCTGACATTGTGCTGCCCAACAGCGTGCCGCTCTATGGTGAAAACACCAGCGGCGGGGCGGTGGGCCTCATCATGGTCAACGGCTCGAATGAAATTCAACTCGGTGACGGCTCTTACCCAATTTATTGCAACTCACCCAGCATTCTGCTGCCTGACTTTGGCTCAGTTGCTGCGGGCCACGGCAGCTCACCATATAACCTGGTCAGCTTCAGCAACGCTGTTGTTGATTATGTGCACGTTGGCAGCAGTGCCGCCTGGACCGTGGTAGAGGGCAGCGGTGCCAACGGTGTGACAATCATGGGCGGTGGGTGCCAATTTTATTTCAGCTCAGGAAATTCCACCAGATATGTTGGATACTCTGCCGGGACTGCGGCGGCTCCATCATATTCCGATACCCTTGACTGGGGTTTCTACCTGGACACCGTCAACGGTGACCTGGGCTGCTTTATGCAATTTCCTGGGGGCCCTTTAAGAGTTGGCTGACGCCTGAGCGAAAAGCAAAACAGAGGGGTGGCATGAGCCACCCTTTTTTATTTGGGGGTTTTGATGATAACAGTGAGTCTAAATTTTGAAGATGAGCAGGGGCAGGCACTGGGTCCAGCCGTCAAGGCCAGGGCCGCCGAGCTGATGCGAAACCCTGACGTGCTAGCCAGGCTGCCTGAGGGCTTGGCCGCCAGTGAGGTGCAAGCCTGGCCGGTGGTGCGTCAGGCCAAGCTGGTGCTTTATGCCCACTTGATGATGCTGAGGCAGCGGCATGACCGAAAACTGGCAGCCGTTGAAGCCGGTGAAGCAGCCGCATTGGCAGCCCGTGACGGTGCCGCTTTTGAGGTGGCATGATGGCTGCTGACCATGAAATGAGGCCCGAGTGTGCTGAGGTGTTTGGCCGCCTGGTGGCCAAGGTTGAGAACCTTGAGACCAATGATGTTGACGCCAGGACCGAGCTGAGGAGAATGCAGCTCTTGATGATGGATGGCTTTACCGCGGTAAGGGCTGATGTTTCAACCTTAAAAGAGCGGGCCCGCAACTGGGGCATCATTGGCGGGCTCATTTCATCCACTGCCCTGGGGCTGGTGGCCGCCATCGTCCTGAGCGTGCTGCTATGAGCTGGCTACGGTCACCCACCGGCAGCACCGCGGTGCGCTCTGACCGTCAAGGGGTGGTGGGCTGTTTGGGGCCAGGCGAGTCAGCAGGCTCCACCTGGGTGTTGACCCCTCGAGGCGTGGCCAGGTCAACTGCTGACCGCACCGTGCTCAGGCGTGGTGCTGAGGGTGGGGCAATGCTATGAGGATGACCCCAGTTACAGGCTCATTGAAATGAGTGCTGACCACGGGGCGCGGGTGCGGGTGCTCTACATCGACCCGGCAGTGGGGCCAGGGTGACAAGCTTGAGCGTGGCCAACTGATTGGCACCAGCCAGGACATTGCCGCCCGCTATGGCGGTGGCATGGTCAACCATTGCCACCTGGACGTGCAAGTCAGCAGAGCCGTGCTGGCTGGCAAGGGCCACGCCTATGACGGTGAGCCCATTTTCATCAACCCGCTGCTGATGTTGGAGGGCTGATTTTGGCTCACACAAAATATAGAACCCCGTGCCCAGGATGCGGCAAACTCAAGATGATCCGAAAAGACCGCACCTATTGCTCACCAGGTTGTGCCCGCCGACACCAGGCCGCCGAAAAGGCCGCCACCTCGCAACCACGCTGGTGATTGGTGACATTCACATTCCACAGCATGACCAGGTGAGCGTTGACCTGGTGCTGAGGTGGGTGCGTGACCACCAGCCCGATGAAATTATCCTAAATGGTGATGTTCTTGACTGCTATGAGATCAGCCGCTTTAAGCAGCCAGGGAGCCCCGGCCCTGGACTGGCCGAGGAAATCAGGCAGGGCCGCGCCTTCCTGGCCGAGTTGAGGGGAGCGGCGGGCCCACGGTGCCGCATCCAATGGATTGAGGGTAACCACTGCTTCAGATTTCGCAGCTACATTGCCAATGAGGCCCCAACGCTGGCGGGCCTTGACCACAACGTGACCCTGCCCGGCCAGCTCCACTTTGAGGAGCATGGCATTGAGTTTATTGAGGCCACTGGTGAGCGGTGGTTTAGCACCTACGTCGAGGCCGCGCCCGGCATCCTGGTGGGCCACTTTTCAAAAACCAGCATCAACGCTGGCTATGCTGCCAAGGGCCTGCTGGATAAGCACGGCGTCAGCCTCATCACCGGCCACGGGCACGCCATGGGCACCAGCCACCGCACCCACTATGCTGGCCCGATCTTTGGCTATGAGGGTGGGTGCCTTTGCGACCTGGCCCCACCATATTGCGAGCCGGGGCACTGGGCTCACGGCTTTCACCTTATCCACCAGCGTGACGGGCAACGGCCAGTCATTGAGCGGGTGGTGATTGATAACCACGCTTTTTGCTATGGCGGGAAATGGTACGCCTGAGATAGTCAGTATCACATCAGGCCGGAAGGGAACAGGTGAGAAATGAGCAACTGGAAAAGCCGCAGCTATTGGCTGGGGTGGGGAATTTTGATTTTGGCCTCAGCTCTGGTGTGGGGCGGCAAGGTGTCTGGTGAGGGGTGGGTGACCACCAGCCTGGCGGTGTATGCCACATGGCAAGGCCGCCGAGCTTTTGAAAATAACCTGACCGCAAAAAAGATGGTGGAGTGACATGTAACGCTTTTTGACCGTTGTGTTGGTGGCCGTGCTTTGCTTGCTTGGTGTTGGTGTGGCCGGTGCCCAGGTTGGCCCGGTGAGTGCTGAGGCCGCGGTGGGTTGGCCTGGTGTCTACCCTGAGGCCATGCTTGGTGACCAGCTCGAGGTGCCTGCCGAGGGCTTTGCATCACCAGTGCTCATGTGTTACCACCCGTGGGGCATGGCTGGTGATGATGGAGACTGTGCCTATTGGCCCGGCAATGCTGGGCGGCTTCGGCTACCTTGTGAGCTTTACCCCGGCCAGCTTTGAGGTGTGGGATGGTGACGCGGTGGCCTTGGCTGATGGCCTGGCTATCTCGGTGAGCGGCATTATTGCCAATGGCCGTGAGTTTGGCACGCCACCGGCAGCCTATGTGCCTGAGCGGTTTTTTGCCTTTGACCCTGACTGCGGGTGCTACCTCAGGACCGAGCTGGTTGGCAACCTACTCGAATTTGAGGCGTGGGTTTATCACGCTGATGAGGGCTCCGGTGAGTGGGTGTATGGCTGCATGGAAAGCACCGGCAGTGCTGGCCCCGGTGGGCAATTTCCGACCAGTGCATTTTTTCAGAGCTGAGCATTGGCCCGGTGCCTGGGAGTGGAATGTGGCCCGCGGCAGTGGCCGGGTTGGTGCCCGGTGAGCTGGGCACTGCTTGCCGCCAACTTTATCAGGAAGCACTGGCAGAGCATTGGCGTGGTGCTGGTGCTCGGCAGCCTGGTGGTGGGCGTGGCCTCACTGTGGGGCCGCCTCGAGGTTGAGCAGGGCCGCAACGTCAAGCTGGCCGCCGAGCTTGAGGCCGCCACCGTCGAGCTTGAAACCAGTGCCACAAAATTGGCCACCTGCATCAAGGCAAACAGGGAGTGGCAGGAAAGCTATGACCAATACCTGGAGGGCCAGGCCCAGCTCAATCGACGGCTGGCCACCTACCGTGACCGGCTCGAGGCTGAACTGGCACTCAGGCGTGAGGCCGCGGCCACCATCGACGGGCTCAACCTTCAACTGGCAAGCCAGGTGACGGCTGAGGAGTGCCTGGCAGCCGTGGGCCAGCCTCATTGCTGCGCTGGGCTGGGGTGAGGTGACCAATGATTGACGCTCTGCTTTTGTGGCTGGCTGGGGTTGCTGACAGTTTTGGCGGCTTCCGGCTGCGCCAGCGTGACCGTATGGCGGCTCTTGGCTTCCGGGTTGAGGACTGGCTTGCTGACTTTGCTGACCGTGCTGGCTGGTGGCTTGACGGCCTTGGGCTGCGCATCAGGCTGGCCCTCATCAACTATGGTGAGCCGGTCATGGCTGGGGCCTTGGCAGCGGTGCTGCTGATGCTCTATGCCTTGAGCTGCATGGGCTGCGCATCCTGCCCGCCACCTGAGGTGGTGACCGTGCCTCAGGTGATTGAGGTGCCGGTGCCGGTGCAAGGCGAGCCACTGGCGGTGTGCCTTGAGCCCCGCTATGAGGTGTGCAACCAGGCCACCGACCGTGGCCAGGTGCTCTGCATTGGCCGCAACCATCAGGCCCTGGTGGTGTGCCACCGCCAGAACGTTGACACCATCGAGAGCCACAATCTGGCCTTGGTGCCAAGCCATGACTGACCCGGCCACGCTCAAGCTCATTGAGGTGTTGGCCCAGGCTTTCACCGAGGTGCTGGCCACGCTGCGCCAGGTGGCGTGCGACCGCTGGCAAGAGGTTGAAACCGAGGATGAGCCTGAGGGTGTCGAGCTTGAGCCGCTGATTGGTTTTGACCTCGAGCCCCCGGAGTGGGGGCGTGAGGATGAAATTATCAGCGACCCTGAGTTACCTGACACCGATGATCCGGTGTGAACCTGCCAACCTCGATGGCCCTGGCTCCGACTCTGTAGCCTTGTGGGTCATAAGTGGGCACTCCCACCATAACCCGGTGGGGTGCCCCGTCTCGGTATTCAATCCACCGGCCAAGCTCGACCACTGCTGGTCAGTGTCATCAACTTCCAAGGTGTAAACATTCAGGCCCTCCAACGTTGCAGTTGCAACGTCAGGCACTATGAGGCCAAAATTTTAAAAGTCAACCACCCTGGCCGGTGAGCTGGCCAGGTGCGCACCGGCATGGTGCTGCAAATTAAAAGGGGCCCGGTTGGGGGCCCCTGTTTTTTTGTCGGTGGCGGTGGTCAGTTGTTGCGGCAGTCGCCACCAAGCAGGTCAGGGTCAAAGCTGCTGAGGGCAGCCCTGGCGGCCTTGTCGCTGTTGCGGCGTTGGGCCCGGCAGTGCGGGCAGCCGCAGCCAATCAGGGTGTGGGGTTCGAGCACTGGCGGGGCCAACCGCACCCGGCGAAGGGCGGCACGCATCAGGCCGTGGGCCTCAGCCTTGTAGCCTTCAGCCATCATGGCCTGGCCATCATCGTAGCCACAGCAGGCAACGCCATCATCATAGGCACCGCGCATCCGGCCCCAGTAGTTGTCAGCGACCTGGCGGCACTCAATGGCGGCCCGCCAGAGGTTGGCGCGGGTGGGCTTGGGCGGTGCGCTGCTGACGGTGAGTGACGCCAGGCTGCGGGCCAGGGCCACGCGGGCTGAGCCCTTGGTGGCGGCCCAGGCGGCCACCCGGCTGCGAGCCATGACCAGTGCAACGGCTCGGCGGTGGCGGGCTGCGGTCCACTCAGCAGCGTGGTCAGCCACCACCCGCTCAGCGTGGTCAAGGCTATAAGCCCGCCGCTGGGTCATGGTCTGAACCTGGCGCATCCAGGGGCTCAAGCCTTTGCTAAAAAAGCTCATCAGTGGGTTGAAGCTGGGTGACTGGCGCGGTGGCAGTCCTTGGGGCACCTCATTGGTCAGCACCGGCTTGGAATCGGCCCACAGCACTATGCAAGGCAGGGTGCTGCCCAGCTCACGGTGGCGGGCTTTAAACATCACCGGAAAGTCAACCTCATCGAGCGCAACCCATCCCCGTGAGAGCGGGACAGTCTGCCACCTGGCAAAGCTGCCACCAATGAAAAAATAAACGTCAATATCCCAATGGTTGGCAATGTCATAGTCAGGCACCGGCCAGGTGGCGGTGGCGGCCAGCTTACCACCTGAGCCAGTCACGGTGATGGTGACCTCGAGCGGTGCACTGAGTGGGCCAGTTTGGGCCCCAGCCGCCACGGCGGCCAGGACGATGAGCAGGGTGAGCGTGAAACGTTTCATGTTTATCCTCCAGGGCGGTGTGCCCTCGACGTGGCCCAGCGGGCGGCCACCTCGAGGATTCACCAGCTACACGGTGCGGGACTGGCCATAATCCGAGTAACAGTCTTGCGGGGATTCCGGGTTGCCCGGCTGGCCGAGGGTGCAGCAGCCATAGAGTGACTCAAGCAGTGAGTCAGCCTCAGCGTCCAGGGCAGCCAGAGCCAGGCTGGCGGTGGGATAGAACCCAACCAGGTGCTCAGTGCCGGTGGCCAGTGAGAGAATGACCAGCCGGAACCACCCAACCTTTGAGCCGGTGAGCATGTGGCTGATGGTGGGCTTGTAACCCTCACCGGCCAGAGTGCACTGGCGGGCCAGGGTGCTCTTGCAGGGGGGGCTCGGGGCGGTGGTGGGCGGGGCATGGTCAGCTGCATCAGCAGATGGTCAGGTGCCGTGGTTGCTCAGCGGGACGGTGTCATAGGTCCAAAAGGTGTGACCGCGGTTGCAGATGGCCCGGCTCCCAGTGATGATGTGAAGGGTTTGCGCCTGGGCGAAAGGGTTACGCCGTGGCGGTGGGGTGGCGCATGGCAGGGCTGGCTGGGTCATATTTTTCCTCCAGCCCAATAGTCTCATGGCCTTTTCCTGACTGTCAACCCCACGCAAGGCTTTTTCCCACCTAGTTTTCATATGGCCTGATGTTGATGTGGCAGGTTTTGACACCCAGGTGGCTTAAGTGATTGATTCTAAAGGGCCGCCCAAACTATGTCATAGCAGTGCCGCGGCTGACGTAAGCAGCTTAAAATCAATCATTTCAGCGGGTTGCCGGTGTCATTATTGTGACTATTGAGGGCAGAAACTGACACTGATTGACCCTTTTTTGACCCTTGAATTGAGGCCGCCAGCCTGGCCTCGATGGCCTCGAGCATTTCCCGCCGCAGCTCAATGAATGGGTCAGCCAGCCTGGTTTGCTTTGATCTTATGTAGTGTCGGCGGGCAATGCTTTTGGCCCCGGTGTGGCCCAGCAGCACGCCAATATCGTCATCGGCAAAGCCAGCCTCTGATGACCAGGTGGCAGCCAGGTGGCGGCACCGGCCAGTGCCCCGCCATGGTGGGCTCATGTGCTCGGTGGCCTTGAAAAGATAGTGCGAAACCGAGCGATAATTTGGCCGCGCCACCAGCGGGCCCGTGATGCCCTCGAGGGCCACGGCCAGGGTTGGCACCACCGGAATGGCCAGGGCCTTGCCCCTGAGCTTTTGCATTCCGGTGTGGATGATGCCATCAATGATGTGCTCATCAGTCAGGCCCATAACGTCACTGGGCCTCAGGGCCGTCAGCAGCCCCAGCAGCACCGCCAGGGCCTCTGGCTGCCCCGCCGTGAGCCTCAGCACCTCTGCAACCTCAGCGTCATCAGGCAGCGGGCTAGGGGCCGCCTGGTTGGCATCATATAGAGGTGATGGCAAAGGTGAGGTGAGCCGGGCCAATAGTCTGCCTGATGAGCTTGGCCAGAAATCTGATTTCAGCCGCAATGGTTGAGGCGGCCACGCCCTCAGCCCGCCGCACCCGCACCAGCTCGGCAATGTCAGCATTGGTGAATCGAGGGTGAGCGGTGGAGCCCAGCACCCGCTCGAGTGTTTGAGTTACCCAGGCATAATGCTCGAGGGTTTTGGGAGCCAGGCCCCGCTCATTGCAGGTGGCCAGGTAGCTGGCCGTCAGCTCACCCAGGTTGGGCAGGGTGGCGTCAACCATGCCGAGCTGCCGCGCCACCTTGCGGTGCTTCAGGCTGGCCACCAGGGCCTCAGCCGCCCGCTTGGTGGGCATGACCCGGCGCACCCGCTTCCCGTTGACCATCACCTGGACGTGATAGCGGCCAGTTTCAGGATGTTTTGCAATGCCGCGGTGGTATACCAGCTCAGTCATTGTTATCAGCCCTGGTCAGCAGCTCACCAGCGTCATCGGTGAAGTGGCGCACCGTCAAGTCACGAGTGGCCCTGATGACGATGCCACCGTGCACCCATTTCCGCTTATCAAACCTGACCGCTGCATAGTGGCGGTTGGAAGCCGTGAGGAGGAGCTGGCGGCCTTGACGCACCAGCCGCCTCGGCCACCGGCTGCCCATCATAGTTGCCCACCATGACCCGGCCCACGGTGGGTGGCACAACAGTGTCAATTATCAGCAGGTCGCCTGGATACCAATCTGGAATCATGTAATCAACAGCTGCCCTGAAAAAGGCATAGCGGTTGCTGATGGGCTTGACCATGCAAACTTGCACCATGACTGAGTTGGCGTCAATCTCAACCGTGGGCTGGTTGGCCATTTCCTTGCGGGTGAG
>CALNZE010000095.1:0-17820 GCA_942490955.1 uncultured Alphaproteobacteria bacterium
GAACGGACCCGGCGCAGCATATTGCAAAATTCACAGCGTTTTTTGATCAGCATATTTCGCCGCTGATTGAGGAGATTGTCGCCAGTGATGAACGGATTGCCTGGTGCGCGGCGATTGACAACACCGCCTATATTCCGACCAACATCAAGAAGGTGTCGCAGCCGCAAGGTGATGACCCGGTTTGGAACATGGCGAACAGCCGCAACCACCGTTATTTTGATGACCGCACCGGCAAGCGCGCCGCCATGAACCAGGAGCCGTTGCTGCTGCAGACCTATCAACGTGATATGGGCGGCGGGCATGTTGTGCCGATGAAGGATATCAGCGCGCCGATCCTGATTAACGGGCGCCATTGGGGCGGGTTCCGCATTGGCTACACGCCATAGAGTGGCGGCTACGACGATTTGCCAGTGATAAGCTTTTGCAAAGGCAGGCCGGATTGGCCTGTCTTTTTTTTGGCAGCGACCCCGCGCATCTTGCAGCGGCGTGGCTGGTGTTAAAAACTTCCCCGGGCCGGCATGTTATGGCTGAAAAGCGCCTCCTTTGCTGGTTATAGAGTGTTTTACGGCGTTTGGGCGCTTATGGATGATTGCATCGCGGGCGGTTGCCTTCTATAACAAGTTAGATTTATTGCGCAGCGGCTTTGCCAAGCGCGGCAGGCCGAATGCATGAAAATGCGTGGCCCTTGCCGCACTTCCGGATTGCTTTTTAATAATAACCTTCTGGAAAGGGTGTTTTCGGTCTTTAAATTTTGGCGCCGCGCCTTAAATAACTTTAAACGGAACGTGTTTAAACGGGATTTACACGAATTCGGGGCGAGTGGGTTTAAGGGACCTTCTCTGGATATCTTTGACGATTTTAGCCCCTGGACCCTTAGAGTTCATACTAACCTGATGGGAATTGATTTATGCCTTGGAGCAGTCAGAACGGCAATAATGGCGGTTGGAAAAGCGGCGGAGGCGGCGGTGACGGCCCGTGGGGCCCACGCTCGAAAGGCGGCGGCGGCGGCCAGCAGCCCGATATTGAAGAACTATTCAAGAAAAGCCAGGATCGGCTGAAGCGGGCGATGCCCGGCGGCGGCAAGGGCGGCGGAGGCAGCTTCGGCGGGCCGCTGTTTTATCTATTTCTTGCAGGGCTTGTGGCGATTGTCGGCTTTTTTGCTTTCACGGTGCGGGTCAACCCGAATGAAGTCGGCATTGTCACACAGTTTGGCAAATACAGCCGGACGCTGACTGAAGGTCTGCACCCACGTCTGCCAGCACCTGTTGAGCAGGTTTATCTCGTGCAGCCGCAGTTTGCGCAGCAGGTTTCTGTTGGCGGTGGCGGTGATTTTTCACAGCGCGCCGGGCGCGGGCTGACAACCGATGAGCGAAATGCCAGCCTGATGTTGACCGGCGATAACAATATTGTCGATGTGCAGTTTACTGTGCAGTGGAACATCAAGGATGCAAAAGCCTTTTTGTTCAATGTCGAGAATCCTGCCAAGTCGGTGCGTGAAGTTGCCGAGAGCGCGATGCGTCAGGTGGTCGGCCAGAAGACTCTCAATGACGTATTGAACGAAACCTTCAGCCAGAACCAGACTGAGGTTGAAGATGTGATGCAGAAAACGCTGGATAGCTATAATTCGGGCATCAATATACTTGTCGTGCTGATCGGTAAACCTGACGTGCCTGGCGAAGTGGTGCAGGCGGTGAACGACGTGGAAGCGGCCAAACAGGATAAATCCCGGCTTGAGCAGGAAGCGCGCGCTTACATCAACAAGGTCGTGCCAGAAGCCCGTGGTGCGGCGGCGAAGATTACTGAAGATGCAGAGGCCTATAAAAACCGTATCGTTGCCGAGGCGGAAGGTGAAGCCGACCGCTTCAAGCAGATATACACTGAATATAGCAAGGCGCCAGAAGTGACGCAGCAGCGGCTCTATCTCGAAATGATGGAGCGGGTGCTCTCTGGTACCGACACGATCATTCTTGATAACGACAACAAGAATGGTGGTGGTGTGGTGCCATATCTGCCGCTGAATGAATTAAACCGTAAGTCGACACAATAAGGAGAACAGATATGCGTGGATTTTTTAGCTTTGTACTGGTTCTGCTGATTGGTGCGGCTGTTGTTGCCTACTTCTCATTATTCACCGTTCATCAGACCGAGCGGGCGATGGTGCTGCAACTTGGTGCTGTGAAGAAGGTTACCTCTGAGCCAGGGCTGCATTTTAAAGTGCCATTTGTTCAGAACGTGGTGTTCTTTGACAAGAAACTGCTTGAGGTTGACCTGCCGTCGCGGGAGATTCTGATTGCTGGTAAAAAGCGGATTATTATTGATGCTTTTGCCCGCTACAAAATTACCGAACCGCTGAAATTTTATCAGAATATCGGCTCCAGGTTGCAGTTTGACAGTCGCCTGGCAACTTTTCTGTCAACGTGACTTTCCGCGAGGTTTTCTGGATGTGCCAGCCTTGATGATGTCGTGCGTGACAAGCGCCAGGAGCTGATGCACCCAGGTGACAGCGATTGTTCGCCAGCAAACTGTTCCATTTGGTGTTGAGGTGGTTGATGTCCGGTTGAAACGGGCCGATTTGCCGAACCAGTTTCAAGATAATGTTTATACGCGGATGATGCGTGAGCGGCAGCAGGAAGCGGCAGCTTACCGGGCGCAGGGCGAAGAAATTGCCCGCACAATTCGCGCGCAGGCTGATCGTCAGTTGTAGAGACTGAAAGCGGAAGCGACGAAGAAATCTGAGATTATTCGCGGTCAGGGTGATGCCTCGCGGAATAATGTTTTTGCTGAAGCTTTTAGCCGTGATCCGGTGTTCTTTTTCTTTTTATCGCTCGATGCAGGCTTATGAAAAAGGGCTTGCCTCTGGTGATACGCGGCTGGTTATTTCTCCGAATTCTGAATTCTTCCGGTATTTTAATCAATGTCGGGATCGTAGTGAGTGCGAGAGAGTATGCTTGATTTTGTGATGGGCATTGGCTTCCTTTGTTATTGAGGGCTTGATGAGGCCTTTTCCCTCACCAGATTGCCAAGGTTATTCAGCAAATGATTCGAGAATGATGAACAGTTCCTTCGTTATACAGGGGTGGCACTCTGTTGCTCTTGACTTTGCGCTTATCTGGTATGTTCACCATAGCCGGATGTCTGGCGTTTAGCGCCGCGGGTAGTTTCTATCGGCTGTTGTCGGCCTTAGAATCACCTCACTTTTATCTTCACTTTATTGTCAGTTTCAATCGCCGCCACTGGTAACTCGATGAGGGATGCCTATATAGTAGCGGAGGTTAAAAGCATTTTCCCGGAAACAATATTCGATCATCGGTGTGTTTTGCGGAAATCGCCAGGCTGAGCTTCGTTTACCTCGAGCTGGTTGCCAGATTTTGCCGAGTGGAATCCCCGAGGCCGGGTGAAACATTTGCTAGCGACGAGTGGTGCTAATTTGTGCATTTATTGATTGCTGCACGTAACCTGGTAGCAGCGGCTCAACGCCGAAGCGTTTTAATACCGAAGTGTCTAACTACTGAAGTGTCTTAATACCGAAGTGTCTTAAATACTGAAGTGTCTTAATACTGAAGTGTCGGAGCGACGGCGCATTTAGGGAGATTTTGAATGCCACGCAGTTTTTCTCAAATTACCGGTTCATTGAATAGCGGATATCGCCATGCCGGTTCCCAGCTGGGGGTGAAGGCGCGGGCGGGCGCAGTGCAGCGCCGCCAGGCGCGAGTGGCAGTGGCCAGAGGTGAGAAACCCACGACGTTTTTGCGCGATGGGCTGATCTTGCTTGGCATCACATTTTTCATTTTATCGATGTTGATGATTGGCCGCGCGGAGGCGCGTGACGGCACGGGCAATACGCTGGCTGATCTGGCTGACAAGCTCTCGAATGCTGTTGTGAATATTTCCACCAGCCAGAAGGTGAACAGCCCCTTTCCTGGCGGCAAGCGGCCGCAATTGCCGAAGGGTTCGCCCGGCGACAAGCTGTTCAAGGAATTTTTGGAAAAGCATCGCCGTGAGCAGCAAAAGAAAGTCAGCTCGCTTGGCTCGGGCTTTGTTGTTGACCCATCTGGTTTGATTGTGACCAACAACCATGTGATCAAGGGCGCCGACGAGATTTTTATCAATTTCACTGATGGCTCCAAGCTCAAGGTTGAGAAGGTGCTGGGTGTCGATAACAAATCGGACATCGCCTTGCTGCAGGTGAAGCCTGAAAAGCCGCTGACGGCGGTTTCCTTCGGCTCGTCTGACAGCGCGCGGGTTGGTGACTGGGTGATGGCCATTGGCAACCCGTTTGGCCTTGGCGGCACGGTAACGGTGGGCATTGTCTCTGCCAAAAACCGCGATATTAACGCCGGCCCTTATGATGAATTCATTCAGACGGACGCGGCGATCAACCGGGGTAACTCGGGCGGGCCGCTGTTTAACATGGCGGGTGAAGTTATCGGTGTGAACACGGCGATCATCTCGCCGTCAGGTGGCTCGATCGGCATTGGCTTTTCTGTGCCATCAGACACGGTTGTTAACATTGTTGACCAGCTGAAAAGATTTGGTGAAACGCGCCGCGGCTGGCTTGGTGTGCTTATTCAGAAGGTAACCCCGGATATTGCCGATGGCTTCGGGCTTGACCGGGCGCGCGGCGCTCTGGTGGCGCGGGTGACAAAAGGCGGCCCTGCTGATGTGGCCGGGCTGGTTGCCAGTGATATTATTCTCGAGTTTGACGGCAACGACGTTAAATCTTCTCGTGACCTGCCGAAAATCGTCGCGCTGACGCCGGTTGATAAAACGGTTGATGTGAAGGTGATGCGCTCCGGCGAAGAAAAGACATTTCAGGTGAAAATTGCGCTGCTGGAAGTTGAGCAGAAAACGGATGTGAATCTGGAACCTGATGAGGAAGAAGAATTTGAGCCGGAGGAATATGAAGTCTCCGGCCTGACGCTCTCGGAGATTACACCGGAGTTTCGCGGTAAGTACCGCTTGCCAGCAGATATGAAGGGCGTTGCGGTTATTGCGGTGGACCCGGATAGTGCAGCGGCCAGCAAAGGTGTGCGCGCCGGGCATGTGATTGTTGATGTGATGCAAGAGCCGGTTTCTTCGCCAGAAGAGGTGGAAGAAAAGATTGAAAAATTCAGAAGCGCCAACAAGAAAAACATCATCTTCTTCATGTCGCGCGGCAATGGTGAATTTGGCTTTGTGGCCCTGCCGGCAACGGATGCCGGCTAGCACGTAAAGCTGCGGTGAATGCAGCGGCGGTGGTCGCCCTGTTTGTCATCTGACGCCGTATTTGAGACGATAAAAAATCCCGCCCGTTCCGGTGAATGCTGGAGCGGGCGGGATTTTTTATGGAGGGGGTGAGCCTGGCTTGTCGGCCTCCGGCCACCCTTAGTGTTTCTGCGTGTCGCGGTGTGGCTCGGATGTTGCGGCCTGGTGAAGGACCATCTGCGGGAAGGGAATTTCCAGATCAAACTGATTGGCAGCGTCGATCAACAGGCGGGTGATTTCGCCTTCAATGTCTTCATAGCGGGAAGCCACCTTGCCGGAGAGGTCAGCCTCGATTTCAAAATCGATGGATGAATCACCAACGCGAAAGAGCTCGACCTGCAAATCCTTAATGCATTCCGGATTGATGAATTTGCCCAGGCCGGTTGAAATATGCTCATGCAGCAGGGCGGGAATTTTAACGGTGGCATCTTTCTGATGTTTGTAGGAAATGCCAAATTCCTGGGTGATGCGGAAGCCGGTTGATAAGTTGCGGACTGATTCCTGGATGAAAGACGGGGTGGCAAATGTGATGCGGGCGCCGCCCAGCTCCACAAGCTGTACCAGCTCTGGTGTCTGGAAAACGACTTTGGCGATGGTGCCACTGGCGAGCTGTACCCAATCATCTTTTTTGGTGGGGAACCAGGCTTCGTCACGGGCGGCGGGGCGGGAGTGGCGCCCAACCAGCTCTCTGATCGGCAGGGTAAAGTGGCCGCCATCCAGCCAGGGGTTTATCAGGTCGGTGTAATGGTCGAGTTTTTTTACCTGCCAGGGCACGCCTTCGATGAGCAGGCGCTCGCCTTCCTGCACGGCGCCGAGGTTTAAAAGCAGGACGGCCTGCTCAACAATGACCGGCAGCATTTTCAGGCCGATCCATGCAAGGGCGATGGTGAAGAGGCCGGCAACACCCAGAAGGATCCAGTCATTGAGGTAATTGAGCGTGATCATCATAACCAGGGTTGAGGCGATTATGGTGAAAACCTGGAACATCAGGCGCGAGAGCCGGGAATAGAAAGTGTGGCGCATGCCGCGCTTGTGGAAGAGGGCGCTTAAGGTTCTATCGACAAAACGCAAAATTGCGAAGGTTGCAAAAAATGAGAATATGGCGATCAGCAGGTTCACGCCGCGGGTGCGAATGAAACTGGTTGCGTAGCTTTCCAGGTTGACGCGGTTGGCGACTTTTTCTTTCAGTGCCAATTGCTGCTGTGATGTGGTCTCCAGGTTGCTGGCATCCCGAAGGCGGTTTTGCCACTCGGTGCGCTGGGCATCAAGGTGGGTGACAGTGGCTTTGCTATCGGCCAGCTTCTGCTGTTTGGCGGCGGCGGCCAAATGATCAATGCGCTCGATGGCTTGTTTGGCGATGGTCTGGCGGCGGCGGGCTTCGGTTATCGTGGTTTGGAGGGTGTCTATTTCTCTGGCGGTTTCTGTCGTGCTTTTGATCATCTTGACGAAGGGCTCAGCAAGGCCCTGCAATTCGTCGTTGAGATTGAACTTTTCTTTCTCTCTGGCGTAGAAGTCTTTTTCCGTGATGCCGGTGGTGAGGGCGGAGATCTGCTCTTCCAGCTGTCCGAGCCGCTCTGTCTCGGTTTTCAGACGCGCTTCGACTTCTTTTTTGGTGACGTCTTCTTTGGCGGCGCGCAGCTCGGTTTTTAGCCGCTTGATGGTGGCCTGCTGCTGGCGGCGGGCTTCCAGCAGCTGGATGAGGGTGGTGAGGCTTTCTCTGGCTTCGGTTGCCTCTTTCTGCTCCTGTTGCTGTTCTTCCTCGGTCTGTGTTTCATTTTCCTGGGCGAACAGATTTTGCGGTGCGGTGGCAAGCAGGGCCAGAGTGAGGGCGGCGATCATCAACCGGGTGGCGGCTCGCCATCGACGGGTGATGGGCTTTGCCTGATTTGTAATGAGGTATCTGGAGAAAAGCGGTGAGATCGCGCGCATGTTGGTTGTGATGATCCTTGGGGTTTGAAAATTTTATTGGCCGGGTGGTGGGGCTTTTCCTGCGATTGCGTGCCGGCTTGCACGCGCAGACAGCGCTTTTTCCCCCAGAATAATGGCCTATTGGTGGTAATGAAAGCAAATGGTGGTGGGCGGGGCCTGCCTTGGCCGGGCGGCTATGTCAGATGGTCCGAGACAAACTCGTCTTTGCGGTAGCCTTGCAGGTATAAAAGGCCCGTGAGGTCGCCGTGGGTGATGGCGGCAGCGGCACCCTCTGCGACGATGGGTTTGGCGTGAAAGGCGATGCCGAGCCCGGCGGCCTGAATCATCGCTAGGTCGTTGGCGCCATCGCCGACAGCGAGGCTGTCATCATGCTTCATATTTTTTTCCCGCAGGAATGTTTCCAGCGCCAGTTTTTTGGCTTCGCTGCCGAGAATTGGCGGGATGACGCGGCCGGTCAGCTTGTCATCTTTGATTTCGAGGATGTTGGCCTGCGTGGTGTGAAAGCCGGTGAGTTTGGCAATGCGATCGGTGAAAAATGTGAAGCCACCGGAGACGAGCGCACAGTGGGCGCCATTTGCCGCCATGGTGCGCACAAGGGTGCGGGCGCCGGGCGTTAGATTTATGCGCTCCTCGATGACGGTGTCCAAGGCCGCGGTTGGCAGGTCCTTCAGCAGGCCGACGCGCTCGCGCAGGGCGTCATCAAACTCGATCTCACCGCGCATGGCGCGTTCGGTGATGGCGGCGATTTTTGGTTTGATGCCTGCCATAAAGGCGATTTCGTCGATGCATTCCTGCTGAATGATGGTCGAATCCATGTCGGAGATCAGCAGTTTTTTACGGCGGTTGCTGGCGGGGGTGATGGCGATGTCGATGGGGTGGTCGCCAAGATGCGCGCGGGCGGCTTTGACGATGTCGGTTGCGGTGCGATTGGCGAGGTCTTGCTCATCAAGCAGCCACTCCACGGCTTCGCCGTCTGCCAGGCAGGTCTCGTTGCCAGTGAGGGTGAGGGTTTGCTTCAGGCTGGCGACCAGGTCATTTGATATAAGGTTGCTGTTTTCGGGAGCGATGAGGGTCAGGACGGCATTGGCGGTGGTCATGGGGTGTCTTTTTCCTGACTGGGTTCCTGAACGGGTTCCTGGCTGGGTCGCTCTGCTGATCTATCGAATATTTTCAGATGGATGGCGTTTCGGTTTCTATACATGCAAAGCTATATATGTGAAAAGGGCCTTATGGGAAAAGTTTAGCCAATTTACTGATGGGACGGCGTTTTCGTGACGGGTAAGCCAATATTGATTGCGGGGCCGACAGCAAGCGGCAAATCTGCGCTGGCGCTGGCGCTGGCGCAGGAATTTGACGGTGTGATTATCAACGCTGACAGCTGCCAGGTATATAGCGAGTTGCGCATCGTCTCGGCCCGGCCCACGGCGCGCGATGAGGCGCTGGTGCCGCACTGTCTGTTTGGGCATGTCAGCGGCGGGACGGCCTATTCCACCGGGGCGTGGGTTGAGGATGTTTGCCAGGTGCTGGCAGAGGTGGAAGCTTTGGGCAAGCGGGCGATCTTCGTTGGTGGCACCGGGCTTTATTATCACGCCCTGCTTGAGGGGCTGTCTGAAATTCCGGAAATTGACGAGGCGGTGCGTCAGCATTGGCGGGCGGAGGCGCGCCGGCTCGGGGCTGAAGCCTTGCATGAGATTTTGGCTGCGCAGGATCCGGAGATGGCGGCGCGGCTCAAGCCCGGCGATACGCAACGCATTGTGCGTGCGCTCGAGGTGATTGATGGCAGCGGGCGGTCGCTTTCATACTGGCAACAGCAAAAGGGCACGCCGGTTCTCGATCGTGAGGCGACGCTGCGGTTTGTGGTCGATTGGGAGCGGGCGGTGCTTTATGAGCGGATCAACGCCCGGTTCCGGGAGATGGTGGCGGCTGGCGGGCTGGATGAGGTGGTGGCGCTGGCTCGCAGCGTTGTAGACCCAAATTTGCCGGTGATGCGGGCGCTGGGTGTGCCGGAGCTGTTGGCCTTCTCACAGGGGGATTATGTGTTTGATGAGGCGGTGGCGCGGGCGCAGCAGCAGACGCGGCGCTACGCAAAACGGCAGATGACCTGGTTGCGCGGCAATATGATTGCGTGGGAATGGCTAAATGGGCAAGAAATGGAAAGATTAATGCCTAAAATATTTACGAAAGTTCACCAAAGCGGTTGACCTCGATGGGTCAATTGGTTAGGGTGGCTCGCTCTAAAAGAGCATTTCCTGGTAAATTTCAGGGCTTAACAGACTGTCCCGAGCCACTTGCCGGGGTGTTCTGGCTGAGCGTATTTTTGTTTGTAGTTTTCTGGAGAAAGATGAATGTCGCGGACAATGACCGGTGCCGAAATTGTTTTACAGGCCCTTGCTGACCAGGGGGTTGAGCATATTTTTGGCTATCCTGGCGGGGCGGTGCTGCCGATTTATGATGCCCTCTTTGACCGTGAGGACATTGAGCATATTCTGGTGCGCCATGAACAAGGCGCGGCGCACGCAGCGGAGGGCTATGCCCGCTCGACCGGCAAGGTCGGTGTTTTGCTGGTGACATCCGGGCCTGGCGCGACGAACGCTGTTACCGGGCTGGCTGATGCGCTGCTGGATTCGATCCCGCTGGTTTGTATTTCCGGCCAGGTTGCGACGCATCTGATTGGCAATGACGCCTTCCAGGAATGTGACACGGTTGGCATCACGCGGCCCTGCACCAAGCATAATTATCTTGTTAAAGACGTCAATGATCTGGCGCGGGTCATGCACGAGGCGTTTTACGTTGCCTCGAATGGTCGGCCGGGTCCGGTTGTTGTTGATATTCCAAAAGATGTTCAGTTCCAGCTGGCGGAATATACCGGCCCGCAAAAAATTTCGCATAAAACATACCGGCCGCAGATCAAGGGTGATCAAAACGCCATACGCGAGGCGGTCGAGATGATTGCCGCGGCCAAGAAGCCGCTGTTTTATACCGGCGGTGGGGTTATCAACTCCGGGCCGGGCGCTTGCGATATGCTGCGCGAACTGGTGAAGAAAACCGGTGTGCCGATCACCTCGACATTGATGGGGCTGGGGGCTTTTCCGGCGTCTGACGATAAGTGGCTGGGTATGCTGGGCATGCACGGCACTTATGAGGCCAATTGGGCGATGCATGACTGCGATTTGATGGTCTGTATCGGCGCGCGGTTTGATGACCGCATCACCGGGCGGCTGGATGCCTTTGCGCCAAATTCGAAGAAAATCCATATCGACATTGATGTTTCCTCGATCAACAAGAATGTGCGGGTTGATCTGCCGATCGTTGGCGATGTTGGGCATGTGCTTGAGGATATGCTGCGGATCTGGAAAACCAGGGCGGAGCAGATTGACAAGAAGGCGCTGAAAGCCTGGTGGGGGCAGATCGACGAATGGCGGGCCAAGAAGAGCCTTGGTTATACCAATTCGAAAAAAGAGATCATGCCGCAATATGCCATCCAGCGGCTGTATGAGCTGACGAAGGATAAGGACACTTATATCACCACCGAAGTTGGCCAGCACCAGATGTGGGCGGCGCAGTATTATGGCTTTCAAGAGCCAAATCGCTGGATGACCTCTGGCGGTCTTGGGACGATGGGCTATGGCCTGCCGGCGGCTGTTGGCGTGCAGGTCGCGCACCCGGGTAGCCTGGTGATCGATATTGCCGGCGAAGCCTCAGTGCAGATGACGATGCAGGAGATGTCAACGGCGGTGCAATATAAGCTGCCGATCAAAATCTTCATTCTCAACAATGAGTATATGGGCATGGTGCGCCAATGGCAGGAGCTGCTGCATGGCGGGCGCTATTCGCACTCCTACTCAGAGGCGCTGCCGGACTTTGTCAAACTGGCGGAGGCGTTTGGCGGTGTCGGCCTCAGGGCAGAAAAGCCGGACGAGCTTGATGACATGATCAAGGAGATGATCGCTGTTGATAAGCCGGTGCTGTTTGACTGCCGGGTTGCCAAGCTTGCCAACTGCTTCCCGATGATTCCATCCGGGGCGGCGCATAATGAGATGTTGCTGGCCAGCGATGCGTCCAGTGAAGATCTGAAGGACGCTGTTTCTGACGAAGGGAAAATGCTGGTGTAGGCAGGGCTGCATGGCTGGCTGCGCATGCGCGCCTGGCTGGCTGTGCCCTGCGACGGCCGTGGGATGTCTGCCTGTCCGGCATATTAAATCCAACGGAATTCAAGACCAATTCTTCCGATAAATTTCGAGCTATCCCGTTTTGGGACCATTCAGTTAAGGGCTGTGCTGTTTCATGAGTGTTGATGAAGAAAGACAAGAAGTTCACACATTATCTGCGATGGTGGACAACGAACCGGGCGTGCTGGCGCGGGTGATCGGGCTGTTCTCCGGCCGGGGCTATAATATTGACAGCCTGACCGTGACAGAGACCAGCCATGAGCGGCATATCTCGCGTATTACCATTGTGACGACGGGCACGCCGATGGTGATTGAGCAGATCAAGGCGCAGCTTGAGCGGCTGGTGCCTGTTCATAAGGTGACCGACCTGACGGTGGCGGGCCCGCTGCTGGAGCGTGAACTGGCGATGGTCAAGGTTGCTGGTAAGGGTGATAACCGTGTCGAGGCGCTGCGGCTTGGTGAGGCATTCCGGGCGCAGGTGGTTGATGCCTCGACAACGCATTTTGTTTTTGAGGTGACAGGCAAGTCCGGCAAGATTGAGCAGTTTGTGCAGTTGATGAAACCGCTGGGCCTTGTCGAAGTTGCGCGCACTGGGGTGGCCGCGATTTCTCGCGGTGCTGAAGGTATGAACGACCCGGCGTAGCCGGTGCGGTATGTTGAAATTTTTGCTTCCTGGAATTTAACCTGACATGGCCAGCAATTTAAGTGTCAACCTCAATGCGATTGCGATGTTGCGCAACAGGCGCAACCTGCCCTGGCCGCGTGTGACCGGCATTGGCGCGATGGCGCTTGATGCAGGGGCGCATGGGCTAACGGTGCATCCCCGCCCGGATGAGCGGCATATTCGCATGGGTGATGTTTATGACATTGCGGCAATGATCGAAAGTGATTATCCGGGCAAAGAATTTAACATTGAGGGCTATCCGGGTGAGGACTTCCTCAAACTCATAGAGGCGGTAAAGCCGGATCAGGTGACCTTTGTGCCGGATGAGCCGGGGCAGGAGACCTCTGACCATGGCTGGGATATCGCGCGGGATAAAGACCTGCTAGTGGCTGTTATCAAACGGGCGCAGGCGGCGGGGTGCCGTGTGTCGCTCTTTATTGATGCAGACCCGGATGCCGCGAAAGCGGCGGCGGCCGTTGGGGCTGACCGGGTTGAGATTTATACCGGGCCTTATGGCGCGCTGACTGATGCGGCGCAAATTAACGACGAGTTGGTGCGGATTGAGGCGGCGGCGACCACCGCGATATCTGCCGGGTTGGCGGTGAATGCCGGACATGATCTGACGCTTGAGAATTTACCGGCGCTGATGGCCCGGGTGCCGGCCATTTCGGAATGTTCTATCGGTCATTGTTTTACGGCGGACTGCCTGCTTTACGGGGTGGCGGGCACGGTGAGGCGCTATTTAAAGCAACTGGGTCATTGACAAGGCTGGCCTTGCGCATTAACCCGGCTCAGAAAGATAAAACGGACATTTAAAAATACTCCTAGATTACTTAACGGCTCGCCAATTGCTCAGTGGGCGGCGAGGAAACTGGAAAAACAAGAAGGTGGTTTAATTCAATGCGCGTATATTATGATCAGGATGCGGATCTCAATCTCATCAAATCCAAGAAGGTTGCTATCGTCGGTTATGGATCGCAGGGCCATGCTCATGCGCTGAACCTGCGTGATTCCGGTGTTTCTGATGTCGCGGTCGCGCTGCGGGAGGGGTCCTCCTCGCGCGCCAAAGCTGAAGGCGAAGGCCTGAAGGTGATGAGCGTGGCTGAAGCTGCAGGCTGGGCGGACCTCCTCATGGTGCTGGTGCCGGATGAGCTGCAGGCTGATCTTTATAATGATGAGATTGCGCCAAACATCCCCGATGGCGCGGCGATCGCTTTTGCCCACGGGTTGAACATTCACTTTAACCTGATTGAGCCCTCCTCGAAGATTGACATTATCATGATCGCGCCAAAGGGGCCGGGCCACACGGTGCGCGGTGAATATCTGCGTGGCGGCGGGCTGCCCTGCCTGATCGCGGTGCATCAGAATGCTTCTGGCAATGCAAAAGATCTGGCGCTGTCTTATTCATCTGCCATTGGCGGCGGCAAGGCCGGCACCATCGAGACGACATTCCGCGAAGAATGCGAGACGGATCTGTTTGGTGAGCAGGCGGTGCTTTGCGGCGGTGTTGTTGAGCTGATGCGCACGGGTTTTGAAGTTTTGACAGAAGCCGGATACGCGCCGGAGATGGCTTACTTTGAATGCCTGCATGAGATGAAGCTGATTGTGGATCTTATTTATGAAGGCGGCATCGCCAACATGAATTACTCCATCTCCAACACAGCGGAATATGGCGAGTATGTTTCCGGTCCGCGGGTGATTACGCCTGAGACGAAAGCGCGGATGAAAGACATCCTCACTGATATCCAGGAAGGGCGTTTTACCCGTGACTGGATGCTGGAAAACAAGGTTGGTCAAACCAGCTTTAAAGCCACCCGCGCCAAGGCCGATGCGCATCCTTGCGAGGAAGTTGGGCACAAGCTGCGGGAGATGATGCCTTGGATTAAGGAAAAGGCGCTGGTTGATAAAAGTAAGAATTAAAGCGTCGGTCTCGAAAGCTATCGAATACGCAAATTGTTTTTTGAAAAAGAAGCACCACTCTTCACGGGGGTGGTGCTTTTTTGTGGGCTTGCATGGGGCGGGGGGGATGTGCTCACCATGGGTTGAGCGGTGTTTTTTAAAGGGGGCGTTATGGGGCGGCAATTTCATATTCTGGATGTGTTTACAAAGGAGCGCTATGGCGGCAATCAGCTGGCGGTGGTTGAGGATGCCGATGGGCTTGCCGACGAAGAGATGATGGCGATCACCCGGGAATTCGGCTTTTCGGAAACTGTGTTTCTTCAAACGTCAGAGAATAAGCTTGCCTCGGCGCGGGTGCGGATTTTTACACCGGCGCAGGAGTTGCCATTTGCCGGGCACCCGACCGTTGGTACGGCGGTGCTGCTGGGCGAGATGAAAAACCGGCAAGCGTCGACCGATGCCGATGCGCTGCTTTTGCTTGAGGAAGGGCTGGGGCTGGTGCGCTGCGCGGTGGCGATGGTGCCGGGTAAGGTCTCTTACGCGGAATTTGATGCGCCAGCGCTGCCGGAGCGGTTGGTCAAAGTGCCGTCACCAGAAAATGTCGCCGATGCGCTGGGGCTGGACTATGCCGATATCGGTTTTGAAAATCACAAAATAAGCGCGGCGCATATGTCGGTGCAATTTGTTTATGTGCCACTGCGGAAATCGACCGTGGTGCGGCGGGCGAAGCCTGACTTTGCCTATTGGGAGGATGCCTTTGGTGAGTTGGCCGAGGGCGGCGCTGTTGGCGTTTATGTTTATTGCCGCGATGAGGGCGGACAGCGCCCGGGCTTTCACGCGCGAATGTTTGCGCCAATGCTCGGGATTACCGAGGACCCGGCGACCGGGGCGGCGGCGGTTGGCTTTGCCACTGTTGTCGAGCGGTTTGAGCTGGGGAGTCACAAGGTTTACGAAACGCAGATCGAGCAGGGGCTTGAGATGGGGCGGCCCAGCCTGATCAAGCTTGAGATGGATGTGAAAGACAAGCAGGTGCGCTCGATCCGCATTGGCGGGCATGCGGTGCGGGTGGCGATGGGCGAGTTGCTGTGATCCTTACAGCAGGCGAGGCCAGCAGCAAATTGCAATCTTTCGCCTAGAAAACGATGCGCCCGCCGATGACAAGCTGGTCAGCTTCAACATCACTATTCGAGACGCTGCCGATGTTGATCAGCGGCGCGAAGCCGGTGTTGTGGGAATATTCAATCGCCACGGAGAAATTTGGATTGAGGAAAATCTCCATGCCGCCGACCCATTGATCAAGGCTGTCGAATATGGGTGCGCCGGGGCCGCCGGTTGAGAAGGGGCCGATGTCGGAGCGGGAGTAGCTGAGGGTAAAGTGGGTTTTTCGATCCCACAGGGCGGTTTTATACCGGCCCTGTATGGTGAAGGCCTCCAGCTTCTGATTTGTGGCGGGCCAGGGGTCAACCGTGGCGGTGTATTCGGCCATCAAATCAAACATCGGTGTGATCAATTCGGCCCGCATATCCCAGGCGGCATTGCGGCCCCGGCATTTCGGCACGCCTTGCTGGCCGGGGGTGACCGGGCAGTCGATCTCCGGGCCGGGGTGGTGCGGCAGGGTGTGGTTGTAGATGGTGCCATGCAGATAGCCGCCGCCGACTTTCAACGTTGAGCCCGCGTAGACCGGAATGAGTATTTCTCCATCCAGCGCGAAGTTGTTGATCTGGTCAGATTCGGCGGTGTCGGCGGTTCTGAGGTGGCGCCCGCCGGTGATGGCGGTGGCGGAAAGATGCAGGTATTTATTCACGTAACCAAGCTCGGCAATCACGCCGTCGCTTTCGGCGCGAAAGAAGTGGTTGTTGATGGATTGGGTGAAGGGGCTGTAGAGGTCAAAGTCGCCAAAGTTGATGGTTTTGCGGCCAAAGGTCAGGTAGAAAGGCGAGCGGTTGAGGTCGCCAAGGGTGGCGTAGACTTTGCGCAGTTGCACTTCATCCTGGCTGTCGAAACGGACCTCGTGATATTCGATTTGCGCGAATAGGGTGAGCCAGTCCAGCGGTGTTGCGGTGAAAGCAAGAGCGGCGTTGTCGATGAAAAAACGATGCGCTGAGGTGCCGCTATGATCGGGAAAGCGGGTGAGAATGGGGAAGGCGCCATCTGCGCTCGTCCATTCGCCAAGATAAGAGCCTTTCACCAGGCCGGAGATGTAGATCTTTTTTGATTGCAGGCCGCCATTTTTGCGGAAAATGAGCTGGTCGATGGCTTTGGTGGTGATGTTCTCGTCATAATCAAGGATGACATCGGCGTAGGCCGTGTTGGCGGTGACCAGCCATTCGGGTGGCAGGATGCCGGGAGCGGCATAGGGGGCGGTATAGGGCGCGGACTCTGGGGCTGCATCCGGGCGTGAATAAGGAGCCACGCGGCTTGCCTCATAGGCTATGGGCTTTTCCTCGCGCAGTTTTCTGACGGCGGCTTCATGATCAATGACGAGTTGTTCGACCGGGCTGGGTGCTTTCCTGGCGGCCGGGTTCGGCGATTTTGGCTCTGCGGGCGCCTCTGGTTTATAGGTTAGCTCTTCGCCAAAAACCTCGCGCTCATCGAAGAGAAGCTCGCCGGCGGTCAGCGTGGGCAGGGGGGGAGAGAAAATCAGGCCGAGAGCAAAAAGCCCGGCAAAAGGGAAGGGCAGGCGACGCATTACTATACTCCACGCAACGGTACTAAAACTCACTGGCGGCATATGGCTTTGACGCGCCTTGGTACCGCTCTGCCCCTATTTGAGCCCGGGATGGTTAATTTTTCCTGAAGTGGATATGTTTTTGAAACAAAAGATGTTTTCCGTGGGTGGTGGTGCGTGATTTTGGATGGTTACTTCTTCCCACAATCTTCGTTAATGCAGCCGATGACTTTTTTGGCGAAGCGCAGTAAGCTCATAACTGATTCTATTGATAAAAACGGTCACCGGCTTCATGTCTGAACATCAATATATTTTTGTTTACGGCACGCTGAAACGCAGTGTCGCGAACCCGATGGGTGCGATGATGCGCTCCCATGCGACTTATGTGGCGGAGGCGATTATCGCCGGGCGGATCTATGATCTTGGCCCTTATCCGGGCCTGGTGCTGGAAGACTGCGGCACGGCGGTTTACGGCGAGCTCTATGAGATCCAGCGGCCAAATGCGCTGCTGGCTCTGCTGGATGCTTATGAAGGCTGCGCCGAGGATGACCCGATGCCGCATGAGTTTGTGCGGGTTGAGGCAACGGTGCGGGATACAGACGGCATTGACTATCGCGCCTGGGTTTATGTTTACCAGGGGCAGGTGGATGCGGGGTGGGTGCTGCCCTCAGGGTATTTTCAGCCCTCGACCGGGGTTGCCTAGCGCTGCAAGTGAATTGAGCACCACGTGAATAGAGCCGCAAGGGGTGCCTGCTGTTGTGAGTTTTGCGCTGTAAATGCTTGCGCAGGATGCGGCATGACACAATTTGAAAAAAACTGATAAACCATAGGTTTTAAAGCATGGGCGTGTTGGCAGCTGGCGCTGCCTTTCCGTTAGCGGCATGTTATTGGTCAATCTCATGACAATCATTTGCTCTTATCGTTTCAGGGCTTTAAGTTACTTGCGAAAAGCGGGGATTGATCCCGCGCAAGAGGGTTTGTTTCATGACACACGACATTGGTACACCGGCCAATTCAAATATTCCAAAATGGGTTTATCAGTTTGGCGGCGGCAGCGCCGATGGCCGGGCTGATGATAGGGAGCTGCTTGGCGGCAAGGGCGCAAACCTTGCCGAAATGGCCAGTATTGGCCTGCCAGTGCCACCCGGTTTCACCATCACAACCGATGTCTGTGGTGAGTTTTACGAGAATGGCGAAGCAATTGACGACCGGGCTGGAACGCCAGGTTGAGGCGTCTCGTCTTGAGA
>CALNZE010000096.1:0-42307 GCA_942490955.1 uncultured Alphaproteobacteria bacterium
CGGAGCAGAAGGCCATTGATGCCGGCTTCGTCGTTAAGGTCGGTAAATTTCCATTTCAGGCGAACGGCAAGGCGATTGCTCTGGGTGAGCCAGCCGGCATGATCAAAACGGTTTTCGACGCGCATAGCGGTCGGCTGCTGGGCGCGCATATGATCGGCGCCGAGGTGACTGAGTTGATCCAGGGCTATTCAATTGCGCTGAGCTTGAAAGCGACCGCCGCGCAACTGGCACATGTGGTGTTTCCGCATCCAACGCTTTCAGAAATGATGCATGAAAGCGTGCTCGATGCTGATGACCGCGCATTGCACATGTAAGGGGCCACGAAAATGGTGACAATTATTGACAATCGGCCAGGCGCTGACAAGAGATCGAGATTTGACCGGCGCCAGAATGGCGTGAGACACCCGGAAAAAGCGCACCGGGCTGACACACCGGTATTGAAAAAGCCGGAATGGATTCGCATCAAGGCAACGCGCTCTCCGGTTTATGAGGAGACGGCAGCGGTCGTCAAGAAACACAATCTGCACACCGTTTGCGGTGAGGCCGGTTGCCCGAATATCAACGAATGCTGGTCGCAGCGACATGCGACGATGATGATCATGGGTGATACCTGCACCAGAGCCTGCGCCTTTTGCAATGTGAAAACAGGTGTGCCCCGGCCACTTGACACCCATGAGCCGGAGAAAGTCGGCCAGGCTGTGGCCGAGCTTGGCCTGAAGCACATCGTCATCACCTCGGTTGACCGGGATGACCTGGCCGATGGCGGCGCGGCGCATTTTGCAGCGGTGATCGGTGAGATCAAGCGGCAGGCGCCGGGGGCCACCATAGAAGTACTGACGCCGGACTTTCGCCATAAGACCGGAGCGCTGGAGGTGGTGATCGATGCCCGGCCAGATGTCTTCAACCACAATCTCGAGACGGTGCCTTCGCATTACCTGAAGATCCGGCCGGGTGCGCGGTATTTCCATTCCCTCCGGATATTACAGCAAGCAAAGGAGCTAGATCCGGCCGTGTTCACAAAATCCGGCATCATGGTGGGGCTCGGCGAGACACGAGAAGAGGTGCTGCAGGTAATGGATGATTTGCGCTCCGCCGACGTGGATTTTCTGACCATCGGGCAGTATCTGCAACCAAGTCGCAAACATGCAGAGGTAAAGCGCTATGTCCCGCCGGAGGAGTTTAAATCGCGCAGGCAGATAGCCTTTGCCAAGGTTCCTGATGGTCTCATCAACTGCTTACGCTCATCACATCATGCAGGGGAGGACTTTGCCGCCTGCAGGCGCTTGCGGCGCTGGCTGGTCCTGTTCTTGTTATCTGTTGACCTTGTAGGTCACCCCATGCTCGTTTTCCTGACCGCCGTCGTAGTCTCCTTGATGATGATGAAATCACGCCGTCATGCGGTCAGCCCGGCGCAGACCAGAATAGTCATATTCATATGTTTCAGTAATCGCTTTTTCGGTCACGGTGGTGGTAAACGTCGGTGTTGCTGATACCAGCCAGAGACCGGGTTATTGGCGACATCCGGCTTTATTATTGGCAACGGCGTTCGGCGCTTTCTCATCGCTGGTATAGCTGACAAATGCCTCGACATTCCTTTTTCATCATGGACCTGGTGATTGTCAACAGCAGGCCCGCGCACTAAGTCTTCGAGGCTGGCGGCGTCCTCCATGGCCGGAGGCGGTAGCCGCTCAGCGGGAATGGTCTTTTGGAGGTAGGGATTATCCGGCTGGTTCTTCAGGCTTGCGGGCGACAATCTGGGCATCACATTGGTATGTTTGGCCTGATAGCGATAGCTGAGCCAGCTTGTTTTCAAGCTGACATTCAACCGTTTTGCCAGCTCTTTACCAATCTCGATCTGCAACCCCGGTGGTCGGCCGGCCTGTTGCTCGATCAGGTCAGAGAGCGGCATGGCCCGCGGGGAGACGCAGATTTCAAACTCACCCTTGCGGGCAATGTCGCGCATGTCATCAGCCTGGAGCGTGGCAGGGGCAGCAAGCAGCAAAAGCGCCGAAGAAAACAGCCATGCAATGCACCAGTGAAGGCAGGAGAACTTTAAAGTTTTTGATTGATATGTCTGCATGGGATGAGGTCGCTTATTCTTTCGCAGGTAAAGGATGTAAACCTTGCTCTCAGTTTTTAGCGATGCCGGATGGCACGCCATAATGTTTAAAGATTTTTTCCAGAGCGCCACTCGTAATCATCTCCTCAAGATAGTCATTAAAGAGGGCGACGGTCTTTGCATCGGCATTGTGAAGACCAAGGGCAAAGTCATATTCCGAATTTGGTGCGATCACCGAAGCGGGTGTTATAACCGGTTGAAACCCGGGATGGTTTTTCTGATACCAGCCGAGACTAACGGTGGTTACCAGCGCAACGTCGATATCACCGCGCCGGAGTGCATCAAATTTCTTATTGTCTTCGATGTAGCTGACAAACAGCTCTGCCCCGCTATCCTGCTTTCGAAGGATATCCTGAACGGCGGTGCTGGTGTCTGCGGCAACCCTTAGGCCTTGAAAATCCTTCAGCCCTTTCAGGTGATGGTCCTTATTTGAAACGAGGATGCTTTTGACATGCAGATAGGGGATTGTGGGTTTCAGGAAGGGATGCGCTGGTTCCTGCTCCAGCTGAGCAAGCCCCATGAAGGCGTCGCATTTTACCTTCTCGGCATTGAAAAATGAATTGATCCAGCTCAGCTTAAGCCCAACACCGATTTTCTTTGCCAGCTTTTCCGCCATGTCGATCTGAAAACCGGGATAGCTGGGCGTTTCAATCATCAGGATGGCATCGGAATATGGCTCGGCCCGGGGCGAGACGCAGGCTATAAACTCGCGGCGTTCCTTGATGTAATCAATGGACTCGCCAGCGGCCGGGT
The DNA here is from genome assembly GCA_942490955.1 of uncultured Alphaproteobacteria bacterium. Lineage (GTDB taxonomy): Bacteria > Pseudomonadota > Alphaproteobacteria > Rhizobiales > HXMU1428-3 > HXMU1428-3. Next base: position 2,873 of record CALNZE010000096.1, read on the forward strand.
GCGCGCCGCCCAATGCCAGAACAAAAAAAACAACAACAATCAAAAGATGTGAGCCTGTGGAACTGGTGCGCTTCATAAACTAGTTTCCCTCTATTCTCATTCCTTACATTTCGGCAGGTCCTGAAGCCCCATGATGAAGGCAGTCAGCTCCCATCTTTCTTTTTCGCTGAAGGTGTCTTTCCATGGTGGCATGGTGCGGCTGCCAACCTGGCGCCCTTCAGAGATGACGGCGAAAACATATTCCGGTGTGTACTCAACCTGGCACTGGAGCGGTTGGACTTCGCCGCCGGAGCCCTTGTCGCCGTGACAATAGGCGGCGCAGTTCTGTGCAAAGCGAAGCTGGCCGTTTTCTATCGATTTCGGGTCCGCAAAAACTTTTTCGCGCAGCGCATCACCAGTTAACTCTTCGCCCGCTTTTGCTTCATCATTTGCTTTTTTCCCCTCCGCGGCAACGGCCGGGTCCGGGTCGTAAGGGTGCATGGATTTGACACCGGTTGTTGTAATGCCGGCAACGATAAAAATGCCGAACAATGCAATTACGATGGCCGATGGGTGAAAGCCTAACTTCATTTTTTCAATTACTCCTCTATGGGTTCTGCCATTCTGTTCATTTAAATTACGAAGCTAAGTTTGCCCTAAACTTCCCAAAGAGGTAAGGGCGTAATTTGAGAGTTGTTAAAGGCGCGAAAAAGCAAGGGACGCGATTTTGCCTCCCTTGCTTTTCTTTTCAGGCCCGAAGTTGGTCAGGCCATGCCAGCTCTACTCGACAGTGAAGGCGATCAGAGCAGCACCGCCAGGAAGGCCAGCAATTTCCGGGAAGGAACCTGCCATGAAACCTGGTGCGTGAGACCCAAGGCCGCTCGGGACAACAATATATTGTTTGCCGCCAGCCTTGTAGCTGATGATACCGGCACGGATGCCAGAGCCGGTGTTAAAGCTCCATAGCTCTTTGCCGTTATCAGCGTCATAGGCGTAAACATTGCCGCGAACGTCACCGTTAAAGACAAGGCCACCACCCGTTGTCAGCACAGAGCCGAGGCCAGGCATTTCGTAAGGGATGGTCCATTTCACGTCACCAGTCAGTGGATCACGGGCTTCGAAGCGGGCAGAGACTTTATCCCCAGGAGGGTTCACAGTCTTGATCGCGGAGATGCCGAGGTAAAGACCAGCAATACCAACCTTGTCAACTTCCTGCTCGGAGGCTGTGACTTCGTTGCAGACTTCCATAGCATTTGTGTACCAGAGTTTGGTCTTCGGGCTATAGGAAGCATGGTTCCAGCTTCTGACACCAAGAAGATAGGGGCACATGGTTTTCGCTTTGCCGGCTTCTGGTTCGTTCCGGCCGATCAACTCTCCGGTTTTCGGGTTGATACTCTTGACCCAGTTCACATGTTTGGCGAGTTGCCAGATGTTAACGGGCTTGCCGGTTGTCTTGTCGAGAACAAAAACGAAGCCGCCTTTGTTGAGGTGAACCAGCAGTTCCTTGCCTTCATGCTCGATGGTCATGATTTCATAGGCGGCGTCATAGTCCCAGGTATCATGCGGGACTTCCTGATAGTGCCATTTAAGTTTGCCGGTTTTACCTTCCAGCGCCAGAATAGAGGCGGTGTAAAGGTTGTCACCCTTGCGGCCAGCCGGATAAAAATCTGGCGCGGCATTACTTGTGCCGATGAAGATTGTATCTGTCTTCTCGTCGTAAACCCCAGGAAGCCAGGCACCACCACCGCCGACCTTACCAGAATCGCCAGGCCAGCTTTTCGGATCGTCTTTGATGGTGTTGAATGTCCAGGCCTTTTCACCTGTGTGGGCGTTCAGGGCAAAGATGCGTCCCTGTTGCGGCTGATCGCCACCAGTTGTGCCGCCATAAATCACGTCACCGGCCAGTTGCGGCGGTGATGAGAACAGGCAACCGTAGCAATCTTTAAAGTCGGTGACCTGCTTTTTCCATACAACCTTGCCGGTTTCCTGGTTCAGAGCAACCATGGCGCCATCGAGTGTGCCAAGGAAAACCTTGCCGTGACCAACGGTGACACCGCGGCTCGCTGCAACATAGAATACCTTGTCAGCAAGTGGGTTCAGTTTTGGCTTATAATGCCAGATTGTCTTGCCGGTTTTTGCATCGACAGCAAAGACGTTGTTATTGGCGCCAACATAATAGAGCTTGCCATCCAATACGATTGGCGTGGCTTGCAGGCCATGCTGGATGTCACCCGGTTGGTGGATCCAGGCGACCTTCAGGTTGCCGACATTGGATTTGTTGATTTCATCCAGCGGGCTATAGCGCCAGGCTTTGTCTGTACGATAATATTTGGGCCAGTCGCTGCCGTCATCCGCTAGGGCAGGCGATGCCACCATTGGTGTAAGTCCAAAGCCGGTTGCAACGGCGCAAAGCATCACATTGGACGCAATACCCGCTGTCACGGCTTTCCATTTATTCTGTAGATTCATAAAATATCCTCCCGTAGATCTCGCCAGGTGTAACTGCTTCCAAGGGTGGCGAAATCAAAGTTTGTTCTTGTGGTTAATGCCACAGGCATTTTGATCTAGATGAACCGAAACAGGATGGTTGTCGTTTGCTGCCGTTTCTTACGTCCATTCACTGACGCTTTCCCCGGCTCCAACACTTGTCCCTCATGTTCACGCTCAATCGCCTCTCAGATACGCAGAGATTATGCCACTTATTTAACGCATTGAATTAGCTGATAAAAATATGTTAAATCGCCGCAAGCTCGTCTCAAAGCTGCAACAGTTGTATCAAGTTTGGGTGGATGAGATGGTGAAGAGAGCGCGGCAAATAAGCGCAATTCCAGCCGGCTGAAGGAGGCGACAAATAGCGAGTTTTCTCGCCTCAAGAGAGTAAATTAAGTCAATATAATTGGCGAACCCTACTGAATGGACCCAGGCGCAATATTACTATGGGCTGCGCCTGCAAGGCTCTCAGTTTGCGGGCCGGATTGGACCCATTGTTCACAATAATTCTAGCTGGCCGTTGCCGTTCGGATGGGGTTAACCGGCAGGAAAAATACCTTCTTACCATTTATGCGAAAATTGCGGATCAGGGAGCGACAGTCGTCCGAGCCTAGCCATTGACCGAATTTTTGCGGCGTGCTGGTGGCCGCTGTTGCAGACTTTAAGGTGAGGTAAGAATAAACGTTCCGGGTGAGCGGGCTGCCGGGCGTATCGGCGAGAATTGTCATGTCGTTTTTATTGTTAAAATATTCCCATGTGGCAATGTCTGTCAGGGTCGTGCGCCCGGAAGACGCAGCAATATTGAGGGTGGCCCCCATACCTGAGCCGGACTCCCAGTACCAGTCAGTTGCAAATTTTTCCGGCGATAGCCGAAGCTTCGACCATAGCCGCAGCTCTGCGGCATGGGTGCCGCTCGCATCACCCCGGCTGACGAATGGAATTTTCTTCTCGTAAATTGTCCTGAGCGCAGACATTACCTCTTTTTTCTTTCCATCAAGGAACAAGCTGGCCGGGCCAACGAGGACAAATCGATTTTCCAGAATAATATCATCGGTATTTACAAATCCTTTTCTGGCAAACTCAGCTTCCTTTACGGGATCATGAATAAGCACCGCATCAACATCGCCGTTTCTGGCCAGCATCAAAACTTCGCCAGTGCCGCGGACAATTGCGCGAACATCAATATCATGCTGATCAGAAAAAGCGCCAACCAAAGCACCAAGCAGCCCTGAATCCCGCAGCGTCGTTGTGGCAGCCAGTTTCAGAATAGGGCGGGTTCCGGTTGATCCCCGCAGATAGGTTGTACCGATGGCGGAACAAATGCCGACACTGGATGCGGCGAGCAGGAAAGACCGTCTGGTAACAAATGATGTTCTCATGCGCCTCTCCTCTCTAATGCGGGCTGGTGAATGCCGTGCCGGGCAAATGATTATTTTTCGGCCGGGCCTAAATATTTGGTCAGATAATCCAGCACGAGTTTGTAATCTTCCTCATCAAGCTCAGACATGCCCTGTTCCTCAACCATCCATTCAAGCAGGTCTTTCCATCGATCTCGGGTCAGGCCTTTTTGCTGCACAACAATTTGTAACGAGTGACAGGCAGAGCAATATGCCTCCACCTCGTCCCTGCCCTCACCGTCCGGCAGGGCAATCGCCTGTGGTGGCTTGTTCGCCGGTGTCTCAGCCGCAAATGCAGCGGGCACAATGCTAATAAGTAGGCCACTGATGGCGATGAAAAGGCAGAGCAACCACTTTCCGTCATTTATTTTCTTAACTGAGCGTTCCATATTTTATTTTGCTTTCCAGATTATTGATCACCGCGCACGGCCAAAGGGGGAGCTAAGGGGGGCCAAAGCGGCACGGTGGTGGGCTCGAGCGGATCACCCTCTTGGCCCATTGACCATTGAATTAGAATGTCGGCATCGCCCTTTCCCAAGCCGGGGATGGTGGGCAAGGAGCAAAAACCCTTAATGCCTTGCCCACCATTTTGGTTCGGATGGCTGCACAGCCAGTTTCCAGACCCGGCAAACGCTTCGCTACGCTGTGACGCGAACAGCGATGCGATGCATTGAGTTATTCAGGTAACCCTTTGGGTTCCAGGCGATTGCAAATGGTTGCATGTCACCGGCGTCATCCGTGGCGCGGGCCCAGACTTCGTAATACCCTTTTTCCGGGAAGGTGACCTCAGCGCGCCAGTTCTGCCAGGCATAAGGGTTCACCGGATCATCAAGCTCTGCCTTTTGCCAGGTCTCACCAAAATCAAAGGAGATGTCGAGGGCGGTAACTTTGCGATCCCCGGCCCAGGCATGACCGCCAACTTCTATAGTTTTGTTGCTGGTCTCTATCTGTGTTTTAGGCCGTGTGATGAGCGATTTAACCGGCATCGACTGAATGATAACAAAATCTTCTTTCGCTACTTTTTCACCGGGTGCCACCGGGTAGGCAGGGACCCGATAAGATGTGCCGGTCATTTTCGCGCCGTCATGGACCTTATCACGCAGATAGATACGGGTGAGCCACTTTTGCGAACATGAGCCCGGCCATCCGGGGACAACCAATCGCAACGGCGCGCCGTTCATGGGATGCAGGGGAGCGCCATTTTGCTCAAAAGCGATGAGGTTGTGCGGGTCCATGGCTTTTTCAATGGGCACGCCGCGCGATAAGGGCAGCTTGCTCTTGTCGCCGGAGAGGTGCGCGTCGGCGCCTTCATGCGCGGTATAGATGACACTGTCCTTAACGCCAGCGGCTTTAAGAACATCGGCCAGGCGAGCGCCTTTCCATTTCGAGCAGGCGATCGCCCCTGTGCTCCACTGGTTACCGCGCGCCGGAGGGTCAAAGGCAGAGCGGCCATTGCCGCCGCATTCAATCTGCAGCGCAAGTTCGACAATTTCAAAGTCCTTTTTCAGGTCGGCGATCGTTAGCTTCATCGGTTTGTCGACCAGCCCATCAATTGTCAGGGTCCAGCTATCAGCGCCCACATCTTTTGGGGGAATGCCGTTGTTGCGAATGAAGTGGCGCGCTGTCGGGGTGATCGGATCATCAAGGAAATTTGCGATTGTCTCAGCATTCAGCGGCCGGTCATTGAGGATTTTGAGCCCGTTTTTGCCGGCCATTCCGTCCAGATCTTCAGCGTGAGCGATGGGCACCCAGCCATCGCGGAGATTCTTGCCGAAAGGAATGTTCATACCGACAGCCGCAGCTGTTGCGGCGATCCCTGCGCTGGTTAAGAATTTTCGCCGGCTGAGATCAGTCACCCCGTCTTGCTCGGGCTTCACTGGTGGAGCAGCTTTTTCGGCCGCATCACTGACGGTAGGCTCATGGCTTTGAGACGGAGGATACGCCGCGCCGGATTTTGTGAGGATGTCTATCTGCTGTTTCATTTCTTCTTCTCCCAGAACAATTATTCAGTCGGATTTTTTAATCGTTATGAGGGAGAAACGTTTTGGCGGGCGACTTTATTCCCCGACCGCGAAAAAATTTTCGCCGGGAGTTGCAACCGCTGCCAATCGCCGATAATTGCGAAGTCAGCGGCGCCGCGAATGAAGGAAGGGTTCCTGATTTAGGCTGCGCAGGGTGCCGCGTCTTTGCGTTGCATCGCCATTTGCAAACGTGTTTCACCGTCGATCAGCTTTTGGCCATTGGAATAGCGCTCGATGGTTGCTGCCAGATTGGCAAAGCGTTCATGGTCCATGCCGGTTGAAAGCAGCAGATAGCTGCGGCCGCCGGCCTGCCATTCAGAATATTCAATCGCCATGTTTCGCTCGATTTTTTTCGGCTGCAATGCGGCAGGTTCTGCAACAAACAGGCTGAGGCGGCATCCCCTCGTCCCCGTATAGCCGTAATGAATAAGGGTCGATGTCCCGATTTTGCTTGTGTTGCTGAAAACGAGGGAAAGCTTGGCGGCGCTCAAATCCGGCGGGCGAAAAAAATCACCACTGGCAGAGACTTTGGTGTTCAATCCGGTCTTTGCAACCGAGCCATCGTCACCGGCCCATACATTATGTTGCGTCACCGCGATTTGTTTCCATGAGCTGTCCTGCACATCCGGCGCCAGTGAGCGATATGTAATCAGCCCGGCCGCAATGAACAGAAATGCGATGCAGGCAGCTTTGATCAATGTGGACGCATGGATAAAAGGCGGCGCTTTTGCAAATTCATCCTGCTCAAAAGACAAAGTCGGGCGCTCGGGCACGGCCCCGGGCAATGACGCTTTCACCATAGAAAGCTTAGAAACCATTTGCGCAATTTCAGCGTCATTGGCGATGGCGTTGGCTATTTTTGCTGCGTTATCCGGCGATAGCTCACCATCAACATAGGCGTTTAGCTGTTCAATTGTTGGCTTAGTTGTCACCACGGTTTCTGTCATACCTTTTTTGTTTCACGGGGAAGGCAACGACGTTGCCACCTTCAATTGCTTCAATCATTTTGGCGCGGGCTCGGGAAACCCGGCTCATTACCGTTCCATCCGGAATGCCCAGCACCTGAGCCGCTTCACCATAGCTCATGCCGGCAATATCAATCAGCGACAGAATTTGGCGATGCTCGTCCGAGAGAATTTCAAATGCCTGGTGAACCGTCAGCGTGGTTATCTGACGCTCCTCGGCGTGGGCGTCCACCGCCTGCATTTCGGAGAGCACCTGTGGATCATATGGCTCCGGGATGGATTTGCGGGTCTGGTCAATAAATTTATTCCTCAATATGCGATACAACCAGACACGATATGCGGTGTCGTTTGGCGGTACGTTGCGCGCTTTTAACGCTCTCAAAGCGGTATCCTGGACAAGGTCTTCGGCCTCTTCAACATTGCGGGTTAGCGTGAATGCGAAGCCAAAAAGGCCATCCAGATGGGCAACTATCCGTTTTTGGGCGTGCCGCAATGTTTGTCTCTCCTATCAAGACGAGTGAGATAGCGGAATTATTCCCAAAAATGCATAATAAAACAAACATTCATATTGGAGATGAAAGCAAAAGGCGCCCGTTCACGCACTCATTGTGGAGGGAAACAGCAAACTGGCGGAGAGAGAGGGATTCGAACCCTCGAGACGGTTACCCGCCTACACACTTTCCAGGCGTGCGCCTTCGACCACTCGGCCACCTCTCCTATCAGTTCAGCCACGGTGTTAAACCCGTGGGGTCGAAGATAAGCGCTCGCCCACAAAAAGAGTGTGCGCCACCCACTTCGGGAGAGAGCCCACTCGGCCACCTCTCCTATCAGTTCAGCCACGGTGTTAAACCCGTGGGGTCGAAGATAAGCGCTCGCCCACAAAAGAGTGTGCGCCACCCACTTCGGGAGAGAGCCCACTCGGCCACCTCTCCTATCAGTTCAGCCACGGTGTCAATCCCGTGGGGTCGAAGATGAGCGCCCGCCACAAAAAGAGTGTGCGCCACTCACTTCGGGAGAGAGCCCACTCGGCCACCTCTCCTATCAGTTCAGCCACGGTGTCAAACCCGTGGGGTCGAAGATAAGCGCTCGCCCACAAAAAGATTGTGCGCCACCCACTTCGGGAGAGAGCCCACTCGGCCACCTCTCCTATCAGTTCAGCCACGGTGTTAAACCCGTGGGGTCGAAGATGAGCGCTCGCCACAAAAAGAGTGTGCGCCACCCACTTCGGGAGAGAGTCCACTCGGCCACCTCTCCTAACAGTTCAGCCACGGTGTCAAACCCGTGGGGTTGAAGATAAGCGCTCGCCCACAAAAAGAGTGTGCGCCACCCACTTCGGGAGAGAGTCCACTCGGCCACCTCTCCTGACGGTTTCATGTCAAATCTTAAACGGGAGACTGAACCTCATTGATCAAATACTGACCCCGGCATTAAAAAAATTAACCTCAAACACGCGAAGTCATATTCTGATCAAGATGGGGACTATACTCATCTAGCTACAAGACGCAAGAACCTCGTGGCATTATTCAGCGACAACCACCGTCGCCTGCCAGCTTTTCCAGTCATGCTGGACCTTCCTTTGCTCGCATGGCCAATATGGCGAACCTAGCTGCGCCGATTTTCTTTCGCCCCGAATAGCCTATCGGCCCAGGCCAGATCAGCGCTCAGGCTTGTGAATGGCAAGAATGTTGCAAGACATTTTAAGCTGATAACCAGTGGATTGGCCGGAAAATGCCAAACGCAACGCCAGGCAATTTACGGCAGCCCTGAAGTGCCACGGCCCTGAATCTACCGCGGTCCTGGCAGCAGGCGGTGATGGGGAAAACGCCAGCTGCCTGAGGACTACGGTTAGACACAGGCAAACGACTCAGAAATACTTTATCAATCGCAGACACCAACCAGAAGAATTTCGAAAATGTTCATTCTAAGAATATTTGGTCTATGGATCTTAATCCTCGGCTTTATGGCCTTTGTTTATGACGCCACCAAAACAATGGCCAATAACGGCTCGCTGTCCATCACCTCATTGGGCGGACACTGGGTGAACCTTCACGAGCAGAGCTTCAAATTTGTGGAAAATCTGGTGAGTTCGGCGCTGCATCCCATCGTCTGGGACCCGATCTTTGAATCAGCCCTGCTGCTGCCAGCCTGGCTGACGCTCAGCCTCATCGGTAGCTGGGTTTACTGGATTGGCCGCAAGCGCAAGAGCATCGAAATTTTCATGAACTAGTCAGGCTAGCTGATGCCAACGGCCGGGCTTGATAAGCCGGAAGAAGGCTGCCCAGGTTAAGTTTGAGGTCCATGGCGCCAGCTGGGCCATCCGGGAAACTGCATCAGTCAAACAGAGCGTCAATATCTTCCTGGCTGGCGACATTCTCTTCTGTTTCAAGTGACGGCCCATTCAGCAAGGATTTATCGCCATTGCGTGTTTCAAGCTCGTCCGGCGTCACATTCTGGAAGCTTTCCGGCCCGCCCCAGATGTCCATCATTTTCATAATCCGCTTTTCGATGAAACAGAAGGTCTTCACCACGCGGGTGATGCGTTGACCCGTCAGGTCCTGAAAATTGCAGGATTCAAAAATATTAACAATATGGTCCTGAATTTCACATGCCAGGGCCTGCTGTGATCCATCCTTCAGCGCGGCCACCAGATTTGAAGCGTTGTTATCAATCAGCTCTGCCGACTGCAGGATGTTATTCGTCGCTTCTTCTGTGCCCTTGACAATCAGGCTCAGCTCTTCCGCCACGCGGTCCATCTTCTGCCCCTCAGAGCCGCTTTCCTTGATTGTCAGAATCTGGCATTTGGTCTCCTCGATGGCCTGGTAGATCTCGCGCATCTCATCTTTCAGCCGCATCAGCTCGCTGCGCTTTTCTTCAATTTCCTGAAAGATGATTTTTGTCGCTTTGTCGTCGCGGCTGGCACCGGGCTCGGCCAGCGCAGGCACGCCGGCGGCCATCGTTTTGTTTAAAATGTCCAGCGCTTCCATAACTTCGCTATGGCGCTTGGCCGATATATCACCAACGCTTTCTTCAGCGATGTCGGGTTGCATATACCGCTCAATACGAAAGGCGGAACTCATATGGCAGCTCTCCTGGCTAATGACCGGCTCACAAAAATGAACGGAGAGAATAGGCGGATAATTGCTAATAAATTATTCATTTATCAAGCTGAGCGCACAAATTTTAATAAAATTCTCAGGAATTTCCGCCCGCCGGAATGGTCAAAGCGCCGCCTTTACCAGGTCAGGCAAGCCGGTTATTTCTTCGCCAGCTTGTCCACCCGGTCCTGTAAATGCGATAGCCCTTCGGGACAGGGTCCGCCGTAAGCCCAGTCAAGCAGCTCGACAAAATGCACAACCGGATAGCCCGAATAATGCGACATCTGCGTCAGGCAGCCAAGATTGCCGGTGGCAACAATGTCCGGTTTGACCCGCGCGATATGCTCCGCCTTGCGCTCACCCAGCGATTTGGCGATCTCCGGTTGCAGGATGTTGTAGGTCCCGGCCGAGCCACAGCAGATATGCGCTTCGTCCATCTCCATCACATTGAAACCGGCGTTCTGCAGCAGCGCCATCGGCTCCCGGCCAATTTTTTGCCCATGCATCATTGAGCAAGGCAGGTGCATCGCCACCCGAAGGTCCGTCCATTGCTCCGCCGTGCCAAAGTTGTATTCGACAAGAAACTCGCTGATATCAAACACCTTGTCGGTAAAATAGGCCACCTCCTCCGCCAGCCCCTTTTCTTTGGCCAGCAAATGCCCATAATCCTTGACGCTGGTGCCACAGCCAGAGGCATTGATGATAATGCCATCAAGCGGCGCTTCATCTTCCAGCATGCGCCATGCCTCAAGGTTGCGTTTGGCATGGGTGACTGCCGCGTCAGCGCGCCCCATATGCAGGTCAAGCGCACCGCAACAGCCCGTCTCGTGGGAGACAATCACCTCAATGCCCTGGCGTGCCATCAGGCGGATGCTGGCATCATTGATCGCCGGGCGTACAACCCGCTGCGCGCAGCCGGTCATCAACAGCACCTGCCGGTGCAGCTGGCCGCGCGGCCGGGCAACACCGCCGCCCTTAAACTCCGGCGACTGTTTGCTGGGCTGCGGCAGCAGCTCAAGCATCGCCGCCATCTCCTTAAATCCCATCGACTTGAAAAGAGATCGGAAGGGGCGCGCCAGCCGGCCAAGCTTGATCGCCATCGCCATACGCTTGGGGTAAGGCAAGGTGGCGCTGAGCATCCGGCGGGCCAGCTTGGTGGAAAATGACCGCGAGCCTTTTTTTTCTATCTCAACCCGCGCCAGGTCCGAGAGATGCATATAGTCCACGCCAGACGGGCAGGTCGTCATGCAGGAAAAGCAGCTAAGGCAGCGGTCCATATGCCGGGTCAGCGTTGCATCCGGGGCACCGCCCGATTCCAGCATCTCCTTGATCATATAGATGCGCCCGCGCGGGCTGTCGCGCTCATCCCCCAGCACCACATAGCTGGAGCAGGTCGCGGTACAAAGGCCGCAATGCACACAGCGGCGAAAAATATCATTCGCAAGCTGCAAATCATCATTGCGAAGCTGGCGTTTGGTGAACTCGGTTTTCATAAGCTAAATCCCGTCATACATCCGCCCCGGGTTCAACACCCCGTTCGGGTCGAACATCGACTTGATCCCTTTTGTCAGTTTCATATGAGACGGATCAAGCGGGTGGAAGGGGCTGACATTCTGCGAAGCTTCCGGCCCTGGCCGGATCAGCGTTGCATAGCCACCAGCCTCGGCAACAATGCGCCTTATGTCACTGCTGCCCATGTCAGTAACACCCCGCGTAGTGACCCAAAGCAGACCACCGGCCCAGTCATAGGACACATTGGCATCCACCAGCTTCTTGATCTGCCGGGCGGACTGGTAGGCATTGCGCGGCGTCGTCGAAATCCGCCAGATGGCATCCTCCTGCGCCGAGAGAAACGCCAATTGCCGCATATTCTGCCAGAACAGCTGGCTCTCCGGCCTGTCGATATAATAGATGTCACCAAAGGCAGAAAGAAGATCACGAATGCGCTCACTGCGATAGGCAATCGCTTTGGATGAATTCTCCAGCCGCATCGCCGTCACCGACTTGTCGCGCACATAGGTCACCCCTTCAAGGCAAGGATGCGCATGATCCTTGTTGAGATAGACCGCACCGGAGACTTCATAAGGGGTTGCAGCCGCCGAGCGCAGCGCTTCCAGCGCAATATCCTCCGGCAGACCATACATAAACAGCGTGCATTCATCCGGCGGGGCGGGCAGCAGCTTCATTGTCACATCGGTCATCACGGCCAATGTGCCCCAGCTATTGGCCATGAATTTCGCCAGATCATAGCCGGCAACATTCTTCATCACCCGCCCACCGGATTTAAACTCCTCCCCGCGGCCGTTAATCGCCTTCACCCCAAGAAGGTGATCGCGGGCGCTGCCTTTCAACAGCCGCCGCGAACCGGAAAAATTGGTCGCGAACAACGCCCCCACGGTGCCCCATCCTGGCTCGGTGCCAAAAATGCGCGAAAAGTCGAGATACTCAAAAGGCAGCTGCTGATTATAGCTCTTCACCGCGCGCTCAACTTCCACCACTGGCGTTCCCGCCCGGCAGGAGAGCACCAGCTCGGTTGGTTCATATAGTGTAATCTCGCTTAACCGGCGCAGAGTCAGCGGTGCGGCTCGCCATTCACCCGCCCGATTGAGCGCTTGGTACCATGGCCGAGAATTTCCAGCGGTTGCTTGTCGTTCGCCTCGACAATCATGTCCCGAAGGTCACGATTGACAAGCGGCGTTAGCATGTCCTCCATGATCAGGGCGTCGTCCTCCGTCACCAGCGAACTGCCGGTTGCACGAAAAGCGTCACTCATCTCAAGCGGGAAAACCTTGTTCGGGTTGAGCCGCCAGTCAGGGTCGAACAATGATTTCACCCGCATCTGATTGTCAAAATCGACGGTATTAAACTGCAAAGGCATCAGGTCCCGCTTTTCTATCCCCACACCATGCTCCCCGGTGATGCAGCCACCAGCCAGCACGCAAAGCTCCAGAATCTCCGCGCCGCATTTCTCGACGCGCTCAATCTCGCCCGGCTTGTTCGCATCATAAAGAATGAGAGGATGCAGGTTGCCATCGCCCGCATGAAAAATATTCGCCACTTCAAACTTATAAGATTTGCAGATCTCCGAAATTTTTGCGAGCACTGAGGAGAGTTTCGCCAGCGGAATCACCCCGTCCATACACAGATATTCTGATATCCGCCCCATCGCACCGAAGGCGGATTTTCGCCCCAGCCAGATCGCTGCGGCCTCCTCGCCGGTTTTGGCAACCCGCTTGTGCACGGGGTTAAAGTTGCTGGCAATCCGCAGGATCTGCTGCAGCGACGCGTCAATTTCTTCCTCGGCGCCTTCCACCTCAATCAGCAACAAAAGCCTCGACATCGAGGGGGCAGCCGCCTTGGGCAAAGTCCTCACGTACGCGGATGGCATGGGCGGTCCATAAATTCAATCGTAACCGGCACGATCCCTTCACCGATAATGGCAGCGACACAATCACCTGCCTCATCAACGGTCTCGAAGCCCAGCAACATCGGCCGCGCCCCTTCGGGTTTGGCGCGCAGCATGACAGTCGCCTCGGTCACAATGCCGAGCCCGCCTTCTGAGCCGGTGATCAGGCTCAGGAAATCATAACCGGGTCCAGAAACTGCCCGCCAAATTCCAGAATCTGCCCATCGGGCGTCACCAGTGTCACCCCAAGCAGATTATGCGTTGTCACGCCATATTTCAGGCAATGGGCGCCGCCGGAATTCATCGCTATATTGCCGGCAATGGTGCAGGCAAGCTGGCTTGAGGGGTCCGGGGCATAGAAATAGCCCTTTCGGTCCACCGCGCCGCTTATCGCCAGATTGGTAACACCGGCCTGCACCAGCGCTGTTCGGTTGACATAGTCAATATCAAGGATCTTGTTCATGCGGGAGAGGCAGACGACAATCGCCGTCTCCATCGGCACCGCGCCGCCAGCCAGCGAAGTGCCAGCCCCGCGCGGCACCATCGGAATGCCGTAGCGATGCGAAATCTCGGCAACCGCTGCCACTTCTTCAGTTGTTTGCGGCATCACCACACAAAGCGGCATTACCTTATAGGCGGTTAGCGCATCTGTCTCATAGGCACGCCGCCCGCTCTCATCAAGAATGACCTGATCGTCACTCAAGGCTTCAGTTAGGTCCACAAATAGCGAACGCGGCACAGCGGATTTAATCCTGGTGCCGACATTGGAAAAAATTCCCATTGGCTTCCATTATTCTTTTGTTTTTACCCCAGAACCTTGCCCGGTCTACGGCTGGCCAGCAAGAGCTGATACAAAAACAATAATCCCTATCAGCGCCCTGTGCAATTCGTCAGACCAGAGGCCCCCATATTTGCACCTTATGAAACAATCCATCGGGGCCACCGCAGCAACCCGTGCGTCATGTGCCCGGTGCCTAAGGAGAAAACTAGGCATAAAGTCGAATATAATACTATTTGTCATATATCGGTTTAAACCGGGAGGACGCATAATGAATTGAGGTATAATCATAAAAACAGGGAAGAAATTGTCCTCAATTCAGGATCTGAAAATGTTCGTAAAAGTTGCCGAGACCGGCAATATGTCGGCCGCTGGTAGAGAGCTCGGCCTGTCGCCCGCCGTGGTCAGCAAGCGAATATCAGTCCTTGAGGAGCGCCTTAATATCCGGCTCTTTCAGCGCACCACCCGCCAGCTCAGCCTCACTGACGCTGGCAACAGCTATTATAACCACATCGTCAAGGCCATCGAGCAGGTCGACCGCGCGGAAGACAGCCTCTTTGCGACCAGCGCCAGTGAACCGGCCGGGTTGATCAAGCTCACCGGCCCAACCAGCCTTGCTCAGCTTAACCTCAGCGCTCACCTGAAAAAATTCCTCGCCACTTATCCGCAAATTCAGCTCGACCTATGCCTTACCGACAAACTCGTCGACATAACGGGCGATGGCTTTGATATCGGCATTCGCATTGGCGCCACCGCGCCAACCGGGCTGGTGGCCATCCCACTGCTCTCCAACACGCGCGTCATGGTCGCGCATAAATCTTACCTTGAAAAACACGGCCGCCCCCAAAAGCCCGCCGACCTTGAAAACCACAATTGCCTAACCGGCAGCACCGTTTACAGCTGGACCTTAAAAGGCCCAAAAGGCGATGAGCCCGTCCGCGTCAATGGCAATCTGCGCTCGAACTCCAATGATTTTCTCTTCAGTCAAATGCTCGATGGCCAGGGCATCGTCATGAGCTCGAGCTACGAGATCGCCAATCATAAAAACGCTGATGAACTGGAGCATGTTCTGCCAGCTTATCATGGTTCCTGTATCGCCGATTTGACCCTGTTGCACGCGCCGAAAGAAACATTGCCCGCCAAGCTGGAGGTCTTGATTGCCTTCATGATCGAGGCCTTTTCGCAGAAAAACAGCTGATATTCACTGAACTTTTGGCCGAGATATGCCGCAAAAACGGAAACATTATGCCATTTTCAGCTTCCATTCATCTGGCGCTGGGTGTAATAACCGATTAACAGGGCAAATCACCCGTTTCACCCGCGAGATTGGCAAAAGACGTCCAGTGCGCGCTAGGTAACCGGATGATAAAGCGATAGAAAAAGCGTTAAGCCTGTTGTGACCATAAAACGCATTGAATCAAATCAATGTCCTCATTAGCATTGCTCGCAACAATCAGTGAACAAAGATTAAGGGAAGAAACATGAGAAAATTAACCGCCATTCTCGGAGCAGCCGTCCTCGTCGCCTCAATCGCCGGGACAGCTCATGCAGATGACGACAAAGACTTCAAACGCGGCAAAAAAGTTTTTAAAAAATGCATGGCCTGCCACGCCATTGGCGCTGACGCAAAAAACAAAGTCGGCCCGCAACTGAATGACATCGTCGGCCGTAAGGTCGCGGCTGTTGAAGATTTCACAGGCTATTCCGACGCCATGAAAGCCAAAGGCACCGAAGGCCTCGTCTGGACAGAAGAAAATCTGCGCGCCTTTCTCGATAAGCCAAAAGATTTCATCGAAGGCACCGCGATGAACTTCCCCGGCCTGAAAAAAGATAAAGACTTTAACGGCATCATCGCCTTCTTGAAGGCCAATGGCGAGAAGAAGTAAACGCAAGGCATTTGCGCTTGAGACTTAAATTCCACAATAAGGGAAGGCTCCATTGCCTTCCCTTTTTTGCATCCAGCTTTTTGCCGTCGGCCTGCCCGCGTGATACTTGCCCGCTTAAAAAGCAGAGGCGCCACACCGCTGGATTTTCACCGTCGATGAGCTATGCTCACCGCAACAACGCAAAACCGCGACACCATCTCTGAAAAAAGCACAGCTTCATGACAGCCCCATCAAACAACATCACCTTGTCCAAAAACATAGGCCTGTTCGTAAGCTGCCTCATCGACCTCACCCGCCCCTCCGTCGGCTTTGCCGTTGCCCGCCTGTTGGAGGATGAGGGATGCACAGTCACCGTGCCGCCCCAAAGCTGCTGCGGGCAACCCGCTTACAATAACGGCAATCGCGCCGAGGCGGCTGATATCGCCATTGCCGCCATCCGGGCCTTTGACGATACCGACCAGGTCATCGTGCCCTCCGCCTCATGCGCCGGCATGATCAGGCATCACTACCCCGCGCTGCTTGAAGGCCGCGCCGAATGGCAGCAGAAGGCAAAGGATCTGGCCGCCAGAACCTCCGAATTTTCAGATTACCTCTGGGCCCTCCGCCGTGAAGGCAGAGCAAAAGCCAGCCCCGCCCTCCGTTTTCACCGCATCGGCTATCACGAAAGCTGCTCGGCCCGCCGTGAAATGCAGGTTAAAGGCGCTGCCGCGCTGCTTTCAGATATCGAGGGGGCAGAACTGATTGACCTGCCAGGCAATGAGGAATGCTGCGGCTTCGGCGGCCTGTTCTCCGTCAAATTCGATGAAATCTCAAACGCCATGGCAGAAACCAAAACCCGAAAGATCATCGCTGCTGACATCGATGTCGTCACCGGCGTTGACCTTGGCTGCCTGATGAACCTCGCCGGAAAATTAAAGCGCGAAGGCTCCAATATCCCGGTTTATCACCTTGCCGAGCTGCTCGCAAACGACCCCTCAACCCCCTCCATTTAACCACCAGGCCCATGCCAGCAACCGCGTTAATCACTTGCCCACCCGTGGCGGATAAGTTAGAACCGCCTGCAACCGGATAACGAAAAACACCTATGGCCAAAAAGCAAAAAACCTTTCGACCCAAACCGCGCCTTCCCAAAGGCTTGCGCGACATCCGCGCCGGTGAAATCGGGGCCATGAACAACATGCTCGCCAAACTGCGCGAGATCTATGAATTATACGGTTTCGAAGCGCTTGAGACCCCGGCCTTTGAATATTCTGACTGTCTCGGCAAATTCCTCCCCGATCAGGACCGGCCCAATGCCGGCGTTTTCTCCTTCGAGGAGGATGAGGATGGTGAATGGGTCTCGCTCCGCTACGATCTGACCGCCCCGCTTGCCCGCTTTGTCGCCGCCAACTATGACGAGTTGCCAAAGCCCTTTCGCCGCTATCAGACGGGCCATGTCTGGCGCAATGAAAAACCGGGCCCCGGCCGCTTCCGCCAGTTCACCCAGTTCGACGCCGATAGCGTTGGTGCAGACAGCGTCGCCGCCGATGCCGAGCTCGCCATGCTCGGCGCCGACAGTCTGGAGCATCTCGGCCTCAAGCGCGGCGACTATCAGATTATTATGAACAACCGCAAAATCCTCGACGGTGTCCTGGAACTCGCCGGCATCGACCCGATCGCCGAGCAGAACGCCAGCCAGCGCCTCACGGTGCTGCGCGCCATCGATAAGCTGGAGCGCCTCGGGCGGGACGGCGTCACCATGCTGCTCGGCGAAGGCCGCAAGGATGAAAGCGGCGATTTTACAAAGGGCGCCAATCTTGCCCCGGCCCAGATCGACAAGATCCTTGCCTATCTGGATGCCGGCAATGACCAGCGCGGTGATGTGCTGGGCGCACTTGAGCCGCTGGTTGGTGGCTCAGCAGGGGGCATGGAAGGCCTTGAAGAACTCCGCCAGATTGACGATCTCCTCTCGGCCGGTGGCTTTAAAGCCGACCGCGTCCGCTTCGACCCGACCATCGTGCGCGGCCTAGATTATTACACCGGCCCTGTACTGGAAGCTGAGCTGACCTTTGAGACCAAAAACGAAGATGGCGACCTCGTCCGCTTTGGCTCGCTCGGTGGCGGCGGCCGGTATGATGGCCTAGTGGCCAGATTCAAAGGCCAGCCGGTGCCGGCAACCGGCTTTTCTATCGGCGTTTCCCGGGCCTATGCCGCCCTTGAAGCGCTGGACAAATTGCAGCATGACAAAAGAAGCGCCCCGGTTGTCGTCCTCGTGATGGATCAGGAGCGCAAAGGCGACTATCAGGCCATGGTGCAGCAACTGCGCGGCCACGGCATCAAGTCAGAGCTTTACCTCGGCACCAGCGGCATGCGCGCCCAGTTGAAATATGCAGACCGCCGCGCCGCCTCCCTCGTTGTCATTCAGGGTGAGGATGAACGAGAGAAGAGCGAAGTCACCATCAAAGACCTCGACGCCGGCGCAAAACTGTCGAAGGAAATTTCCGACAATAAAGAATGGCGGGAAAGCCAGGCGGCCCAGCAAACCGTAGCGGCATCTGATCTGGTGGCAACGGTAAAACAAATGCTCAGCCGTAGCGATGACGCCGGCGGCAACGGAGGCAGCCAATGAACGACATGTCCGCCAGCGCGGTGCCAGACCTTGGCATGATGCAGGCGCTCGATCGCAAGATCACCGGCTCCTTCATCGAAGCCGGCTTCGAGCAGATCGAGCCCGCCATCATGCAACCGGCCGATGTCTACCTGCAGCAGATCGGCGAGGTCATCCGCGGCCGCACCTACATCTTCACCGATAATGATGGCGAAGAGCTCTGCCTGCGCCCCGACCTCACTGTCCCGGCCGCCCGGGTATACATCGAGCGCCAGAGCGAACTGGGGGAAAAGGCCCGCATCTGCTACACCGGCTCCGCCTTCCGCTACCCCCATGACGGCCCGGTCCATGGCAACGCCCGCGAATTTCGCCAGGCCGGCATCGAAATTTTTGGCAAGGAAGACCAGGAAAAGGCCGAGGCCGAAATCCTCAGCATCACAACCAAAGCCCTTGATGAGGTCGGCACCACCGACTACATCATCCGCCTTGGCGACCTGGGCCTTTTTTACGCCCTCCTCAATGCCATCGACATGCCGCGCCGCTGGCGCCAGCGCCTGGGCGAAAATTTCTGGCGTCATGATGAGTTCCAGACCATCCTGCGCCGTCTTGGTGAGCCCCACAACCAGGAATACCAGCAGGAAATGGCAACCCTCTTGCGCAAAATCACCGATGAAAGCCAAAAGGATGCCGAGCAGCATGTCGGTGAATATTTAGCAGCCCACAATATCCCGCTCATTGGCGCGCGCAGCCTCGGCGAGATCACCAGCCAGCTCATTGCCAAAGCCGCCGACCTCATTGCCGAGCCACTCGATCCGGAAAAAATCGCCCTGATTGATCGCTACCTTGAAATCTCCGCGCCGCCCAAAGCCGTCGGCGCGAGACTGGCCGACCTTGCCTCGCATGACGGGCTCGACATCAGCCAGGCGCTGGATCGCTATAAAAAGCGCATTGAGTGGATGGGGAAATACGAGATTGATTTGTCAAAGGCCGAGTTCACCGCCGATTTCGGACGCCAGATGGAATATTACACCGGCTTCGTCTTCCAGATCGAAAAGAACAATATGGACATCGAAGGTCATATCGCTGGCGGCGGCCGCTACAACAATCTTCTGAAAAACCTCGGTTTGCCGCGCAAGGTCCCGGCCATTGGCGCCGCCATTCATCTTGATCGCCTCGCCGCCCTCTGCGATGGAGAGAATCTATGACCGAGACATTGACCATCGCCGTCCCCTCCAAGGGCCGCCTTATGGAGCAGACCAGCAATTATTTTCGCGACCGGGGCCTGAACCTGCGCAAGATCGGCCATGACCGCGGCTATCAGGGTGAGATTGAAGGATATGACGACATCGACGTTGTCTACCTCTCCGCTTCAGAGATCGCCTACCAGCTTAAAACCGGCCAGATCCACATGGGCATCACCGGCGAGGATCTTGTGCGCGAGAGCATCATCGGCGCCGACCAGCGTGTTGAGTTCCTCAAAAAACTCGGCTTCGGCCAGGCTGATGTTGTCGTCGCCGTGCCCGATTGCTGGCTTGATGTCCGCTCCGCCGCCGACCTCGAGGAAATGGCCCGCGAATTTCGCCGTCGCCACAGCCGCCGCCTGAAAGTGGCAACAAAATATATGAACCTGACCCGGCAGTTTTTTATCAAAAAAGCCGTTGCCGGTTATCGCATCGTCGAAAGCCTTGGCGCAACAGAAGGCACCCCCATGGGCGGCACCGCCGACTTGATCGTTGATATCACCTCAACCGGCGAGACCTTGCGCGCCAACCATCTGCGCATTCTGGACGATGGCGTGATCCTGAAATCAGAGGCCAACCTGCTGGCCAGCCGCGCCGCCGAATGGGGCGGCGGTGCCGCCGAGGTGCGCATGGAAATCATGGCCAAACTCGATGTGAATCTGGAGACACCGGCGTCCGATGCCGACGCGAGCGAAGCTAAAGGCGTCAAACCAGACGACGATGCAGCCAGCAGCTAACGCCGCGGCGAAGACTGCCGCTGTTATGCGCTGGGGCCAGCAACCAGCATGCCATCTTTCATTTCCGGATAGAGCCGCTCGACCATGCGGTTATGGTAGGCGACCAGCGGCGCGGATCGCCGCCCCGGCCCCAGATAGGGCGTCACCATTTCCGGCACCAACATATTGGCAATAAACGCAAACATGGTCGCGTCGATCTCACGCGGCTCTTCACCACCAAAATAAGGCTTGTCGCCAAGCGCCGCAGTCATCATCGCGATGTCTTTTTCCGCCATTGCCGCCAGCTCCTCATCGCTGTGCCGCAATATACCCTGGCCCTGCATCGTCCGGCGAAACTCCCGCTGCACCATTTTAAAGACCAGCTTACCAGGCACCCCCATCGGGCCAAAGAAAACCCGCTCCGTGGTTTTCTCATTCTCCGGCTTCAGCCAGCGATAATTAAGCACAATGAAATAGCCATGGTTTTCCAGCGCCAGCCGCATGAAGTGATGCCGGGCCAGCGCCTCATCGCTCAGCCCCTCATTGAGCTTATCCCCGAACTTGTCTTTCAGCGCCGCGATGCACAGCTCCGAGTCGCCAATATTCTGCCCGTCCATTAACATGCATGGCAGCTTCGCCTTTGGCGCTTTGCGCAGATTGCCCGACTTTCCGACATAGTCAATTTCCGCCAGTCGCAAATAATTTTCCAGCTTCATCACAAATGGGCTCGGGTCAGGCAGCCCGAAATGCGGCCCGAATTTTATCAGCGTGATCATCGCGGCAAAACTCCTCTGTTGGCAGAAACGGCAACAATATACACCGAGTTTGACAGGCTGGTAACCACCCGGTCGCCCGGCCCCACTCAAGGCGCGGCATTTCTGCATTTGGCCTCTCCCGCCATACTGCTATAACAGCTCAAGATAAAATTTCTACCGGGGGTTAAAAATGAAAAAGTTCGCGTTGTTTCTCACGCTGCTGGCGATCGCCTTTTACGGCGCCTGGCCCGCCTATTCGCTCTACCGCATCGCCGACGGTGTCAAAACCAGAGATGAAGCAAAGCTCGAGGGCAAAATCGCCTGGCAACCGCTGCGCGAGAGTCTGCGCCCGCCCGTGGCAGAGCGCGTTCGCCGGGAGATTCAAACACAGTCAAAAAACTTAGGGCCGGAAGGCATCCTCGTTGGCACCGTCGCCGGTGAGCTGGTCCCAAAGCTGGTTGATGAAATTCTCGACGCCTATGTCACGCCAGCAGGCGTCATCAAGCTCGCCAATCAGGGCGGCGAGATCGACGTCGCCAGCATGGGTGTTGGTAGTTTTTTCAAAAATCTGGATAACAGGGAAAAAGAAACCAGCGACGTAGTAAAAATTCTTAAAGAGATCGACCGCCATCTGAACGGCGATGAGGTCCTCACCGGCTTGGTCAATAAATACACCAGGCAACTTGGCGAAAAAATACTGAAAGACGCGGATGAAAAATCCCGAAGCCAGAAGCCCGCCGCCTATGGCCTCGACAACATCAAAAGCTTCACTCTCACCGGGCCGCTGAGCTTTGAGGTCGGCCTGTCAAAACGCCCCAATGCCCGCAAGGCAGACATCACCGCCGGCATGGGTTTCATCGATAATGACTGGAAGCTCAACAAGCTGGTGCCGCGCCTCGAGTAGCAAAATGCCCCGCATTGCAAATTTATGAGCAGGCCATTGCAATGAAAAGCAATCGCCTTTGGCCACCTGAATGAAATTAAAAAACTGAAAGTGAGTTCCCCATGGCAACCGTAATCGTAACCGGCGCCAACAGAGGCATCGGCCTTGAGATCGCCCGCCAATATAAAGAGCGCGGTGAAAATGTGATCGCCGCCGTCCGCAAAACCTCGGATGAACTGGACGCCCTCGGCGTTGAGGTGCATGAACATGTCGATGTCGGCGACGATGATAAAGTGCTGGAGTTCAAGCGCGCGCTGGGCGACAAAACCATCGACATCCTCGTCAACAATGCCGGCATCCTCTCGTCTGAAGATATGATCGACATGGACTTCGACCGCATCCGCCGCCAGTTCGAGGTCAACACGCTCGGGCCGCTGCGCGTCACCCACAAGCTGGCGCCGCTGCTGGTGCGCGGCTCCAAGGTGGCCATTGTTTCCTCAAGAGTGGGCTCCATCACCGACAATGGCGGCGGCGGCAACTATGGCTACCGCATGTCAAAAACCGCAGTGAACATGGCCGGTAAAAATCTCAGCATCGATCTTGAGCCACGCGGCATCGCGCTCATTTTGTTGCACCCCGGTTATGTCAAAACAGACATGGTCAATCACGCCGGCCCAACCCCGCCCGAAGACGCCGCCAAAGGCCTCATCGCCCGCATTGACGACCTGACTATCGACACCACCGGCACCTTTTGGCACGCTGAAGGCTACGAGCTGCCATGGTGACACTCGAAAAGGAAATAACCCGTGAGCGCAAACCCCGAAGAAGGGAGCCGCCTTTTCGGCGGCGAACAGGGCGGAGCGGGAGCGCAGCCCGGCGCGTTGCGCCGCCCCTCGGAGGCTCGGGCGCTTCGCGCCCGAAATAGCCGTGAGAGAGAATAGTATCAAACGCCTCGCCTGGGCGACGGCCGGTGTCATTGCGCTGCTGCTTGGCATCATCGGCGCGGTCCTGCCGCTGCTGCCGACAACGCCTTTTTTGCTGCTGGCCGCATTCTGCTTTTCCAAAAGCTCGAAGCGCCTGCATGACTGGCTAACCGAACACCCCAAGCTCGGCCCGCCAATCAAAGACTGGCAGCGCCACGGCGCCATCTCCCGCAAAGCCAAATACGCCGCCGCCATCGCCATGGCCGGGGCCTTCGGCATCAGCATCCTCCTCGGCGTGCCAACCCTCGTGCTGATCGCGCAGCTCCTCGTCCTAACCTTCGTCGCTATCTTCCTCTTCACCCGCCCCGAACCCCCAAAAATTCAGCCGCCGGAATAAAGCCGCCACCCAGCCCCACGCCACGAACGCTCCCAGCACTCAGCCAAAATTACGAAGAAGGAGCACCGCCTCCGCGCGCAAAGCGCGTCGGCTGTGGGACATGGCGAAGCGCTTGTGCGGATGCAGCGCGGTTGCCAGTGGGCAATCTAGAGCGCCACGAGAAATTGGGCATCTGAAGCCCAGAAATGTGCCCGGCGCATGCGCGGTTGCTGGTGGGCAACCCGAAGCGCCACTAACAATCCGCCGCCCCAATGGCAATGAGGCGACACGAAGAAGGAGCAACGCACCCCCGCGCCATTGCGCGGGTGCGTTGGGACATGGCGAACGCCAGTGAGCCCGCGGCGTTGCCGCGCCCCTCGGAGGGCCCGCCGCGTTAGCGGCGGATTAGCCCGTGAGAGAGAAAAAACTCACCATCCCTCCAAATCCCGAGAACCCACAACCATCACCTCTCGCCACAACCGCCCACAATCCAACCCTCCCCACACCCCACAACCATCCCTGCCCAATCTCCACGATTGAGCCAGCGCCCAATGCCCGCTATCATCCCCGAACAAAAACCGGAGGGGCAGGGGATGAGCAAAAAAAACAAAAACAAAGCCGAGCATAGCGAACGCTACAAAAAAGGCTGGGCCGCGATGATGGAAATCCACGGCCCCAGCGGCATGTCCGTGATTGAGGAACTAAAGGTCACCGCGCCAGACATGGCCGCCTGCGTCATCGAATACGCCTTCGCCGACCACTACGCCAACCCCGCGCTTGATCTCAGAACAAGAGAACTCTGCACCGTCGCCAGCCTCGTCACCCAGGGCGGTGCCGAAAGAGAATTAAAGGCCCACATCCTCGCCGCCCTAAAAGCCGGCGCAACAAAAGAGGAAGTCACCCAGCTCATCCTGCAGATGACGATTTATGCGGGCTTCCCCAAAGCGCTGAACGCGATGCGCGTGGCCGTGGCGGCATTTGAGGGGGATTAGGGGTGGCCGAGAAACAGGAACTCACGCCCGAACAAATCCGCGACGGCCACATCGAGCGCTTCAAACAGGGCGTCGAAGTCTGGAACGCCTGGGCCGAGGAGACGCTGCGCGAAAAAGAGAAACTCGAGAAGGCCGGAAAGTGGAACGTGAGGGAGGATTTTGATAAGCAAGGTCATTACCGTGAGCTAAGCTCAACACCTGAAACACAAAATTGGCTTGATCGAGCCTTCGTCAATTTCTCCGCCCTGCACTTTGCAAGTGAGAGTGAAGTGCAGGGCGGAGAAATTGAGCCAGCACCACCCCATGATGTCAAATCAATTTCCGTTACGACCGAAGTAATCGATTTTTCATACTTTAAATTTCCCGGCGACGCTTGGTTCAACAGCGCCACCTTCACCGGCGACGCTCAGTTCGACAACGCCACCTTCACCGGCGACGCTTGGTTCGACAGCGTCACCTTCACCGGCGTCGCTCTGTTCGACAGCGCCACCTTCACCGGCGACGCTCGGTTCAACAGCGCCACCTTCACCGGCAACGCTCTGTTCGACAGCGCCACCTTCACCGGCGACGCTCAGTTCGACAACGCCACCTTCACCGGCAACGCTCGGTTCAACAGCGCCACCTTCACCGGCGACGCTTGGTTCAACAACGCCACCTTCACCGGCAACGTTCAGTTCGACAACGCCACCTTCACCGGCGACGCTTGGTTCGACAGCGCCACCTTCACCGGCGTCGCTCTGTTCGACAGCGCCACCTTCACAGGCGACGCTTGGTTCAACAACGCCACCTTCACCGGCAACGCTAATTTTTGCCAAGCCGACTTTGAGAGTTTAGCTACTTTTTCAAATTCGAGCTTCCTGGCAAAAGCTGAGTTTGAAGCGATAAAAGCTGAACGCGGTTTCACGCTCGCAGATGCTACCTTCACCTCTCAGGTGCCAAACTTCATTCAGGCCAATTTTGAGGAAGCGCCAAGGCTGGATGACGTCGAAGTTCCTAAATTTAGATTATTTAGACCCGGTGACAGAGAAATAGAAGCAAAATTCAGAGCCTTAAAACGCCTCGCCATTCAGGCCCATGACCACGACAAGGAATTGGAATTTTTCGCAGGAGAAATCCGCGCCCGTCGGCACGCATCTGATAAATTGCTTAACTTTCCAGCCGGCACAATACGATACCTTGCCGGTGCACTATACGGCCTCATCTCCGACTTCGGCCGCTCCATCTGGCGACCGTTCATCCTCTTCGCCGTGGTTTTCTACGCCTTCGCCCAGCTATATATCCACCAAGCCACGGCCCTTACTGATGGCAAATGCGCCAACAGCGACAAAATGACCGCCAGCTATGCTGCCTACACGATCGCCGCCAAAAACTCATTGCTGTTTCTCGGCACTGACCGCACCGACAAAATAAAACGCGCCTATACCTGCCTCTACGGCGCCGCCCCAATTTATGAAATGCCCAACACTACCGGAAACAACCGCATTAAAACCGGCTACAAAAATATAACCCCCACCAGCCGCCACATGGCCCCGCACGTGCCATGGGCCGTCAGCGCGTTGGGCACAGCACACTCAATCTTCAGCCTCATCCTCATCTTTCTCCTGCTCCTCGCCATCCGTAATCAATTCAAAATCAAATAACTGGATTCCTCGGCCCGCACCCGACCCAGGTGAGATAGAGCGGCCATCACCCACCCGTGCCCCGGCGACCCGAAGAAGGAGCAACGCACCCACGCGCCCTTGCGCGTGTGCGTTGGGACATGGCGAACGCGAGTGAGCCCGGCGCGTTGCGCCGCCCCTCGGAGGCTCGGGCGCACTTCGCGCCCGAAATAGCCGTGAGAGAAAACGACTCACGATCTAACCCCACACCGTGCCCCCGCAACCATCACCACCCACCCCAATCACCAAGCCCCGCCATCCCACCAGGCCCGGTTGCATCGTGGGCAACTGAAGGGCCGTCAAAACAGAATCCAAATGCCACACCCACCCCGCCAAATTAAGCATCCCCCCGATTTCCCTTTGACGAATCATTGTGGAAAAGCCGATAAATTAATGCGAATCACACCAGTGAAACGGGCCGTACAGGGATTAATGGACCAGCAAAAGTCAATTCACCTCTATTTTCAGGGCGTCGAGGCATGGAATGGCTGGGCACGAAGGCTGCTACGCAAAAAACAAAGGTTAATCAAGGCCAACGAGTGGCATGTTAATCGTGAATTTGACTTTGAAGCCGGCCATTACCGCACGGTGGGGCTGAACGAAGCCAGCGCAAACTGGCTCGACCGCGCCTTTGTTGATCTCTCCAAATTTCTCTTTGTCGCTGGCGATGAAACAACGAACAAAACCAAGGCCCGAAACCGGGAGGAAAAGCGCTTTATCAATAGCCGCGAGATCCCGGTTGAGGGCGCCAATATCGACTTTCGCGATTTTATTTTCCCCGGCGATGCGCGCTTCGATCACTCGGAGTTTCACGGCGTCGCGCTGTTTAACGGCGCTGAGTTTTACGGCACAGCCTGGTTCTCCAACGCCGCCTTTTTCACCGACACATGGTTTGAGCAGGCGCGCTTTCGCCAACTGGCCTGTTTCCATCAGGTCGAGTTTGCCAAATTCACCACCTTTGCCTGTGCCCGCTTTGAGGACAATGCCAATTTCGAGGCGATCCGCGCTGGCCGCAGTTTCGATCTGGAGGGCTGTGTCTTTGCCCATGAGGTGCCGGACTTTATCGACGCCGAGTTCGAGCTGGCGCCCCGCCTGGGTCATGTCGCCATTTTGCCGAAGCCGCAACCCAAGCGCTTCAGCCCCCGCATCCGCACCGCATTGAAAGCGTCACAAAGCGCCCCGCGCTACATGCGCCGCCTGATGCTGCGTGATCTGGTGATGACAGAATGGGCCGCTGGCCGCCTGACCCATATGCTCGATGGCTTTCATAACCGCCGCCGCAAACGCGCCGATGAGGCCCATTTCCGTGCCTTGCGGAAAATCGCCAGAAGCTCAGGCGACAGGCTCAATGAGCGCAAATTTCTTGCCGGGCAGATGCGCAGCCGCCGCCACCTGGCAGACAAGCTCAGCCATTTTCCAACCGGCTTTTTCCGTTATCTCTATGGCGCTGGTCATGAGGTGACATCGAATTTCGGCCGCTCCATGTGGCGCCCGGCGCTGTGCTCGCTGGCGGTGTTCTACGCTTTCACCGGGCTTTATCTCATGAACTCAAAAGCCTCGCTGATCACCCCATGCGCCAACACCGCCGCCATCACCCCGGTTGAGGCGGCAACGACCATCGCGAAGCGCAACGCCTTCCTGATTTTTGGTGAAAGCGCCGCTGTTGATGTCCACCGCGCCAAAACCTGCCTGAATATGAACCGGCAGATCGAGCGCCGCTATGTGCGCAAAATCCCACTACCCAATGCGCCACTGATCGAGCGCAAAGACCAGTCGCGCCTCGCAGCGCTTGATGCGGGCAACAACCCGCCCGAGACGAGAGAGGACGCGGCGACCGTTAAGCTCGCCGCCGCTGAAGTCAGCGAGCAGGACCGGGAAATCGCAGACATGGTTGATCTGGAGTTCGAAGAAGCCTTGACCACCGGCAGCATAGACACCGCCAGCTTCTGGCAGGGCCTCGGCCGCCTGGCCATCATCCAGATGACCCTGCACGCCCTGCTGGCGCTGATCTTCCTGGCTGTGCTGCGCAACCACATTCGCCTGCGCTAGAGCGGAACGCCCTAAGACAGGCTGATACGCCGCTGCTGAATGTCCAGCACCCCAAAAACCAGCCCGCTGCTGTCTTCAATCGCTTCCTCGATCCGCGTCATTGGCGTGCGATGCGGCGGGATTAGATCCCCCTGCACATCATCGCGGTCAAAGGCCAGCTCCGCATTGAACTTGCGGGCGATCGCCTGCATGACAATATTGTCGCTCAGGCAATTGAGATAAAGATGCTGAATACCCAGATTGCGCGCCGAGAGAATAACATGGCTGAAAAGCTCGGTGCCAATGCCCCGGCCGCCATACTCTGTCTCGACGGTAAAGGCCGCCTCGGCACAGTTTTGCTGCTCGGCAAAGCGTTTCAACTCGCCGGTGCCACGCAAATTGCCGCGCGGGCCAAAAAACCCCCATATGCGGCAGTTTTTATCGAGCGCATGTGAGACATATTCAGCAATATATTCCGGCCCGACTTCGCCGCCAAACCGCATGCGGCGGCTCTCATTATCAAGTCGCATGAAATGATCGTAAAGCTCGCGCTTTTCGACATGCCATAATTTTCGGTAGTGACCGCCGTTAAAAGCAATAGATCCCATGGGAACCTCCTGTCTTGGCTGGCGCTATATCAATATCTACCAAGGCCTCCTCGGTAGGCATATTACGCTATCAATAATATAGGCACTCACCTTGGCCTTACCTATGACAAACGGTCCCACCAGCCCGCATGACAGCCATGCGTTAGCCGCTGGTTGACAGCCCCATTTTGAACACCGCTTTTATGGCAGCAGATTCGAGGCGGGAAAATAGGGCAAAAGCCCTAACAAAGCCGCCAAAATCAATAGCTTTCTCATTGACGCTGGATGCCGCATTCAGTAGCAACTAACTTGTTAGACGACCCAACCGAAGGGCTCGTGCATTTATGAGCGGCAAATTTATCACCCTTTACCGGGAAAAGCTGAAATCTGGCGAGATCGAGGACGATCCGGCCCAACAACGCGCCGCAGAGGCCCTGAATGCGCTGGAAGAGCGCCTGGCGGGCTATAAACCGCTTGAGCGCAGCTTCCTCGGCGGCTGGTTCACCTCCGCCAGGGCCATCGACCGCGTCCCTGAGGGGCTTTATCTTTATGGCGGCGTCGGCTGCGGCAAGACCATGCTGATGGATATGTTCTATGGCGCCGTCGATTTTACGCCAAAAGCCCGCTATCATTTTAATGAGTTCATGAATTTCACCCACGACCGCATCGCCAATTACCGCAAGAGCGAATCCGGCGATCCAATCCCGCTTGTCGCCAGCGAAATTGCTGAGCGCTCAAAGCTGCTATGCTTTGATGAGTTCTACGTCACTGACATGGCGGATGCGATGATCCTCGGGCGTTTATTCACGGCGCTGTTTGCCAAAGCGGCGTCGTGGTGTGATCGCCACATCAAACTGCTAAAATTGGCGATTTTACCCAAATGGCCTGAATCGCCAGCTGTTCCTACCGTTTATTGAGCTGATGAAACAGCGGATGCAGCCATCAAGTGGTCTCTGACGTTGATTTCCGCTTACGGCAGCTGGAAGGCGAGACGCTCTATTTCACGCCCAATGACCGGCGGCAGATGAAGCCATGTGCTCCCTTTGGCAAAAGGTCACTGGTGTTGCCGAGGGCAAGCAGGCCACGATTATCGTCAAGGGCCGCAAGCTCATGGTGCCAGAAGCAGCCACTGGCGCCGCCCGTTCTCACTTTGATGACCTCTGCACCAGCACGCTGGGGCGGGATGATTACCTCGCCTTTGCCGGGCGCTACCACACTATCTTTATTGAAGACATCCCGGTAATGGGACCCGAGAACCGCAATGAAGCCCGCCGCTTCATCACCCTTATTGACACCCTCTATGATGCCGGTGTCCGCCTCGTCGCCACCGCCGCTGCTGACCCGGTCGAGCTTTATAAGTCCGGTGACAACGCCGCCCTGTTTGAGCGCACCACATCCAGGTTGATAGAAATGCGCACCGGCAGCCACCTGCAAACTGACGCGACCGCCTGAATTGATCACCCCAGCTACCCAAACAGCATGACCCAAAACAGCAGGAACCGACAAAATCCGAGTAGAAATGCGCGGTGGTAAAGTAATTGGGCCAGCGGCGGTGAGGCAAGAGCGGCTAAAATACCAGGCAAACCGCGTTTTTTTAATTTGCGACCTTGCGCCGCGCCCCGTTTCGAGCTAACCAACCCCTAATAAACACCACCACCCGGAGCTGCCATGCGTCAGGGGAGAATCGCAGGGCACCAAAAGCTCCCATTTTGTCGGTTACGCAAAGGAGCGAACATCTATGGCGCGGAATAAAGTTGCCCTCATTGGTGCAGGCATGATCGGGGGCACGTTAGCCCACCTTATTGGCCTAAAAGAACTGGGAGATGTGGTCGTCTTCGACATTATCGATGGCATGCCCAAAGGCAAATCTCTCGACATTGCCCAATCCTCCCCGGTTGAAGGCTTTGACTGCAAACTCGCCGGCACCACCGAATATGCCGACATTGAAGGCGCAGACATTGTCATCGTCACCGCCGGTGTGCCAAGAAAACCGGGCATGAGCCGCGACGATTTGCTTGAAATCAACCTAAAAGTCATGGAACAGGTCGGCGCTGGCATTAAAAAATATGCCCCTGACGCTTTCGTCATCTGCATCACCAACCCGCTCGATGCCATGGTCTGGGCCCTGCAAAAAGCCAGTGGCCTGCCGCACGAAAAAGTCGTCGGCATGGCTGGCGTTCTCGATAGCGCCCGCTTCCGCCTCTTCCTGGCCGAAGAATTCGACGTCTCGGTTGAAGATGTCACCGCCTTTGTTCTCGGCGGTCACGGCGACACAATGGTTCCGCTGCCGAGATATTCCACCATCGGCGGCATCCCGCTAACCGATCTTGTCAAAATGGGCTGGATCACCGGCAAGCGGCTGGAAGAAATCATCCAGCGCACCCGCGATGGCGGCGCTGAAATCGTTGGCCTGCTTGGTAACGGATCTGCCTACTATGCGCCGGCCACGGCCGCCGTCTCCATGGCGGAATCCTACCTCAAGAACAAAAAACGCGTGCTGCCATGCGCCGCATACCTCAAGGGTGAATATGGCGTTGATGGGCTTTATGTCGGCGTGCCGGTTGTCATCTCCGACAAAGGCGTTGAGCGCGTTGTGGAAATTCACCTTGATAGCGACGAACGCGGCGCCTTCAACGCATCTGTTGATGCGGTGAGAGGGCTGGTCGAAGCCTGCGGCCGCATCGCGCCGCACCTGGAGGGGTAATAGAAAAGGCGGCGCAAGCCGCCTTCTTCACATCGGCGCTCAAATGGTGAGTGGCCCTGTCATTTGCGCATGCCGCTAAGGCCTGCCGCAGCGGGCGATAACCATTTGAAAATGCCAACCAAATCTTTGCCAACCGAAAATCAAAACATCATCGACAAAGGCAGACAAAATGAACATCCATGAATATCAGGCAAAAGCGGTGCTGAAGGAATTCGGCGTCCCCGTATCGAAAGGCGGCGTCGCCTTTACCCCTGAAGAGGCAAAGGCAGCAGCCGAACAGCTCGGCGGCCCCCTCTGGGTCGTAAAATCGCAAATCCACGCCGGTGGCCGCGGTAAGGGCAAGTTTAAAGAACTGGATGAAAGCGCAGCCGGCGGCGTCCGCCTCGCCCATTCCATTGATGAGGTGGTGGCGCACGCAACGGAAATGCTCGGCAACACACTTGTTACCCACCAGACCGGTCCCACCGGCAAACAGGTCAACCGCCTTTATATCGAAGACGGCACCGACATCGCCGACGAGCTTTACCTCTCACTTCTTGTGGACCGCGAGACCAGCCAGGTGGCCTTCGTTGCCTCAACCGAGGGCGGCATGGACATTGAAGCCGTCGCCGCGGACACACCTGAGAAAATCATCACATTCAGCGTTGACCCGGCCATCGGCTTCATGCCGCTGCATGGCCGCAAGCTTGGCAAAGCCTTCAAGCTCTCAGGCGATCAGGCCAAGCAGGCCGCCAAAATCGGCGCCGCGCTCTACAAGGCCTTCACCGAAAAGGACATGTCCCTGCTGGAGATCAACCCCCTCGTTGTCACCAAAGATGGCGAAGTGCGCTGCCTTGATGCCAAAGTCGGCTTCGATTCCAACGCGCTTTATCGCCACAAAGACATCCAGGAGCTGCGTGACCTTGAAGAAGAAGACCCGGCAGAAGTCGAAGCTTCCAAATATGACCTATCCTACGTCAAGCTCGATGGCAGCATCGGTTGCATGGTCAATGGCGCAGGTCTTGCAATGGCAACCATGGACATCATCAAGCTTTATGGCGAAGAGCCCGCCAACTTCCTCGACGTTGGCGGCGGTGCCACCAAGGAAAAAGTCACGGAAGCCTTTAAAATCATCCTCTCGGACCCAAATGTAAAAGGCATCCTGGTGAATATTTTTGGCGGCATCATGCGCTGCGATGTCATTGCTGAAGGCGTCATCGCCGCCGCCAGAGAAATGGACATAAAAGTGCCACTCGTTGTCCGCCTCGAGGGCACCAATGTTGAAACAGGCAAGGAGATTCTCTCCCAGTCGGGCCTCGCCATCATCCCGGCTGACGATCTTGCCGATGCCGCCGAAAAAATTGTCGCCGCAGTGAAGGAGGCAGCATAAATGTCTATTCTTGTTGATAAAAATACCAAAGTCATCTGCCAGGGTTTCACCGGCAGCCAGGGCACATTCCACTCCGAGCAGGCGATCGCCTACGGCACCAACATGGTCGGCGGCGTCACCCCCGGCAAGGGCGGCGGCGAGCATCTCGGCCTCCCGGTTTTCGACACCGTCCATGAAGCCATGGACGCAACAGGCGCCGATGCCACGGCCATTTACGTGCCGCCACCTTTCGCGGCAGATGCCATTCTCGAGGCCATTGATGCGGAAATCCCGCTGGCTGTCTGCATCACCGAGGGCATCCCGGTGATGGACATGGTCAAGGTGAAGCGCGCGCTTCAGGGCTCCAGGACCCGGCTCATCGGCCCCAACTGCCCGGGCGTTATCACGCCAGATGAATGCAAAATAGGCATCATGCCCGGCCATATTCATAAAAAAGGCTCCGTCGGCATCTTGTCGCGCTCCGGCACGCTCACCTATGAGGCCGTTGGCCAGACAACCGCCGCTGGTCTTGGCCAGTCATCTTGTGTTGGCATTGGCGGTGATCCGGTCAAGGGCACCGAGTTCATCGACATGCTGGAGCTTTTCCTTGCTGATGACGAAACCCAGTCCATCATCATGATTGGCGAAATCGGCGGCACCGCCGAAGAAGATGCCGCTGAGTTTCTGAAATCAAATTCGATCAAGAAACCGGTTGTTGGCTTTATCGCTGGTGTCACCGCGCCGCCCGGCCGCAGAATGGGCCACGCTGGCGCCATCATCTCTGGCGGCAAAGGCGGCGCTGATGATAAGATTGAAGCGATGAAATCGGCAGGCATTGCCGTTGCGGATTCACCAGCCTCGCTCGGCACAACACTTGTAAATGTGCTAAACGGCTAAATGAACAAGTTACGCGGTAAGGCGGCGGCCATCAGCCACGCCTTACCGCGACCAAATCGAGGTCAAGAGCGGCAAGCGGCTTGCGGCTCTCATGTTTCCGGCATCGGGCTGTGGCGGCTCATAGCGGATAACATGAAAATGATGCGAATTAACGCGCGGAATCATGCCACTGTAACTCTTTCGCCGCATTTCGGGCGTTACTAAAAATTTTACCTGCCGATATATCAAGGATGATGGATCATGGCACGCAACGATCAGAACGATGCTTTCTTAAAAACCTCTTTTCTCTACGGTGCCAACGCCGGCTATATCGAAGATCTCTATGCTGAGTGGACCGAAAACCCCGGTAGCGTTTCCGCTGAATGGCAGGAATTTTTTGAAGGGCTCGCCAGCGCCGAGGACGGCAGTGAGGGCGAAGGCGCAGCGAACAACGGCGCTGCAGCCAGCAACGCCCGCGCCAATGCAGACGGCCCATCCTGGAAAAAGCCAAACTGGCCCATCGCTGCCAATGGCGAGCTGGTCTCAGCAATGGACGGTGACTGGGGCGCACTGGAAAGTGAAATAACCACAAAGATCGAAGCCCGTGCCAAAGGGGCAAAACCCACCCCGGAGATCAGCGGTGAAGCACCGACGCTCGATGCCTCACAGCAGGCCATCAAGGATTCTGTCCGCGCCCTGATGCTCATTCGCGCCTACCGCGTCCGCGGCCACCATCTTGCCGACCTTGACCCTCTTGGCATGAGCAACAATGAAATCCACGATGAGCTCAGCCCGGAGGCCTATGGCTTCACCGAGGCCGACATGGACCGGCCCATCTTCCTCGATCATGTGCTTGGCCTGGAAACCGCGACCATGCGCGAAATCATCGACATCCTGAGGCGCACCTATTGCAGCAAAATCGGTGTCGAGTTCATGCACATCCGCAATCCGGAGCAAAAGGCCTGGATCCAGGAGCGCATTGAATCAAAAGAAAACGTCATCCAGTTCACCAAAAACGGTAAAAAGGCCATCCTCTACAAGCTGATGGAATCCGAGGGCTTCGAGAAATTTCTCGATGTGAAATACACCGGCACCAAGCGCTTCGGCCTTGACGGTGGTGAGAGCCTCGTACCGGCGCTCGAGCAAATCATCAAGCGCGGCGGTAATCTTGGCGTCAAGGACATCATCCTCGGCATGCCGCACCGCGGCCGTCTCAATGTGCTTTGTAACGTGATGAGCAAGCCGTTTCGCGCCGTATTCCATGAATTCAAGGGCGGCTCCGCCAACCCGGATGAGGTGGAAGGCTCCGGCGACGTAAAATACCATCTCGGCGCCTCCAGTGACCGCGAGTTTGATGGCAACAATGTCCACCTCTCGCTCACCGCCAACCCCTCTCACCTCGAGATTGTCGATCCCGTAGTCCTCGGCAAGGCCCGCGCCAAGCAGGACCAGCACAAATGCGCTGACCGCACCTGCGTGCTGCCATTGCTGCTGCATGGCGATGCGGCCTTTGCCGGCCAGGGCGTCGTGGCTGAGTGTCTTGGTCTCTCCGGCCTTGTTGGCCACCGCACGGCCGGCTCCATCCATTTCATCGTCAACAACCAGATCGGCTTCACCACCAGCCCGCACTTTTCGCGCTCAAGCCCTTACCCCTCTGATGTTGCCCGGATGGTCGGCGCGCCCATTCTGCACGTCAATGGCGACGACCCGGAAGCCGTGGTTTTCTGCGCCAAGGTCGCAACAGAATTCCGCCAGAAGTTCCACAAACCTGTCGTCATCGACATGTTCTGCTACCGCCGCCACGGCCATAACGAAGGCGACGAACCTTCATTCACCCAGCCATTGATGTACAAGAAAATCCGCTCCCACCCGACGGTGATCGACATCTACTCGAAAAAGCTGATTGAAGAAGGCGTCATCTCCGAGGATGATTTCAAGGCGATGCAGGATGATCTGCGCGCCATGCTCGATGAAGAGTTTGAAGCCGGAGACAGCTACAAGCCTAACAAGGCTGACTGGCTCGATGGCCGCTGGTCCGCCATCGGCTTTGCTGATGATGAAGCCCGCCGCGGTGAAACCGGTGTCAACCTGAACACATTGAAAAAAGTCGGCCGCAGAATTACTGAATATCCGGAAGAGCTGAACATCCACAAAACCGTCGCCCGGCTCATCAAAAAGCGCCGCAAGATGATTGATGATGAAGAGGGCATTGACTGGGCCATGGCTGAGCATCTCGCCTTCGGCACGCTGGTCGATGAGGGCTTCCCTGTCCGCCTCTCAGGTCAGGATGTCGAGCGCGGCACCTTCTCGCAGCGCCACTCCGTCCTGCTGGATCAAAAAGACGAAACCCGCTTCACACCGCTTAACAATATCTCTGACGAACAGGGGCACTTCGAGGTTATCAACTCAATGCTCTCGGAAGAGGCGGTGCTTGGCTTTGAATATGGCTACACCCTCGCCGAGCCACAGGCCCTCGTCATGTGGGAGGCCCAGTTTGGCGACTTTGCAAACGGCGCCCAGGTGGTCATCGACCAGTTCATCTCGTCTGGCGAGCATAAATGGCTGCGCATGTCCGGCCTCGTACTGCTTCTCCCCCATGGGTATGAAGGCCAGGGGCCAGAGCACTCCTCGGCAAGGCTGGAGCGCTTCCTGCAATTATCGGCAGAAGACAACTGGCAGGTCGCCAACTGCACCACACCCGCCAATTATTTCCACATTCTGCGCCGTCAGCTGCACCGCAAATTCCGCAAGCCGCTGATTATCATGACGCCAAAGTCATTGCTGCGTCACAAGCGCGTCGTCTCCCCGCTGGAGGATTTCAGCAAAGACAGCACCTTCCACCGCGTCCTGTGGGACGACGCCGAATTGACCGACGACAAGGATAAAAAACTCGTCGCCGACAGCAAGATCAAACGCGTGGTGCTTTGCTCCGGCAAGGTCTATTATGACCTCTTTGAAGAACGCGAGAAGCGCGGCATCAAGGACATCTACCTGATGCGCATCGAGCAGCTCTATCCCTTTCCGGCCAGAGCGCTCATTCAAGAGCTCGCCCGCTTCAAGGATGCCGACATCATCTGGTGTCAGGAAGAGCCAAAGAATATGGGCGGCTGGAATTTTGTCGAAAGCAACATCGAATGGGTGCTCGACTATACCGGCCAGAAAACCCGCCGGCCGGTTTATGTCGGCCGGGCGGCCAGCGCCTCCACCGCCACTGGCTTGATGAGCAAACATGTCGCGCAGCTTAATGCATTCATCGATGAGGCCTTAACCCTTTAACCCAATCCAAATTTTGCAATTGTGAGGGCAAAACAATGTCAACAGAAATCCGGGTTCCAACATTAGGTGAAAGCGTCACCGAAGCAACCGTCGGGCAATGGTACAAAAAGGCCGGTGACAGCGTCAGCGTTGACGAGCCGCTTGTCGAGTTGGAAACCGACAAGGTAACAGTCGAAGTGCCATCCCCCATCAGCGGCGTCATGAGCGACATCGTTGTGGAAGAGGGTGACACCGTTGAAGTTGGCGCGCTTTTGGGTGCCGTCAAGGAAGGCGCCGGCGGCGAGGCCAAAAGCGAAGCGAAGTCAGATGGCGGGCAGGCAGAAGCCAAATCCGAGGCAAAGTCAGAAAGCCAATCTGAAAGCGCAGCAGAAAGCAAGGCAGAGAGCAAAGAACCAGCCGCCAATGACGACATGCCGCCAAGCCCCTCCGCCTCAAAACTGGCAAAAGAAAAAGGCGTCGATATCGCCGCCGTCAACGGCTCCGGCAAACGCGGCCAGGTCCTGAAAGAAGACGTGCTGGCAGCGCTCGACAACACCTCCGCCAAAAGTGAGGCCAAAGCCCCCGCGCCCGCAAGAGCTCCCTCGAAACAAGACGATGCCTCGCGTGAAGAGCGCGTGCGCATGACCAAACTGCGCCAGACAATCGCCCGCCGGTTGAAGGACGCTCAAGCCAACGCCGCCATGCTCACCACCTTTAATGATGTCGATATGACAGCGGTGATGCAGCTGCGCAAAGATTATAAAGAGCTGTTTGAGAAGAAGCACGGCGTCAAGCTGGGCTTCATGGGCCTGTTCATCAAGGCCTGCATCCAGGCGCTGAATGACGTGCCAGAGGTAAACGCTGAAATCGACGGCAATGACATTATTTACAAAAACTACTATCATGTCGGTGTGGCTGTCGGCACAGAGAAAGGCCTCGTCGTCCCTGTTGTCAGAGACGCCGATCAGCTTTCCATCGCTGACATTGAAAAAACAATTGCCGACTTTGGCGCCAGAGCCCGCACCGGCAAGCTCGGCATCGACGAAATGCAGGGCGGCACATTCACCATTTCAAATGGTGGCATCTACGGCTCGCTGATGTCGACACCGATTTTGAACGCACCGCAGTCAGGCATTCTTGGCATGCACCGTATCGAGCAGCGCCCGGTTGCCGTCGATGGCGAAGTGAAAATCCGCCCGATGATGTATCTGGCCATGTCATACGATCACCGCATTGTCGATGGTAAAGGAGCGGTAACATTCCTCGTGCGCGTTAAAGAAGCGCTGGAGGATCCACAACGCCTGGTGCTCGATCTCTAATTTCATTCGCAGCCAATAACAGGCGCAAAGCCGATAGCAGAGTAGGGAGTGGTTGATGAGTAACGATGGTGAGTTAAAGAAAAGCGATTCCGTGCGCGCAGATGGCAAACCAACCTTGCTGTTCTGGGCGGTCAGCATTCTCGCGGTTATCTGGGGCATCTCCGGTGTCATTGATTATTACCTCGTTACCACCAAGCACCCCGAATATCTGGCGCAATTGCCAGCCGCCTTTAACGAAATGATCTCAAACTTCCCCTTATGGCGCGAAATCGTCTGGGGCATTTCCATCGCTGGCGCTTTGCTTGGTGGCTTGTTGATGCTGGCGCGCTCCGCCTGGGCGGTGCCCGTGCTCTGGGCGGTGCCAATCTCCATGCTCATCGGCTTTGTCGGCTATGACCTTCTCATCGCCAATGGCATCGAGGCTTACGGCACCTATGGCATCATCGCCTCCACCATCATGATCATCATTTCGCTCATCCTCGCTCTCTATGCCGCTGGCTGCGACGAAGACGAAATTTTAAGGTAGCAACTTTAATCGCAGGGCGCACCCGCGACGGTGCCTCCACTCACATAGCCAAACACGGGGTTATTTTATGTCAGACACAACTTATGATTTAACGGTCATTGGCACCGGCCCGGGCGGTTATGTCTGCGCCATAAGGGCAGCACAGCTCGGCATGAAGGTCGCCGTTGTTGAGAAACGCAAAAGCCACGGCGGCACCTGCCTCAATGTTGGCTGCATCCCCTCCAAAGCGCTGCTGCACGCCTCCGAATTATTTGACGAGGCCAACCACGGCATGGAAAAGCTCGGCATCAAGGTCTCGCCCGAGCTCGACCTCAAGGCAATGATGAAACACAAGACAGACACCGTAAACGGCAACACCTCCGGCATTGAGTTTCTGTTCAAGAAAAACAAGATCAAGACCTTCCACGGCACAGGCAAGATCACGGCGGCTGGCAAAGTCACTGTCACCGACGAAAAAGGCAATGAGGAAACCATAAACTCCAAGTCCATCGCCATCGCCACAGGGTCAGACGTCGCCAACATTCCCGGCGTCGAGACAGACGAAAAAATGGTGCTCTCCTCCACCGGCGCGCTGGATCTTGAAAAAGTGCCAGAGAAGATGCTGGTCGTCGGCGCAGGGGTCATCGGCCTGGAGCTTGGCTCTG
>CALNZE010000097.1:0-38161 GCA_942490955.1 uncultured Alphaproteobacteria bacterium
CTGACAAAGACGATTGCACCGGCGACACCATCCCCCAAAGCTGCCTGACCGAGCTCAACGCCGAAATCGCCAGGCTGCGCACCAACCACACTGACATCAACAATAGTTACCAGAACGCGCTCCGCGATAACAAAGCCCTGCAGGACCGTGTCAAAGCGCAGGAAGTTGAAATCGCCGACCTTAAAAAACAACTCCCGGACAATGTCGCAGCGCTCGAGGCCCTGACAATCGCCTATGCTGATCTGGAGGCCCGCTTTAAAACCGCCGACAGCGAGAACAAGGCCAACAAGGCCGAGAACACCCGCCTCACCGCCCTGAATAGTCAGCTACAGCTAAAGCTGGATGACGCCATCACCACCGGCGCCATCGGCAGCGATGGCAATCTCTTGAAGCGCCGCCTTGCCGAGCTTGATGCCAAGGCCGCCACGCTCGAGCAGAAAATCACCGCCGTTAATCTGGAGCAGACCAGGCTCGATGGCACCGCCAAGGCATTGGACGCCCAAAGCGCCAGGATAAAAGCACAGCTGAATGATATCGATATTTCTAAAGACGCCCTACAGGCCCGTGAGACCAATTTGCTCACCGATATAGAGCGGCTGGACCGCCAGCAAAAGCTTCTGGCAGAATTGACCAGCGAACTCGACCGCGAGGAAGAGCGCCTCAGACGCTACGAGCAAAATCTCAACAAGGAAAAAGCCGCTTTTGAGGACTACAAATCTAAAAACTGGATGTCAAAGATGTGGGATAATGTCTCATCCACATGGAGGAACGAATGAAGTACCGCAACCCCGCCGTAAAATTTATCACCCGCTATGCTGCCGCACACTCGATGTTAAAAGGCATCTGCCTGTCGGTGCTGGCTCTGAGCGTCACCATAATCGCCGTTTCCGTTGTGGCAACAACGGTCCAAGCCGCCCGCAAATTCGCCAAATTTGACATCGTCTTAAATAAAGCAAGCGGCGCGATCAATGTCGAGGGGCTAAAACCAAAAACTATCTTCAGGAGCTGGCCGACACCCGCTTTGTCTACCTCGACCTGAAAGTCCTGGTTGATGGCACCGATGTTGACGCCGTCTTTCAATCCACAGAAGAAGCCGACCGCCGCTCTGATGTCGATTGCCAGCAGGGCCGCTTTGGCCCGCTGCCCATGGTGCCCGGCATGGAATATTTCCTGACAACATCTTATGAAGGCAAGCGCATCGACGTCACTTTCTACCCCGGCTCACGAGCCGAGCACACCTTCAACGATGTCGCCTGCACCTATGACAACCGCATCAAGCAGCGCGCCGCCGTGTTTCATCTGCGCGGCTTTTTCGCCGTTGTGTCCAACACCTTTGAAGAAGGCGTCGCGTTCCAGCTTCGCCCCATCGCCCCCAGCCCATCCGAAGTCGAGACAGCGCTGAACTAGCGGCCTCACCGGCTTTCAATTTCGCTCAAATAAAAAAAGCGCCCGGTCCCGTCAGGATCAGGCGCTTTTTTTTTAAATCGAAGCTGGCCGATGAACCGGTTACAGACCGAACCGCGACCACAGCGCCCGCGCCTCAACAGACGAAATAAACTGATCCGTCATTTGCCCGGCAATAGCACCCGCATTCAGCCCACCGCTACCTGCCAATGGAAGCTCCGCCAACACACCCTGCGCCACCTTGCGGCCAAACAAAGTCTTCTTCGGCTTAACCAGCTCCAGCTGCACTTCGGGGCCAAACAACTCATGCATTTTGGTATAAACATCCGAGAGCCCGTCAATCAGCCCGAGCTCCTTGGCCTTCACGCCGGTCCAGAACTCGCCGGTAAACAGATCATCAGAAGTCAGCTTGTCACCCCGGCTTTCGCGCACCACAGATTTGAAGGTCTCGTGAATGTCTTTTTGTAGCGCCTGAATGCGCGCCACATCTTCCGGATCTTCCGGCTTAAAGGCATCGAGCGTCATTTTCTTCTCGCCTGCCGTATAAACCCGCCGCTCAACGCCAATCTTGGCAATCGCCTGCGAAAAGCCGAAGCCCGCCGCAATCACCCCGATTGATCCTATGATCGAGCTCGGGTCGGCATAAATCTCGTCGCCAGCCAGAGCGATAAAGTAACCGCCAGAGGCCGCCACATCTTCTGCAAACACATATATTTTTTTATCATGCTCTTTGGCGAGGGCGCGCAAGCGCTTGTAGATCAGCATGGACTGCACCGGCGAACCGCCTGGTGAATTTACCAGCACCGCCACCGCTTTGGCATGCTTGTCCGCAAAGGCGCGCTCAATCACATCGGCAGAATTGGCTAGGCTCACACCCGGGTTCAGCGGCGTCGCCATGCCAATTGGCCCGGTAAAACGAATGACCGGCACCATCGGCTGGCGGGAAAACCACCGCTTGATCCAGCCCTTTTTCTTCTTTTGTTTTTTTGATGTGTCAGCCATGCCCTACCTTTATTTTTTAAAAATTCATCGCCAGCCCCGCCTCGTCATGATGGCGGCCAGCCTTCAATAAAGAGCGCAGCGCCCCTCATACCTTGGCTAGAAATAAGCTCAGCGCCCGCGCTTTACAAGCACCCTAAGCTGATAAGTTCCGCCGCCTAAATCCCCGGCAGCGCGCGCGGCCCCTGGCAGAGCGCCTTAACCTCCGGCATATAATGGCCGCCCTCATCATGCAGCACCACCCCTGGCAGCAAAGTCAGCGGCCCTCGCGAGCCTTTCACCCCCTGCACAATCACCCGGTTCGCCGGCTCTCCTTTTTTCGGAAACAACGGCAGCACCCGCAGCGCGCCGAACCGGCCATTGAGGGCGGTGAGCACATCCTCCAGCTTCTCCGCCCGGTGGATCATCGAGATCATGCCCTTGGGCGCAGCCATCGCCGTTAAAAACCGCACCCAGCCTTCTAGCGTGTGATCCTCCGCCCGCTTCGCCCGCCGCCGCAAGGGATGATCAGAAACGCGCATTTCCCGCTCATTATAAAATGGCGGATTGGCAACGACATAATCATAAGAATTGCGCTCCAGCCCCAGCATCTCCAGCTTGGTCACCGGGTCGCAAATATCGCCCAGATAAACCCGCACCCGGTCATCAAGCTCATTGCGCAGCGTATTCATCACCGCAATTTCCGCATTGACCTGCTCTATCTCGACCGCGTCAACCTCAACACCGGGGCAGCGCTTGGCAATCGCCAGCGCCACAACGCCGGCACCGCAGCCGGCCTCCAGCACCCGCACCGGCCGATCCGGCGCCACGGCTCGCGGGTCATCCTCTCCGTTGGTCAGCTTTGCCTGCGAGGGCTTTGGATCATCCGGCACCGATGCCGCCAGCAATATCGCATCAATGCCGGAGCGAAAGCCGCTTTTCGGCTGGAATATTTTCAGCGATCCACCGAGGAAGAGATCATCCGTCAGCGCTTCTTCATTGATCAGCGATTCTTCGTCGCTCTGCCCTGCCGCATCATCGCCAAGCGTCTCCATGCCTTCAGCCAGCAGCCGCTCCGCCACCGCAACATCATCATCCGCCACCATAATCCGCCGCGGTAGAATGCCAATAGAGCCCTCGACGATGCTCATATTCGTGTCGAACACCGCAAACTCCACGCCCTCCTGGCGCAACAGATCCTGCGCGAAACTGAGCAATACAATATCGTTTGTAGAGAGCAGTTCTTTCATATCGATTTTTTCTCAAGCCCAGGCGATTGGCGATAGAATTTGCGTGACTTATACGCTATTAAACGGATAACACCCCAAAAGCGGCCCCAGCGACGCTGCTTGCAGCCTCAGACCACCCTTTGGGAAACGGTTAAGCGAAGTCAGCTATTGACCAGCCGACCCTCTGATCATTTATAATAGATCACAACCCCGTTGAACTATAATGCAAAGAACGAAACGAAGGTATAGGTAATAAGAAACGGTTTAACTGCGGCGCACGCCAAACTCTGCATTGCCATTTCCGCTGCGCCCTGCCTGGCCAGGACGAAACAACACCAGCGGCAACAGTTTAATGTCGCCAGCGAATAAAATTATCACCCACCGGCCATTGGTCCCGGTAAAATTGAAATTTGAGCGAATTGGGAGCATCTATTGACCGCCCTAGTCACAGTCACCGATGACTATGATCCAAAACCAACCCTCGGATCATTGCTGGATCTGACATCAGCCGATATGGGCCGCATCAACGAATTGATCATCGCTGAGGCCCATTCTTCAGTCGATATGATTCCAAAGCTCGCCACCCATCTGATCGAGTCCGGCGGCAAGCGCATCAGGCCGATGCTAACCTGTGCCACCTCACGCCTGTGTGGTTATGAGGGCCTCGACCATATACCGCTTGCCACCTCCATCGAATTTCTCCACACCGCAACCCTGCTGCATGATGATGTCGTTGACGAAAGCGACATGCGCCGTGGCCGCAAAGCCGCTCGCCTGCTGTGGGGCAACCAGGCCAGCGTCCTAGTCGGTGATTATCTGCTGGGTCAGAGTTTTAAAATCATGGTGCGGGTCGGCTCACTGGAGGCCTTGAAAATCCTCTCCAACGCTTCGGCTGTCATTGCCGAAGGCGAGGTCATGCAACTTGCCACCGCCCATAACCCTGAGAGCCGCGAAGAAGATTACATGGCGGTGATCAATTCAAAAACCGCGGCCCTTTTTGTCGCCGCTGCCGAGCTTGGCGCCGTTGTCGCCAACCGGCCGGAGAAAGAGCGCCGCGCGCTCAAGGATTTTGGCCATCATCTCGGCATCCTGTTTCAGCTAGTTGATGACGCGTTGGATTATCATGGCAAGGCCACCGAGCTTGGCAAAGATGTCGGCGATGATTTCAGAGACGGCAAAATCACCCTCCCCGTCATCCTGGCCTATCAGGCCAGCAGCAAGGAGGAACAGCAATTCTGGCAACGCACCCTGGGCGAAGGCAAAATCGATGATGATGACCTCACCCACGCCATGACGCTGATTGCCAAATACGACACCATCGCTCAAACAATGGCCAAAGCCGCCGCGCATGCGGACCAGGCGAAACAGGCGCTCACCGTCTTCCCCCCCTCAAAATGGAAGCACGCCCTCCTCGATGCTGTTCAGTTTTGCATCAGCCGCTCCGCCTGAAAGCCGCGCGCAGCGCCCCTTTCAGAGCCGCCTTTAATTCACA
Organism: uncultured Alphaproteobacteria bacterium; assembly: GCA_942490955.1. Taxonomy (GTDB): domain Bacteria; phylum Pseudomonadota; class Alphaproteobacteria; order Rhizobiales; family HXMU1428-3; genus HXMU1428-3. The sequence goes on from CALNZE010000097.1 coordinate 5,104, forward strand.
ACCGAAAATTCAGTGCACATCGCAAAAGCCGTTTTTATTTGCCTCTCTCGCCCTTGGAACCTACTGTTAACTAAAAGGGCAACGCCCAAGCGTTTAACTATGCGTAATTTTATGGCTGCGAATCTTGGCTGATGCCGGGGGAGTTTGCGCAATGGAAGAGAGCATAAACCAGCCCACCGAGGCGCTGGAAATCGCCACCGACACCATCTCCGAGCTGATGTACCGGCAGAATCTTTACCCCGAGTCCACAGCCGAGCGCTTCGCCGTTGCCGCCGTTGCTGGCAAAAAATCCATCTGGTTGGTCTCTGATAACACCCCCGCCATCTTTGACGACACCGTCACCAGGGCCGATTTTACCAACCTCATCCTCGAGCCGATTTTCAAATACCGCCAGAACAATCAGGACATCGCCACCCTTTACCAATGGACCAACTACCACGCGCCCTTCTCGCCGCGTGAAATGCAGCTGATCGAGGCCACCATGACCCTCGATAAAACCGTCGCCTTCGCCGATCAGATGCGTCCGGCCAGCAGCAGCACTGACAATGGCTTGCGCGGTGAATTTCTATCCGGCCTGATAATGGCTATGGCCAAAGCCCACTCTCTTGGCGAGGCCGCCGCTAGCCGTCGGCTCTCCATCGCCGCTGCCAACATCTCCGGCCATCTGGATCTTGCCCATGTCGAGCGCATACCGCCGCTGGAATTTACAAATTGCATCTTTGAAAACCCGGTTGATCTTAGCCACGCCAGCATCGCCTCTCTTAATTTTAGAGGCAGCCAGCTTCCATCTCTCGATTGCAGCGGCGCCAACATCAAGGGCGGCGTCACCCTCGCCAGTTATTTTCGCGCCCTCGGCCCGGTCAATTTCACAGGCGCTAAAGTTGGCGGCCTCTTCAAGGCATCCGGTGGCCAGTTCCGCGCCATGGACAACGCGCCAACCGGCCAGGCCCTGACGCTGAAGCGCGCCCGGCTTGATAACAACCTGCTTTGCGGCGAAAACTTCGTCGCCGAAGGGCTGGTCAACCTCACCGGCCTGGAATGCCGTCTGGATGTTACCTTTCGTGGTGCTCAGCTGTTAAACCAGCCCTCGCACGCAGCCGGCATCGCGCTGTTGTGTAACAACACCGCCATCAAAGGCAATCTGACAATCACCGACAGCTGCTCGATCATCGGCAGTGTCTATTTGCGCGCCGCCAGCATCGGCAGCAATCTGGAAGTCAGCGCTTCAACCTTGCAGCATCCCGTCCACGGCACCAGTGCTGATGCACTCACCGTGCAGAACAGCAAAATTTCCGGCAGCGCCATTCTGCAATACTCATCCATCGCCGGCCGCACCACGTTTGAAAACACGCAGATCGGCGGCAATTGCAATTTCACGTATCTGTCAGCGGTCAATGATTCAGACTTCACCAGTGGCCCGGCGCTCGAACTGATCCATACAAATGTCGGTGGCAACCTGCTGCTGCGCGAAGCCACACTGCGGGGCGAAACCACCATCCGCGACTGCAAAATTCAGGGCAGCGTTGATGCCTCACTCGCCGATATGGAAAGTTTGAACAAGGCCGGCCACAGCGAAGTTTTGCATCTGAACAACGTCGCCATCGGTCAGGATTTAAAATTGCATGACGGGCTGACCGCCAGCGGCGATATCTCACTTCATCGCACAACAACCGGCGGCGATCTAATATTGACCGGTGGATATTTTAAAAACGACCTGAATATCACCGCCTGTGAAATCAGCGGCACTCTGGCGCTCGACAATCCCGCCACGCCGTCCACAAGAATAGAAAACAATCTGTCGCTTGCCGGCACGAACACCTTAAGGCTTGCAGATAGCCCCCAAAGCTGGCCGGAGGAAATCAACCTGCAGGGCTTTCAATTCTCCGCCCTGTCACAAGATGACCAGACCGACGCGAGAGACCGCCTCATCTGGCTCAAACGCAGCAAAGCAATTGAGAGCACCGCTCACAATCAACTGGTCCAGAGCCTGACAAAGGCCAACAAACCCATTGAGGCAAAACTTGTCGCCATTGACCAGGCGCGACAGGATTATTGGCGCAAACTCCATCAGATCGCCGCACACAAAAATCCGGTCGGTGCGGACCCGCACCCCTATGTTATTAAGCTGCGCTACGCCATCCTCTGGCCGCTTTTCGCCATCGGGTGGCTAGTCTATGGCGGCCTGCTTTCTTATGGCTTCAGCTTCACCCGGCCCCTCCTGGCCATGCTGGCCCTACTGATCATTGCCGCCGGCATATTGCACAAGGCGGACGCCCAAGGGCTGATCATGCCGCGCTCACCGCTCATAACGCTGAACGATGCATTCGCCAGCTGCCGCCCCGAGCGCGGCGGCCGTTGGACCAATTGTGAACTCACCGAGCTCCCGGCCTTCTCCCCACTTCTATACACGACGGATGCGCTGTTGCCTTTCGCAACCCTCGGTCAAGACGGCAACTGGCGCCCGCTCGAAAAGCCGCTCACCTTAAACGCCCCGGTGCCGAAATGCCTGCAGTGGGCAAAGCCCTGCTTCGCCATCAAGTGGATCCCCCTTTCAACACCGGCTGGCCTGCTCACAAGCCTGACTATAACCCTCCGCCTTGCCGGCTGGGGGGCTTTGCTGGCCCTGGCTTTCTATCTCCTGAAGGCACAGCACAGCAAACCCCTGTTTCACCGGCGAGCAACTGATTAGCGGTTTGTCTGGTTTCAATGTTTGGCTTCAAATTCAGGCTTCGGGGCCAAAGACAAAAAAATGCCGGATCGATTCCCGATCCGGCATTTTTGTTTTTTACCATTTACCCCCTAGAATTTGGGGATGATGAATCAATTACAGCGTCAAGCTACCGCCGTTTGAAAGGCTGGATGCCCAGGCCGTGTCGTAATTCATCTCATCATAGGGATGCATCTGGTTCAAAGCAGCCTCGGGGCCGTACCCCCCATTGCTGCTACCGCCAGCTACCGGCCTTGAAGTATCAGCGCGAAAGGCTGAGGCAACCGGCGCCGCGATCGCAACACCTCCTGCCGCCAGCAATCCCTTAAAAAACACACGCCGTGTCGTTAGCATTTTTGACATTGTGATTCTCTTCCTCGCATTAAACATTGCCCTTGAAAGGCAACTTCTTAACGCAAAGGTAGTAAAAAAACCACAAAATTACAACAGCATAATATATATACAAATCAGACGGTTAAAATATTATCTTCAAGTGATTTTTAAGGTCATAGCCATTAGGCAACAGGAAGCCCCTCATCGGTCCAGCCCTTCAGTCCGCCTTTAATCACCGCAGAATTATAACCCATTTCTGAAAGTGTTTTCGCGGCCAGCAGCGCACGGGCACCACTCGCACACAGCACATAAATCGGTGTGCCCGCAGTTTTCATTCCCAATAGCTCATCGTTCGGCTTGGCATCAGCGTCGGCGCTTGGCTCCAGAATGCCGCGCGGAATATGCAAGGCATCCTTAATCGCGCCATCATCGGAAAGCTCCCTCTGTTCGCGCACATCGAGAATTGCAGCCTCCCCGCTTTGAACTTTCTCAAAGACCTCTTTTGGGGAAAAAGTTGAAACAGCCTCATTGGCGGCAGCCACATAATCCTTCATCGTTTTAGCCATGAATAACTCCTTAAAAACGGTTGAGTGGAATTTTCAGGTAGCGCTCGCCATCATCTTCCGGCGCCGGAAGGCGCCCGCCATTCAGGTTGACCTGCAACGCCGCAAGGATACGGGCCGGCAATCCCAAAGTCTGGTCACGCTCGGTGCGTAGCGCCTTAAATTCCTGTTCAGTTTTGCCAGCCAGGTGAACATTATATTCACGCTGCTCAATCACGGTGGCCTCCCATTGCGGTTTATCACGCTCCGCGCTGCAATAATCATGGCCAACATAAAGCCGCATATCGTCCGGGAGCTCAAGCAGGCGCTGCAGGCTCCGCCATAAATCATCGACATTGCCGCCAGGAAAATCAGCCCTCGCTGTGCCGCTATCGGGAAACATAAATGTGTCATGCACAAAGGCCGTATCGCCAATAACATATGTGATCGACCCCGGCGTATGGCCCGGCGTTAAGATCACCGACGCCTCCAGTTGACCGAGCCCAAAGCGCTCTCCATCTGCGAACAGCCTGGTAAAACTTGCCTCTACAGGGATTTTTTCAAAATTATAATAGCCCTGCCATATCGCTGCAATTTCAACCACCTTCTCACCGATACCCGTGTCCACACCGGTTTGACTGTGAAGGTAATGGCTTGCCATAAAATGGTCGGCATGCGGGTGCGTATCCAGTATCCACTCAAGCGTTAACCCCTGCTGCTCCGCAAATGCCAGGATCGTATCCGCCATTGTGGTGGAAACCCGCCCTGACGCCGGGTCATATTCCAGCACGACATCTATTAAAGCGGCTCTTTTACTGGCCGGATCCGCAACGATATATTGTACGGAACCAGTATCAGGCTCATAAAAACCCCACACATCTGCAGACCCCTCACCGCGAGAGGGGCTATAGCTGTAAAATGGGTCCGCATCGAGAGAGGGCGGCAAACCATCTTTGGTCATAAACCGATTGCATTCCATTTCCAAAAACCCTCCATCATCAGGCTCGACGAATTAAGATCAGGCGCGATCCTTACAGCTAATAAAAAACCGAACTCATTAAAATTCACAAATTCATCCACTTACACTAAACAATCAGCGCATAAAGTCACCATTGCCGACTTTACAAACAGCCTGCACAAAACAGTCAGCACCAAAACTACTATCGGAAATCAAGTGACCAAAAATAAATTTGAAATAGAAATTCACGCACAAAAAAACGCCCCCGGCGGAACCGGGGGCGTTTTCTTAGTCTTTCGACATGTTCAGAGAGGTCTTGATAGACAGATCGATCAGCCTTGGAGGCAAATCTCATGCTGCATGTGGTTGATATGCCTGGCAACGACCTACTCTCCCACGTCTTAAGACGAAGTACCATCGGCGCTGGAGCATTTCACTACCGAGTTCGGGATGGGATCGGGTGTAGGCGCTCCGCCATAATCACCAGGCAAATAAACCACATGAGCACTGCCTGAATTACATAATCTTGATGTTGTCTGTGTCCGGCTGCGTTTTTAACGGCAACCAGACAAGCATTGAATAGTTCTATTTTGGTGTATTTCTTACCTCTTACACCGGCTCGTTTCTAAAATAAGGCAACGAAACTTGCCGGCGTTGTCGCGGCGGATGCTTTGTGGGCATCCGAAGCCGCAACTAAGTAAGTATTGCTAAATGAGAGCAATCAAGTCAATCGAGTTATTAGTACTGGTCAGCTTCATGCATTGCTGCACTTCCACATCCAGCCTATCAACGTGGTGGTCTTCCACGACTCTCAAGGGAGATCTTGTTTTGAGGGGGGCTTCCCGCTTAGATGCCTTCAGCGGTTATCCCTTCCATACGTAGCTACCCTGCTATGCCGTTGGCACGACAACAGGTCCACCAGAGGTACGTCCACCCCGGTCCTCTCGTACTAGGGGCAGCTCCTCTCAAATCTCCTACACCCACGGCAGATAGGGACCGAACTGTCTCACGACGTTCTAAACCCAGCTCACGTACCGCTTTAATTGGCGAACAGCCAAACCCTTGGGACCTGCTCCAGCCCCAGGATGCGATGAGCCGACATCGAGGTGCCAAACAACGCCGTCGATATGAACTCTTGGGCGTCATCAGCCTGTTATCCCCGGCGTACCTTTTATCCGTTGAGCGATGGCCCTTCCACGCGGGACCACCGGATCACTATGACCGACTTTCGTCTCTGCTCGACTTGTCAGTCTCGCAGTCAGGCAGGCTTATGCCATTGCACTCAACAGCTGATTTCCGACCAGCTTGAGCCTACCATCGCGCGCCTCCGTTACTCTTTAGGAGGCGACCGCCCCAGTCAAACTACCCACCACACACGGTCCCGGAGCCGGATAACGGCTCGCGGTTAGATATCCATAACGTCAAGGGTGGTATTTCATCTGATGACTCCACCTGAGCTGGCGCCCAGGCTTCAAAGTCTACCACCTATCCTACACATGACGATACGAATACCAGTGTGAAGCTATAGTAAAGGTGCACGGGGTCTTTCCGTCTAACCGCAGGAACCCCGCATCTTCACGGGGAGTTCAATTTCACTGAGTCTACGTTGGAGACAGCGGGGAAGTCGTTACGCCATTCGTGCAGGTCGGAACTTACCCGACAAGGAATTTCGCTACCTTAGGACCGTTATAGTTACGGCCGCCGTTTACTGGGGCTTCGATTCGCAGCTCTCACCACTCCTCTTAACCTTCCAGCACCGGGCAGGCGTCAGACCCTATACGTCGTTTTGCAACTTCGCAGAGCCCTATGTTTTTAGTAAACAGTCGCCACCCCCTGGTCTGTGCCCCCAATAGATAGTTGCCTACCTATTGGGCCCCCTTCTCGCGAACTTACGGGGGCATTTTGCCGAGTTCCTTCAACGTAGTTCTCTCAAGCGCCTTAGTATTCTCTACCTGTCCACCTGTGTCGGTTTAGAGTACGGTCAATAATGAGGAGGCTATTTCCTGGGACTGACTCACTGCATCCCCAATCCGATAAGGGGATACAAATCTGTCAATCCGTCACCATCCTCTGGCTCACGAATATTAACGTGATTCCCATCGTCTACGCATTTCTGCCTCGACTTAGGGGCCGGCTAACCCTGCGCTGATTAGCATTGCACAGGAACCCTTGGACTTTCGGCGAGAGTGTCTCTCACACTCTTTGTCGTTACTCATGTCAGCATTCTCACTTCTGATACCTCCAGGCTTCCTCGCGGTTACCCTTCATCAGCTTACAGAACGCTCCGCTACCGGTTCCGAAGAACCCCGCAGTTTCGGTGCATGGCTTTAGCCCCGATACATTTTCGCCGCAAGAACCCTTAATTAGACCAGTGAGCTGTTACGCTTTCTTTAAAGGATGGCTGCTTCTAAGCCAACCTCCTGGTTGTTTTGGGATTCTCACATGCTTTCCCACTTAGCCATGACTTGGGGACCTTAACTGGCGGTTAGGGCTGTTTCCCTTTCCACTACGGACCTTAGCACCCGCAGTGTGTCTGCCAGATATTACTCATCGGTATTCGGAGTTTGGTTAGGTTTGGTAATCCGGTGAGGACCCCTAGCCCATCCAGTGCTCTACCCCCGATGGTATTCGTCTAACGCTCTACCTAAATAGATTTCGCGGAGAACCAGCTATTTCCGAGTTTGATTGGCCTTTCACCCCTAGCCACAAGTCATCCCGCCCTTTTTCAACAGAGGTGGGTTCGGTCCTCCAGTGCATGTTACTGCACCTTCAACCTGCTCATGGCTAGATCACTCGGTTTCGGGTCTAATCCAACGAACTCATGCGCCCTATTAAGACTCGCTTTCGCTGCGCCTACACCTATCGGCTTAAGCTTGCTCGTTAAATTAAGTCGCTGACCCATTATACAAAAGGTACGCCGTCAGGATACAAGATCCCTCCGACTGATTGTAGGCATTCGGTTTCAGGTACTATTTCACTCCCCTCGTTGGGGTGCTTTTCACCTTTCCCTCACGGTACTTGTTCACTATCGGTCGCACACGAGTACTTAGGCTTGGAGGGTGGTCCCCCCATGTTCAGACAGGATTTCACGTGTCCCGCCCTACTCGAATCCTATTCACGACATTACCTGTAAGGGGCTGTCACCCTCTACGGCCCACCTTTCCAGATGGTTCCAGTTGTTCGATCATAAGCATTGGCCTGGTCCGCGTTCGCTCGCCACTACTAACGGAGTCTCGGTTGATGTCCTTTCCTCTGGGTACTTAGATGTTTCAGTTCCCCAGGTTCGCCTCATACACCTATGTATTCAGTGTATGATACCGCCGAAGCGGTGGGTTTCCCCATTCGGATATTCACGGATCAAAGCTTATTCGCAGCTCCCCGTGACTTAACGCAGCGTATCACGTCCTTCATCGCCTGTGTGCGCCAAGGCATCCACCAAATGCCCTTTGGCTACTTGATTACTCTCATTTGCAATACTTACGTCCATCCGCTGGTAACGAGATTTCGGTAAAATACGCTCAGCCTGTTTACTCGACATAAACAGACAAAGAGAGCTATTCAATGATATTGTTTTTTCTTGCGTTTTACCAATCATGATCCTGACACGCGAACGCGCAGCATCAATCATGGTCTTTCAAGAAAAGACCAGATTATGTAATAATCTATCAAGATAAACCCAAAACCATAAAACCGAACCGATGATAACTTATCGGGACGATCCTAAAGTACGCCGGGTAGGCGCGTCCTTGTTCAGCTTCTGAACCGACAGCCACACTGATGTAGCAGCTGCAAGCGGTTAACCCTCCATCACTCAACGCGAGCAATTTCAAGCAAACCAGGAAGCCGGAGCGAACAAGGCCCCAGGAATATCCTCTCTTCACAATGTCAAATAATCCGACTTGGCAATGCCAGCCGGAAACGATGTTCTTTTTTCTTAAAGAGCTAAAGGGTAAATGATGGTGGAGCCGCCCGCATCGCCCGCAGCAATTTCACTTCGAAATTGCGAGGACGAGCCAACGAAAAAATCGGCCGGCGACACCAAGAGTTGAAAACGATTGGTGGAGCCGGACGGGATCGAACCGACGACCTGAAGCTTGCAAAGCTACCGCTCTCCCAACTGAGCTACGGCCCCATTTATAAAATGGCTAAACCAACGTTTAAACCCAAGATAACACTTTTTGCCATAGGAACCGCAGCGTTAAACCCTCAAACCTCCGATCCGGAGGAAAGTGGGCCTGGCCACGCGCCGCCCGCAGATGCGCTAGCATCGAGGACGCGCAAGCAGAAAAACCCTACCCAGGGTCACCACGAATGTAATGAGTGGTGGGCCTGGTAGACTCGAACTACCGACCTCACGCTTATCAGGCGTGCGCTCTAACCGGGCTGAGCTACAGGCCCTAAAAGCATTAAGTGTGCTCTATTTAAGAAGAAAGAGAAACGAAGACGGCGGGTCCCGCCGTTTGTTCATAGTGTAAGGCATTCCACGCTCAGGCTTACAAAGGATAAGCCATCGCAACCTTACACCGTTTTGTTCTTAAGAAAGCTAATAGGAAACAAGTTTCCTGAAAGCTTATCCTTAGAAAGGAGGTGATCCAGCCGCAGGTTCCCCTACGGCTACCTTGTTACGACTTCACCCCAGTCGCTGACCTTACCGTGGCCTGCTGCATCCCGTGAGGGTTAGCACACAGTCTTCGGGTAAAACCAACTCCCATGGTGTGACGGGCGGTGTGTACAAGGCCCGGGAACGTATTCACCGTAGCATGCTGATCTACGATTACTAGCGATTCCAACTTCATGCTCTCGAGTTGCAGAGAACAATCCGAACTGAGACAGTTTTTTGGGATTAGCGCACCATCGCTGGTTGGCTGCCCATTGTCACTGCCATTGTAGCACGTGTGTAGCCCAGCCCGTAAGGGCCATGATGACTTGACGTCGTCCCCACCTTCCTCCGGCTTATCACCGGCAGTCCCATTAGAGTGCCCAACTAAATGCTGGCAACTAATGGCGAGGGTTGCGCTCGTTGCGGGACTTAACCCAACATCTCACGACACGAGCTGACGACAGCCGTGCAGCACCTGTATCCAATCCAGCCGAACTGAAGGAAAGTGTCTCCACTAACCGCGATTGGTATGTCAAGGGCTGGTAAGGTTCTTCGCGTTGCTTCGAATTAAACCACATGCTCCACCGCTTGTGCGGGCCCCCGTCAATTCCTTTGAGTTTTAATCTTGCGACCGTACTCCCCAGGCGGGATGCTTAATGCGTTAACTGCGCCACCGAACAGTATACTGTCCGACGGCTAGCATCCATCGTTTACGGCGTGGACTACCAGGGTATCTAATCCTGTTCGCTCCCCACGCTTTCGCACCTCAGCGTCAGTATCGGACCAGTGAGCCGCCTTCGCCACTGGTGTTCTTCCTAATATCTATGAATTTCACCTCTACACTAGGAATTCCACTCACCTCTTCCGATCTCAAGACTGGCAGTATTGAAGGCAGTTCCGAGGTTAAGCCTCGGGATTTCACCCCCAACTGACCAGTCCGCCTACGTGCGCTTTACGCCCAGTAATTCCGAACAACGCTTGCCCCCTCCGTATTACCGCGGCTGCTGGCACGGAGTTAGCCGGGGCTTCTTCTTCGGGTACCGTCATTATCTTCCCCGATGAAAGTGTTTTACAACCCTAAGGCCTTCATCACACACGCGGCATGGCTGCATCAGGCTTTCGCCCATTGTGCAATATTCCCCACTGCTGCCTCCCGTAGGAGTCTGGGCCGTGTCTCAGTCCCAGTGTGGCTGATCATCCTCTCAGACCAGCTATAGATCGTCGCCTTGGTAGGCCATTACCCTACCAACAAGCTAATCTAACGCGGGCTCATCTAATGGCGATAAAACTTTCCCCCGAAGGGCTTATGGGGTATTAGCTCCGGTTTCCCGAAGTTATTCCCCACCACTAGGTAGATTCCCACGCGTTACTCACCCGTCTGCCACTCACTCCGAAGAGTGCGTTCGACTTGCATGTGTTAGGCCTGCCGCCAGCGTTCGTTCTGAGCCAGGATCAAACTCTCAAATTTAATATAGAATTTGATACCTGCATTTATCTGAATGGAAATATTCAGACGTCGCTATTGCGTTCAAAAAAATCTCTTACTTTCCACCTAACGTCATAAAGACGTTACATGAATCGTATGAGGTCCATCACATAAGTTTTTTAATCCGCCCTCCGAAAAGGACATCATAAAGTAACATGGTGTGTTGTTTAGAAAAACGCGCGACTGCAAGAGTCTCGTTTTCCCGATTCACAGGGCAACAAATATATGCTACAAAGTGAGTCGGGAGAAAGCCAGGACACCGCCGCCTGCGTTTCTCTTTCTTATATTCAATTGTCAAAGAGCCCGATAGGTAACGAAGCGGATTTCGCACCATCAAAAGTCACAGAAATGAAGAAATCCCCACTTCCAGTCAAACACAAAGCCGACCTCCGTATATTACCGGAAAGCCAGACTTTCTAATTTGAATAAGTGTCGCAGCGCCGAACTGACCCCTTGCGAGTGACCCGCGTCATCGCTGCGAAGTCCCTATTAAGCCGATTCACCCCCTCCAAGTCAACAACAATTTTCAAAAAAAGCGCTTTTTTTTAATTAATTTAATAAGCCCCTGAAATACCTGTGATTTTAAGGTTTTCTCAACTTGGAATCAGTGCATCTGGCGGCATTTCATCCCGATGACGCCGGCCAACACCCGCCCAGGTGGTAACCGCAAGCGACCTTGCCATCAACGGCAGTGATAAAGGGCTTGTTGCCGCCGCAGCGCTTACCCCATCGGCGGTTTGAGCTGGCAATCCAGCGGAAAAAAGACCCTCCCTTCAGCCAGCCCTATATATAGATGTCTGGCCCAGCCATTCAATATCCCCCAATATTCCAGCGTATCCCAGCCCCTCGGGCTCCGGCCCGCAAAGCCGATGCAGGGCAAACCTTGTTACAGCCCTCAGTTTCGCAGACCCCAACTTCCGCTCATTAGCCGGCTTGTCTAAATATTGTCGGATTGCCGCGTTATCCAAAGAGAAGTTGAAGGACGAACCATCCAGCTGTTTTCAGACTGAACACATGAATAAAGCCAGCACCGCAACCATTGCGGCTGCAATATTGCCCACTCACAATATTGCCCGCTCACTTTGTCAGGTTCGGCAGAAAATCTGGTTCGGCCAAAAATTTGGATAGCGCCGTTCAATTTGGTATGGGCAATTTGGTTTAGGCATTTTGGTATTGGCGTTTATTTGGTATTGTAAGGACCGGCGTTTAGTGTCAGGAAAAAAGACCGGGTCAAACAAAGCTGATCGCCGTTTGAACAGCACAGTGAAACGAACAGCCCAGGGAAACAGTGGCCCCAATGAAATAATGGCCACAACCCATGCCATAGAAAACCAAGAGGCCGAAAACCAACAGGCCATAGAAAACCAAGAGTTAGGTAAGTTTTAAATCCTGGACCAAGCGGGGGAACGCTGCCAGGAAAACCGACATTTTAAGACGACATGAGGCGGGCGTCGCCTCAAGGGGGAAGAGTTTGAATAAGCGCCAGATGAGAGCAAAACGGCATCGTCCCGGCCGGGGCCCAGGCAGAGGATTGGTCCCCGGTAAGGGAAGCTCCCTGCCTGAAGTTTACCTCTCGCGCACCCAGTCCGGGGCCACCAGCATCTTCGACAAAGACCATTTCGGCAGCCCGGCAAGCGCCCGCTTCAAATGGTTTATCAGCACATTAATCGCCGGCACCGTTGGCGTCGCGGCTTTGGGCGTCGCCCTTTATGGCGCCATGAATGTCGAAGACGGATCGGGCATGGTCGAATCCCTCAAAAATGCCAGCATCTCGGCCATGAAGCCCTTCACCCCCAAAACCATGGGTGAGGAGCAAGCCATTTCCTCTTTCGGCAAAACAGACCGCCTGCCGGCCACCAGCCAGGGCCTCTCCACCAGATACATCATTCACGACACCATCGTACAAAAGAAAAATGATCGCGAGTTCATCGCCGTTAAGCCCTACGCCCGCATCGTCGCCCGGCTTGCCACCAATGTCGCCGAAACGGATGACGACGACGAGAAAAACGCCATCCCGCTATTTAACCCCTTTAAGCTTTATGCCAGCCTTGATCCCGTTGACAATGAAAAGGCCGCGGCCCTTGAGTTGCCGGAGGGCGACCATGCCGAAACCAAAATCGTTGAACTGGCAGACGGCGTCCTGCCCGATGAAGACGGCCAGGAGCTGAATGACAATGAAATCCAGCGCCTCGTCGCCAGCGAATATCAAAATGAAAATTTTGAAATTCGCGCCACCATCTATAACGAGAATGAGCCAGAGGTCATCAACGCGGTCGCACGTGTAGAGAAGCCGGTAATCAGCAAAAACACCTCCGTCATCGAAAAATCAATCTCCATCCCGGACGAAGAATCCATTGAAGGTCTGGAAAATCAGATCATCGCGGTCGGCCCCAAAGACGACCTCAAATCAATCCTCGCCATCGCCAATGTCAGCGACTGGCAGGCCCCGGCCGTCGCTGAGGCGATGGAGCCAATTTTCTCGTCCACGGATATCAAACCCGGCCAGGAACTGCACCTGATGCTGGTCCCCTCGCTGACCCAGCAGGACGAAAAAGACCTGGTCCGCGTCAGCATTTATGAAAGCGGCGTCCACCTCGTCTCCGTCTCCCGTAACGCCGCCGGTGAATTTATCGCCAGCAATCACGGCGCCCATTCCGCCCTGCTGGAGCAACTCGCCTCTAAACAGGCCTCCAGCCGCGCCACGCTTTATTCAAGCCTTTACCAGGCCTCCCTCAAACAGAATATCGACCGCGATATGATCATGAAGGTACTGCGCATTCACGCTTATGACAGCGACTTCAAACAAAGGGTCACCCCCGGCGACAGTTTCGAGCTTTTCTTCGACACCCAGGAAAATCACAGCGACAGCGAAGCTGGCCTTGGCGCCCTGCTCTACACCGCGTTGACAGTGGGCGGCGAAACCCGCCGCTTCTACCGCTACCGCACCCGCGATGGTGAGGTGGATTACTATGATGACAAAGGCGACAATGCCAAAAAATTCCTGACCAGAAAACCTGTGCGCAGCGGCAATGTCCGGCTGACATCAGGTTATGGCCTGCGCCATCACCCGCTTCTCAAGCGGCGCAAAATGCACAAGGGCGTCGACTGGGCCGCCCGCCCGGGCACGCCAATTCTTGCCGCTGGCAATGGCCGCATCGAGGCCGCCAAGCGCCACTCCGGCTACGGCAATTATGTTCGTATCCGCCACGCCAATGGCTATCAAACCGCCTATGCCCACATGCTGCGCTTCGCAAAGGGCATCCGCGCTGGCGTTAAAGTTCGCCAGGGCCAGGTGATCGGCTATGTCGGCTCAACCGGCCTCTCCTCCGGCCCCCACCTCCATTACGAAATCCTTGTTAACAACCGCCATGTTGACCCGATGCGCATCCATGTGCCGCGCGGCCGCCAACTCCGCGGCAAGCAACTGGTAGAATTCCAGAAAGAGCGCAAACGCATTGAAGATCTGATGCGCCGGGCGCCCGTTAAAACCCGCGTTGCAAAAAACGAGAGCTAATCTCCCCTGCCTTGCCTGGCCTCTTCCTTCCCCTGCTGGCCCCTGCCGCGTCTCACTTTTTGGTGAAGTGAATTTTATTGGCTTTAAAATTTAAAACCGCGATAGTTACGCCTACCAGAACTGTCTGATCTTAAAGGGCTTAAAGGGAGAACCGCCCGGCGCGCCCTTCACCCGGTTTTGGTGCCATCGCAACCTCACCAATGGGTGCCCTCAATGACATTGCCGCTACTCGGCCTTACCGCCCTCATCCTTGCCATCAGTGTCGCTATGGCGCCGCGCATCACCACCGTTGAAGGTTTCTACAAGGGCCACTCACCCGAGGGCCACTTGCCCGGCCTCTGGACACTCATCCTCTCCCAGGTAACCACCTGGATCTTTGCCCGCTCATTGATGACAGCCGCCATCCTCGGCTTTTACTATGGCATCGCCGGCGCCATTGCCTACGCCGCCTATTATCTCAGCTTCGTCACCGGCGCCGCCATCATTGATCACCTGCGCTTCAAGCACGGCTTTGAAAATGTGCAGACCTTTCTCGAAGACCGCTTCGGTGCCACCGGCACCAGCCTTTACAATTTCGTTATCATTCTGCGCTTGCTGAGCGAAGTCTTTGCCAACCTCATCGTCGTCGGCGAAATCTTCGGCCTCAAGGGCACACTGGAATATTTCCTCGCCATGATGGCCATCGGCACCATCACATGCCTCTATTCTTCAGCCGGCGGCCTGCGTGCTTCGCTCAGAACTGATGTCTTCCAGTGCATTCTGGTGCTGGGACTCATCGCGGTTTTGTTCGTTGCCATGCTCAATCATGCCGCTTTTGACAGCGTCACCCTCCTGGCCTCCACACCAGATGTGAAATCACCTGGCTGGGTGCTTTTCGCCGTCGCTCTGTTGCAGGTCTGGAGCTACCCGCTGCATGACCCCGTCATGATGGACAGGGGCTTCCTTGTCGACCGCGCCACCACCCGCAAATCCTTCATTCATGCCGCCTGGATCTCTATTTTGGCCATCCTCGCCTTCGCTTTGCTTGGCGTCTTCGCCGGGCTGAACAATCTCGAAGGCGAAGCCATGCTCGAGACCCTCACCCGCCTGTTTGGCCAGCCATTGATGATCCTCTTCAGCGCCGCCCTCATCATCTCAGCCCTATCCACCCTCGACTCCACCTTCTCCAGCGCCGCCAAGCTCGTCGTGCGCGACATGAAGCTGCTGCCAGAGACTGTGAACAGCGGCCGCATTGTCATGGCCGCCTTTCTGGCTCTCGGCGGGCTCTTCCTGTTGTGGGATAGCAAAGACCTTTATGCCGCCGTTGCGGTCAGCGGCACCATGTCGATGTTCCTTCTCCCCGTCATTGTCTTTTGCATCTGGGGCAACCGCGATGTCGCACGCTGGGCGCTTCTGTTCACCTTTGCGGTCACCCTTTTTGGCAGCATCACCTATGTCACCGAAAGCTCCGGCTACACCAGCTGGATGACCGCACTCTTCGGCTATGAACATAAATATTCCAAGCTGCTGATCATCTGCCTGACCATCGCCATCTCAGGTTTTGCCTCCTTCGCCCTGGCACAAAAAAAACGCCCCAGCGCCATAGGCGACTGAGGCGTTAATAACTGACGCATTTTTAAAGCTTTTTGGTCAAAGCAGACCGTTCCCTAAAACGGGCTGACACCGCGCTTGCCGATATGCGTCGGCGTGTGCGCACCGCAGCGAAACCCCGGCGCGATGTTATCCGCCGCAAAGCGGGCCAGGTTATTGGCTGCCGGGTTGGCCAGCGCATCGACATAGGCAACATGACACGCTTCAGTGCCATCGCCCTGCACCTTGCTCACCACCAGAATTTGCCCTTTCTTGCCATCCGATCCCGTCTCGGTGTTGTAGCGCAGGATCGTCGCGATAACCGTATTACCGCTGAGCCGCCATTCCAGCTTGCCGCCAATCGAATTAAACGGTGCCAGCCTCTGACCAAAAGACTGCTGATCCCGCCCCGTCTCGCCATAGCCAAGGGAAATGCGCAGATCCGCCTCAGAGACATAAACACTCATGCCGTTCAACCCCTCACAGCGAAATGTCGCCCACTCGCCTTCCCCCTCTTCAGCCTTTTCAACCAGCGTGCAACCATCGAGGTTCAAATCAGTATATTCACTCCGCATTTCAGCCGCAGCCGGCGCCGTAAAGGCCACCAGGCACCCCACAAATCCCGCCGTCATAAGCAACATTGAGCGCGGCGCAGCCAACCTTGATTTACGTGCAGTTTTGACACCAGCCATTTGCAAAAGGTGAAACATCGTCATTTCCTCGCATTTTTAAATTTTTATCGGACATTTTATCGCGTTTTTAATGCGAATTAGGGGTTGTCGCCGCAGATCGACCGGCCTAAACCAGACAGCAAGAAACGAAACGGCCGTCACCCGAAGGGCGGCGCCATTATAGTCCCGCCTGTTAAGACCCACTCTGTTCTGCGAGCGGTCTCATCTTAGCCACTGGCGAAAACAACACAAGGACCCCCTCATGCGCATTGACGAAATTGCCGTAGGTGACAAAGCCCCAGACGATATCAACGTCATCATCGAAGTGCCAATCGGCGGCGAGCCGGTAAAATATGAAATGGATAAACCATCCGGCACCATGTTTGTTGACCGCTTCCTCTACACCTCCATGCGCTATCCGGGCAATTATGGCTTCATCCCCCACACCCTCTCAGACGATGGCGACCCGATCGACGTGCTGGTCTGCAACACCCGCCCACTGATCCCGGGCTGTGTTATCAATTGCCGCCCCATTGGCATGTTGATCATGAAAGACGAAGCCGGCATGGACGAAAAAATCATCGCTGTCCCCTCCTCTCATGTCACCGCCATGTATGACGACATGAAGACAATCACCGATGTCCCGCAAATGCGCCTCAACCAAATCTCGCATTTTTTCGAGCGCTATAAAGACCTTGAAGAGAAAAAATGGGTCGAGATTGTCGGCTTCGAGGGCGCGGCAGAAGCCAAGGCCTACATTCATAAAGGCATCACCGGCTAATCCGCTCACCGGGAGCAGGATTTTCATGGTAAAATCGAAAATCATTTAAACAAAGGGACGCAAATGACCAAAATGCGATTGGCGATCATGGGGGCCAGCGGTCGCATGGGCCGTGCCCTGACCATGGCCGCACTAAACCATGAGCAAACCGAGGTCGCTGGCGCCACAGAACGCAGCGACAGCGACGCCGTTGGCACTGACATCGGCACCATGAACAGCGTCGAGCCCCTGGGCATCGCCGTCACCGATGACCCGCTGGAGCTCTTCACCAAAGTCGATGGCATTCTCGATTTCACCTCGCCAAAAGCCACCCTCGAATTCGCCGAACTGGCGGCACAGGCCCGCATCGTCCATGTCATTGGCACCACCGGCTTCTCTCCCGAAGAAGAAGCAAAGTTAGAGGCCGCCAGCCGCCATGCCACCATCATCAAGGCGGGCAATATGAGCCTTGGCGTCAACCTCCTCGTCGCGCTGACCAGAAAAGTCGCCGCCACCCTGGATTCTACTTTTGATATTGAAATCACCGAAATGCACCACCGCCACAAGGTGGATGCCCCCTCCGGCACCAGCCTGATGCTCGGCAAAGCCGCAGCGGATGGCCGCGGCGTCGATTTTGCTGACAAATCGGTGCGCGTGCGCGATGGTGTCATCGGCCCGCGCCAAACCGGCGACATCGGCTTTGCCTCCCTTAGAGGCGGCAGCGTGGCCGGCGACCATACGGTGATATTTGCTGGCGACGGTGAACGCATTGAGCTGACCCACAAGGCGGATGACCGCGGCATCTTCGCTGGCGGCGCCATCAAAGCCGCCCTCTGGGGCCGCGGCAAACCTCCAGGACTTTACAGCATGGCCGATGTTCTCGGCCTCGAATAACCAAACCAGCTGCCGCCGCACCCCGTGATGCAGCGCAGCTCCATCAGACGACAGATGCCCGAAGGATAACGACATGGAAAACACCTTGGTGCTGGTACGGCACGGCCAAAGCGAATGGAACAAGCTAAACCTTTTCACCGGCTGGAAAGACCCCGGTCTGACGGAGCTCGGCGTTGAGGAAGCAACCGACGCCGGAAAAAAACTGAAAGCCGAAGGATTAAAATTCGATATTGCCTACACCAGCGCGCTCTCACGCGCCCAGCGCACCCTCGATTTGATGCTGGAGCAACTCGGCCAAACCGGCCTGGAGACCATCAAGGATCAGGCCTTGAATGAGCGCAACTATGGCGACCTCGCCGGGCTCAACAAAGACGACGCCCGCGAAAAATGGGGCGAAGCCCAGGTCCATATCTGGCGCCGTTCCTTCGATGTACCGCCCCCTGGCGGTGAAAGCCTGAAAGACACCCTGGACCGTGTCCTTCCCTACTATGACAAAGTCATCTGGCCGACCTACAAATCCGGCAAGAACATCCTCATCTCCGCCCATGGCAACAGCCTGCGCGCCCTTGTCATGCAGCTGGAGGGCCTCAGCCCGGAAGAGATCATGAAACGCGAAATCGGCACCGGCGAGCCGATTATCTACCGCCTCAATGAGGATGGCACAGTGCAGGACGTCCGCGACCTCGCCGCCTGATAAACCAATCCACCTGCGAAACAAAAAGCCCGTGACCGTCCTCCGGTAGCGGGCTTTTTCATGGGGTTCGTTTCGCCCGCATCAGGCCGCTGCCAGCGCCGGCTTGTCCCGCCCGCGCCAGTTCCACAGCATCACCAGACCCAGCAGCAAAAATGCCGGCAGATACAGCCAGCGGGCCGAGTAACGCGCCGGATTGGCCACCTTCATACCCACAATCACATCCCCAAAATTCAGCCCGGCTTTCTTGGCAACGCCGACAAAATTGAGGTTGGAAATCGCCAGCCCCCGCGCCCCGTCATCGCGCAGCGTCATGCCAAGGTCCTTCGCCGTTAATAGCCCGGCCTTCGCCCTATCATCCCCAGAAGAAGTCTCCTCCGTTGGCCGCACCAGCGTCACCCAGCGCGTCTCTCTCGCCCGCAGCATATTCACCTGCAGCTTAACCTCATCACCCGCCACTCCCTCAACAAGCGCCGCAGGCTTTACCGTCACATAGGGCGGCGTCACCTGATCCATAAACGCATCGGGCCGGAACAACACGACGCAGCAAAGCGCCAGCAATCCCATCTGCACCAGAGTCAACCGCGCGAACATCCAGCGGAAGGTGATAGAGGTAAAAACCAGAATGGCCGCCAGTGAAGCAACAAAAATCAAGCCCGCCTCCCAAAAGCTGTTCACATTCAAAAGCAGCAAATCGGTGTTGAAGATAAACACAAAAGGCAGGATCGCCGTGCGGATGGAATAGAAAAACGCCCGGTAGCCGGTCTTCAACGGGTCCCCCTTCGAGATCCCCGCCGCCGCATAGGCAGAGAGCGCCACCGGCGGCGTCACATCCGCCATCAGCCCGAAGTAAAACACAAACAGATGCGCCGCAATCAGCGGCACCTCAAACCCGACACTGGCGCCCACCTTGGAAATCACCGGCACCATCAGCGTTGCCACCACGAGGTAATTCGCCGTCGTCGGCAAGCCCATCCCGAGGATAAGCGAAAGCAGCGCCACCAGCACCAGCAGCAAATAGATATTGCCCAGCGCCAGCGTCTCCACAATGCCGGTCAGCGCATTCGACAAGCCCGATTGCCCAACCGCACCGACAATAATCCCCGCCGCCGCCAGGGCGATCGCCACCGAGATCATGTTTTTCGACCCCTGGACCAACCCCTCCAGAATGATCGTGCCGCCGGACTTTAGCCCCGCCACAACATCGCCGCCCGCCCGCAACAGCTCGCGCACCAGCAATATGCCCATCAGGAAAATAATCGCCCAGAATACCGCGCTCCCCGTCGTCATCCGCGCCCCAACCAGCAGATAGACCAGCACCACCAGCGGCAGCAGATAATAGCCATCTCGCATGATCAGCCTCAGCGCCGAAAACCCCTTACCGTCATTCAAAGGCTTGAGCCCAAGCCGCTGCGCCTCAAGGTCAGCAATGAAAAACAGCGCGATATAGGAGATCACCGCCGGGATGAAGGCATAATAAATCACATCGAAATAGCTAATCGCCAGCAGCTCCGCCATCACAAAGGCGGCCGCCCCCATGATCGGCGGCATGATTTGCCCATTAACAGAGGCCGCCACCTCAATCGCCCCGGCCCGCTCGGCAGATAGCCCGGTGCGCATCATCAGCGGAATGGTGAAGGTGCCCGTCGTCACCGTATTGGCAATTGATGAGCCAGAAACCATCCCCGTCATGCCAGAGGCCAGCACCGCCGCCTTGGCCGGCCCGCCGCGATAGCGCCCAACCAGCGCCAAAGCCAGATCCATGAAAAACTGCCCGGCCCCCGCCCGGTCCAGCAGCGCGCCAAACACCACAAACAGAAAGATGAACCTGACCGCCACATCAATCGGGATGCCAAACACCCCTTGATCGGTCAGCCATTGATAGTTCGCAAGCCCCGTCAGCGACACGCCCTTATGCGAAATGAGATCCGGCATATAGGGCCCGAGATAGGAGTATAGAAGAAACACCGCCGCAACGATTGCAAGCGGCAGCCCGATGCTGCGCCGCGTCGCCTCCAGCAGCGCCGCAATGCCAAGCCAGCCGATCACCGCTTCATAAGGAACCAGATAGCCAAAAATTTCCGCCCGCGCCACCAGCCCGGCCCTCTCGGAAATCTGATCATAATTCACCCACACATAAAGCGCCGCAAAGACACCGATAGCGCCAACCGCCAGCGATAGAAGCGAGGGTTTAAACGGCCCCTCCCCCTTTGCATGCGGAATGAAACTGATGAAACATAGCGCCAGCGCAAACCCCAGATGAATACCGCGCGCTGAGATGCCAGTTGGAATATAGCCCCCGATCAGGAAAGGAAACGGCGAGGCGATCCACAGCTGAAACAGCGCCCAGCACAGCGCAATCGCCGCAACCGCCGCCGCATAAGGGTAGGCCAGTTTAAAATCGCCCCGCTCACGGCTCAAAGCCTCGGCAACATCTGGATCTAACTCAGCCATATGCGATTTGGGTCCCCTACAACCTGAAACAGGCAAATTCTACTGGATGGTTCATGACGGCAAAAAACCGCCCCCGGCAAATTCCTCTTGCCGGAGGGCGCCCACTGACATCAAGGCATCAAGACATCTAGGCATCAGTGCAGCAGCACCATTGCCTACATCCAGCCTTTTTCTTTGTAATATTTGACAGCACCCGGGTGCAGCGGGGCAGAAAGCCCGTCAGCGATCATCTCTTTCGGGTCCAGAGTGGCGAACACAGGGTGATAGCGCTTGAAATCCTCAATGCCGTCAAACACCGCCTTCACCAGCGCATAGACAACATCATCCGGTTGGCTGGCCTGGGTCACAAGCGTCGCTTTCACGCCAAAGGTGACAACATCATCCTTCAGCGTTGAGTAAGTGCCGCGCGGAATGCGGGTGAAGCTGAAAAACTGCCGCTCAGTCACCAGCTTTTTCACCGGCTCACCATCCAGCGGGATGATCATCGCGCCGCAGCCATCTGTCGCCTGCGCCACACCGGCATTCGGAAAGCCGACAGAATAACCAAAGGCATCAATATTGCCATTGCACAGCGCACCTGATTGCTCGGTCGAGTTCAGCTCGGTTGCCAGCGAGAAGAAGGATTTATCAACGCCATAAGCCTCCAGAAGCGTCTCGAATGTGCCGCGCTGGCCAGAGCCGGCATTGCCGATATTCACCCGCTTGCCCTTAAGGTCCGCCCAGCTTTTAATGCCTGAATTTTTAGAAACAAGAATTTGAAACGGCTCTGAATGGATGGAAAACACAGAGCGCAGCCCATCAAACTTCTGCCCCTCGAATTTGCTGGAGCCGTTATAGGCATGATACTGCCAGTCAGATTGCGCAATGCCGAAATCAAGATCACCGGATTTCAAGGCGTTGATATTATAGATCGAGCCACCAGAGGCTGGCGCATTGCAGCGCAGCACCTTGCCGCCATCCGCCTTGGCAACCTCAGCCGCCCGGTTCATAAGCTGGCAGATTTCATTACCGGCGATAAAATAAACACCGGTTGGCCCACCTGTGCCCACGGAGATGAAGGTCTTGTCCTGCGCGGCAGCCGGCTTTGCGCCAAACGCGCCAGATAGAACCGCTGCCGCCATCAGCGCCGCAGCACCCACTCCCATTGCCACAAACCCTTTTGGCGTCACGCCTTTTATCATCCCGGTCATTCGCGAAATCTCCCTTAATCGAACGTTCCTGTCTTGCCACCTTAGCAAATAAAGCACGGTGAGAATATGACTGCCCCTTAAGCCGAAAAGCCGCCAGCGCCCCGGAAAAGCTAGCGGGATTTACCGGCCTCTTCAAGCTCCGCCAGATAGCCGGCCCAATGTGCCTCATGCTCCCGGCCCAGCTTTTCAAGATAAACCCAGCTGTAAAACCCGGTTGAATGGCCATCGCTAAACTGAATGCGCACCGCATAATTGCCAACCGGCTCAACCGCCGTGATAATCACACCGCTCTTGCCCCACTGCAATTTGCGCTCCGCCTCGCTATGGCCCTGCACCTCGGCACTCGGGCTGAAAACCCTGAGATACTCCGCGCTATAGTCATAGGATTTGCCGGATTGATAACGAACCGTCAGCAGTTCCTTGGATTTCGCCAGCCGGATCTCTGTCGGATGCACATCGGCCGGGTTCTTTGTCTCTTCACTCATCTGTCTAAAATCTCTTGCGTCACGCGCCTATTCAATCACAATATTTGGCGCTGAAAAGCCCTGATGGTGGCCATCGGTGCCAATGCGCTGCTGCACTTTTCTGGCGATCTCCAGATAAGCCTGCGCCTCCGGGCTGTCAGGCGCTGTCGCCACAATCGGCCGCCCGGCATCAGACGTCTCGCGGATGCTCATATTAAGCGGCACTTCACCAAGAAATTCCGTGCCGATCTTCAGCGCTTCTTCCCGCGCGCCGCCATGACCAAATATATCCGCCCGCTCACCGCAGGACGGGCAAAGGAAATAGCTCATATTCTCAACAATGCCGAGGATTGGCACATTCACCTGGCCAAACATGGCAATGCCCTTGCGCGCGTCAATCAGCGCCAGATCCTGCGGCGTAGAAACAATCACCGCGCCGGTCATCGGCGTTTGCTGCGCGATGGTCAGTTGCACATCGCCGGTGCCAGGCGGCATGTCAATCACCAGCACATCAAGCGGCGCCCATGTCACCTTGCTCAGCATCTGCCCCAGCGCCGACATCACCATCGGCCCGCGCCAGACAACTGGCGTGCCCTCCGCCACCATAAAGCCCATTGACATCACCTTGATGCCATAGGATTCAAGCGCCAGAATTTCGCCATTCGGCCCGGTTTGTGGCTCAGCCGAGATACCCAGCAACCGCGGCATCGACGGGCCATAAACATCCGCATCAAGAATGCCAACCTTAAGACCCAGCGACTTTAACCCAAGCGCCAAGTTCACCGAGGTTGTTGATTTGCCAACGCCGCCCTTACCGGACGCCACCGCAATAATATGCTTCACCCCCGGCAGAACCTGGCCTTGCCCGCCGGATTCACCAGCCGGCTGATGGCCCTGACCAGCATGCACGCCCTGCTGACCACCATGCCCGTTTCCATTCGCACCAGCTGGTGCCTGGTCCGGGTGCCGGTCACCCTGCTTGCGCTCGGCGGTAATTGTCACGCCGACAGAGGTCACGCCATCAAGCGCGTTCACCACCTTTTCCGCTTCACGGCACAGCGGTTCAAGCGACGCCGGGTCATCATCACCAGCATCAATCGCGAAATAAACCTTGCCATTGGCGATCACCACCTCAGAAACCACCCCCCGGTCGACAATATTCGCGCCATCATCAAATTTAACCGCTTTCAGGGCTTCAACTATTTTTTCTTTGGTGAGTTCTGCCATCAATGGCATCCTTTCATTTCAAACAAACAAATTTTTGGCCATATAACAGACCAGTATCAGATCGTATCCGCGTTATACGCGCTTGAAAGCCAAAAGACCAGTTGCAACCAGAGCTGACCCGGCCCCTCAGGCCATAACCACCCGGCCAGCCAGATAACACACCGGTTAAAAGACAAACCAGCAATGAACCGCCAGCTAATCGACGACTGCTTTTTGCACGACAAGGACCGCCTCAGACATGACGAGGCGCTCGATATTCTGCGCCAGAACATCGCCCCGGTGACCGGCAGTGAAACCGTGGTGATAAAAGAAGCCCTCGGCCGCGTGCTGGCGGAAAACATCACCAGCCCCCGCCCCATCCCCGGCCACCGCAATGCCGCCGTCGATGGCTACGCCTTCGCTCATGCAGCCTATGACGCTAAAAATGGCACCAGTTTTGCCGTCACCCACCGCATCACCGCTGGTGACGGCTTGCTGCAGTCCGCCAAACCCAATGACGCCGCCCGCATTTTCACCGGCGCGGTGATGCCAACCGCCTATGACAGCGTCGTCATGCAGGAGGATGTAACCCTTGAAAATGACGGCAACCGCAAAGAGATGGTCACCATCCCCGCCGGGCTGAAAGCCGGTGCCAATTGCCGCCAGGCTGGCGAAGACACACAAGAAGGCGGCTTGCTGGCCAGCAAAAACAGCCGCCTCACCCCGCAGCACATCGCTGCCATCGCCTCCGGCGGCATCAATGAAGTGCCGGTATTTCGCCCGCTGAAAGTAGCAATCCTATCGACAGGCAATGAGGTCATCACCCCTGGCGATGCCTACAGCCTCGGCAAGGTCTACAATTCAAACGGACCCATGCTTGTTGGCCTCGCCGCCTTCGGGCGCATCGAGGTTACTGACCTTGGCATCATCCCCGACAAAGCCGCCCTGATTGCCCAGACCATCGAGACCGCGGCACAAAATCATGACGTCATTATTTCCTCAGGCGGCGCCAGCAAGGGCGAGGAAGACCATATCATTAAAACGCTTAGAAGGCTCGGCAAGCAGCATATGTGGCAACTGGCTATCAAGCCTGGCCGCCCCATGAGTTTCGGGCAAATAAACGACACCATCTTCCTCGGCCTGCCTGGCAATCCGGTCGCCGCCTTTATCTGTTTTCTACTCTACGCCGCACCAATATTGCGCCGCCTCGGCGGTGAAGACTGGTGGCAACCAACGCGCTTTAAAGTGCCGGCGGATTTCGAGATAAAATCCAAAAAACCCGACCGCCGCGAATTCCTGCGCGGCTCTCTCATCACCAAAGAGGGCAGAACGGTAGCCGAAAAATTCGAGCAGGACGGCTCCGGCCTCATCCGCTCCCTCACCACCTCAAACACCCTCATCGAGCTGCCGGAGGAGACAACCAGCGTCGAGAAGGGCCAGCCCGTCACCGTCATCCCCTTTACCAACTGGGGCCTCTAGCCAGGGTTGGCGCCATAAAATAAACGCATAACCTTGCCAAAGAGGCAGAGGATCTCGGGAATAATTGAATCACTTTGATGCATCACGAAGCCGGTTATATGAACCAGCGCGTTGCAGGAAATTTTAGTATGTCAATTACCGCGGACCAACCACTGCCCCAGGCATCGCCGTCGCACCAGGCCGGGTTGCTGGGGCGCAACTTTAAGAGCCAGTATCGGGCCCGGTTGCCGGTGGGCAATTTAAGGGGCCAGTATCGGGCCTGGTTGCGGGTGGGCAATCTTAAGGGCCAGTGTCAGGCCCGGTTGCAGGTGGGCAATCTGAAGGGCCATAAAGAGAGTGTTTAGTTTTATCCAATCAGTCTTCGGCATGGTCCACTGGGCGCTCAGCATCATACAGGGCTCAATCCGCATCCTTGTCAGTATGATCGTCTTTAACCCGCATCTCGGGCCGCTGCGCTACCTCACCGGCACGGTCTTTTTTTACATCCTTTTCGCCTTCTGCCTTGTCTATGTCTTCGCGCCTATCAGGGGCTGGGCCGGTTCCTATTGGATGGGCCCCAAAATTCATTATGCCAGCGAGCGCTGGCTCGGCACCGCCATCTATGAACGCGATGGCCACTTCCTTGGCACCTTCGATCCCAAGATGGACTCCAGGCGAGACCTCAACACAACCGGCAAACCGATCCTCATCAACAACCCCAGCTACACCGCCAACCCGGACCATAAATCGATCCCTGTTCGCACCGTGCCGGACCATTTCTGGAAATGCCTGAAATACCATGAGGATCGTCATCTCGGCGGTATCCGCAACCCCTTTGGCATCGACCTGGCTGGCGTGCTGAAAATCCCCTACACCACCGTCAAGCGCTCCATCGAGGCCAAGAAAATCCGTTTCGGCGTCGGCGGCTCCACCTTGCCGATGCAGCTTGTCCGCGTCTACCACGCCGCCGCGCCCAGCCGCTCAGAATCCGCCTTCGACAAGCTGAAACGCAAAGCTATGGAATGGTGGAACGCCCCGGTTTTCTATTGGGAGCTGACCCGCGGCGGCACCGATGAACTGCTAAAGCAATGGGCCGCCAACCATCTCTGGCTGGCCCACCGCACCGGCGGCCAGGACCTCCAGGGCATCGAGGTCACCTCCCGCATCATCTTTGGCAAACCGGCCAGCGAACTCTCGGTCGCCGAACAATATGTTATGGCGTCCTCCGTCAACAAGCCGATCATTTTGCTCGAGGGGTCAGAGAAGCTGAACAAAGTCCGCCTCGACCGCTGGCGCTATGTCGCCGAGGTGCGCGCCAAGAGCTGCGCCACCGCCCTGCTGCCTGATGATGAAGCCAAAAAATCCGTCATCGTGGATCTTACCCTGCTCGCCGATGGCCCGCCCGATGCCTACATCCAGCCAAAGCTGGAAACCACCATCAAGCAGCAATTCCCGCACCTTGCCAAGCAGGCCAGTGCCAACCCGATCGTTCGCGCCAACCTGCTCATTCCCGCTGGGCGCTATGCGGCGCGCGAAGAAATGAAACAGGCCTTCGGCTTTGACTGGCGCCAATATGTGCGCGGCGTCGAGCTCACCCTCGATGTCACAAAAAACCTCCCTTTCCGCCAAAAAATCTGGGCCTCGCTCACAAACCTGAACACCAAATACAAAACGCAGATTGACCCAGCCTTCAGCCTCGACATCAAAGAACTGCAAGATCTTGTCGGCGGCGAAAAATCCATGCCCGATGTTGTCATCGCCGCCGCCAACGCGAGGGGTGAGATTGTCCGCTATTTCGAATCCAATGATATTTCCGCCTATTACGGCTCCGCCTATGCCCGCTCTCGGGAAAACGGTCATTATGAGCCGGATAAGGAAATCCGCGCCATTGCCTCCACTGGCAAAATGATGGCTGCCATCGCCCTGGCCAATCAGGGCCGCGACACGCTGCAATCGAAATATCTTGATGATCAGGCCCCGGCGAGCGGCCTCGAGACCTGCCGCCGGGGCGGCGAACAGAGCCAATACCGCCGCGCCGAGGTCGCCTTTGCCTGCTCCCTGAACCGCCCGCTCGAATGGCGCATGGCAAAATACGGCCAGCGCGGCGCCAAAAAAATTATCGATCAGCTGGGCTTCACCATGCCATACGCCCCCAACAAACAATCAAGGACGCCGCCAACCACCGCCATGGTCCGCGGCCTTGTCACCGGCTCGCCGCGCAAAGTGCACCAGCTATCAACCGTTATTCTGGCCAGCCTGACAGGCAATGACCGCCAGCGTGTGCCGCTGCCCTTCCTTGTCCGCAATTTCCAGAAATCAGGGCTGCAAAACCCCTATGAGAAAGACGTGCCGACAAGCGCGCTCAATGCCACAACGGACATCATCCCCAACAAAGTTATTCGCAGCGCCGCCCAAACCAAGATTGCGCGAATTTCTCTCCAGCCCGCTATGTTACAACAACGGCAAAAGCCGCCAGGGCACCCTGAAGAACGCCTCCAACTGGTGCGCAGACAGACAAAAGGATGTCACCCTGCATTTTGCCAAAAACCGGCACACAGGTTACCGCTGACCCTGATGCCACCGTCGATGTCTGGGTCTCCGGCGGCATCCAGTTCTCGAATGGCAAGGCTTATTCTTATGTCATCACCGTTGGCACCGGCAACCGCAACCGCGCCTGGGCCCGCAAACTCCACTCCACCCAGATCGGCGCCCTCTTTCGCAGGAATTGCGCAACGACGCCTCCAACATCTCCCCTTCAAGCTTTACTGTAAGATCTGCGCAAGCTTGACCAACTCTTTCTCTGTCAGCACCACCAAGAAGTAAGCCGCAACCATTAGCCAGCGCCTAGCAGGGCCCAAAGATCGAAAGCCAGAACATGAAAAGAACTCCAGCGCCGAATGGAGCTCAGCCCGCGCATTTTGCGCCCCTTTAGTGCGCAAAAAATATTGCGCGCCCCGTCCAGAGGGCCCGCGCGGTATGGCGGTTGCTGGTGGGCAACTGAAGCCAAACAACTTGGCCGCAGAACAGCCCATGAGACAAAAACTTTAAAGACACCGTAGCGCGGTCTCCCGCGCTACGGCATCATTTTTAACCACCGGATCACCTTGCCTCGGTTTGCAGGGGTTGAGGGTTGGCGCATGGGGTTACGCCGACCGAAGGGGCATTGATCCGGCGGTAAACAGAAAAAACCTCAGCTAAGCCAGAATTTAGAACTTTCACCGCGCGTCAGCTTCTCAGCAAAAATGATCAGCCCGATGCGGCTCTCAACAAACAGCTCCCAAGTGCCATAGCCGGTCACCATCTCACCAATCACCGGATCGGCAATGCGGGTACGGGTCTCGTCAATCGAGTCAACCCAGACAAACAACGCCGGACCATGCTTGAAAGACGCCATAACCTCTGGCGGCATCGAGCGCTGCGCGTGGGTCTCATCCACCAGAATGATATGGCTCTCTCCGGCTTTCATGCCGATGCTGCCCTCATCCCGCGTGTCAAACATTTCAAACCCCATGGCACCAAACCGGCGCTGCGCCGAGGCCATGTCATCCACCACATAAAGTGGTGTTGCGTTTTTGGGGCTCGGGGTTTCCCGCTCCCCGACCCAATGTTGATCGAAAACTGCCATTTTTCTACTCCCGAAAAATCTCTTAAAACTCTGTCCCAAATTGTCTGTTAAAACTGTCCCCCATCGAGAACATTTAAAGAACATACACCGATTCGCCAAAAAAGAACATAGGCAGAACAAACTTTTTTTGTTTTTTGTTTCGAAGTATCAATTCGACCCGCCGCCGTACCGGACTTGACACACAAAGCCCCGATGCTAAACACAGTGGCCAACCATCTTTTTTGCAGGCCATTTCGGTCAGAGGAACATCATATAATGAGTGCTGAGCGCTATAACGCCCCAGAGCGGGAACAAGTCTGGCAGCAGCAATGGGCCGAAAAGAAAATTTTCGAAGCCGGCAATACCAGTGAAGGGACCGACAGCGGCGCTGAAAAATACTACGTCCTTGAAATGTTCCCCTACCCCTCCGGCCGCATCCATATGGGCCATGTGCGCAACTATTCGATGGGTGATGTCATCGCCAGATATAAGCGCGCCAAGGGCTTTAATGTCCTCCACCCGATGGGCTGGGACGCCTTCGGCATGCCGGCTGAGAATGCCGCCATGAAAACCGGTGGCCACCCCGCGACAGTCACCTATGACAACATCGCCGTCATGCGCGATCAGCTCAAATCAATGGGCCTGTCGCTGGACTGGAGCCGCGAATTCGCCACCTGTGATGTCGACTATTACCACCAACAGCAAAAGCTGTTCCTCTCATTTCTCGAGCATGACCTCGTCTACAGAAAATCCGCGCGCGTGAACTGGGACCCGGTTGACAACACCGTCCTTGCCAATGAGCAAGTCATTGACGGGCGCGGCTGGCGCTCTGGCGCCTTGGTCGAGCAGCGCGAGCTAACCCAATGGTTCTTCCGCATCACCGACTATGCCGATGAGCTGCTCGAAGACCTCGAAACGCTGGACCGCTGGCCTGAAAAAGTCCGCCTGATGCAGGCCAACTGGATCGGCAAATCCCACGGCGCGCTGATCCGCTTCGCCCTTGATGGAAAGCCCTTGCCAGAAGGCACGACTGAGCTGGAAGTCTACACCACCCGGCCAGACACCATCTTCGGCGCCAGCTTCTGCGCCATCTCCCCCGGCCACCCGCTGGCCGCAAAACTCAGCGCCGGCAACGAAGAGATCACCGCCTTCATCGCCGAGTGCAACCGCATGGGCACCTCCCAGGAAGACATCGACCGCGCCGAGAAAAAAGGCGTCGATACCGGCCTCACCGTCCGCCACCCGTTTAAGGAGGGCGTCAACCTCCCGGTCTTTGTCGCCAATTTCATCCTGATGGATTATGGCACCGGCGCCATTTTTGGCTGCCCCGCCCATGACCAGCGCGACCTTGATTTCGCCCGCAAATATAACCTCACCGTTACCCCCGTCGTCGTGCCAACAGACGAAAACCCGGATGATTTTAAAATTGGCGATGAGGCCTACACAGGCACCGGCAAACTGGCCAATTCAGAATTTCTTGATGGCAAAACCGTCGAGGATGCCAAAGACGACATCATCACCCGCCTTGAGCAAAAAGGCATCGGCACCAGGGAGACCAACTACCGCCTGCGCGATTGGGGCATCTCCCGCCAGCGCTATTGGGGCTGCCCGATCCCGATCATCCATTGCGATGAGTGCGGCCCCCTCCCGGTGCCGGAGGCTGACCTGCCTGTCAAACTGCCAGACGATATCTCCTTCGACAAACCCGGCAACCCGCTCGATCATCACCCGACATGGAAACATGTCGACTGCCCGAAATGCGGCCAACCCGCCCGGCGCGAGACCGACACCTTCGACACCTTCGTCGACAGCAGCTGGTATTTCGCCCGCTTCACCGCGCCTCACGCCGACACCCCGCTCGACAAGGACGCCGCCAGCCACTGGCTGCCGGTCGATCAATATATCGGCGGCATCGAGCACGCCATTCTGCACCTGCTCTATTCCCGCTTTTTCACCCGCGCCATGAAGGCGGCCGGCCATATCGACCTGAAAAGAGCCCTTCCGCGGCCTGTTCACCCAAGGCATGGTCAATCACGAAACCTACAAATCCGAAGACGGCGAATGGGTCATGCCAGCGGATGTAAAAATTACCGAAGAAGATGGCAAGCGCCGAGCCGCGCATCTGGAGACCGGCGCGCCTATCACCATTGGCCCGGTTGAGAAGATGTCAAAATCGAAGTTAAATGTTGTCGACCCAGATGACATCCTCGCCCATTACGGCGCAGATACCGCCCGCTGGTTCGTCCTCTCGACAGCCCGCCCGAGCGCGACGTCGTCTGGACAGAAGCAGGCGTCGGAAGGCGCGGGCCGGTATGTCCAGAGCGCCTGGCGGCATCGTCACCGACGCAAAATCGCTACTCGGTGATCGCGTCCAACCGCTGCGCCGGATGATGACAAATTCAGCGAAACCGCCACCACCTTGCGCAAGGCATCCCACAAATTCCTGGATGCCATCGCCAGCGATATTGAGGCCCTGCGCTTTAACCGCGCCGTAGCCCAGATTTACGAATTTACCAACACACTCTCATCTGCTGTTGCCGCTGCCAGCAAACAGGACGAAAAATCAGCTGAAACTGCGCCCGATCTTGCCTTTGCCATTGCTGAGGCCACAAGCTTTCTGATCACCGCATTCGGCCCCATGATGCCGCATCTGGCGGAGGAATGCTGGGCTCAGCTCGGCCATCAGCATTTGCTCGCTGAAACCCCCTGGCCTGATGTCAATAAGTCACTTTTAAAGGAAGATTCGATCACGATCGCTGTACAGGTCAACGGAAAGCGCCGTCGACCAGTTGACTATTCCCCTCGATGCGTCCAAACAGGAAGTAGAAAAAGCCGCCCTGGAATTGGATGGGGTGTGCAAAAGCGCCATGGACGGCAAACAGCCATTCGCAAAGTTATTGTCGTACCGCAAAAAATCGTGAATATTGTCGTTTGACGCATGATTTGGGGCTAAGTTATTGGTTATCAGGGCAAATTCCTGTGCTAAATTCCTATAAACAGCCAGATGTTATGAACAGCTGATCAATGACTAGGCGCAATATATGTGACGCTTAGGGAACATTCACCCAAAATCAACTTCACCCAAATTAGCTGTTCGGCTTAAAATCTTTCTGCTTGTTGTCGCGGTCCTGCTTGCTCATTCTCGGCCTGTCTCTCTTGTCGGGCTGTGCATTCAAACCAATGTATGGCACCACCCAGCACAATCAGGAACTGCAAGCCGTGCTTGCCAGCATCACCATCCCTGAAGTGCCAGGCCGCGTCGGTCAACAAATCCGCAATGAGTTGATTTTCAGCTTCACCGGCGGCGGCCACCCCGGTGTGCCCCAATATAAGCTGGTGCTCGCCATTACTGAGCGTGTCACATCCCAGTTCGTTGAACGCGATGGCGACAGCCAGGGCCAATTTTACGAGCTGCGCACAAATTTCAAGCTATACGCCATAACGGATGGCAAAAACCCGCTGCTAGATGGCGTTTCACATGCCAAAGCCGCATTCCGCGACGACGAGTCAGTTTACTCAAACGTCCGCGCCCGCCGCAATGCCGAGAACCGCGCTGCCAAAACAACGGCTGAAGACCTTCAGGTCCAGGTTTCCGCATTTTTATCCGGTAACAGTTAAACCGCCATGGTTGCCATCAAAGCGGGGGAAATCAATCGGCTGATCAAACAGCCGAGCGGCTATCATGCCTGGCTCATCTTCGGCCCCGACCAGGGCCTCGTCTCTGAACGGGCCGCCCTACTGGCAAAAGCCCTCGCGGCAAAAGCCGGTGGCGCCGCTGAACTTGTCACCCTTTTAAACGAAGATATGGCCGCCAGCCCCGAGCGTCTCTCCCTTGATCTAAAAACAATTTCCATGTTTGGCGAGCGCAAAATCCTGCGCGTCACCGCCGGCCGCGACCTGCCCATCAATAGCCTCGAAGACCTCCTGACCGAGCCCTGTTTGAAGCCGACCTGATCA
>CALNZE010000098.1:0-17985 GCA_942490955.1 uncultured Alphaproteobacteria bacterium
GCCGTTGAGAAGTTCTCGTTGACATCGTAGACCGCGAATAAATCGAAGAGATTAAAGTCGTCACTTGCCAGTTCTCCGAGAGGCACGCGGTCCTGCGCGGCGACGGCAGTCCAGCGCCCGCCAACGGTCAACTTGTTTTCAAGGAAACGGAAGCCAAGCGTTGCGACGAATTTTTCCGGGAAAACGGAAAGCAGGGGAATGTTGTCGGTTTTGTTGTCACCTCGAACATGGGTATAGGCAAGCTGGGCGTACCAGGCGGAAGCATCATAAGTTGCCTCCAGTTCGAAACCGCGCAGTTCGGCTTCAGAAATGTTCTGAAACTGGAAGCAACCGACAAAGCTGCCG
Source organism: uncultured Alphaproteobacteria bacterium (assembly GCA_942490955.1). Taxonomy (GTDB): domain Bacteria; phylum Pseudomonadota; class Alphaproteobacteria; order Rhizobiales; family HXMU1428-3; genus HXMU1428-3. Next base: position 346 of record CALNZE010000098.1, read on the forward strand.
CAGGATGTGGGACCGCCGGTAAACGGCTCGAATACACCTTCGATATAGTCTTCAACTTCGTTGTGGAAGTAGCTGGCTTTGGCGCGGAACTTGTCACCCGGCTTCATGACACTGTCGAAGCTGAGATTTACGCCGCCTTCCAGATTTCTTGCGGTTTCCGGTGTCAGGTTTGGATTTGGTACAAACTCGAAATTACTGCCGGGTCCGAAGTTCGGATGGGTGCCATCGACCAGCGTTTCTGTGACAGCGGGTGCACGGTAGCCCTCGGCATAGGTTGCATAAAATTGAACGCCAGTGAATGGCGTGACACCAACCGTGAATTTTGGTGAAAGCCGGTCGCCATCAACGCTGACTGTACCATCTTCTGAATCGAGTTTGTAGCTGTCATAGCGGAGTGCACCAATGATCTCCAGCCAATTGCTGTATTCGATCTTGTCCTGAATGAAGAGGCCTGCTGCAGAGCGTTCACCGCCGGGGGTGAATTCATCGCCATTGTTCAAGGGATCTTCTGTTTCGACAGTGTCTTCAAAATAGTCGCCGCCATATGTGACGGTGTGGGAGACAAGAGCGCTGCCAAACCGCGACGAGTTGAAAACATCAAAGCCGACTGTTTCGATATTGAAATAGCGCCGGTTGCCCGCGAATGCACCATCCAGGCGAAGCTGGTCCAGATCCGTTGACGTATAATAGGCGGAAACTGAAAGGTCTACCAGGTCATTGGCTGCCGGGTTAAAGAGCCATTTGGCCGTCGCTGTTCTGTCTCTTGTTTCGGTGTCGCGCTGAATGCCGACGTCACCGGTGATATATTCGTTGTTCTGATCGATATAGCTGAGCTTGATGGTGTTGCCTTCGCTAATGTTAAAAACACCTTTTACGAAGCCGGTGGTGATTTCTTCGCCGGTGTTAAAAATTTCATTGCCGTTGCCGTCTTCGTAATTTTCATTGTCACGAAATGTGAGACTTGCGATGGCGCTGAACTGATCAGTGATGCGGGTGGCACCGGTGGCGGTGACAAGCTTGCCTTCGTCATTGGTGTTGTATTGTCCCTTAATGCGGACGGCGTAGGTTTCGCCATGTTTGATCATGTCGAAGGGGTCTAATGTTTCGAAATTGACAACGCCGCCAATGGCACCTGAGCCATAGATTGTGGAGACCGGACCGCGCACAACGTCAATGCGCTTGATTAACTCTGGTTCTATATAAAACTGGCCGTCGGCGCTGTGGCCGGAGCGCTGAAAGTTCTGGCGGGCGCCGTCGAGCATAACATTAACCCGGCCGAAATCCTGAAGGCCGCGGATGTTTATGGCAGAGCCGGGGTCGTCGCTGTCTTCCTGAACCTCAATGCCGGGCACAGATTCGAGCATGCCGGAGACGCGGCCTGGTTGAAATTTTTCCAATTCGTCATCGGTTACGACGCTGGTACCGGCCAGCGTATCGACGATGGCGTCATCGGTTTTTGTGGTGGCGTCCGAGATGATGTCGAGGTTGGTGGTGACGACAATCTGGTCGAGTTGGATGTTGTCCTGCGCCAGTGCCGGCGTGGTGCCGAGACAGGAAATTAGAATAATAGCTGTTGATCCCAACAGGCTACTGAATGTGTTACGCTGAAACATTACGCGCCCCTAAATGATTTTAAATGTGGTTATTATTTGGTGAATTTAGGGCAGGGGGACGCAATTAAAAAACTCAAAGTTTTCAAATTATTAGTTGTGGATTTTGCATGTCTGCCAGATTGTGCCGGTCCGCGCGGAAACCCCCCGCTCAAGGATGACCTGATGAGGGGTGTGCGGTGAGGCGCTAGACTGGTCTTTGCCGTGCTGTTTAGTTTTTTTCGAGCAGTTTTGTTTGCTGTATTTCTTTCGCCCACCAGCGGTCAACAAAGGTGAGGAAATAATCCGGTGTGGTTTCTGGCCGGGCGAAGTTTGTCCAGTAGCTCAGCCAGTCAGCGTTGGAGCGGTAGAGCGGGATGGCGTAAACCTGCCAGGCGAAGATGCGGTCAAACGCCCTGGTGGCATTTGTCATCTCGGTGAAGTTGCGGGCGCGGTTGATGGCCATGATGGCAGCATCCAGGGCCTGGTCTTTGATGCCTGCCAGGGCGTAGCTGCCCTTTACATCAGCCAGGCGAGAACCCCACAGCAGCATTTCGCTGGTGCCCGCGAGCATGTCCGGCTTCCAGGTGAGGAGCGCCAGATCAAAGTCATGATCTAGGGCTTTTTTGCGCGCGGCTGAGGGCGCGAGGGCCGGGAGCTCGAGCTTGATGCCGGCTTCGCTCAATGATTTGGCGTAGTGCAGCAGGATGCGCTGGTGGCGCGGGTTGAGGTAAGAGACGGTGACGGTTAGTGGCTCACCGGTTTTCGGATCGATGCGGTTGGCGCCGTTTAAGATGAATCCTGCCTCATCGAGCAGTTTGGCCGCCATGCGGAAGCGCTGGCGATAGCCGCTTTCCGCCGCGATGTCTTTGGGGGCCGGGTTTTCAAACAGGCCGTCTGGCAGGGTTTTCAGATGCGGTGTCAGGATGGCTTTTTCTGCCGCATTGGCTGCGCCTTTTGCGGCCAGAGGGGAGATGCCATAGACGCTGCTGCTCTTTTGATAAAGGCCATGAAAGAGGATGCGGTTGGCGGTTTCAAAATCATAGAGCAGGGCGAAGGCCTTGCGGACGCGGCGGTCTTTGAATAGGGCGCGGCGCTGGTTGAAGGCAAGAAGGGTTGCTTCACCGGGGCCTTTGCTGTTGATGGTGGTTTGCTTGAAGCGACCGGCATCGAGCGCCGGGCCTTTATACTCTCGGCTCCAGGTGACGGTGTTGAATTCCTGGCGCATGTCCTGGCCGCCGACCTTAAAGCTGGCTAGCGCACTATTGTCATCGCGGAAATAATCGATGACGATCTCGTCAAAATTGAAGCGGCCTTTCTGGGTGAAGCTGTCTTTTGCCCAATAGGTTTTGACGCGGGTGAGTGTCGCGCTTTTGCCAGCGGTGGCCTGGGTGATTTTATACGGGCCGCTGCCGAGGGGCAGGAGCATGGTTTTGTCATTCAATGGCCGTTGGGTCAGGCGCTCACCTTGCCAGAAATGCGCGGGGTGGATGGGCAGGCTGCCAACGAGCGGCGGGAAATTGCGGTCGCCGGGTCGTTTGTTGGTGTAGGTGATGCGGCGCTCGCCGGTTTTCTCGATGGTGATGGCGCGCAGCACCTGACGGTAATAGGGCGCGCCCTGTTCCTTCAGCGTGTTGAAGGTGAAGATGACATCATCGGCGGTCATCGGGTGGCCATCGTGGAAGCGGGCGCTTTCATTCAGCGTGAAGGTAACAGCGCTCAGGTCGCGGGTCACCTCGACTGACGTGGCGGCAAGGCAGTACCAGGCGGCGGGTTCATCGGCCGCGCGGGTGAGGAAGCTGTCGAATAAATAGTCGGTTATATGCAGCGGGATCTGGGCGCGGTCGGAAATGGTGGTGCCGGGGTAACGCAGAAAATTGAGAGAATCAAAACTGCCGGTGCGGCCAAGGCGAAGCTTGCCGCCTTTAGGCGCGTCAGGGTTTACGTAGGCAAAGTGTGTGTCGTCTGGTTTGTAATTGAGGTTGCTCAGCGGGGCGTAGCCACAGCGCTGGGGGGTGTTGTCATTTTCGGCGGCCATGAGTTTTTCTGCGGCCATGAGTTTCGTCGTGGCGGCGAGGATCAGTAGCGGCGCAGCAAAAGCCAGGGCTCCTAATAAAAAGGTGACGAGGGTGGAATTTTTTTGGCTTTGCATTGCGGGGGGGTCCTGATGAGGTTGTTACGCCTCAATTTTTAGGAGTGCGGCCGGGGCATCACCAGTGCATAGTTTGAAGGTTTGTTGTTGAGCGAAATTACATCTTTCGCCATCGCGGCTCTCTGGCTAGCGGCTTGCGTAGCTGACTGGCACGGTGAAGCTCATGCGGCCATTCATGCCCGCCGGGATGGGGGGAAATGGCGAAGCGCGGCGGACCATGGCAATGGCGGCGCGGTCAATGGCGGAATTGCCCGAGCGGCGGGACAGCCGCACGGATGTGACGCGTCCCGATCTTGAAATGGTGAAGCGGACAACGGCGCGGCCTCTATGGCCGCCGCCGGGGCTGCGCTTATAGCGGGCGAGGTGCGATTGAACGCGGCCGGCATAGTTTGCTCTGGTCGCGGCGCCGGCTCTTGATTTTTTCCGCCCGTTGGCGCCGCCGCCCTTGCGGATTGCGGCTTGCCTTTTGCCGGCGTTGGCAGCTTTTTGCTGCTTGCGCTTGGCGGACTCGGGCTTTTTCCTCTTTGGCTTTTTTGGTTTTTCGGCGGTTAGGGGTTTGTCCTGCTCAGCCTCTTTCATCGCCTTGGTGATGGGGGCAGGGGCGAGACTTTCTGCTGGGGTTTCAGAGCTGAGCGGCGCGGCTTCTTCGATTGGCTGTTGCTCGAGCGGTTTGGTTTCTTCTTCAATCAGCTCGGCGTCTTCCTTGATCTCTTCAAGCGGCTTGGCGTCGCCAAAATTTGTGAGGGCGCCAACGATGGTGATGGGCGCGCCTGCAGAGCGCTCGGTTTGCGGCGGCGTTTCCTGTTGCCAGCCAATTGCAAGCGCTGCGTGGCCGATCAGGGCACCGGTTAAGGCAAGCAACCATTTTCCTGAACTTTTGCTGATCATTCGCGGGCCTCACGGGTGACGAGATTGATGGAGGTGAATTTTTCTGCGTCCAGAGTTGCCGCGATGGTGAGCAGCTGTTTGGCGGGCAGGTCCTTGTCGGCGACGATGGTGAGTGTGGGTTTTCCCTCCCCGGCTGCCGCGGCGCTTGTTAATTCTTCGATGGACGTGGGCGCGCCGTTAAATTGCATTGCGCCGGTTTTATCGATCATCAGGGAGAAGTTGATGGGCTCGGATTTGTCCGCAATTGATGAGTTGGCCGGGGTGATGTCACTTGCGGTAAAGGGGCGAATGGTGGCCGCGACGAGAAAGAATATGAGAATGAGAAAGACGATGTTGATGAGCGGGATGAGGTTTTCTTCGCTCTGGGGTCTGTTCTGTTCTGGTAGCTTCATCTTCGATGATCCGGTTTTGGTAATCAGTGCGGGGCGGCTGTCTGCCTTTAGTTGATGACCGAGGTCGCTTTGATGTTGGAGCGCTTGGCCAGGTCCATCGCGGTCACCAGCTGCTGAACGGAGACGCCTTGCCTGGGTTTGATGATCAGGCGGCTTTCCGGGTTTTCGCCAAGTTTGTTCAAGGTCGTTATGACGTCTGCGTTTGCGACTGTCTGACCGTTGATTTCGATGCCGCCGCCCTCATCGATGCGCATCAGCACGATGTTTTTGGCTGGCGTTGTGTTTTGGGCTTTGCTTGCAACCGCCAGGGGCAGGGTCGAGAATTTTGAAAATGTCGAGGCCAGCATGAAAAAGATCAGCAGCAGAAACACCACGTCGATCAGCGGGGTGAGGCTCATTTTGCGGGCCCGGTGTGGGCCGCTGTCCAGTTGCACAGGTTTAAGCTGCATGGGTCAGTCGATCCGCTTTTACCGGGGCGGGCTGGTTGCCTGATGTCTGCTCGGTCAGCCGGCGGGTGAGCAGGCTGGTGATGGCCTGCTGCATGTTGTGGCGCTCGGCCTCGATGCGGCTTTCAAAAAACGCAACAATAAAGGCCACCGGGATGGCAACGGCAAGGCCGACCGCCGTTGTCAGCAGGGCGACCCAGATGCCGCCAGCCAGGACGGCCGGGTCGGCATTGCTGCCGGCGGTTTGAAGGGTCTGGAACGCCTCGATCATGCCGAGAACGGTGCCGAAGAGGCCAAGCAGCGGCGCGATCTGAATGACGGCATCGAGCGGGCGCAGCATGGTGCGAAGTTTTGCCAGTTCGCCAAGGGCGACGCGCTCTATATCCTCGCGGATGCTGGCGTTTTCAGCGGTGTTGTTATTGAGGCCGCGCATCAGATGGGCAAGCACACGTTCAGTCGGGTTGGCTGATTTCTGCACGAGGCGGTAGGCTTCAGGTTGCTGGCCTTCGAGCCAGAGGCGGATGGCTTTGTTGGCGCGAAGGCTCGATCCGGCCCGGCGCCAGAGCAATTGTGCCGCTTTCATTATGATGAGCGTGGTTGCAAAGACGGAGATGGTAAGCAGAATGGCAACGACGAAGCCGCCATCTTTAATGAGGCTGTATGCATTGCCGAGCCCGTATTGTGTGATGACGTCCTGCATGGTGGTCTAGAGCTCCAGTTTGCTGTCGGTACGGGATGAGGTGGTGAGGGCGGCGAGGCATATTTCTGGTGAGAGCGCTTCGCCTTTGCAGGCTTTGACGTCATTAATAAGTATCTGGCTGATTTCCTTGCAGTTTTTGTCTTTCAAGGCGTATCGTTTGACGCGGGTTTTGCCGTCGGGCAGGGTGCCGCTTCTGGCGGTCATGATGCTGGAGATCTGGGCATTGGTATCAAACAGGACGATCTCGAAAGTCAGGTCATCAATGGCCGTGCCGAGGGTATTTTTGATGATAAAATTCAGCTGGCAGGCGGTGCCGACCTGCTGTTGGGCGTTCAGCTCAATGGCGATGGACTTTTTGGCGGCTTCCTCGGCATTTGCAGGGGGGATGGCGGCCAGGAAGGTGATGGCCGGGATGGTGAGCGCCAGAGTGATAAGAGAGAGAATGGCGGGGCAATACAGCGCCGCCGCAGATCTTCGTTTTGTTGGCAGAAGTTTTAAGCTTTTCATCCCCGTCCGTATCCAATTTTTTCCCGGTGCTGGTGGCGGCCCTTGAAACTGCGCATGTGCACGTTTTCAGGCTTACATTTACCGGTTTAGAGGCCGGCTCACTTTGGCGGTGCCATGTCTCATTGGGATGGCAGGCGAGCGCCATCACCCGGTGCCAATCGGCACGCCGTCAATTTTTGATACTCGCTGGATGTGGCCGTTACAAATGCAAAGGCCTGAAGGATATTGATGCGCCGGGTGGAATTATGGGCTGTCTATTGGCGGGTTAGCTCGGCGCAGCCGGCGGTGGCGTCGAGGCCGGCCTCGATGTAACAGGCGCTGATTTGGTTGTTACTGAGGATGCGGCCATGATTATATCCGCGGCTGCCATGGGACACCCAGGTGAAGGATTTGTTGTCCGGGTATATGACGCCAAAGAAATTCACCGTGCCTTCTGAATAGCTGTATGTGCCTTTGAAACGGCGGCCTTTTTGCTCGGTGATCTCGATGTTTTTGTCGCGGGTGAGATAGCCCTTTTTGCCGGAGACGGTGTTGTTCTTGCCGCTCCATTTGCCGACAAGATCAGGAATGTCGCTCATCTCGTTATGGTTGTCAGCGCTATGATTGTCAGCAATGGCAGAAAGGGGAGCCAGAAAAACCAGGAGACCGATTATCGCTGCGATAACTTTCGATGTGAACTGCATGTTTTTCTCCTGGTTTTGTTGGCTCCGCCCGATTTCACGCAACGCTTTCGGTTGCCAGCGGCTCGAGTTTTTCCCGTAATGCGGCTTCAAATTCCTGGTCGATTTCGCCCTTCAGCCACAGCCAAAGCATCTTAAAATTATAGAGAAATGACAAAATGGGGCGCGAGAAGGCTGCGGGTTTGTTTTTCTCGATGGTGAAGTGGCCGAACCACGCCATACCATATGCTGATAGCAGACCAACGACAAAGAGCCAGGGTTCTTGTGCGAGGATGGCAGAGATGAATATGCCAATGGCCAGCAGGGTGCCAGCGTAATGCAAATTTCTCGTTCTTTCATCCTCATGAGCTCTCAGGTAGGCGTACCAAAGCTCATTGCTACTTGGATTGTTCTTCATGATACTCACTTTACTAAATACTCAAAGGGTGTTGATAGCGTTATCCTGATGATATTTCAAGGAAATGACATGTGGTGAATTGATGCGAGGGGGCGGCGATGACACTGAATGGGGTGTTTGGTGAATGGATATTGGCCCGGCGTTAATATGACCGATCTTGGTGTTGCGACAGAGGCCGCCAAAAGAAATATGCCTTTAGTCAGCATCGCGCGGAAGCGGTTTACGGTGTTTTCACTTGAAAACAGGACTTAAAAATTGATCCGCGCTGAGGTGGGGGCGGTATCAAACCTGGGATCTGCGATGTGGGTGGTAATGGCTCCCCGGGCCGGACTCGAACCAGCGACCGAACGGTTAACAGCCGTTTGCTCTACCAACTGAGCTACCGGGGATTACCGCTGATGGGCCCGCATGGGTGCGGGTCAGCGAAGCGCTCCTTTTACAAAGCTTTTGGGGCTTTGCCAAGATGATAATTGCAAATTTGTTTGCGTAATGCACATTCGCCTGATGATCATCTGGCCGCGATGTCGTGGTGGCATTAAAATTTGGAGGCCACGCCCGGAATCGAACCGGGGTACACGGATTTGCAATCCGCTGCGTCACCACTCCGCCACGTGGCCTCTCTTTTTTTATGCGCTTCAGATGCCCACTTCGCATCCGCGCTTTTTATGCGCTTCAGATGCCCACTTCGCATCCGCGCTTTTTATGCGCTTCAGATGTCCACTTCGCATCCGCGCTTTTGTAGGCGCTTCAGATGTCCGCGTCACATCCGTGCACTTAAGGGCGCTTCAGATGTCAACGTGGCATCCGCGCTTTTAAAGGCGCTTCAGATACCCGCTCTCGTCAGGGACAGCTTGACCGCCAATCGGGGTGTGGTGTCACCCCGACCTGTGCCGGACACATAAGCTTTAGCGGCGTTGGTTTGTCAATAGTTTTTGATGCTCGGCGTGCCTCTGGCGCACAGGCTGGCGGCAATTAAAAAATGCGGGCGAATTGACGCCTGTTATTGAATCGTGGCTTAAGTTATTCTATGGCTTAGCCAGCACGACAATAGGCCAATATATCTGCGGTTTGGCCCGCATATTCGATTTGGGGACTGTATCATGGAAAAATTCGCGGCGTTGCGGCGCAATATGGTTGATTGCCAGTTGCGGCCCAATGACATTACCGATCTCAGCATTCTGGCTGCGATGGATGAGGTGCCGCGCGAGGTGTTTGTGCCCAAGGCGCAGCGCACCACCGTCTATGCCGACCGGGAAGTTGAGCTGGTTGGCCGCGCCGATGCGGGCGGCCCGCGCGCGATGCTGACGCCGGCGAGCCTGGCGAAGCTGTTGCACATCGCGGATATTCAACCAACGGACTTTGTGCTCGATATCGGCTGTCTCTCTGGTTACTCATCTGCGGTGCTGGCGCATTTGGCAGATTCTGTGATCGCGGTAGAGGCTGTGCCGGAAATGGCCAATCTGGCGTCTGAGACGCTGGCGGACCTTCAGATTGTGAATGTCGCCGTGGTCGAGGGCGCGCTGGCAGAGGGGCAACCCGATCAGGGGCCTTATGATGTCATTGTGATCAATGGTGCTGTGGAGCGGGTGCCACCGGCGCTGCTTGAGCAGCTAAAGGATGGCGGCCGGCTGGTCACCGTGATGATTGAGGATGGCTTTGGCCGGGCGGAGCGGTTTATTCGCACGTCAGGCATTGTGGCATCTTCCAGCCGGGGGGACCTTTCTGCGCCCGCTCTTTTGGAGTTTATGGCGCCAGAGGCGTTTGTGCTTTAGCCAAATCAGCTTAGAAGGCAGGGCTGTGCTCCCGCTGGGGCTTGAGCTCGGGGCGTTCAGGCATTCATAAAACTTTTGCGGGGCATTGATAGGCTTTGAGCGTAAATTGCTCGGCCTTCGTTTCGTGTGATTTTTTTCCTCTCAATTGCCGTCGTGCTTTTGGCGGCCATGTCGGCTGGGGAAAAGGTTTTGCAACTGTTGCAATATGGGAACTTTGAAGAGCAGAGCACCCGGATGGCCTAAAGTGGAGGCTGTTTTTGGTGTGTAACCGTTGATCGTGTCAGGCGAATGTGGTTAACGTAATTTCGGTGGGAAGCCGTGGTTAACGGTCGATTAACAGAATCGGCTATACCAAGGGATAAGCCCCAATGCGTACGTCGAAATTCTGGGGAGAAATTTCAATAAGCGTATCGTTTTAGGGACTTCCGATTACCAAAACCTATGGGGCCAGGGGCAAAAATCACTATGAATGGCAATATTATATTGAGACCTTCGATGCGATCGTGCGGCGCACTATTGGCGAAGGCTCCCGGCGATATAAGATTGATGAACTCATCCGCGGTGGTTTTGGTTGCTGCGTTACTGTTGGTTATTTTTAGCACAGCTTTGCGCGCGGAAAGCATTAATGATGCGCTTTCATCGGCTTATCAACATAATCCGGATATGCATGCCGAGCAGGCGCGGTTGCGCGGAACAGATGAAGAAGTGGCGCGGGCGCAATCTGGCTATCGCCCGGATGTGACCCTAGATGCCAATGTCAGCTCCCGCAAGACAACGACCCGGCCGCCCTCAATAAGCGATGGGCGTGTGAACCCTTATGGCTATTCCGTAACGCTGACGCAGCCGCTGTTTCGCGGTTTTCGGACAGTGAATGGCATTCGCCAGGCCAAAGCCACTGTTTTGGCAGGGCGGGCGGCCCTGCGGCAGGTCGAGCAGGCTGTGCTTCTTGACGCTGTCACAGCCTATATGAATGTTGTGCGTGAGGGCGCGGTGCTGCGGTTGCAGAGAAATAACCTCAATGTGCTCAGTCAGCAGTTTAACGCGACCAATGACAGGTTTTCTGTGGGTGAAGTGACGACAACTGACGTGGCGCAGGCGCGGGCGCGGCGTAGTGCGGCTGTTTCCTCTTTAAATCTGGCGCGCGCTAATCTGAAAACGGCACAGGCTGAGTATCAGCGGATTATTGGTCATGATCCGGCGCAATTGAACCGGCCGGGTACGATTGCAAAATATTTGCCGAATACGCAAACCGAGGCGCTTACATGGGCGCTGGCTGAGCATCCGACCATCGAGCTTGCTTTGTTCAATGAGAAGGCGGCGCGGCATAATGTTGATGTGATCAAGGGTGAGCGCTTGCCCGAGGTGAATCTGGAAGCGCAGTATTCGCAGAATTTTGACAGCTCGCCCTTTACGGATGAGCAGGAGACGTCATCCATTGTGGCGCGGGCGCGGGTACCGCTTTATCAGGGCGGTGAAGTTTATGCGCGCATTCGTCAGGCGAAGCAATTTGTGGTGCAGCGCCGGGCCGAATTGAGCCAATCGCGGTTGCTGGTGCAGTCGGCGGTGATTTCTGCCTGGGGTCAGCTTGAGGCGGCGCGGGCTCAGGTTGTTGCTAATCAGGTGGCGGTGCGGGCGAACCGGACGGCGCTTTCAGGTGTTCGCGAAGAAGAAAAAGTTGGCCAGCGCACCATTCTTAATGTGCTTGATGCTGAACAGGAATTTTTGAACAGCCAGGTTGCGTTGGTTACCTCGCAGCGGGATGTTGTGGTGGCGGAGTATAACCTCCTTTCATCGATCGGTCGGCTGAATGTTGCGACATTGCCTGTGCCGACTTTGGTGTATGACCCTGTTGAGAATTACGCCCGCACCGATCGTCGGTGGCGCGGAAGCTCGATCAATCACCCTGAGCTCGACAGCCGTCGCATTCAGATCCGTGATGAGGATGGCGACGAGATCCACTGGAACGAGCTTGAAGTGCACGAAAGCTACAAGTAGGCGGTTTTTCTGGCGATCTTCACGGCTGACTTTCATCTCCATCTGTGACCTTTTCTCCCCATCAGGCGAACGAGCTGTGCGTAAGCGCAGAAAAAGGCTCGAATTGCTTGAGGGGGGCTGTCATATGGTTTAAGCATTTATCATAAGCAGTATTTTTGTCGGCTTGGATTGTTGGATAAAACGGGTCTAAAAATTGCGGTAACCTGTGATTTTAAACCAAAGCCAAATGGGGTTTGGCTTATCTGACGTAAAGAGTTTATGGGGCAGTGTTTAACGGGGGCTGATGCGGGGTGTTCTGGAAAGTCTGTTGATCGATTGGATCAGCAAATTTTCATTTTCACATTTTCAGCAACAACCGTTTGTTTTGAATGCTCTTGGCGATTTTTGGTCTTTGGCGGGGATAAACCTTGTTTAATGGATCAATCAACCGCCCGGCTTTTCGTGTTTGCGCTCAGGTGCGGCGAAGGCCAGGTGGGAATTGCCGGTTTGTCTGATTGCCTTTGTGGCGGAATGCCATTTTGTGGATTTCGCAGGGCAGGATTTCAGGCTGCGACGATTTAGTGATGCGGGAAATTTTTTTGAGGTAGCATAGGATGAGCAGTAGCGGCCAAGCTCCCAATGTTTCGATGGACGAATTGTTAGCGTCCATCAAGAGTATGATTGAGGGTGAAAGTAATGGTGGGGCCAAGTCTCAGCAGAATTTAGCAGCGGCACAAGAGCCGCAGCAGGGCGGAGGACTGCCCGATTACCCGGCTCCTATGGAGGAGGCGGTGATGGATCTGACGCAGGTTGTTCAGCAGCCAGCGCCGCAGTCATTCTCGCAGTCTCAACAGCCTCAATCTCAAAAACCAGAGTCTCAACAGCCACAATCTCACGCCGGGCAGCCCGGCGGTGAGCGCCAGCAGGGTGCGGAAGGTTTTTCGGCGGCGCCCGATGGCAGCGGCATGATGCAGCCAGCCCCTCATGGCAGGCCGGACCCGATGCATGCTGGTCACGTTTCTGGTGACGGGCAATCGCAAGATCCATTTTCTCAGCAACATAACCACCAGCCGGCGCAGCATGGCGATCAGCAGGAAAAACCGACGCCGCCGCAGAGCCTGTCGCAGCAAACGCTAGTTTCGCCGCATGATGCCAATCAGGGTGTGCCTGACGGCTATGGCCGTGATGGTGGGCAGATGTCTCAGCAGCCGTCTCCAGGTTCTGCCCAGGAAACAGCGGCGCAGATCAACTCGCTGCTTGGCGAGATGGATGATGATTTTGGTATTGGTCAGCCAGAGCGCGGCGGTGACGCCGGGCAACAGCCACCGAGCGCCGCGGATTTTGGATTTGATCAAGGCGGCGCGGGGCAAGGTCGGCATGAGCAAAGCGCGGCACCAGCGCCAGGCGCGGTTGCACAGCGTGATCAGGACGGCTTCTCCGGCTTTGATGCAGAATTTGACCGTAACTCCGATGATCCATTTGGCATTGAGCGCGATGCCTTTGGTGATCGCTCGCAATCGGCAGAGGCTGCGGCACGTGCAGACGATATGGGCCGGGGCATTCAGCCGCTTGCCGCGCAGCAGAATGTTGCGCCACAAGGGCAACTGCCCGAGATGGCGGCCGGACAGCAAATGCCTGATGGCCGGCAACGGACTGGCGAGCCGGGTGAAATAGGCCGTGGGTTACAGCCTGGCATGCAGGCGGGGGCACCCTCTGGGGCAAATGCCCAGCCGGGCATGATGCCTCACGGCAATGTCGGGCAGGGACCAGGTCATCCTGGGGCTCTGCAGCAAGGTGGCATGGAAGCGATGGGGCGGCCAAACCCACCATTGCAACCCCGCCAGCATTTGCCGAACCAGGGCATTCAGGGTGGCTATGACCAGCGCATGGAAAGTGAAATCGCCATGGGGCAGGCATTGTCTCAGGCCGATGCCAGCCTTGGATTGAGCCACGGAATTCATCAGGGCCAGCAACCGCCATTCGGGCACGGCCAACGGCCGGGCGGGCAAATGCATGGCGGCGCGCCTGAAGGCGGCATGATGCGCGGCATCGGCCAGCCAGGCCAACAGATGCCGGGGCAACAGGACCCTGGCGGCGACTATTATCAGGGGCATTTGCCAGCTGTTGCCAATGGTGACGGGTTGCCAGTGCCGCAAGGGTATCGCCCGGGATTGCCGGCGCAAGCGCCAATCATGGGCATGGCGGCGCCAACGGCGGATCATCTGCCGGTTGAGATGCGCAATAATCTTGAAGAGATCGTCAAGCAGCTATTGAAGCCAATGCTGCGCGACTGGCTGGATCGCAATTTGCCAGAGTTGCTGCAAGGGGCGATGAACGATAAAGGCGGGATTGACCCGGATAAGCTTTAATCAGGCCAATTTATGGCTGTGGTTGCGGAGCTTGCCTAATTGGAAAAAGAAAGAAAGGGGTGATCATTTCATGGTCGCCCCTTATTTTATGTGTGTGCGTGTATTTCATGTGTGTGCGTGTATTGTTGTGTGCCTTTATCCTTGCCTGCCGCGATAATTAAATACCGGTCTAGTTGCAGGCCGCACTTGTTGCATGCCGGGGTGATTGGTTGGCTGGTGACTGATTTACCCTTCAGCTTTGGTCGGGGCGGTTGACAGGGCCATCCGGGGCGCGTACCACCGATTTTTAGATTTTTGAGTTTAGCCGGGACCATTCATTTTATGCTGGAAAAAACCTATCAGCCGCAGGATATCGAGCAGCGGATCTATGACGCGTGGGAGAGCTCTGGTGCGTTCAAGGCGGGCGATGACGCCGCCAAAACCGACGCGGATGAGAATTTCTGCATTGTCATTCCGCCGCCGAATGTCACCGGTTCGCTGCATATGGGGCATGCGCTTAATAACAGTCTGCAGGATGTGCTGATCCGCTTTGAGCGGATGCGCGGCAAGAATGTGCTGTGGCAGCCCGGCGTGGACCATGCGGGCATCGCGACGCAGATGGTGGTTGAGCGCCAGCTGGCCGAGCAGGGGCTGCCGGGGCGGCGGGATATGGGACGGGAAAAATTCCTTGAAAAAGTCTGGGCATGGAAGGAAGAATCCGGCGGCACGATTGTTAATCAGCTGCGCCGGCTGGGTGCCTCGTGTGACTGGTCTCGTGAGCGGTTCACCATGGATGAGGGCCTCTCCAAAGCGGTGCTGAAAGTGTTTGTCGCGCTTTACGATGAGGGTCTGATCTACAAGGATAAACGGCTGGTCAACTGGGACCCGAAACTGCTGACCGCGATCTCTGATCTTGAGGTCGAGCCGGTGGAAACGCAAGGCCATATGTGGCACTTCAAATATCCGATTGAGGGCGAAGAGGGCCAGTTCATAACCGTTGCCACCACCCGGCCGGAGACAATGCTGGGTGATACCGGCGTTGCCGTGCACCCGGATGATGAGCGCTACAAGGCGCTGGTCGGCAAGATGGTGCGGCTGCCGATTGCTGATCGGTTGATCCCGATTGTGGCGGATGAATATCCGGATCCCGAGCAGGGCTCGGGCGCCGTAAAGATGACACCAGCTCATGACTTTAATGACTTTGAGGTTGGCCGGCGGCAGAATCTTGAGATGATCAATATCTTTGATGAGACGGCACATCTGAATGAAAATGTGCCGGCGCCTTATCAAGGGTATGGAGCGGTTTGAGGCGCGCGAAAAAGTTGTTGCGGAGCTGGATGCGCTGGGCCTTGCTTGAAAAGGTTGAGGACCATCAGTTCACCGTGCCTTATGGCGACCGCTCGGGTGTGGTGATTGAGCCGTGGCTGACTGACCAGTGGTATGTGAACGCCGAGGAGATGGCCAAGCCGGCGATTGAGGCGGTGAAGTCGGGGCGGACGAAATTTGTGCCGGCCAACTGGGACAAGACTTATTACGAGTGGATGAACAATATTCAGCCCTGGTGTATTTCGCGCCAGCTTTGGTGGGGGCATCAGATTCCGGCATGGTACGGGCCGGATGGTGAAGTGTTTGTTGCCGAGAGTGAGGAAGCGGCGCTCGATAAAGCCAGGGCGCATTATGGTGAGACGACTGAGCTGGTGCGCGATGAGGATGTGCTTGATACCTGGTTTTCCTCGGCGCTATGGCCATTCTCAACGCTCGGCTGGCCGGAAGAGACGCCAGAGCTTGCGCGCTATTACCCCACGGCGACGCTATCGACGGCGTTTGACATTATCTTCTTCTGGGTGGCGCGGATGATGATGATGGGGCTGCATTTCATGAAGGAAGTGCCGTTCGACACCGTTTATATCCATGCGCTGGTTCGCGATAGCCAGGGCAAGAAGATGTCGAAATCGAAGGGCAATGTTGTCGACCCCCTTGAGTTGATCGACGAATATGGCGCGGATGCGCTGCGCTTTACCATGGCGGCGATGGCGACGCAGGGGCGGGATGTGAATCTGAACGTCTCCCGCGTTGCGGGCTATCGGAATTTTGCGACGAAGCTGTGGAATGCGGCGCGGTTTGCGGAGATGAATGGCTGTGTCGGTGAATTTGAGCTCGACCCTAAAGCCATCGACGCGACGCTCAATCGCTGGATTGTTGGCGAGGTTGCCAAAACAGCAGACGAGGTGACGGCGGCGATTGAGGGCTATCGGTTTAACGAGGCGGCGTCGTCGCTCTATCACTTTATCTGGCACACCTATTGTGACTGGTATGTTGAGCTCTCGAAACCGGTGTTTTCATCTGATGATGCGGCGCTGATCGAGGAGACGCGGGCGGTGACGGCTTTTGTGCTTGATGAGATGATCAAGCTGCTGCATCCCTTCATGCCATTCATGACCGAGGAGTTGTGGCAGCAGATTGGCGAAGCTGGTCGGCCGCGTGATGGCATGCTGATTGGGGCGGACTGGCCGCAACTTGCCGGGCTTGGTGATGATGCGGCGCGCGCCGAGATTGACTGGGTGATCGGGTTGATTTCTGACATTCGCTCGGTGCGCTCGGAAATGAATGTGCCAGCGGGTGCAAAGATGCCGCTGGTGCTGGTCAATGCGGACAAAACCAGCAGGGGGCTGGCGGACCGCTATGACCACACGCTGAAGCAGATGGCCCGCCTGGAGGATATTTCTTTCGCTGACGAAGTGCCGCAGGGGTCGGTGCAGATCGTTGTGGGTGAAGCTGTTGCCTGCCTCAAGCTTGAGGGTGTGATTGATATTGATGCCGAGACGGCGCGGCTGAAAAAAGAGCTGGGCAAGGTTGGCGGCGAGATCAAGAAACTTTCCGGTAAGCTCTCTAATGAGCAGTTTCTTGCGAAGGCGCCGGATGATGTGGTGGCCGAGCAGAAGCGGCGTCTCGCTGAAGAGGAGGAGCGTAAGGTTCAGCTCGATGCGGCGCTTTCCCGCTTGACGGATCTTGCCACATAGCCGTCTGGCCGCGTTAATTCCACCCTGGATTGCAGGTCTGTAAAGCCGGCAAAATGTAGAGTTTTGCTTTCGTGGCGGCTGATAGAGGCTGCTGACCGCTTTGGAAGGGGCGAACCGGCTGTTGCTTGGTCCCCTGTTTTCAACTTGTGACTCATTGCCTTTTCCCGATAACTGTGCTCAATAATTAGGCAGTTTGCTTAATATTGTAGCAGATTGCTGTTGTGACTTGCTTTGATCAGGTATTGGTCAAACGGCCTTGTCGCGGCGGGTCTTTGGGGGTGGGTGATCCTTTCCGGGTCGCTTGCCATTTCAACATAATGAAATGAGGGGGAGTTTACTTATGCCTATGTTAACCGCTTTTGGCTATCAGCATTGGTCTGTTGGCAGGTGTTGCCACCTGGCTGGCCGTCGCTGATATCGGGGGGCTCGGATTGCAGATCTGGGCCATTTTTATTGGTTGGGCCTGTTTCTTTCACTGTGGTGGCAAGGAAAATGGCCTGGTTTCAACTGTGGTCTGCACGGCGTTTGGTGTGATCATCGGTGCCGCGGCGCTGCTTGTTAACGCGAAATATAATGTTGGTTTGCCGGGGCCTGTCTGGGCGGGTATTGCCGTTGGCGTTGCCGCTGCTGTTATCGTGCTGGCGTCGTCCATTCCGCCGCTGGCGTCGATCCCGGCGTCTGTTCTTGGCTTTGCCTCGATTGCCGCTTATGCGCTGCTTGAAGCGGGCACGGATAATTTGTTTGCGGCCAGCCTTGATGGGCCGGTTGTGGTGGT
>CALNZE010000099.1:0-17940 GCA_942490955.1 uncultured Alphaproteobacteria bacterium
TTCGCAATAGCCATAATCGCCGGCATCCAGCAGACGCAGGCTTTCCTCGATGCGGACAAGATCATGTTGGCGGCGTTGGCGGGTTGCGTTGGCCATGGCTTGTTGTTGTAGCGCGTCCATGCGGGAGAGGCGGCCGACTGACTGCTGATCAAGGGTGACCGTGGCGCGGCTTTCTCCGGCCAGGTCATCAAGGGCGATCAACTCGTCCTTTAATGCGAGAAGGCGGGCTTTTATTTTTTTATCGTCCATGTTGATGCCGTCCTCTCTTCACTTTATTGAAGCTGATCTTAACGAAGTCGCGCGTAACGAAGTTGCCACAGGGTATATATACTATTGGCGGGCGTTGCCCTGTTGTCCAGTATGCATTGCCCGCCAGCATTGGGCTTGGCATAAAGTGGTCTGGCAGCTGAAAGGGATATGCTGCAAAAGGGCGTTAACTGCCTTGGGAAAATTAGCCGGTGATGAGGGCGTCTGCAGTCGCCGCAAATGAAATTTTGTGCTAGATATAAAAACGAAAAATAAGGGGCTTTGCTATGTGGGTTTTGATACTCGGGCTCGTGCTGTTTCTTGGTGTTCATCTGGTGCCGGCGTTGCCGCGCAAGCGCCACAAGCTGTTTCGCCGGCTTGGCGAGAAAAACTATAAACTCGCTTTCACGGCGGTTTCGCTGATCGGTCTGGTTTTGATCATCTGGGGGTACGCGCGGGTGGCGGATACGGACCTGATCCTGTTTGATCTGCCGCATGGCTTGAACCATCTGACAATGCTGCTGGTGCTGGTCGCCTTTATCCTGTTTGCTTCTTCGTTTTTCAGCGGGCATATCAAATATTGGGTGCGTCACCCGCAGGTGACGGCGGTAAAAGTCTGGGCGCTGGCGCATCTTTTGGTCAAGGGCGGTGATATGGCGGCGTTGCTGCTGTTTGGCAGTTTTTTGGCCTGGGGTGTTTTTGCCCGCATTTCGCTGAAAAAGCGTGAGCAGATTGGCCTCGTCAAAACGCGCAATTTCACACCGAAAGTGACGCATGATCTGGCGGCAGTGGCCATTGGAGGCGGTGTGTTCGTCGCCTTTGTTCTCTACCTCCATAAGCTGCTGATCGGTGTTCCTATCGTTTAATGGCGCCAGTGCCGCGGTCTCGTCCCCGATGCGACAAGCCCTTCCATTCCATGACCGGATGCAGAAAGCGTTTGCTGCTTTGGTAGCAAGGGGCTATCAAAATGGCGGTCGTGGGTTGTTTAGAGGCCTTTTGACCCCCATATTGGGGGTATACCAAGCGGATTTGCCAACGTCTGGCGGGTTTGCACTGACATGACATTTTTTCGCAGCGAGGTACCCGCTATGTCACTCCAGCCGACGATGAAACGGATCACAGCCCCTGATATTCAAGCCATGAAGAGCGGGAAGCCGATTGTCTCGCTCACCGCTTATCATGCGCATACGGCGCGGATTATTGACCCTTATGTGGATTTCATGCTGGTTGGAGACAGCCTCGGCATGGTGATGCATGGCTTTGATTCAACGGTGCCGGTGCCGCTTGAGCTGATGATCATGCACGGCGCTGCTGTGGTGCGCGGCTCTGCCAAGGCGCTGGTGGTGGTTGACATGCCGTTTGGCTCCTATGAGGAAAGCCCTGAAGTGGCGTTTCGTAATGCGGCGAAGATCATGAAGGAAACGGGCTGCGGTGCGGTCAAATTAGAGGGCGGTAGCTATATTGCCGAGACGATCGCTTATCTGACCAAGCGGGGCATCCCGGTGATGGCGCATATTGGCCTGACGCCACAAGCGGTGAACACCATGGGCGGCTTTAAAACGCAAGGGCGGCAGCGCTCGGAATGGGATGACATTCTGGATGACGCGCGCGATATCGCAGAGGCTGGTGCCTTTGCTGTGGTGCTGGAAGGCATGGCGGAGCCGCTGGCAGTCGAGATCACCAAACTTATCGACATTCCGACCATTGGTATTGGTGCCTCAAGCGAGTGTGACGGGCAGATACTGGTGCTGGAAGATATGCTGGGGCTCAGCCCACGGGTGCCGCGCTTCGTCAAGGAATTTGGCCAGATTGGTGCGGCGATTGAAGGCGCTGTTGAGCTTTATGCCGATGAGGTGCGGAAGCGGAATTTCCCGGCTGAGGCGCATACCTATGCGATGAGAAAAGAGAGTGGCGGCAAGACCGGTGAGGCGGCGGCCGCGACGGGCGTTAGCAAGACCGAGGCCGGCCGTAAAAAAGTATCGCAGCGCGAAGATGCGAAGGCGAGGCGTAAGCGGTCTTCTGCAAAATAAACTGGCGAGCGGGCGGTGAATTGAAAGCGCTGTCGTATTGAAGTTGCTGCATTACGGCTGCGGCGGTGATTTGCGGGCAGAAAATTTACCCTTGATCCATGAATTTGCCGTGATTCAGGGGCAAATCGGCTAATCCGTTTGCGAAATTTTATATCTCGGGCTATCAAGGGGCAGAAAAACGAGATTATTTAGCGTGTCTTTCGTTATGTTTCCGGAATAAAGCGGCGGGCTGGTACGGCGAGTGCTGGCAAGGCTGGTTTGTTTGCGAACATAAAGAAAGCCGCGTTTTTGCTTTAGAAAAGAGTGTTTGTTGAATGGTTGATGATCATATTTTTCGTGAGGTTGAACAGGAGCTGCGCCGCGAGCGGTTTACGAACCTGTGGAACCGCTTTGGCACGGTTTTTATTGGTGCGGCTGTTGGCCTGGTGATTGTTGTGGCCGGAATACTCTGGTGGCAGAACCGGCAGGTGGCGAACCGGCAGGCGGCTGGCGATACCTTTATCGAAGCATTGAAACTGGCCTCGACGGGAAAAGAAGAAGAAGCGAATGAGAAGCTGGAGGTATTGGCCGACAGCAGCACGGATGGTTATGAGCTTCTGGCGCGGTTGCATCTGGCGGCCAAGAAGGCGGCTTTTGGCCAAACGGCAGAAGCCGAGCTGCTATACAAGAAGATTGTGGTTGATGCCTCTGCTGACAGCATCTTGCGCGATTATGCCAAGCTGAACCTGGCGCTGTTGCGGCTTGATGGCGCGACGCATGAGGAAACGATGAACGCGCTCAAGGGCTTTATCGAGCCGGGTGGTGCGTGGCGCAGCACGGCGCTTGAAGTTGTGGCGCTCGCCGCGCTGAAAGAAGGCAAGCTGGATATCTCGCAACAACGCTTCACTGAAATCATCAGCGATAGTGCAACACCGAGTGCACTGCGGCGTCGGGCCCAGATCATGCTGGATGTGATTGCCACCCGCAAAGCGGAAGCGCGCAGCTAGCATCAGCTGTGATCGCCTGTCCCTGCCTGATCGTCGGCCTCTGAATGGCGAATAGCCGATAAACGGTGGTTTGTTAGTATCCGCCAATGGTCGTTTGTGATGACGGGGCGAATTCTGTAGGCTTTTGAAGTGATTCATATGGCCTGACGAGGCGCGGATTGGCATTCACCCGACTTTTGCCGCTTTACCTTATTTAGGGCCATGTTTTGGTTTTAATGTCTGATTTGGACATGTTTACCTTTAAAAATGAACGGGGTGCGCTTTAGATTTAGGCAATGCTATAATCAGGCTGCATGGGGATTTGGATGATTGCTAGATTGAAAATAATGACAAATCGGGCGCGGCACGCGCTGAAAGCTGCGCTGGTGCCGGTTGTGGCGCTTGGCCTCGTTGGTGGTTTCATCGGCGGGTGCAGCACCATGGAAGAGCTGACGGACATGGAAACGCCCGAAATGCCAAGCCTGCCGAAATTCAGCAATCCTTTTGCCAAGCCGGAAGTCAAATTGCCGGGCGAGCGCATACCTGTGATGAGCGCGCGCCGGGATGGTAAACCTGAGCTTGATGTCACTGCCGCGACGGCGGTGACGGCGCTGCCTGCGGTGACAGTGAATACCGGCTGGACACAACCGGGCGGCCAGCCTGACAATGCGATGGGGCATCTGGCGCTGTCTGGTAATTTATCCTCACGCTGGAGTGCTGATGCCGGGCGCGGCTCCAACAAGCGCAGCCGCGTTGTGGCGAGCCCTGTAGTTTATGGCGGCAAAGTATTTACGCTGGATAGCCGCGGGCGTGTTTCTGCTTTTTCACAGTCGAGCGGTGGCCGGGTCTGGAGCCGCAAGCTGACCCCTGAGAATGAAAATGATTATGAAGGTTATGGCGGCGGTCTAGCTATTGAGGAAGGGCGCCTTTATGTGGCGACCGGCTTTGGCAAGATTTTTGGTATCGATCCCAACAGCGGCAAGGAACTTTGGGTTGTCTCCGTCGGTGAGCCTGTGCGGGCCTCGCCAACGGCCAGTAACGGCAAGATTTTCACCACGACCGCGCTGGGCAGCTTTATTTGCCTGAATGGCGCCGATGGCACCGAGGTGTGGCGCTATCAGGGATTGCCGGAATCAGCCTCGTTGCTGACGAATGCGTCACCGGCCGTCTCAGGCGGTTTGGTGATTGCGCCTTATCCTTCAGGTGAGTTGATCGCCTTTGATATTGAGACCGGATCACCGGTGTGGACGGAGACGCTATCGAATTCGCGGCAAAACTCTTCGCTGGCGGCATTGAAAAACGCCTCTCGGCCAGTTGTGGCGAATGGCATTGTTTATGCCGTCGGGCATGGCGGGCGGATGGTTGCCTCGTCGTTGAAAACCGGTGAGCGGTTGTGGATGCATAATATTCAGGGCATTCAGGCGCCATGGGTTGCCGGCAACACGGTTTATGTTGTTGACTTGCGCGGGGAAGTGATGGCACTGACTGCGGCTGACGGCAAGCTTTTATGGCGGACGAAACTGCCAGGCGGTGGCCGCTGGAGCGGGCCGGTGCTGGCGGGCGGGCAGCTATGGCTGGTCTCGACCAAAGGCATGCTGGTTGGTGTTGATGGCAAGCTTGGCTCTGTTGTCACGAAACGCAATGTTGGTGACAAGATGGGCATCGCCCCGGTTGTGGCTGGCGGGCAGATGTATGTGCTGACTGACAAGGCGAAGTTGCTGGCTTTCAACTAAAGCTGCGATATGTGAGGGCGGTCTGTTGCCCGTCATGGCGTCATAAAATTCAATTTAACGGTGATGGGCCGGGAGCCTGTCACCGTTTTTGTTTATCCGCTCCGCTGGGCTGCATGCTCAGCGGGAAAGTGGCGTTTGATTATTTGGCTTGATGATCACCGGTGCATCCTCCATATGGAGGGATAAGCCCGTTGAACTCATCTTATTTGAACTGATTAATTCCATGACTTTTACTGTTGCTATTATGGGCCGGCCCAATGTCGGCAAGTCGACATTATTCAACCGCCTGGCCGGGCGGCGGCTGGCGCTTGTTGATCCGCGCCCGGGGATGACGCGTGACCGGCGCGAGGCACCAATTGAGATTGGTGATGTGAGCGCGACGCTGATTGACACGGCGGGCCTTGAGGAGGGCGATGAGGCGAGCATTCAGGGGCGCATGCGGCGGCAGACGCAGCAGGCGGTTGCCGACGCTGATCTCATTCTTTTCATGATTGATGCACGGGACGGGGTGACGCCGCAGGATGAGGTTTTTGCAAGTCTGGCGCGGGAGAGCAACCGGCCGGTGCAGGTGATTACCAACAAATGCGAGGGGCTCTCTGGTGATGCCGGTTTCTACGATGCCTACTCGCTGGGGCTGGGCGACCCGATTGCGATCTCTGCCGAGCATGGCGAGGGGATTGGCGAAATTTACACCGTGATGTCGGAGGCCTATGACAAATGGAAGGTGGCCAGCGAGCGTGAACCTCAGGAGGACGACGGGACCGAGCGGGCGCTGAAAGTGGCGATCGTCGGGCGGCCGAATGCGGGCAAATCAACATTGGTGAACAAGCTGCTGGGCGAAGACCGGGTGATCACCGGGCCTGAGGCTGGGCTGACGCGGGATTCGATTGCGGTTGATTTTGACTATGGCGGGCGGGCGCTTCGGTTGTTTGACACGGCAGGGCTCCGGCGGAAATCGCGCATTAAAGACCGGTCGGAGAAAATCTCGGTATCTGATGCGTTGAGGGCTGTGCGCTTTGCCGAGGTGGTGGTTCTGCTGCTGGATGCGGAGCGGCCGCTTGAAAAACAGGACATGACCATTTGTGACCTGGTGGCGGAAGAGGGGCGGGCGCTGGTGATTGCGGTGAATAAATGTGATCTTTTTAAAGACAATGGCCGGTTTATCTCGGAGCTGCGCGAGCGGGTGGAGCGGTTGCTGCCGCAAATTCGCGGTGTGCCGGTGGTGCCGATCAGCGCGCTAACGGGGCGCGGTGTCGACAAGATGATGAATGCGGTTTTCAAGATGGAGGCAAACTGGAACAGCCGGGTGAGCACATCGCGGCTGAATAATTTTTTGCGCGACGCGACAGAGCGGCATACGCCGCCGGCGGTTTCCGGCAAGCGGATCAAGCTGCGTTATATGACACAGCCGAATGCGCGTCCGCCGACCTTCATCGTGTTCTGCTCGCGGCCAGAGGAATTGCCGACGTCTTATTCGCGTTATCTGATCAACTGCATACGCGAGACGTTTGACATATGGGGCGTGCCGGTGCGGCTGCATATGCGCAAGGGGGACAACCCGTATGATCGTGGGTAATCTGGTTGGGTCTTAACCTGGGGAGGATAGGCGATGGAGTTGTTGTTTTATCATCTTGAGCGCGCGCCTCTTGAGCATGTGTTGCCGGATCTGTTGAAGAAAAGCCTCGAAAAGGGCTGGCGGGCGGTCGTGGAGACTGACCCGGTTGAGCGGGTTGAGGCGATTGACGCAATGCTCTGGACTTTTTCGGAGGAAAGTTTTTTGCCCCATGGCAAGGCGGGTGAACCGGGGGCTGACGGGCAGCCTATTCTGGTGACCAATGGTGAGGGCAACCCCAACGCGGCGCAGATCCGCTTTTTCGTTGATGCTGGTGAGGTTGCTGATCACAGCGGCTATGAGCGGCTGGTCTATATTTTTAACGGGCGTGATGAGGCGGCGGTTGCACGCGCGCGGGAGCAATGGAAGGCGGCGGCGGCGGCTGAGATTGATGCAACCTACTGGCAGCAGAATGACGCTGGCCGCTGGGAGAAGAAGGCCTAGGGCGGATTGCAACAGGACAACAATGCGGGCTGAATTCACGGGGAGAGTTCCAAGGTGACCGGCGATAAAAAACAGGAGAGCCGCAGGCGGGCAGATCGGTTGCGGGCTGAGCATGAGCGGCGCGGTGAGCCGCTGTTATGGTTTGATGCGCTCTATAAAGAAGCGGGCGGTGATCCGGGGTTGATACCCTGGGGGTTACAGGGCGGCAGGCAGGCGGCGCGGGCGCCATTGATTGCCTGGCTGGATGAGTTACCGGAAGATCGAAGGCGCGGGCGGGCGCTTGATGTTGGCTGCGGGCTGGGTGACAACGCCGCGGCATTAAGCCGGGCGGGCTTTGAGGTGACGGCGTTTGATATCTCGCCCACGGCGGCCGAGTGGGCGGCGAAGCGGTTTGCTGATCTGCCAATTTCGTGGGCGGCTGCGAACCTGCTGGAGCCACCTTCTGAATGGACCGGCGCGTTCGACCTGGTGAGTGAAACTTTTACCATTCAGGCGTTGCAGGGCGGGGAGCGCTTGCAGGCTTTTCGCGCGCTGGCGTCACTGGTGAAGCCGGGCGGGCGGTTGCTGATTGTCTGCCGCGGGCGGCTGGAGGATGAGGCTGTGAGCCCGCCGCCCTGGCCGCTGACACCGAAGGAGCTTGGCTCGTTTGAGACGCTTGGGTTGAGGGCTTTGCCCTTGCGCCAGTATTTTGACAAAGGGGAGCCGCCGCAGCGGCATTTTATTGCCGAGTTTTTGCGCCCGTCCCATCCTTAGTGATGGTCGCTCTGAAACGTCACCGGGAAACGCCAGTTTATAACAACACTTCGTAATGTCACTTTATAATGACGACTTGGGGGAAGCGGCGGCGAGTTTGATGGATTTATGCTGACAATCAAAAATCTGAAAAATGATATTTTTGGCCCGGTGTCGCTTGAGCTGCAGCGGGGGTGCTCACTGGTGGTGCGCGGCCCGTCTGGCTCTGGCAAAACGCGGTTTTTGCGGGCGGTGGCGGATCTTGACCCGGCGCAGGGTGAGTTGCTGCTTGATGGGCGGGCGGCTCACCTGATGCCGGCTTATGACTGGCGGCGGCGGGTGCGGTTTGTGCCGGCGGAATCGGCCTGGTGGCTGGAGACGGTGGCAGCGCATTTTACCAAGCCTCAGGGGCTTGGTGCGGGCATGGACTGCCTGGGGCTTGATGAAAAGTTGATGCAGGCGCGGGTGCGGGACCTTTCAACCGGGGAGCGGCAGCGGCTGGCTTTCTTGCGGGCGATAGAGGATGAGCCAGATGTGTTGCTGCTCGATGAGCCAACAAGCGCGCTGGATGAACAGTCGATTGAGCGGATGGAGAGGTTGATAGATGGCGAGCTGGCGCGGGGCGCGATCGTGATGCTTTCGACCCACAGCCCGGCGCAGGCGGAAAAATATGGGGCGGGTTTTTTGAGCTTTGATAATGGCGCGGCGGTTGTCGAGGATGGCGGTGATCACGCGCTGATTGGCGGCGCGGCATGATCGACTATATCAGCCTTTCGCTTACTGACATGATCCTGGCGTCGTCGCTGATTTTTATCAATGGCGGGCTCTCCATTGCGCTGGGGCTTGGGCTGGAGCGGACGCTGTTTGTCAATGCGGTACGGATGCTTGTGCAGCTTTCGGCCATCGGCTTTGTGCTGAAATTTATATTCGCGCAGACCAGCCCTTTCTGGACACTGGGGCTTGCGCTGATCATGGTGGCGTTCGCAGGGCATGAAATTCTTGCCAGGCAGAGCAACAGGATTAAGGGATTTCGTGCTTATGGGCTTGGTGCCTCGACGTTGCTGGTGGTTGGCTTTGTTTGCACGGCCTTTGCCATTGGTTTGCTGGTGCAGCCGGACCCCTGGTATTCGCCGCGCTATGTGTTGCCGATTCTCGGCATGATCATCGGTAACACGATGACGGGCATCGGGCTGGGCATGGAGACATTATCGAGCTCAATCAAGCGCGAGCAGGGGGTGATCGAGGCGCGGCTGGCGATGGGGGAGCCGAGGTTTACGGCGATGAAGGGGCATATAAGGCGGGCGATGAAGAGCGGCATGATGCCGATTATCAATGCGATGGCGGCCTCTGGCATAATCTCGCTGCCAGGAATGATGACCGGGCAGATTATTTCCGGCGTTGATCCAATTGATGCGACCAAATATCAGCTGATGATCATGTTTCTGATTGCAGGTGGCACGGCGCTTGGCACAACTGGCGGCGTGCTGGGCACGGCGTATCTGTTAACCGATGAGCGGCACCGATTGCGGGTGGAGCGATTGGCAGAGGAAAAAGAGTGACCGGCATTTGAATTTGATCAGGCGGTTTGAGCCGGTGAGCTTGCGGGGCTGGGGATTGGTTAATCGGTCAGATAACCATGCAGGAAGAGCTTGATGGCCTCGTCTATGGCTTCGGCTTTCTCCTCTTCATCCGGGTGGTAGGAGATGTCAAAGACCGCGCGCAGGTGGACTTCGCTGCGCAGCAGGGCGAGGTAGTGGGCGGCGGCGCGGGGTGTCCGGTTGATAGAGGTGATATTTGCCTCATTGGCGGCGTCGAGATAGCGGGCGACATATTTGCACAACTCAACATGGCCGGAATAGTAAAATTTTTGAGCGACTTCTTCGACCCGGTTTGCCATTGCGAGAGTCATTCTGAACTTTGCCAGATTGTCGTGGCTGAGGGCGCAATTGAGATAATCGCGGCCGACATTACCGAGGATCTTTTCCAGATCCGCGAGGGTGGAAATGCGGACGGGTTTGTTGTTGGTTGTCTGGGCCAACAGCTGGTTGGAGAGATATTCAGCAAGGGCGATGAACAATTCACGTTTGCCGCCGTAGAATTTGTAAATTGCAGTTTTGGAAACACGGGCGTGACTGACGATTTCATCGAGGCGTGTGGCGTCGTATCCGTGAGCTAGGAACTGCTCTGCAGCGGCCATTAATATTCTTTCGCTGGATTTGGTCATCACGCCTGAATTTCGTTTTCGGGAGAGTGGTTATTGGCAATATGGGGGCAGCAAAAACGCATTTCCTGGCAACTGCCATTTATTCGGAATAGCAAAGACCCTCTAATAATTCAATTAGTTATTTTGATTAACTGAGGGAGCGGGTTACCACCTTAGGCTGTTCAAATGTGTCAATGGCTGTGCTGTTTGGCCAGGGCATTTACCTTAGCAGCGAGCTATGGAGTGTGCAACCGAGGGTTTAAGGGGGCTGCCTGGCGGTTGGGGAAATTCCGGAAGGTTGAAGAATTGCGGCAGTTTTCAGTGGTTTACTTATTCACAATTCAATCTATTTGGGGCCACTGGCAGACAGATCAGGCCGGTAAAACCACCTGCGGCGCAAAGGGGCTTTACAGATCTCAACAGGGGAATCAGAGCGTAGCCGTGCTGAAGGGTTAATGCGGGACTGGCGGGAAATGGCGGGGTTCAGGCAAATTCGGCGTTAGGGATAAAATAATTTCTGCCGGGTTGTTAACAAGGCGTGAAGCGTCATTTTGATTTGAGTCAATCAGGCTGGGCAACGGGGTTTAATGCGCCAGATCAGGACAGTTGGCCCGGATTGTTGAGGGTTTTTTAGCCAGCTTCCTTTACCCTATGTTTGAACAGTTATGGCATCTTTTTCCTTAAGCCGGGGGACTGGCTTGCTCTTCAATTTTGGTTTTCAAGAGAGAAGGGCGTGTAATGCGTAACGGACCGATTGCAGAATGCATGATGTTTCGTGATAACAAGGAATGTTGAGATGGCACGTTTGGATATGCCGATCAATGCGGACATAGAAGCGGTTGCTGAAGGCGGCGCGGACGCATTGTTTGAGCTTGGTAAGATGTATGCTGCCGGGCGGGAAGTGGGCACCAACCTGGTGATCGCCCATAAGTGGTTTAACCTTGCAGCGCTAAAGGGCAACCGCGCGGCGCTGAATTATCGCAAGGAAATTGCTGGTGAAATGAGCCGGGCGGAAATCTCCGTTGCTCAAAAGCTGGCGCGGGAATATCTCAAGCGATAGCAGCCTGATCTCGATTGTGACGAGTTGGCCAGCGCCTGATAGTGGGCGGGACTGTTTTGCGGCGCGCTGGCGATGCTGCTGGTCGTTAATTGCTGCACTTCTGGAAAAAACTGGTCAGACAATTGTAGGTTGTCTTGGCGGCGCTGCCGATGCCGTCGCCAACGGATTTAACGGTTTTCTTGACCGTGTCGGACGTTTTGTCATAACCCGTTTTGACGCTGTCTGATGTTTTTTCATATCCCTTTTTAACGGTATCTTTCGTCGCCTCGTAGGTTTGCTCCGTGGTGTCCACCAGGCTTGGCTGCTGGTCTTTCTTTTTCACTTTAACCGGGGCTTCGACATCGGCAGGGTCTTGCGGATCCTGTTTGGTCACGATGGGCTGGTCGGGTTGCTCGCTGCTGGTGTCCGGCTCTTCAATGGCCTCAACAGGATTTGGCTGATAGAGCACGGACTGGTTGCGCAATCTGTATGGCTCGCCGCCGCATTCAAGGGCGGTTTTGCGGTTGGCGGCGCATTGGCCGTGATTGCCATATCTGGCAACTTCCTGAATGCAGGCAAACTGAAGGCCGCGCTGGTTGGGCCCGCTGATTGACCCTTCTGGCGGCTGGTAGCTGAGTGAGCATTGATAAACTTTGCCGGGGTCATTGCAAATGACGCATACCGAAAACTCATCCGCACGAGCAGCGGCTGGCAAGGCAAGAACCGCTAATGCTGCAAAAAGGCTGCAAAATACCGGCACCAGCAGAATTGGCGCGAAAAAGCAGCGTGCTGGCCTTTGCGGCGAGGATTGCGGCGGTGCTGCTGGTTTCTGATTGTTCAGGTCTGTCATGGTCATTATGTCCATTTGGTTTTTCGCAACAGGGACTTTGTACATGATTTTGGTGGCAGGTGTTTAACAATGGGGCGTCATTGGCAGATGGTGCCAAAGCCCGTGCGTGCCGGGGCACTGCGCCGACAGGGCGTACACCGCAGGTTAGCAATATTCTACGCGTCTTAAAATGGTGAATTTTGGGCGATACCAATTCTTGTTGCCCGATTTGGCTTGCTTTCAAAAAAAGATGGCGCGGGCGTTTTTTGGTTGAGAAGTCGCTGTTCGCGCGAGAAATTTTCGTCATTGAGGAAGATTTTACAGAATTTTGGCATAATCGCTGGCTATAACCGGGATTGTCTCTACTTCGATCACTGATGCTTCAGTTACTGATGTTTTGGTTATCGAACTGGCAAAAGGTTGCCATTGGTCAGGTTATAGGATTTTCCCTGGCTTGCAGATGGTGTCGCAGGGCGTGTCGAAGTGGTTGCACATGAAGGCATTTGCTTTTACTTACTGAAGCGCAATGGCATTGCATGATTCCGGATGTTGCCCGTCTGGAGGGCGGTTGCCAGCGGCAAATAATTGAGCGGGTTGGCTATGAACCAACCATTTAAACCGTCAGTAAATTGGACCGTCAGCAAATTGGAGTGTCAGTTCATCAATGCTGTTTAAACGCCGAGATCAAGCGCCGTGGCATGAGCGGCTTTGGGTTTACCTGTGGCCCCGCCGGAGCTGGTCTCGTTCCATCAACTATGTCCTGCTCAGGGTCAACCGGCTTAGTGGCTCGGCGCACACCATTGCGCTTGGTTGTGCTGTTGGCATTTTTGTATCCTTTACACCATTGATGGGTTTTCATTTTCTGGTGGCGGGGACGCTGGCTTATATCGTAGGCGGCAATCTTCTTGCCTCGGCTCTCGGCACATTCTTTGGCAACCCGATCACCTTTCCGTTTATCTGGGCATCGGCCTATAAATTTGGTCACTGGATTCTTGGCAATGATGCCGGCGCGTTTCATGTGCGTGATTTGCTGAATACCTTCTCGAACGGTTTTTTCTATGCGCTTGATAATGCCTATGCCGTTTACATCAAGCCGATGCTGATCGGCGGTGCGCCGCTTGGGTTTGTAACGGCGTTTTTCGGTTATTTCATCATTCGTAATCTGGTGGAGAAATATCAGCAGGCCCGGGCACTGAGGCTGGCCCGCCGCGCTGGCGTGGCGCCGCCCAAGAATACCGGTGAACAAGGTGTTTCATAAGGTCGCGGAGGGGCCGCGATGATTGTCGGCATTGGCAATGATATCATCGATATCCGGCGGATTGAAAAAACGCTGGAGAAATACGGCGCGCGCTTTATCGAGCGGATTTACACGGACATTGAAAAGCAACGCTCCGAGCGGCGGCACCAGAGGGCCGCGAGCTATGCAAAGCGCTTTGCCGCCAAGGAAGCTTGCGCCAAGGCGCTGGGGACGGGCATAGCGCAAGGGGTTTTCTGGCGGGATATGGGGGTTGTTAACCTGGAAAGCGGTCGCCCGACGATGCAGTTGACCGGGGCGGCGGCGGCGCATCTTGCCCGGCTGGTGCCAGAGGGCTTCGTGCCGGTTATTCATGTGACGATTACCGATGATTACCCCACGGCGCAGGCGCTTGTCATTATTTCGGCCCAAAGCGCTGATTAGGTCGATTTCATCCGCCTCATCACTGGTTGATTTCCTGGTATACTTTGCCGACAATAGTTTGCTATGAACGGCGTATCAGGCTATAGGCACTGTTTCAATTATAGCGATTGCTGCGAGGAGTTGGCTGATGAGTGTTGATGTCGAGAAAAGCAGTTCTTCATCCGATGAAGGCTGGTGGGAGATTGTCAAAATTGTCATCCACGCCGTTATTCTGGCGTTTCTCGTGCGCATTTTTATCATCCAACCGTTCAATATCCCGTCTGGCTCGATGCAGGGTAACCTGTTGATCGGCGACTATCTTTTTGTTTCCAAATTCAGCTATGGCTACAGCAAGCACACCTTTGGGCTTGATCTGTTTGACGGGCGCGTTTTTGGCAGTGAGCCAGAGCGCGGCGACGTTGTGGTGTTCAAGCTGCCGCGGGACACAAGCCAGGATTATATCAAGCGGGTGATCGGCCTGCCGGGTGACCGGATCCAGATGATTGGCGGCATTCTGCATATCAATGGCAAGCCGGTACCGAAGAAGCCATCGGGCACTTTTGTTGAGGATGTCAGCGCGGTGCCGATCCGGCAGTTTGTCGAGACGCTGCCAAATGGCGTGAGCTACAAGGTGCTGGATGCGATGCCGCATAATGGCCGCCGCTACACGGACAATACGGAAGAATATGTTGTGCCTGAGGGGCATTTCTTCATGATGGGCGATAACCGGGACAACTCCTCCGACTCGCGCGATCCTGAGGTTAGCTTTGTACCTTATGAAAATCTGGTTGGGGAGGCGCAGATGATTTTCTTCTCGAAGGGCGATGCGACGGACCCCTCCAGCGGGTTGTTCAACATCCGCTGGTCGCGCATTTTCAATATTGTCCACTGATGCGCGTGCTCTGATGGCTGGTCGCGCGGCAAATCCTGAAAAACTCGAAAAGCTGCTGGGGTATCATTTTGATGACCCCAAACTGCTGACGTCCTCACTGACCCATGCCAGCATTCAGCGCAATCAGCGCCGGGGCGGCGATGACAACGAGCGGCTGGAGTTTTTGGGTGACCGGGTGCTGGGGCTGGCCATTTCCGCCCTGTTGATGAAGGTGTACCCTGAGGCACGGGAAGGTGACCTGGCGCGGCGCTATAACCGGCTGGTGCGGCGGAAGATGTGCGCCGAGGTGGCGACCGGTATCGGGCTGGGCAGTTTCCTGATTATCAGCGCTGGTGAAGAGCGCTCTGGCGGGCGGACAAAATCGACAATTCTTGCCAATGCGATGGAAGCCTTGCTGGGTGCGATTTTTCTCGATGGTGGCTATGAACAGGCTGATAAGGTAATTGTGACACTGTGGTCGCCGAAATTGCTTGTTGGCCGGGAAGTGCAGCTTGATGCCAAGACGGCGCTGCAGGAATGGGCGCAGGGGCGGGGGCTTGCCCTGCCGGTTTACAAAACCGTCGACCGCAAGGGGCCGGACCATCAACCGCTGTTTGTGACAGAAGTGGATGTTGACGGCATCGGCACCGGGCGGGGTGAGGGCACCTCGAAACGGGCGGCCGAGCAGCGGGCGGCGCAGAATTTACTGGAGATTGAAAAGGTTTGGGAAAAGAGTTTGTCATGACGGGATTGAGTGTTTTAACCGCGATGAATTGGCGATGAGCGTGCCTGAGGATCTTCCACCCGGCGGCAGCGATGCTGGGCCAGATGCGGATGCGGGCGCAGCTATGACACGCTGCGGGTTTGTGGCGCTGATCGGCGCGCCGAACGCCGGCAAATCGACACTGACGAACAAGCTGGTTGGCACCAAGGTTTCCATCGTGACGCGAAAGGTGCAAACGACGAGAAGCCGCATTCGCGGCATAGCGCTGTTTGACCAGACGCAGATTATCTTTGTGGACACACCGGGTATTTTTGCGCCGCGCAAGCGGCTTGACCGGGCGATGGTGAACGCGGCGTGGGGCGGGGCGGCGGATGCTGACCTTGTTGTGCTGCTGGTCGATGCGCAGCGCGGCATATCGCCGGATGTCAAAGACATTCTGAAGCGGCTGGAGACAAGCAAATATCCAGTGGTGCTGGCGGTGAACAAGATTGACCTGTTGCCTCGGGATGCGTTGCTGGCGCTCACCAAAGCGCTGACAGAGACCGTGGAATTTGACGAGGTGTTTTACATCTCGGCAGAAAATGGTGAGGGGACGGGGGCGCTGGTTGATTACTTATGCGCGCATTTACCGCTTGGGCCCTGGCTTTATCCGGAGGATCAGCTGACCGATGCGCCGATGCGGCACACGGCGGCGGAGATCACCCGCGAGAAGCTTTATCACCGGCTGCATGATGAGCTGCCCTATGCCACAACGGTTGAGACGATTGACTGGAAAGTGCAAAAGCGCGATAAATCAGTGCGGGTTGAGCAGGTGATTTATGTCGAGCGGGACAGCCAGAAGAAGATCGTGCTTGGCAAAAACGGCGCGGCGATCAAGTCGATTTCGATGGCGTCGCGCAAGGAGTTGAGCGGTATCCTGGGTGTGCCGGTGCATCTGTTTTTGTTCGTGAAGGTGCGCGAGCGCTGGGGCGAGGACCCGGAGCGGTTCCGTGAAATGGGCCTCGATTTCCCGACAGATTAATCCAATTCAAATTTTGCAAGGTGCCTGGTGATGGAATGGAGCGATGATGGCATTGTCCTTTCCGCCCGGGCGCATGGCGAGACGAGCGTCGTCGCTGCGCTGTTTACGCGCTCGAAGGGTCGGTGTCTCGGGTTGGTTCGCGGCGGAAAATCGCGGCGGATGCGGCCGGTGTTGCAGCCCGGAAATATCGTGCGTGGTACCTGGCGGGCGCGGCTGGATGAGCATCTCGGCAGTTTTTCAATTGAGCCTGTTGAAGCGGTTAGCGCCGCTTATTTTGACGACCCGATGGCGCTTGCCGCGATGGGGCTTATTTGCGGGCATCTGACGCATTTTGCCGAGCGGGACCCGCATCCTTATCTTTATGATGGCGCAAGGTTTTTGCTCTCGCAACTTGGTGAAGAGGCGGTGTGGCCGGGGGTGCTGGCGCGGTTTGAGATGGAGGTGCTGAGCGAGCTTGGCTTTCAGCTTGATTTGTCATCATGCGCGGCCAGCGGGGTGGGGCATGATCTGATTTATGTGTCGCCCAAATCGGGGCGGGCGGTGAGCCGGGAGGCGGGCGCGCCTTATCGCTCGAAGCTGCTGGCATTACCGGCATTTTTGGCTGGGGGTGCTCAGACTGAGAGTGGCCAGACTGGGAGTGGTCAAACTGGCAGTGGTTTGGCTGGCAGTGACCGGGATGTGGCGCCGGTGACAGATAACGACCTGCGCAATGGCTTCATGCTGACCGGGTATTTCTTCGAGAAGCATATTTATGCGCCGCTTGGTGATGAGGCGGGCGCGGCGCGGCGGCGGTTCATGCGGTATTTTGAAAAATCATTGGCCGGGTAGGGTCGGGTTTGCCAGCCTACTGGATAGGCATGCCCAGAGGGGCGCTACTCTGGTGTGGCGAAGCCCTTGAGATGGCGGGCGATGGCTGAGGTCTTTTCTATATTGTAAGTGCTGCCCTGATAGCCAGGCATTTTCCAGTGCCAGAAATTTATGGCAGAGAGCCAGTCTCCCTCAGTTGCGGCGACGGAAAGCAGCGCTTTGTAGACATTTTCCTGCTCGATATAGTCTTTGACCTGTGAGGGCTCCCTTGCCCAGGGGTGAGCGCTGGCCTGGTCATATGCCGTGATGCCAAATTCGCTGATCAGCAGGGGGCGCTTTTGGCTGGTTGCAAAGGTTTTTAGCGTTTGCAGGCGGTCGCGGATGGCGGCGGTTAACGCGGCTTGCGAGGGGGTGGCCTGGCCGGCGGCATCCTCCATTGAGGCGAGGGGGAAATAAGCATTGATGCCGATGTCATCAAGCTGACGCCAGAAGGGGACGGTCTTATACTCCTCCCAATGGGCGGCGTAGGTGAGACGGGTGACACCGCCGCCGCTGGCCGTCTTGCTGGTGCTGTTGCGCAGTTGATGGATCAGCTCTTCCCAATGGGGTTTGGCGGCGAGGTTATGGGTGAGGCTGGCGAGCTCGGAGCCGATGTAGATAACCGGGCTGTTGTGGCTTTGGGCAAGCGTTGTCAACTCGGCGATGCGGGCGGTGTAGCGGGCGAAAAAATTATCTAGTGTGGTGCCGAAGAAATTGAGATAGCCGCGCCAGACCGCGCCAATACGATCGTTGTTATCAATTTCAAGGACGGGGTAGAGGCTGGCTTCAATGCCGGCGTCTTTGGCAGCGCTTAGGCCGCCAGCGAGAAACTCGAGCCCCGGTGCGGCGGCATTGGTCACGCGGCTGTTGTTTGAGATGGTCCCGGTTTCCGGATTGACGAAGTGATAGACGAGGATGAGGCATTTCTGGACGCCAATGGAGGTAAGCTCATCGCAAACCTGGCGCCAGAACGCCCCAGGATCGGGCG
>CALNZE010000100.1:0-30970 GCA_942490955.1 uncultured Alphaproteobacteria bacterium
TAACCGTAGTAGGATTTTGTGTAGCCTTTTGAGGCACCTAGATTGTAGGACGGCTTTTTCTTCGGCGCTTTGTATTTTTTGGCTTTGTAGCGGGTGGGTTCGCTGGTGCTGTAAGGGTCGAAGAAGCCATTATCGGCAACGCGGATGAGGCTATCGTCCGGGATTTGCGGTGCTTTTGACGGGAGCACAGGCGGCAGGGTTGACGGCGTGTCAATCCTTGCAGCGCCGGATTTTGATTTGACATCAGCAATTTCTTCATCGACGGCAGCCTTGGCGGTCGGGCGAAGCCAGATGAGGCACCGACTGACATAAAGGCTGTCAGGGTGAGCAACATCATCGTTTTCATGGGGGTTGTAACTGGCTTGCTGTGGTGGATGGAACGCAACATTTTATTCTTACGCCTGCTTTGCAACGGACCGGTGGCACAAAAAGATGCCTGGCTAATTGGAATGTGTAAAATCTGATTTTAAGATGGTCGCGCTTCATGTGTTTGTGTCCTTTTCCGGGCACCGCGCGTTAACGAAATGGTTAATACTTTTTTTGTCGCGGCTTGTCTTGCTGTT
The DNA here is from genome assembly GCA_942490955.1 of uncultured Alphaproteobacteria bacterium. Taxonomy (GTDB): domain Bacteria; phylum Pseudomonadota; class Alphaproteobacteria; order Rhizobiales; family HXMU1428-3; genus HXMU1428-3. The sequence continues at coordinate 564 of CALNZE010000100.1, forward strand.
TTTTTATAAAAACAGCGTTTTTCATCGATAATTTCAGGGATGAGATTCTTGTTGCTCTTAAATTATTCCCTGCGGCTCCCACATAGTGTTGAGGTGGGTGGTTTCCGCCGTTGTTTGATGATTCTTAGCCTAGAGGGGCTGGAGTCAGGGTAAAACCCGGCGGCGGGGGCTATGGCATCATTAGAGTATAAATGGCGGGTTTTCATCGCAGCAGGGCTGACGCCGGCGCATATCAGGAGATAAACCAATGCAAAATGAAAAGCGGGATGGAAAGCGCGGCTGGCTGCAAAGTATCGGGCGGTTGCCGGGTATGGTGAAACTGGCGTCATTCGTTTATTGCGTGCTGGACAATGAGACGAGCTGGAAGGTGCGGGCGATGGGTGTTTTTGCCCTCCTCTATCTGATGCTGCCGATTGACTTGATCCCGGATTTTTTAATTGTGCTGTTCGGGCTTGGCGCGGTGGACGACATCGCGGTGATCTACATGGCGTATAATATGGCGCAAGCGCATATTCGCCCCATCCACCATCAGCGGGCGCTGGCGTTCTTTGATCTTGATGAAAGTGATATGGATGCGGCCTGAGGTTGCGCTGTTTTAGCCAAGGCTGATGAGCAATTTCCCCTGGGCCTTGCGGCTGGCGAGCCGGTCCAATGCGTCCACCGTTTCTGCCAGCGGGTAAACAGCATCGATATGAGGGGTGAGGGTGCCCTCCTCGACCCAGGTGAGCAGTTGCTGCATATGGGCTGTGTAATCTTCTGGTTGCTCCTCAATAAAACGACCCCAGAATACGCCCTGCAGGTGGATGCCCTTAAGCATGACGAGGTTCAGTGGAATTGTAGGAATGTCCCCGGAGGCGAAACCAACGACGAGATAGCGCCCGCCCCAGCTTAATGCCCGCAGTGACGGCTCGGCAAGATCGCCGCCGACACAATCATAGATGATGTCGATGCCGCCGGGTTTGCCGTTTTGTTTCGCGATATCTTTCAAGCTCTGTTTCAGGTCGCCTGATGATGAATTGAGTGTGAGGCTGGCGCCGTGCTTTGTTGCCAGGTCAAGCTTTGGCTGGTCGGAGGCGATGGCGATGACTTTCGCGCCGAGGGCGGCGGCGATCTCGACAGCGGCAAGGCCGGCCCCGCCGCCAGCACCCAGCACCGCCACGAGGTCACCTTTGCTGGCTTTGGCGCGGTCAGCCAGGCCGTGCATCGCTGTGCCGTAGGTGATCATTAAACTGGCGGCGGTTTCAAAACTAATGGCGTCCGGGAGTTTTATCAGTTTGCTGGCAGGCATGGTGATTTGCTGGCGCAGAGCGCCCCAGCCGGGGTACCCCATGACGCGGTCTCCCGCTTTCAGCGCGGCGCTGTCATCATTGTTTTTTGCAATGACGCCGGCCATTTCACCGCCGGGGGAGAAGGGGAGCTCGGGCTTGAACTGGTATTTGCCTTTTGTGATCAGGGTATCGAAGAAATTGAGCGCCACCATTTTGACGTCGATCAGGGCTTCTTTCTCGCCTGGCTCGGGCGGGGTGACTGATTCGATTGTCAGGTCCTGATAGCCGGTGAGGCTCTGGCAAAGAACGGCTTTCACGTCTTTCTCTCCCTTTAGCGCGGGATTTTTGAGGATTTGCGGGCGGTTTTGTCGCTCGAAATGGCGGCAAAAGGGGCGCGGCCTCAAAATGGGTCTTAAAAATTGTGGTTCAGCACTGGCCATATTTGGCCAAATCGTTGTATATGTCGTTGTCAGTAACAGATGCAAATATTTTTGGGACTACATTATGCGGTTTTTAATTCCGATTATTCTTGTGGCATTCACTTTTGGCACTGGTTTTGACGGTGCTGGTGTTGGCGCAGCGCATGCTGCCGACAGCACAGTTGTTAAACGCTTCAGCGACTGGACTGTTTACAAGGCCTCGACGGATGATGGTGAGCTATGCTTTGCCGCCTCGACGCCGAAGGATATTTCGCCGAAGAATGTGCGGCGCGGTGATATTTTCTTTTACATCACCACCTGGCCTAAACATAAGGTCAGCCAGGAAGTCAGCGTCAAGCTTGGCTTTCCGCTGAAGTCTTCGACCACGCCAACGGTGACGATTGGTGCCAGCAATTTTACGCTGTTTGAAAAGGGTGAGCGGGCTTACATCCACTCAAGCCTTGAAAATGGCTTGCTTGGGGCGATGCGCGCCGGCCAGAAAATGACGATCAAGGCTGTCTCCAAAAAGGGCACAGAGACAACGGATGTTTATTCCCTCTCTGGTGTGACGGCGGCGCTGAAAGCGACGACTTCTGCCTGCAAGTGACGTCCAGATATAGGTGACGGCCTGCATAGGCGGGCCGGGCTGCCTTGAAAGTCCGGGTGTCTGCAAATGGGATGCCCGCTGGTTAGCGCCTATGCCAAAAAAGGTGTGTGCCCGCCTGATAGCAGGCTGGCTGATTTTAAGCCGGGTGTTTTAAGCGCCCGGTTTTTATGTAATGCGTTGTTAAATTGGTGCCGCTTTGCAGGGCGGCGCAGAGAGACACAAAACCCATGCAATCTAAAATGTCTTTGTTGGGCCTTTCAAGGGAAGCTGTGCAAGAGCAGCTTGCTGGCATTGGTGTGCCTGAGAAACAGCTGCGTATGCGGCAAAGCCAGATATGGCACTGGCTATACACGCGCGGCATCGAAGATTTTGCCGACATGACGAATGTGTCTCTGGCGCTGCGGGAGACGCTGGCGGCGCATTTTTCGATCTCGCGGCCGGAGATTGTCACCGAGCAGATTTCCAAGGACGGCACCCGCAAATGGCTGGTGGCGCTGGCACCGCAATCGCCGCGCGAAAAAGCGCCCGAGGTTGAATGCGTTTACATTCCGGAAAGTGACAGGGGCACGCTTTGTATCTCCAGCCAGGTGGGGTGCACACTGAATTGCAGCTTCTGCCACACCGGAACGCAGCGCCTGGTGCGCAATCTGACCGCCGGAGAAATCATCGGCCAGGTGATGCTGGCGCGAGACCGTATTGGCGACTGGCCGGGCCGTGAGGCTGAGGATAAAACCGGGCTGCCGGACAGTGAGCGCAAGATCACCAATATCGTGCTGATGGGCATGGGTGAGCCGCTCTATAATCTTGAGAATGTGCGTGATGCGATGAAGCTGGCTCTGGACGACGACGGGCTGGCTTTTTCCCGGCGGCGGGTGACGCTCTCGACTTCCGGTCTGGTGCCGGAGATAGAGCGCTGCGGCGATGAGATCGGCGTGATGCTGGCGATTTCGTTGCATGCGGTGCGCGATGAGCTGCGCGACGTGCTGGTGCCTATCAACAGGAAATACCCGATCAAGGTCTTGCTGGATGCCTGCCGGAATTATCCCGGTGTTTCCAATGCGCGGCGGATTACCTTTGAATATGTGATGCTGAAGGGGGTGAATGACAGCCTGGCGGATGCGCGTGAGCTGGTAAGGTTGCTGGCGGGCATTCCGGCGAAAATTAATCTCATACCCTTTAACCCCTGGCCGGGCAGCCCTTATGAATGCTCGGACTGGGAGCAGATCGAGGCTTTTGCGGATATTGTGAACAAGGCGGGCTATGCCAGCCCGGTGCGCACACCGCGCGGTCGGGATATTATGGCGGCCTGCGGGCAGCTGAAATCCTCAGCCAGAAGCTGCGGGTGCGCGCGAGCGCTTGAAAAGGCGACTGACGGCCAGGCGAAACCAAGTCGGATGATGCTGTCTAAGGCTGATCTCGGCCGGCTGAGGACGTTTCGGCGCAATGATCCTTGACCGGGATGACGCTTAAATTATACCCCGGGCGGGGAGGGATGTTTTGATGTTGAGATTGATCGGGCGGTTGCTGGTTATCGGGTTTGGCTTCTTTCTGGCGGCTCTCGCCGTCTTGTTTATTCTCACCTATCTCGGCGGTCAGATGCTGGCGACAGAGATGCAGCAGAGCCAGGGTGCTGATCCGGTTTTTCCTGAGGCGGTGATGGATGTCTTCGGCGCGCTCACATTTATTCTGGCGATTTATCCGGCGGCGACAATTTTGCCGGCGATCATTGCGATCGTTATCGGTGAGGTGGGGCGCATTCGCTCGCTGCTTTATTACGTGGTTGCCGGGGGGGCCGCCAGCCTGGCCATTCCACTGCTGTATGTGGCAACGAATTCGGCCGAGGTTGATATGCCGACAAGCTCGCTGCTGATGGTTTTTGCCACAGCCGGGTTTGGTGGTGGGCTGGTTTACTGGATGATTGCCGGGCGATCGGCCTGATTAACCGGCTGAGGAATATCTTGCGGAAATCTCTTACATTCTTATGATGCGGGCCATCGTGCACCCTTTCAATGCGGGCATTGAGGCGGTGTCCTTCTGCCAATTCAAATTACAGGTCATTTCAATGAACAAAAAGAGAAACATCAACAAGGTTGTGCTGGCTTATTCCGGCGGGCTCGATACCTCGATCATTCTGAAATGGCTGGAAGACGGACCTATGACTGTGAGGTTGTGACCTTTACGGCCGACCTTGGCCAGGGCGATGAGCTGGAGCCGGCGCGGCAGAAGGCGCTGCTGCTCGGCATTAAGCCGGAGAACATCTTGGTCGAGGACCTGCGCGAGGAGTTCGTTCGCGACTATGTCTTCCCGATGTTTCGGGCCAATGCGGTTTATGAGGGGATTTATCTGCTCGGCACATCGATTGCGCGGCCTCTCATTGCCAAGCGGCAGATCGAGATTGCTCAGGAGACCGGGGCGGATGCGGTGTGCCATGGCGCGACCGGCAAGGGCAATGACCAGGTGCGGTTCGAGCTTGGCTATTATTCGCTTAATCCGGATATCCATGTGATTGCGCCGTGGCGGGAGTGGGATTTATCATCGCGCACCAAGCTGATCGAATTTGCTGAAGAGCATCAGATCCCGATCCCCAAGGACAAGCGCGGTGAAGCGCCCTATTCCTGTGATGCGAATTTGCTGCACACCTCCTCTGAAGGCAAGGTGCTGGAAGACCCGGCGGTCGAGGCGCCGGAATATGTTTATCAACGCACGGTCTCGCCAGAGGAAGCGCCGGATGAGCCGGAAGTGATTGAGATCGGCTTTGAAAAGGGTGATGCGGTATCCATTGACGGGCAGGCGCTATCGCCAGCGGAACTGCTGACCAGGCTGAATGACTATGGTCGCAAGCATGGCATCGGACGGCTTGATCTGGTTGAGAACCGCTTTGTCGGCATGAAGTCCCGGGGCATTTACGAAACGCCGGGCGGCACGATTCTGCTGGCCGCCCATCGCGCGATCGAGCAGATCACGCTCGACCGCGGCGCAATGCATCTCAAAGACGAGCTGATGCCGCGCTATAGCGAGTTGATCTATAACGGTTTCTGGTTCTCGCCCGGAGCGGGAGATGCTGCAGGCATTGATCGACAAGAGCCAGGAGTTTGTGAGCGGCGTTGTCAAACTGAAACTCTACAAGGGCCGGGCTGATGTGATCGGGCGGACATCGCCCTATTCGCTCTATAATGAAGAGCTGGTGACATTCGAGGATGGCGCGGTGGCTTATGACCATCTTGATGCGGAAGGGTTTATCCAACTCAACGCACTGAGGCTCAAGACGCTTGGCCGGCGCAAGGCGGCCATGAAAAGCTGAGCTCTTGATTTTGGGAGACTGACCAGATGACCCGGCAAACGCTGAACCGGCATATGTGTGTGTTCGTGACGATCCTGCTGCTGATCATAGCGGTGGCGGGGGCGGCAAAATTTGCGCCGGTGTTCGGGCTGAACAAGGCGTGGATTGTCAAGCTTTACGAATTCATCAATGACATGTCGTTGCTGATCTTCACCATCGGTGCGGCCTATCTGGCCAATATGTTTCAGCGGCGGGGCGAATTTTATCTCCAGCCTGCGGGATGAATGGCATGAGATTGTGCAGGCGAAGTCATCGCTGGTTTGTTATATCGACAACCCCAACCGGGATGTTGGCGAATATCTCAGCGGCACGCAGCATCTTTCAGAGTGCATCGACTATATGCGGATTGTTTACCGCAATGTTGGTGAGACCAGCAAGCTGGTTGGCAAATATCCTTACGAGCCGCTGCATGACATGCGCCGCGCCTGGCGGGAGATTGACCCACGCGGTGGGTTGACCGATGTTGATGCGGCTGTATCCCCTGATGATCTGAGTGAGGCGCGGGCAAAAATCTGGACGGCTTTTGAGGCGCTGCGGGAGCGGTTCCTCGAAGAGTTGGACCTTGAGGAACCGGCACGGCCGATCATTGAGCGCGGCGCTGCACGGAAAAAGAAAAAGGGAAGTGCATAAAATTCGCGCGCGTTGGCTAATTGCCGCGACGCTGTGGTTTAAGAGCCGTCAATCTTCGGATTTGGCGGCTTTTACTTTTTCGTAGCCTTCGAGTGCTTTGGCGCGGGTTTTCTTTAGATCGACGATGGCTTTGGGGTAGGTTTCGCCCAATGCGATGCCTGCTTTTTCCAGCGCATCTTTGGGCGCCGAAGAGGGATCGTGTATGTGGGGGGCGGCGAGATCGGCCAACTCGGGCACATAGCGGCGGATGAAGTCTCCCTGTTTGTCAAATTTTTCTGATTGGGTAACCGGGTTGAAGATGCGGAAATAGGGTGCGGCGTCTGCGCCTGATCCGGCAATCCATTGCCAGCCGGCGCTGTTGTTGGCCATGTCGGCATCGACAAGCGTGCCCCAGAACCATTCCTGACCGACATGCCAGTGCTGTTGCAGATTTTTCACCAGAAATGAGCCGACCAGCATGCGCAGGCGGTTGTGCATCCAGCCGGTTTGCCAGAGCTGGCGCATGGCGGCGTCAATGAGGGGAAAGCCGGTTTGGCCCTGTTGCCAGGCTTTGATATGTGCCTTGTTTTCACTCCATGGGTAATTGGCGAATTCTTCACGGAAGGGCGCGGTGGTCATAGCTGGCCAATGGAGCAGCAGGTGGTAGCAGAATTCGCGCCAGCCAAGCTCGCGGCGGAAGCTGGCGGCGCCTTTGGCCTCGGGGTGGGCGTCCATGGTCTGGTGCCAGCAATCGCGGATGCTGATCTCACCGTAATGGAGATGCGGGGAGAGGCGCGAGGTGCCGCGCGTGGCCGGGTAGTCGCGCTGTTTCTGGTAATCCAGCACGGTGCCATCAAGGAATTCACGAAGTGCTTTTTGCGCGCCCTGCTCTCCGGGCTGCCATTTGTCCGCGAAGCCTTTTGCCCAGTCGGGGTTGGTTGGGGTGAGCTGCCAGTCTTTCAGCTTTTCGCTTTTTGGCCAGCTACCGGGTGCGGGGATGGATTTTGGCGCTGCATCGGCTTTGGATGGCGGCGGGCTGTCCATGCAATTGCGCCAGAAGGGGGTGAAGACTTTGTAAGGGCCATCGCTGCCGGTGCGGATGTCTGCCGGGTCGAACAGCAGCTCGCCTTTAAAACGGCGGCAGTCAATGCCGGCTTTTTTGGCGTTGGCTGCAATGTCGCTTTCCAGCGCGTCATGACCGGGGAGGACGGAATGGTGAAAATAGATGGCGCCGGCGTCCACGTCCTTTGCCAGCTCGGTGACGACATCGGCTGTCGGGCCGCTGCGCAGGATGAGGCGGGCGTTTTTTTGCTCAAGTTGCTCGCTCAATTTTTCGAGGCTGTGGTGCAGCCACCAGCGGCTGGCTGCGCCGGGCTTTTCGATGTCGGGTGTGGTGGTATCGAGGACATAGAGCGGGATGAGTGGCGCGCCGCGTTTGATGGCGGCGATCAGGGGGCGGTGATCCTTGAGCCGGAGGTCGCGTGTGAATAGCAGGATGGTCGGGCGGTTGTCATCGTCTTTGCTTTTGCTCATCTAGCGGACGACCTTCCATTCGCCATTGATTTTTGACCAGAACTGACCGGTGAGGATGACCTTACCGCCGCCGCCATAATTGAAATAAACGCGGATGGGCGCTTCGCCATCCGGATTGGTGACGCGCATGATGCGGCCATTGTCAAAGGGCACGATGATCATGCGGCGAAGTGGCTCTATGCGGCCTTTCTCGATAACCTCATTGCGGTACTGGCGGCGCTCGAGGCCTTCGCGACCGGTGAGGGTTTCCATATCATCGAATAGTGGGGCCTCCATAATGCGGATGGTGTCTGTGTCTTTGGCGGCAAAGGCCTGATGCAGCTTGCGGGCGGCGGCTTTTATCTCTTCATGGTCATGGAAGGTGGCTTCCCCTGCCATCCAGCGCCATTTGGGCAGGCCGGAGGCGGTGATGACCGTCTGCCGGGCGGCAGGTCTGGTCATGTGGAATAATTCTTTTTCCACGGCTTCGCCTGATGTGGGGGTGGTGATGAGGGTTACTTTCAGATCCGGGCTGATATTTTCCTGCGGGCCGCTGGTGGTGATGTGCAGGCGGTTGTCGCCGTTTTTTAACCAGGGGGTGAGGGCGATGTTGGCGCTGCGCTGATCAAGCCCGGTTTCATGATGGGCGATGGAGATGCCATTAAGGATGAGTGTGCCCCGGGCCGCTTTGCCGGAGAGGCGGAGATCATAGAGCGGAAAAGGGCGGGCCGCAGTGGCGGTGGGGTCGTTATTTGACCGGGTGAACAGCATCAGCGCCGCGACGCCTGCGAAAAGCATAACGAGGGTGAGGAACCGCCTGAGGTTAAATTGTTTTTGGCGCGCGCCGGGTTGCCACTTGACCATAGCGGGACGTTATCTCAGTTCGGCGCAGCAGAAAAGCCCGGATGTAAGCCCTACTCCGCCTAAGCTTCCTCCTGGGCTTCCTCGTGTTTGGGTAGTTTTTTGGTGCGGTCGTCGATTTGCTTGTAGGCCTGATTAAGGACCTTGTAGCTGGAATCGAGATAATCGAGAATTTCGTGGAAATTCTTGATCTGGCGCTGATAGGCGGCGGTGATCATTTTGCTATCGGCGTCCTTGGTGACACCGAGGATCTGGTGCGGGTCGGCCTTGAGGAAGCGCTTTAGCTTATCAGGGAAATGCTCTTTTTCGGGCAGGTGCATGGGGCGGACAGAGCGCATGGATTCTTTCGAGATATAATGTACCTCGCCATCATAGGCGCGCAGCTCGATGAACTGGTTAAGGCCATTGAGGATAACGGCAAGGCCGCCTTCAACCGGGACGTCGATCTCGCCTTTCAGGCTGGCACCATCATCCATGATCACTTCAACCAGCAGGTTGGTTTTTTGGGGTTGGTCATAATGGGGCGTTAACTCAAACATTGGGCTTTTGACTTTCTGTTTCATCATGAAACGCTATTCGATCCTGTGGGGAGAGCGGTGCAGGTTTCTTGCCAAATGGTCGTCCGGCGCCGCAAAGTGGTTAACCGGCGGGCAAAAAATGAGGCGGGGTTGTAAAGTGAATGAGGTGGGCCAAGTTAAAGGTGTGTGATTAGGTCGCTATGCCCGGATGCTGCCGCTTTTATGGTGGTAATTGGGTGGTTTTCGTGTTACCTCGCGGCTTCTCCTCGGCATTTTAACAAAGAAGGTCAGTCCAATGGACTTGCGCAATATTGCCATCATCGCCCACGTGGATCATGGCAAAACATCTCTTATCGACGTTCTCCTGAAGCAATCTGGCGCGTTTCGCGACAATCAGCAGGTGGACGACCGGGCTATGGACTCCAATGATCTGGAGCGAGAGCGGGGCATTACGATTCTTGCCAAGGTGACCTCAATCGTCTGGAACGGCACACGGATCAACATCGTTGATACCCCCGGCCATGCTGACTTCGGCGGTGAGGTGGAGCGCATCCTGAATATGGTGGACGGCGCGATTGTGCTGGTGGATGCCTCTGAAGGGCCGATGCCGCAGACAAAATTTGTTGTCTCCAAGGCGCTGAAGGTTGGGCTTAAACCGATTGTGGCAATCAACAAGATCGACAAGGCCGATGAGCGGCACGAAGCGGTGGTTGATGAGGTTTTTGACCTGTTTGCCGCGCTGGATGCCAATGAGGAACAGCTCGATTTTCCTATTCTATACGGCTCTGCCAAGCAGGGGTGGATGTCGATGAATCCTGAAGGGCCACAGGAGGATATGAAGCCATTGTTCGAGCTCGTTCTTGACCATGTGGCGCCGCCGGAGACACAGGACGGGCCATTCTCCATGCTGGCGACAACCATTCAATCTGATCCGTTTCTCGGCCGCATCCTGACCGGGCGGGTGACCTCCGGTAAGGTGACACCGAACCAGACGATCAAGGCGATTTCGCCGGAAGGCGACGTTGTTGAGCAGGGTCGTGTTTCTAAAGTTCTGGCGTTTCGCGGGCTTGAGCGCGCGCCGGTTGATAGCGCCAGTGCTGGCGATATTGTCTCCATTGCCGGGCTGACGACAGCAACGGTGGCGGACACGCTGGCGGATATGTCTGTTGAGAAGCCGATCCCGGCTGATCCGGTTGATCCGCCGACCCTTTCGATGACGTTCCGCATTAATGACGGGCCGTATGCCGGCCAGGAGGGCTCGAAGGTACAGAGCCGTGTGATCCGCGACCGGCTGATGCAGGAAGCTGAAGGCAATGTCGCGCTGAAAATTACCGAGACGGCTGACCGTGACAGTTTTGAGGTCGCGGGTCGGGGCGAGCTGCAACTGGCGATCCTGATCGAGACAATGCGGCGTGAAGGTTTTGAGCTGACGGTATCACGCCCGCGCGTGGTGATGCAGGAGATTGACGGTGAGCGCTGTGAGCCGGTGGAAGAAGTGATCATCGACGTTGATGAAGAGCATAGCGGCATCGTTGTGCAGAAGCTATCCGAGCGCAAGGGTGACCTGCTGGAAATGCGTCCCTCCGGTGGTGGCCGCCAACGCCTGGTGCTGAAAGTGCCAACGCGCGGGCTGATCGGCTATCAGTCTGAACTGCTTTCTGATACGCGCGGCACGGCGATCATGAACCGGGTGTTCCACGGGTTTGAGCCGCATAAGGGCAAGATCCGCGGGCGGCATACCGGTGTGTTGATCTCGAACGGGCTGGGTGAGGCTGTGGCCTTTGCCCTGATGAACCTAGAAGACCGCGGGCCGCTGATGATTGGCCATGGTGTGAAAGTTTATGAGGGCATGATTGTTGGCGAGCATACGCGCGGCAATGATCTTGAGGTCAATGTCATGAAGGGCAAGAAGCTGACCAATGTGCGTGCTGCCGGCAAGGATGATGCGACAACGCTGACGACGCCGATGCAGATGACACTGGAAAAGGCGCTCTCTTACATCAATGACGATGAGCTGGTTGAGATTACACCGGAGAATATCCGGCTGCGGAAGCGGTATCTTGACCCGAATGAGCGCAAGCGGGCCGAGCGTGCGATGGAATCAGCCTAAAAGTTTCCTTGAACACGGCCGGCGTTTTCGCCGGCAGGTGATGCTGATCCCACGCCTCTAATCCGCACGCAAAACGTAGATACAAACAACCCCCGGTCATCACTGACCGGGGGTTGTCTCGTTTGCGGCTTTGGGTTCCGCTATCGAGAAGGAGAGTGGCCCTTTAGAGGGGACCGCTAGTAAGAGCCGCGATGGTCTTTTACACAGCGCTTTGTTTCTTCTATCCAGACATAGCCCGGTTTTTTCAGGCAATCTGCTCTGGTGAGCCGTTTTTCGATGATCTTCCCGGTGTCGCCGAGCGCAAGCTGAGGAGTGGGTAAGCGGGCTGCAGCGGCGATACCGATGAGGGTAAAGGCAACTGCAAGCGTTGCACTAAAAGCAACTCCAAGAGTGATCATCAAAAGTTTGGGCATTCAAAGCTCCATCTAATGCCGGGGTGATCGGGGAGACTTCGCCCGGCGGTAACCGCGTCTCGCAACTACCTCGCTATCAGTTAACGACCGGGGCTTATTTTTCGCAAATAATATTGTTGTGAACGGGACGTGAGCGGAGCTCCGGGGCCGCGTTTTGCACCGGGAGAGACGCTGCCAGCGCTTCTTCTATGGTTTTGGCGTTGAAATTGAAACCAGTGGACAATGCCTTTTCTGGCAGGATGCGCTGGCCTGCAAGCAGCAGTTCTCTGGCAAAGTCGCCAAGGGCAAGTTCGAGCGGTTTTGCCGGCATGGGGATGAGTGCCGGGCGCTGAAGGGCGCGGCCGAGGGCCTTGGCGAGGCCGGCATTTGTCACCGGGTTTGGGGCGACGGCATTGACCGGGCCTTCGAGCTTGTCGGTTGCCAACGCATGGATGATGAGCCGGATGACATCATCAAGATCAATCCAGCTCATCCACTGCTCTCCGCTGCCGATGGGGCCGCCAAGACCATATTCAAACGGCACCAGAAGGTTGGCCAGCATGCCGCCTTCTGTGCCCAGCACAAGGCCAATGCGCAGCTTGACGACGCGGCATTTGAAGGCGCTAAGCTTGTCGGCCTCGGCCTCGAGCGCGCTGCAGACATCCTGGGTGAAGCAAGGGCTGGCCGGGCTTTGCTCAGTGAGCTTTTCATCGCCGCGCAGGCCGTACCATCCAATGGCGGAGGCGGTAACGACGGTTTTAGGCGGCACGTAGAGGCGGGTGCAGAGCTTATGGATGTCCTGCAGCATTTGGGTGCGTGAAGTGATGATTTTCGCGCGCTTACGTTTGGTCCAGAGCCCATTGGCGAGGGGCTCACCAGCGAGGTTAATGATCGCATCGACCGGGGCGTCGTCTCTTATCTCATCTAGGCTTGTGATGATTTTCAGCGGTGTGCCGAGGCGGGCGGCGGCTTCGGGGTTGCGGGTCAACACGGTGATGACGTGGCCATTCGCCAGCAATGCCCGGGTGAGCCGTTTCCCGATGAAGCCGGTCGCGCCGGTAATGACGATATGGCGGCGGCCCTTGAAGTTTGCTGCGAGGGTAGCCGGATCCGGCCGGCCGATGTGGCTGAGGCGGCGGGCGGCGAAATAATCGCGCAGGGCGAAGAAGCAAACGCCGAGGCTGGCAAGCATCAGAGCGATGGAGCCGAGACCATAATTGACCGGGGTATAGGCTGTCGGCAGCTGGCTGTTGGCCCATAGAACGGGCAGCAGCAAGGCGAGGATGGCCCCATAGTTGAGGGCAAGGAGCGTATGAAGCACGCGCTCGGTTGCCGGGAGCTTGCGGCTCAGATCTTCTTCGACAAAATCCCACAGGGTGATGAGGACCTCCGCCGCGATCAGGGTAATGGCGATCATGGCGAGAACGCCAAAGGGCTCGGCCCAGGCGAAGGCGGCGAAGAGCGCGGCGTATATAATGTTGCGCAGCGCATGGAGTTTCAGCTCCTTTTGCGCTGATGGCTGCCAGGCGAGGCGCTCGGTGAATTCATGGTGCAGCAGCGTATCGCTGGCGCCCATGAAAATTTGTAGCATAACGACAATCCATAACAGTTCGTTGGTCATTGTTGTAACTCCTCAAAAATACCGGTTTGAAAAACAAGCTCGCCAAACAGGGGGTGGGTGAGCTCAAGGGTGAAACGGAAGCGGTGCTGGCCGCTTTGTTTGTGTGTGACGGTCATTGCCCCCGGCGCCAGAAGCCCGGGGATGGTGAAGCGCCGGCCAGCCAGCTGAATGAAGTAGGCGTGGGAGGTGAAGGTGAGGCTGTCTCGCCGGGCCTTCAGCCGCAATGCGACGCCGATATGCGGGCTGATCATTTCCTCCAAGCCGGTGGGGCCGCTGAATTTTTTGGCGGACTGGATGACCTGCGGCAAAGCGCCGGAGGTCGGGTAGACCCTTGTCCAATACTGGCCATTGAATTCTGTTGCCTCGCGGACGATGACTGTGGCGGGGCCGCGTGCCCCATGCTCCAGCGGCAAGGGCGAGCCGATGATGGTGGTGAGGCGGGCCAGCAAGCGGCCAAGGCGTGACAGGCGGGTTTTATGGACGCGGCCCTGATAGATGATGGCGGTGCGCGGGTTGGTGTATTTCATAAAGCGGCGCTGGATGGCGGGAGGAAGGACGCGCCAGTGGCGGCCGAGGAGAGCCGGATAACGCATGGCTTTGGCAATGGCCGCCTTGCTTAGCGGCGTGGTTTGGATTGGAGCGGCGTTGCCTGGCGGGCGGGGGCCCGCGCGGATTGGGGGCACCCCACCTGGCCTGCTCGGGCGGTGGCTGGGTGGCGGGTGTTTGGCTATAATCTGCGCTCATCTTCCTGACCTTAATACTGTTATTTCTGTAGAAAGAGAAATTATTGAATAAATGAATGTCCGTTGGCTGTGAATCTCAGTTTGTGAATCTCAGTTGTGGGTTGGTCCTATTTCTTTGGCGAGGTGCCGCGCACGAATTTCATGATGGTCTTGCCCATTTTCATCATGGCGAGCAGCTTTGGCTTGGGGACAGAGGCCATATCAGTGAACCAGTTGTCCATGGTGGTCATGAAATCCAGCATTTCGCTAATGCGGGCTTTGGCGTGTTTTGAGACTTTGCTATCCGCCTCGGCCTGCGCAACGCAGCGGTTCATGACCTCGATGGTCGGGTCGATCTCGCGTTGTTTGCGGCCGATGGCGATGCGGAGCAGCATGTCCCACAAGTCGGTCTCGGCGGCGAAATGATCGCGCCGGTCGCCCATGACGTGGACGCGGCGGATGAGCTGCCAGGTGAGAAGTTCTTTAAGGGAATTGGAGACGTTCGAACGGGCAAGGCCGAGGGTTTCTGAAATTTCTTCGGCCGTTTTGGGTTTGTCGCTGACATAGAGCAGCGCGTGGATCTGCGCGACAGAGCGGTTGACGCCCCAGCGGGTGCCCATCTCGCCCCAATGCAAGACAAACTGCTCGATTGCGGGTGGCATTGTGGTTGTTTCGGCGTCCATGGTCATGGCGGGTTCTCCGCTTTGCTTAATGTCTGTTGTTTCTGTTGGTAGAGAAATAACAGTTTGTGGCGGGATTGTCAATCGATTGGGGGCTGGCGGTGTAAAGGGTTGGTTACATTGCCGGAATGATCATCGGGTGACCGCGAGATATGAGATGCTAAATATCATCTTTGCGATCACGGGGCCGGCCGCAGCGCCATTTCTTGATACGCCATTCAGGATTGTCTTTTGCCCAGGTGGCGACGGTTGGCTCACCGACGATCATGCACTGGATGGGGGTTGTTGATTCGCCGGCGAAGGTGAGGTGGACGTCTTTGCAGGTCTCCGGCGTTTGGACCATGCAGGCGAGGATGATGAGTTCGATCATGGGTGGGGTTTCCGCGGTTAATTTTGATTTCTGCCTTTAATTTACGAAGCTGGTGAATGGCTGGTTTCGCGTGTTTTGGAAAAATGTGTAGACTGGGGATCCTTTCAATTCACGCAATGAGGATAAAATGGACGCACTTGTTTATTGGCAGCCCCGGATTTTGAGCATCCTGCGGATCGTATCGGGGTTTATATTTATGCTGCATGGCACCAAGAAGCATTTTGGCATTCCACCGACTGAGAAAGCGACTGAGCTTTTGTCGTTATCTGGTGTGGCGGGTGTCATTGAGATTGCTTGCGGGCTTTTGCTTATTATCGGATTTCAGACGCGGGCGGCGGCGTTTCTTGCCTCGGGAACCATGGCCTTTGCCTACTGGATTGCTCATGCGCCGCGCGACCTCTATCCGACCAACAATGGCGGCGATGCAGCGATATTGTATTGCTTTTTGTTTCTTTATTTTGTGGTTGCCGGTGGTGGGCAATGGAGCGTTGACAAAGCGCGTGGCTCCAGTTGGGCGTGACCCAGCAAAGCGAGACTGGGCCGATCAGACTATTGATTGGTGAAAAATGGTGGGACGTACTGGGATTGAACCAGTGACCCCTGCCATGTCAAGGCAGTGCTCTCCCGCTGAGCTAACGTCCCATTTTCGCGGCCACATTGGATATGGGGTGGCCGGTGATATGATCCGCTTCTATAGCGGAAAAAGGCGGTGCTGACGAAGGGCTTTAGCCGCTGGAAGCCGGTAATTTTCCGGGGACTGTGGCGACTGCGTCTCGTTTGCCGGACTGGCTGATGTGAGTGGTTCATGCCGCCAGGAGCCGGTCAACTTCATCGACCAGATCACGCAGGTGGAATGGCTTCGAGAGCACTTTGGCGTCTGGGGTTGAATTCTCTGCATTTAATGCGACGGCGGCGAAGCCGGTGATGAACATGATTTTAAGGTCCGGGTCGACCTCTGCGGCGCGGCGGGCAAGCTCTATGCCATCCATCTCCGGCATGACGATGTCTGTCAACAGCAGGGTGAAGGGCTCTTCTTTCAAACGCTCGAAGGCTTCAACACCTGTGCCGAATGAGGTGACCTCATAACCCGCGCGGCTGAGGGCCTTGGCGAGGAACAAGCGCATTGATTCATCATCCTCCGCCAGCAGGATGCGTTGCATTTTCTTGTTCGATTGCTCTTTTTCAGACATGGACGACTCTCTCTATCGGTACGGGCCATCACTATTGGCCGACGGTACTGGCAGTTGTCTACAATATACCCCAATGCTTGTTTGTTGACTAACATTTGATGAGGGGGACGGTTTTTTTTCGGTGTATAAAATTTGTGCGATCATGCTGGCTGCCGGGTTCCGGCGGATGTGAACGGCAGGGCCGGCCGGCGCAACTCCCCCATTTGCGCCCTATTTTGCCGGTTAAATTGCGGAGGTGCCGGATTTTGAGTGGCTGCATTACAGGCAGTCATAAGGGGCGCTTAGGAGGCCGCGCAAGGCTTTTTGTTGTGGGCAACGGATGCATTGAGTGTGCTATCCGTTTTTAATTTGGGTAACGTAGGCGAAGCTATGGATGCACAGGAATTTCTTGACGCGATGCGCGAGCTTAAGCCCCAAATTTTCAACACACCTCTTGCCGGTAAAGCGCCAGGCGCGGGCCGCGCCGCCGCTCATGAGGCTCGGGCTAATGAGCCTGTGTTTGCGGGCGAGGTCGTTGCCGGGCTTGAGCTGGAGCAAAAGCGTCCGGGCTTTGATATCTTCTTTCCGGAAGATAACAGCATCCCTTTTGTTTTTAACTCACCCCATAGCGGGCGGCATTACACGCCCTATTTTCTTGGCCAGTCGCGGCTGAGCCCGTTGATGCTGCGCAAATCGGAAGACGCGCTGGTTGACCAGATCTTTCAGTTTGCGCCGACGCTCGGGGCGCCGTTGATGGCGGCGACCTTTCCCCGGGCCTATGTCGATGTGAACCGGGAGCCGTTTGAGCTTGACCCGCGGCTGTTTACCGGGCCGCTGCCGACCAATGCCAATCATAAATCTGTACGGGTGGCGGCCGGGCTTGGCACCATCGCGCGGGTGGTGGGTGACGGGCTGGAGATTTACCGCAAGCCATTGTCGCTGGAAGAAGCGCTGTGGCGGATTACCAATTTCTATTTGCCTTATCATCGCCGTTTGCGGCAACTGATTGACCTGCAACTGACGCGGTTTGAAACAGCGATCCTGATCGATTGCCATTCGATGCCGACAAACCGGCGCAACGGACAACCAGCTGACATCGTGATTGGTGACCGGTTTGGCAAAGCGGCCCATCATGAGTTGGTCGCCTACCTCATTGAGCTGCTGGAGGCCAAGGGGCTGAAGGTCGCGCGGAACGCGCCTTATGCGGGCGGCTATATCACGGAGCATTACGGCACGCCGGAGGCGGGTGTTCATGCCATTCAGGTGGAGGTGAGCCGCGGCCTTTATATGGATGAGGTGGCGATTGAGCCGCATAGCGGCTTCAGCGAGCTTTCAGCGGCGCTGGAAGCGGCCTTTGACGTTTACACCCGTGACGTAACCGCAACGCTTTTCCCGGTTGCAGATGCAGCGGAATAGCGCGCTGTCATAAAATCATAACATTTTCGGTGCGTTGCGGCGTCTTCCAGGCGGTGATTGCGGAATTTTGGCTGGAATCGCCAAAAAGCGGTGAATCTGCCTGCGGGAGGGCAAAAAAATGGCCGTCCGCATTCCGCGAACGGCCCAAGTCAAAGGGAGGAAACGCCCGATATGGGCAGTACTGGTAACCCAGCAATGCAATTAATATGTCAGTGGTTATGACCTTTTGCAATAGGCCTTTATGAGAGAATAAGCGGCTTGTGACCTATTGGTCACAACGATTGTGGCGCATATACCGGGTGAGGGAATGGGGATAACTTTGTTGCGCAGGCTTGAATAATTGCTTGCGGTTGGGGGGATGTTGGCGTTAATTGCATGAGAGTTTAAGGACTTATGGTGAAACGGGGTGGGCATTTACGATGGATCAGGGACGCAATGACAAGGAATTGTTATCCACATTGCACGCGGCGGCTGACGCATCAGCGCTAAAAATTAGTCCTTTTTTCCGAGGTCATTTTTCTGTTGATCATAAGGACGGAAAGGGCATTTTTGACCCGGTAACGGTTGCAGACCGCGCAGGAGAGCAAGTGATTCGCGAGATGATTGGTCTCGCTACCCGGATGATGCGATTATCGGCGAGGAAATGCAGGATGTGAGCGGCGACAGCGACTATTGCTGGATTATTGACCCGATAGATGGCACGCGGGCATTCATCATCGGCAGCCCGCTATGGGGCACGCTGATTGGGGTGAACAAAGATGGCGCCCCATATATGGGGATGATGAACCAGCCCTTTACCGGTGAGCGCTTTTGGGCGGGGCCGTCTGGCGCCTATCTTCGCTATATGGATGAGATCATTCCGCTGCAGGCGCGGGACTGCGGCGGGCTGGAGGCTGCGGTGATCACAACGACCTGCCCTGATCTCTTCCATGATAAAGGGGATCTGGCGCGGTTTAACCGCTTGAAGGATGCCTGCCTGATGAGCCGCTATGGCGGGGATTGTTATAATTATTGCCTGCTGGCGATGGGGCATGTGGACCTGGTGGTCGAGAGCGGGTTGCAGGCGTTTGACATTGCGCCGCTGGTGCCAATCATCAACGGGGCGGGCGGTGTGATCACAAGCTGGGACGGCGGCCCGGCAGGAGATGGCGGGCGAATTATCGCGGCGGGGTCCAGGGCGGTCCATGAAGCGGCGCGGGACATTTTAGCGGCGTAACCTTATGCTTAGCGACGTGACCTTATGCTTAGAGGCGTACCTTTCGCTTAGAGGCGTAACCTTATGCGATCTGGGCGAGATTTTTCACGAATTTTCCTTCGCCGGGGATGAAGGCATCGAACCCGGCCCAGAATTGTTCGCGGATGCTGTCGACCTCCTGGATGATCTCGTGGCGGGCATTGGGGATCATGATGTTGGTGCCGTTTTTCAGCCGCTCTGCAAATTCGCGGGTGGCGATATTGGAGACGATGCGGTCTGACCCGGCACCGATGAGCAGGATCGGTATTTTCACCGCCGAGGCGTAGGATTCCTGCATCACCATGTTGGTTGAGCGGAGTGCGGCCAGCAGCCAGGCATAGGTCGGGGAGCCGATGGCAAGCTCCGGGGCGGCATCAAGGATGGCTTTGTTGCGCATGAATCTTGAGCGGTCGCGGGTGATTTTGTTGGCCTCGAAACCGCGCTGGTTGAGGTTTATATCCGTGCCACCAAAGACATATTGCTCGCCCATGCCGCACCAGCTTGCAAAAATAGCGGCGGCGGTGACGAGTTCCTGCGGCATGCCGAGGATTTCGCGTGACATGCGCAGCATGGGTGCAGACAGCACCATGCGGTCAAACTGGCAAAGGCCCATGCCGGCCTCACGGATGAGAATATGCCCCCCCATAGAATGACCGAGCGCATAGTAAGGTGCAGGGCAATCGGGGAAGACGACCTGGTGCATGAAGCTGTGGAGGTCATTGTCATACTGGCCGAAATCCCAGATATGACCTTTGCGCGGGTTGCGCAGGTCGCGGCTGGAGCCGCCCTGGCCGCGCCAGTCGAAGGTGGCGACATAAAAACCCCTGCGACGCAGATCGCTGACGGCCTCGAAGTATTTTTCGATATATTCAGAGCGACCCTGAACCAGCACCATGGTGCCGCGGACATAATCTGTCGTTGGCGCCCAGCGCGCATAACGCAGAAAGACCCGGTCATCGATTTTTACGGTGCCGGTGATGGCCCCATCCGGAATGGGGTTTTTGTTTAAGCCTACAAGCTCCATGGATTTTGCCTCAGCTTTGCCTCGATGCTCACCCGTCCGCCGCCGCGTTTTCTGGCCGGTTTTTGGGGGCAGAAATGGAGGCGGCCCGCCAGCCGCCCGCGCCGGATATTTTTACCGGTGTATCTCATGATAATCGACCATGGTTTGCATAAAAAAACCAGCCTCTTTTTCAAGAGGCTGGTTCTTACCGTTAAGCCAGAGTTCGGGATCTGGGGGGCTGTAGTATCTGGCCTTCAGGTATTCGTTTGGGGTGGGCTATTATCTGCCCCAACTCCAATGGCGTCTAATCGGGTGGCGCCGAATGATGGTGGCGTCACATTTATCAACGACGATGCGGAAGCGGCGGCCGTTATAGTTTGTTGCCTTCATGCGGACGCGGCGCGGCCGTTCCCGCAAGATTTCAAAATCGTGCCAACCGCGTTTTGTCAGGCTGCGGCGGATCTGGCGCGGATGGAGGCAGTCATAATCGCCAAACTGCTTGCGGCGCCATTTGTCGTCGCGATCGTCATAGCGGTCATGTTTGTATTTCTGTGTGTTGTATTTATATTTTGCTGTGCGCCGGTCATGTTCATCAAGCGCTCTATCAATATACGTACGGTCTTTATATCTTCCGTCTCTATAGTCGTCATAATCGAGATCAGCGGCGTTAGCGGCTGATGCCATGAAGCCTGCGCCAAACAAAGCGATTGTCGCTGCCATAAGGGCTGTTAGGGGTGGTTTTTTCATCACGTGTCTCCTGCTTTACACGCCATCAAAGATGGGTAATTGAGCCGTTGCCCGGCTTTTCCTGACTTTCTTCAAGGTGCCAAAGTAGCGCCTTTAACCTGAACCCATTCGTAAGGCGGCGTTCATTCTATATTCAGATACGTGTTGTGGACGGATTTTCTGTCGCTGGTCTTGAAAGTTTTTCGCCTTCTCCTAGATATTCATTGTGCACGCCAATTGGGTGCATCTGATGCCTGCCGGGTTGCCCATACCGCCTTTTAAAACAAGGGGATATTGCGGGGCTGGCGGGCGCATTAACGCATATTGCTTATTGGAGGATATGTTATGGAACATATTGATTTTAAACCACTTTACCGTTCTACCGTTGGGTTTGACCATCTCTTTAATCTGCTGGATAATTTCGGCAAGGTTGAGGGCGCGGCAACCGGCTACCCGCCTTATAATATCGAGCGCCTTAGTGAAAATGCCTACCGAATTACCATGGCTGTTGCCGGTTTCTCGGAAGGTGAGATTGACATTGAGGTGAAGGAGCAAAGCCTGAAGATTGTTGGCGAAAAAACCGACAACAGGGATGTTGAATATCTGCATCAGGGCATTGCCAGCCGGACCTTCGAGCGTAGTTTCCAGCTTGCTGACCATGTCGAAGTGCTTGGCGCGAAACTGGAAAATGGCTTGCTGCATGTTGATCTGAAACGGGAGATCCCCGAGCAGATGAAACCGCGCAAGGTCGCCATTGAGCGCGGCACCGCCGGTGAAAGCGTTGAGACCAAAACCATTGAGTCTGCCAACGCTTAAATTTTAAAAAGCAGACATATCAGCGGCGGGGCGCTCTGCTGCGTTTGGTCCCGCCTGCTGATATAACTTTCAATGGCCTGGCGGCAAGTCTTTGCTGCCAGGTCTTTTTTGTGGCTGAGTGCAGGCTGCGCGCGCAAAAAAACGCCCCTCTTGCGAGGGACGCTCTTTGTTTACGCATTACTTGAATGATACGCATTGAAGTTCTGGTGGTCGATTTACGACAGTAACCGATTAACGACAGTAACCGATACGCTTGCGCCACATGATGCCACCATTACGGTTAATTCTCATGTTAAAGCGTTTGCCGTTCTTACAGGCGCGGGCTTTATAAACCGGCAGGCGGCGGTCAGTGTAGTTGATGCGGTAGTAACCGCGGTTGCGCAGCTGGCGGCGAATTTGGGGTAGACTTCTGCCATAAGCTCTGCGGACGCCTTTTCTGAAGAACTTCTTCAATTTACGGTATTTATTATTGTGGGCCTTTTTATTGTGGTGTTTCTGGCCGTATTTTTTCTTACCGTGATGTTTCTTTTGTACCTGGTTTTTATGTGAGTGGTACTTGTTGCTCTGGTGCGCTGAAACGATTGGCGCTTGTGCCATCATACCTGCGGTGACGAGGGCGACGATGGCTGCTGTTTTCTTAAACATCTATATCTCCTTTGTTGTTCGTATGAGGAGACATTAGCCGGGGGCGCATGAACCCAATTGGAAGCGCTTGTTCATATTCGCTTCAGGTTGTTGATGGCGCGAATTTTGGCCGTTAACGGCTGATTCCCAACGATTTTTCAAAAAACTTTGCTTCTGCATCGAGCACGGTGCGGATGGTTTCGGCGCCGCGAAAGCCGTGCCCTTCATGATCAAACAGGTGCAGCTCTGTCTCGATTCCGCATGATTGAAGGGCCTCATAAACCGCGATCGGCTGGCTTGGCGGCACGACTTTGTCGTCCCTGCCCTGAAAGAAGATGACGGGGGCGTTGATTTTTTCAATGGCTGCAAGGGCTGAGCGGGCGCTGAGTTTTTCACCAGCTGTTTCGGGTGTGGTGCCGGTGAGGCGGTAGGTATAGCCCAGCTCGAATTTATGGGTGATTTCCAGCAGCTGGGTGAGGTCTGTGACCGGGTAGCTGCATGAGGCGCATTTAAAGAGGTCGCTCTCGATTAAAGCCATCAGGCAGGTGTAGCCGCCAGCGCTGCCGCCCTGAATGATGAGTTGGTCCGGGTTTGCCAGTCCCTTGGTGATGAGATGGTTGGCGGCGGCGATGATATCGTTAACATCGTGAATGCCCCAGCCGCCGGTGAGGCGCTCGCGGTAAGCTTTGCCATAGCCGCTGCTGCCGGCGTAATCGACATCGAAAACCGCAAAGCCGCGGTTGGTCCAATATTGGGTTTTCATTTTAAGGCCGCGATTTGCCATGCCGGTCGGGCCGCCGTGGACGGTAAGGATGGCGGGCGGGGCTGTGCCGTCAATTCCGCAATGGTTGGCATTGGTGGGGGCATAATAAACGCCGAAGGTTGGACCCAAGGGGCCGTCAAAGGTGATGAGCTCGCCAGACGAGATGTCGGCGCGGGTTTCTTCCGGCAATTCAGCGGAGGGGCGGATGGGGGAGATGGCGCCATCATCCGGGTTGATGAGGGCGACCGCCTGCGGGGCATCGTCTGTGGTTGTGAGGGCGGCGATGTGCCCATTATAAAATTGCAGGCTGTCCATCGCCCTGGCCGGGGTGAGGATTGTGTGGCTTTTGCCGTCTTTAAGATGCTGGAGGTGCAATGCGCCATCTTTATAGCCGATGAGATAGATCTGATTGTCGCCGCTGAGGCAGAAGGCTTCGAGGCCAAACACCCATAGTGGCAGCAGGCCATCAGTGGCGCTGTCCTGGCCGGGTATGATTTTCGTTTGGCCGTCACACCAGCGATAGAGCTGGCCGTTGCCGCTGGCGCCGGCGCTTGCATTGGTGCTGCCGCCCGCATCGCTGATAAAATAGAGGCCACCGGCGCTGTCCCAGCGCGGGGCGAAGCAGGCGCTGCCCTTGCCGCCTGCGATATGAACCGGGGGTGTGCCGGCGTCATCGAGGGTGCCTAACATCAAGGACGCCGCCTCCCACGGCATGTCGGGCAGGTTCCACTGTAGCCAGGCCAGTGATTTTCCATCTGGTGACAGGCGCGGGCTGGCGTAAAAGTCGCAATCGTCTGCGAGGACGGAGACGCCGCCCTGCTCGCGGCCCTCAAGGCCGATGTGGACCAGCTTGTTCTCTGGCAAGGGGTGGCTTTCCCCTTCTGCGGCGCTCATGGGCTCGGTTTGGCTGTGATCAGGATGCCGCTCGGCGACGGCGACGAGGCGATTGCTGGCATGGTCGCAAACAAGGTCGGCAAAGCGGAAACCGGGGGGCGCTGGTGATTTGCTCCGGCGCGGCACCCGGCCTGCAGCTGAAGATCTGCTGGTCATGGGCATTGACGAAATAGATAACGCCGCCCGCGACACAGAATTCGCCGCCGCCATATTCATGGACTTTTGAGCGGGCGCTGAAGGGGGCGGGAAGCCGCTCGGTAAGGCCCGCTTCCTTTGACCATTGCATGATAACCCCGCGGCCTGATTCCGCAGACCGCTGCTCGCACCAGAAGAGATTATCGCCTTCTGTCTTTAGTGAGCCGAAGCGGAGGGCACTTTTTACGATCATGTCGGCGGTGATATTGCCTGGCCAGGTGCCGAATGGCAGGGGCGTTTTGCTGGTTGTCATGATCGGCGGGCTCCGGAATGCTGTTCGTCCAAGTGGCGTCTAATTCATTGGGGTTTTAGCGGTTTTGGCGCAAAGATGGCAGCTTAATTTATGTAAAATCCGGGATGATTCTGATGCATGATGTGAAAATCGGCGTTGATTCCGCGCGAGAATTGGATGCCGGATGCGTTTGGCGAACGGCCACGGATGTCTTGTGATGGCCCTCAGAGGTGATAAACCACGGTTATCCGGCCATATTGACGCTATTTTGATGAAAGTCGATCGGGAAACTTGTCACCTGCCTTGAAATCTGGCATTTTACGCTGGCAATAGGTCAGCTATGCTGTCCTTTGCAGTGGCCGGCGTTGAGCCGTCTGATGGCTGCGAAATACCGATGCGGTTGCTATAAACCTTTTGCAGCCCGCGCCATTAGCTTGCTAAAGTGAAACGAAAGGTGCAAGTGGCATCGCCATAGGCCAGGTTCTGGCGCAAATGGAGATGGCGCCTTGCGCAAAGCTGTTCACATACGAAACTCATCGCATGATCAATGTGTTTGAATTATTTTTAATTCGATACGCATCTGATCAGGGATGTCTTTTGCCGTAGTGGCGGGCGGGCATCCCCTTGAGCGGGGTGAGACTTCATGCGTCCGAAGGCGATGCAAACGATACAAGAATTTTAGTTTGGGATGGAACAATTGGTCGATACCGTGAAATCAAACGCTAAAGAAATGCCTGGTCTGCCTGATCAACAAGGGCTTTACGACCCGGCACATGAGCATGATGCCTGTGGCATTGGCTTTGTGGCGCATATGAAAAATGCCAAGAGCCATGATATTATCGTCAAGGGTTTGGAGATTCTGAAAAATCTGGAGCATCGCGGTGCTGTCGGTGCGGACCCGAAGGCGGGCGACGGCTGTGGTATTCTCATCCAGATGCCGGATGAATTTTTGCGGGCGGTGGCTGGCGAAGATGGCATCGAACTGCCAGCGCTTGGGTCTTATTCAGCCGCGCCGGTGTTTTTGCCGAAAGATGACAGCGAGCGCGCTGCGATGAAAGCGCTGATCGAGCAGGAAATTACGGCGCGCGGGCAGGTTTGCCTTGGGTGGCGCGACGTGCCTGTTGACCCTTCTGACCTTGGCTATTCGGTAAAGCCGACTGAGCCGCACCATTGCCAGGTTTTCATCGGGCGGAGTGATGATCTCGAATCGCTGGAAGATTTTGAGCTGAAGCTGTTTATCATCCGGCGCTGCATTGAGCTGCGCATCGCGCGGGAAAAGCCGGCCGGGTATAAATTCTTTTACATTCCGTCGATGTCGGCGAAGACTCTTTTATATAAGGGGCTGCTGCTTTCCTATCAGGTTGGCAATTACTTTCTCGACCTGCAGGATGAGCGGATGGTCTCGGCGCTGGCGCTGGTGCATCAGCGTTTTTCCACCAACACCTTCCCGACATGGTCATTGGCGCAGCCTTTCCGCATGATTTGCCATAACGGTGAGATCAACACCGTGCGCGGCAATGTGAACTGGATGGCGGCGCGGCAGGCGACGATGAAATCCGATGTGATTGGCCCTGACCTCGACAAGATCTGGCCGCTGATCCCCGAAGGGCAATCTGACTCGGCCTGTTTTGACAATGCCCTGGAGCTGCTGGTGCGCGGCGGCTATGACCTGTCTCACGCGATGATGCTGCTTATCCCGGAGGCCTGGGCCGGAAACCCGCTGATGGATGAAGAGCGGCGGGCGTTTTATGAATATCACGCGGCGCTGATGGAGCCGTGGGACGGCCCCGCAGCCGTTGCCTTTACCGATGGCAGCCGCATTGGCGCAACGCTGGACCGCAATGGCCTGCGGCCCGCGCGCTATCTGGTGACCAGCGATGATATTGTCATGCTGGCCTCTGAGATGGGAGTGTTGCCATTTGAGGAAGAGAAGATTGTCACCAAGTGGCGGTTGCAGCCGGGCAAGATGCTGCTGATTGACCTGGAGCAAGGCAAGATCATTTCTGACGCTGACCTGAAATCTGAGCTGGCACGCAGCCATCCTTATCGGGAATGGCTGGAGAAGGGGCAAATTAAGGTCAAGGACCTGCCGAAAATTGAAAAGAAGGACCCTGTTTCTTCTGTAAGCCTGATGGACAGGCAGCAGGCGTTCGGCGTTACCAGTGAGGCGATCAAGTTTCTGCTGGAGCCGATGGCGCTGGTTGGCCAGGAGGCGATTGGCTCAATGGGCACGGACACCCCGGTCTCGGCGCTTTCCGATCGCTCCAAATTGCTGCACACTTATTTCAAGCAGAATTTTGCGCAGGTGACGAACCCGCCGATCGACCCGATACGGGAAGAGCTGGTGATGTCTCTGGTGAGCTTTATTGGCCCGCGTCCTAACCTGCTGGACCTTGAAAACCAGTCGACATTGAAGCGGCTGGAGATTACCCAGCCGGTGCTATCGAATGACAGCCTGGAGAAATTGCGGGCGATCAGTGATATTCCGGAAAATGGCTTCCGCACAAAAACGCTTGGCATTACCTTCCCGGCGGATGATGGCCCCTCTGGCATGGAAGCGGCGCTGACCGCGCTGCAAGACGCGGCGGAAGCTGCCGTTGGTGACGGGTTTAACATCATTATTCTTTCTGACCGGGATATCTCAGAATCGCAGGTGGCGATCCCGTCACTGCTGGCGACCTCGGCGGTGCATCATCATCTGATCCGCAAGGGGCTTCGCACCTCTGTTGGCTTGCTGGTGGAGACCGGTGAGGCGCTTGAGGTCAATCAATTTGCAACGCTTGGTGGCTATGGCGCGGAGGGGATCAACCCCTATCTGGCTTTTGAGACCATTGCCAACGAGATTTCTCATTTTGATGAGGAAATTGCCGTCGAGGAGGCGGTGAAGCGGTACAAGAAAGCCATCAACAAGGGCTTGCTGAAGGTGATGTCAAAAATGGGCATCTCGACCTTCCAATCCTATTGCGGTGCGCAGATTTTTGATGCTATTGGCCTGAATAGCGAATTTATCAAGCGTTACTTCACCGGTACGCATTCGCAGATTGAAGGCATTGGCCTGAATGAGGTGGCGATTGAAACGCTGAACCGGCATGCGGCGGCGTTTGGGCGCAGCCAGGTGCTTAGCAAAGAGCTGGATGTGGGCGGTGAATATGCCTTCCGCCTCAGAGGTGAGCGGCATGTGTGGGCGCCGGAGACGATTGCCGACCTGCAACATGCGGTGCGCGGTAACCTGCCGGAGAAATACGCCCAGTTTGCCGAGACGGTGAATGAACAGGCAACGGCACTTCGCACGCTGCGCGGGCTGTTCCGCATTAAGACGGCGGAAGAAATTGGCCGCGAGCCGCTTTCCATTGATGATGTGGAATCGGCGGAGGATATTGTACGGCGCTTTGCGACCGGCGCGATGTCCTACGGCTCGATCTCCCGAGAAGCGCATACGACATTGGCGGTTGCCATGAACCGGATTGGCGGTAAGTCCAACACTGGTGAGGGCGGCGAGGAGCGCGAGCGCTTCACGCCTATGGCCAATGGTGACAGCGAACGCTCCGCTATCAAGCAGGTGGCATCCGGTCGCTTTGGTGTGACGACGGAATATCTTGCCAATTCTGACATGATCCAAATTAAGATGGCTCAGGGCGCGAAGCCCGGTGAAGGCGGGCAACTGCCCGGCCATAAGGTTGACAGTGTGATTGCCAAGGTGCGCCACTCGACGCCAGGTGTCGGGCTGATCTCGCCGCCGCCGCATCATGATATTTATTCAATTGAAGATCTGGCGCAGCTGATTTACGACCTGAAAAATGTGAACCCGAAAGCCGATATCAGCGTGAAGCTGGTGTCTGAAGTTGGTGTTGGCACGGTTGCGGCCGGTGTTTCAAAAGCAAAAGCCGATCATGTCACAATATCCGGTTTTGACGGTGGCACAGGTGCAAGCCCGCTTACAAGCCTTAAACATGCCGGATCTCCATGGGAAATCGGTCTTGCGGAAACACAGCAGACGCTGGTGCTGAACAATCTGCGCTCACGCGTTGCGGTGCAGGTCGATGGCGGCCTTAGCACGGGCCGTGATGTGATTGTCGGCGCACTGCTGGGTGCTGATGAGTTTGGCTTTGCCACTGCGCCACTGATTGCATCAGGCTGTATTATGATGCGTAAGTGTCATTTGAATACCTGCCCCGTTGGCGTTGCGACACAGGACCCGGTGTTGCGCAAGCGCAATTTAAAGGAAAGCCGGAGCATGTGATCAATTATTTCTTCTTTGTTGCTGAAGAAGTGCGCGGGCTGATGGCGGCGATGGGTTTTGCCACGCTTGATGAGATCATCGGCCACAGTGAATATCTTGAGAAGAACGCGGCGATTGAGCACTGGAAAGCGCAGGGGCTTGATTTTACCCGGCTGTTCCACCGGCCGCAGGTGAGCGATGATATTGGCATCTACCGCACCGAGCGGCAGGACCATGCCATCGACGCTGTGCTGGATGTGAAGCTGATCGAACTGGCTGACGCTGCGCTGAAAGACCGGACGCCGGTGAAGCTGGATCTGCCGATCACCAATGTGGACCGCTCAACAGGGGCGATGCTCTCTGGTGAGATTGCGGCGCGCTATGGCCATGAGGGCCTGGCGGATGACAGCATCTGGGTCACCTTCCGCGGGACATCGGGGCAGGCCTTTGGTGCCTGGGTGGCGCAGGGGGTAACGCTTGATCTGATCGGTGTTGGCAATGACTATGTCGGCAAGGGCTTGTCAGGCGGCAGGTTGATCGTGCGGCCGCCAATCGAGGCTGGCATCGTGCCAGAGAAGAGCATCATCGTTGGCAACACGGTGCTTTACGGCGCTATATCCGGGGAATGTTATTTTCGCGGTGTGGCGGGTGAGCGATTTGCTGTGCGGAACTCCGGCGCGATTGCTGTTGTTGAAGGCACGGGCGATCATGGCTGTGAGTATATGACAGGCGGTGTGGTTGTTGTGCTTGGCGAGACGGGGCGGAACTTTGCGGCCGGTATGTCTGGTGGCATTGCCTATGTCTTTGATGAGAGCGGCGACTTTGAGCGGCGCTGTAACCTGGCGATGGTTGACCTCGAGCCGATTGAGGAAGAGGAAGACAGCAACTATCGCAATGGCCATCAAACCGGCGATCTGGAGACGCATGGGCTTGTTGACATCATGCGGGACATGACCGGGCTGGATGCGGAGCGCTTGCATCAGTTGATTGAGCGGCACGCGCATTATACCGGCTCGTCGCGGGCGCGGCATATTCTTGACAACTGGAGTGAGAGCCTGCCGAAATTTGTGAAGGTGATGCCTGTTGAGTATCGCCGGGCGTTGCAGGAAATGGCGCGTCAGCAGAGTGATGCCCCGTCTGGTGGGATGGAAATTGGATTGAGAGGGGTAAGTGATGGGAAAGATTACTGGCTTTTTGGAAATTGACCGTCAGGAGCGCTCCTACAAACCAGCGTCCGATCGCATTCGCCATTATGACGAATTTGTCATTCCGCTCTCGGAAGATCAGGTGTCCCGGGTCAGGCGGCGCGCTGCATGGATTGCGGCATTCCCTTTTGTCATACCGGCTGCCCGGTGAATAACCAGATTCCGGACTGGAATGATCTTGTTTACTCGAATGAATGGCAGGAGGCTTCGGTCAACCTGCATTCTACAAATAACTTTCCTGAATTTACCGGGCGGGTTTGCCCGGCGCCCTGCGAGGCGGCGTGCACGCTGAATCTGGAAGATGTGCCGGTGACGATCAAGACGATTGAATGTGCGATCGTTGACAAAGCCTGGCAGGAAGGCTGGGTGAAGCCGGAGCCCAGCGATACCAAGACCGGCAAGCGTGTTGCGGTCATCGGCAGCGGGCCGGCGGGCATGGCGGCAGCCCAGCAACTGGCGCGGGCCGGGCATGAAGTCCACCTCTATGAGAAGAACAGCAAAGCGGGTGGGTTGCTGCGCTATGGCATCCCGGATTTCAAGCTCGATAAATCGCTGATTGACCGGCGGGTTGAGCAGATGACGGCTGAGGGCGTGACCTTCCATTACAATGTCAATGTGGGCGAAGACAAAGCCATTGACGATATGCGCGATGAATATGATGCGGTGCTGTTGACCGGCGGCTCTGAACATCCGCGCGATCTGCCGATCCCCGGACGGGATCTTAGCGGCATCCACTATGCGATGGATTTTCTAACGCAACAAAACCGGCGTGTTTCCGGCGAAGCGGTGAAGGCGAATGAGCCGATTTCTGCGGAAGGCAAGCATGTGATTGTGATTGGCGGTGGTGACACCGGCTCCGACTGCATCGGTACATCCATTCGC
>CALNZE010000101.1:0-15882 GCA_942490955.1 uncultured Alphaproteobacteria bacterium
GCTCCCTTTATTGTTGTTCTGGTTTGACTGTCTCTCACTGGCAGTATGGCTGGCCAATTTGGCAGGCAGGTGGCTTTGGGCGGGGGGAGCGGTTATCGCTGAACAATATTTCGTGAGCGTTAGCTGTCTGGCTGGAGATCCTCTGGTGTGTCAATGTCGCGAAAGATGGCGTCATTTGTGACGGGGACTTCGCAGAGCGTTCCGGCGTTATTCTGGATGATATCCTTGGCGCCCTGGTCGCCGGTCAACGCTTTAAGGGCCGGGAAGTGGTTGCTGGCAAACAGGACAGGGTGGCCGCGCTGGCCCTTATAAGTGGGGGCGCAGATGGTGGCGTTTTCCTCTTTGATAAGAGCGGCCTTGAGTGCGGTGATGATGGCGGGGGTAATGGCGGGCATATCGGCGAGGAAGATGAAGGCGGCGTCAATGTCCTCGGTTAGCGCATTAATGCCAGCGGCGAGCGAGGCGCCCATGCCGTCCTGGTGGTTTTTATTGAAGATGATTTCGATGGGGTATTTGTTGATGAGCGGTGTCAGCTTGTCGGCCTGGTGGCCGGTGACGGTGATGGTCTGGTGAAATTTTGCTTCAAGGATGGGGGCAAGGGCGTGGTGGATGAGGGGTTTGCCGTCCAGGTGATGGAGAAGTTTAAAGGCCGGGCCGAAGCGCGAGGATGTGCCAGCGGCGAGCAGGATGGCGGCGAATTCTGGATTTGCCGCTAGCATATCATGTCGCGGCTTTGGGCCTCCTGCATGACATCGGCAAGGATGGAGAGGGCAAGGAGGGCCGGGTTTTTTGCCAGTGGGATGAGGCCGGCGGGGCCTTTGATTTTGGCGATGGCTTGCTGATCAAAGCCGAGGGTTTTAAGGGCTGTGACACGCTGATCGTGGGCGCGCTGGCTGCCCATGGCGCCGATGTAGAAGGGGTTGCGGGCGAGCAGCTGTTCGTAGACCGGCAGTTCTTTTTCATGGTCGTGGAACATCAGCACGCAGGCGGTGAAGGGGTCGATATAGTCATCCATGGTGGCGGCGAGCTGGTCCATTGTGGTGGTGGTGAAGCCTTGTGTCTCGAGCGCTGTGCGGGTGCTGTCATCATTGCTGGCGGTGAGGCTGTCGGCGCCAGCTTCTTTGGCGAGGCGCGCGAGATGGACGACGGCGGGGCCGTTGCCGGCGATCAACAGGCGCGGCGCGGGCAGATAGTTGCGATGGAACATGGCGCTGTTTTCGGGGTCGAAGCCATTGGCGCGGGGGGGTAACCACGGGCTTATATAAGACGGGCTGATACCTGCTGAATGATCGCCCATGGATTCGTGGGGTATGGCCTGGCTGGGGATGGGGCCGCCAGAGGGGGGTGTGTTTTTCGCGCGGTTGATTTTTCGGCTCAGGGTGAAGGGTTTGCGGTCGTTCGTCAGGCTGGCCATGGTGCTGATCTGGGCCGGGGTCAGCGCGGTGTCGAAATAAAGATCGATGCCGCTGCCGCAGGGGAGTTGCAGGTCCATATAGGGTGAGTTTTTGCCATAGCGGGTGATGCGGTTTTCTGCCACGGCGATGGCGCTGCTGGCCTCGCGGAAGATGGCATCACCGAGGCAATCGCTGGCGATATGGCCGATGCTTTTGCCCGACAGTGCGACGGCCACCTCGGCGCCGATGGGGCGGGGGGAGGAGCCTTCGCGGTCAATCAGCGTGATGAGGGCGGTGAGCTCGCCAGCCTGTTGCCATTCCGCGAGGGAGGGAATGACATTTTCAGCAAAGGCCGGGGCTGATTGCTGGCCTGGTTCATCTCTATCGGCGGTGGGTGCAGCCGCAACGGCTTGGTCGGCGCGGGCGGTGTTACCCGCCCAGGCCGCCAGAGCTGCGCTGTCATTGCGGTTGCTGTTGTGGGGGTCAGACAAATTCAACCCCATTCTGGTTCATTGGCAATCTGAGCACCGGTTTGCCGGTCATCGCCATGATGGCGTTGGCAAGTGCCGGGCCGGCTGGCGGTACGCCGGGCTCGCCGACGCCGGTTGGCTCTTCGGTTGATGGCACGATGTGGACATCAATGGCACCAATGTCGGCGATGCGCAGCGGTTCATAATCCGGGAAGTTGCCTTGCTGGATGACGCCGTCTTTCAGCGTGATTTCGTTGCGCATGATGTGGCCGAGGGCATAGCCGATGCCGCCTTCCATCTGGGCTTTGATAATGTCCGGGTTAACCGGGATGCCGCAATCAACCGCGCAGGTGACACGCTCGATTTTCACCTCGCCGTCATTGTCTGAAATTTCGACAACCTCGGCGATGTAGGAGTTAAAGGACTTGTGCGCCGCGATGCCACGGTAGCGGCCCTCAGGCAGCTCTTTGCCCCAGCCGGCTTTTTCGGCAACCAGCTTGAGGACGCCGGCGAGGCGTTGCTGGTCCTTGCCGTCTCCCCCCAAAAACTGCAGGCGGAATTCCAGCGGGTCTTTGTCTGCTGCTTTGGCGGCCATATCCATGGCGACTTCCATGGCGTAACCGGTGTGGCTGTGGCCAACGGAGCGCCACCATAGAACTGACATTGGCGACGTCCAGTTGGTGAGGCCGACGGCCATATTGGGAAGCTGATAAGGGGTGTCGTTAACGCCCTCAACCGAGGATTCGTCAACGCCGTCCTTGACCGAGCCGGCCTCGAATGGTGTGCCTGTCATGATGGACTGGCAGACAATATGATGCTCCCAGCCGGTCATTTCGCCATTGTCATCAATGCCGATTTTGATGCCATGAGCGGCCATCGGGCGGTAGAAGCCGCCAGCCAGGTCATCTTCCCTTGTCCAGACGAGTTTTACGGCCTGTTTGCCGCCAAGCGCCTTGAAGGCGTGGGCGGCTTCTGCCGTGTAGTCGCTGGCGTGGTTGGCTCTGCGGCCGAAGGACCCACCGGCGTAAACGGTGTTGATAGTGACCTGCTTTGGCTCCAGCCCGAGAATGCCGGCGACGGTCGGTTGCACCAGGCTTGGGAACTGGCAACCATCATAAAGCGTGACGCCGCCATCCTCTCTTTTGGCTCGATGACGCAATTAAGCGGCTCCATTGGCGCGTGGGCAAGCAGCGGCAGCAGGATCTCTGCAGTGACGGTTTTGCCAGACTGTCTGAGGGCGGCTTTTGTGGCCTCCGGGTCGCCTTCCTTGCGGGCGTTGAATTGTGGGGCGGCGCGCAATTTTTCAAAATGTCCGGCGACGATTTCATCGGTTGAGCGGTTTTCAGCTTCCGCGAAATCCCACTTTGCCTCGATGGCTTCCCGTGCCTTGATGGCGGCATAGGTGGATTTTGCATAGATGGCGATGCCTGTTTTATTGGGCATCTCTTTCGCATCGATAAAGCCTTTGACCTTTGCGGCGTTGTTGATGTCGAAACTCGCCAGCTTACCGCCGAAGCGCGGGCTGCGCTTGATAACGGCATAGACCATATTCGGGACTTTTACATCCATGGCGAAAATGGCTGTGCCATCAGTTTTGCCATCATTGTCCTTGCGCGGGAGGAAGTCCTTGCCGATCAGGGTGAACTGCTCGGGGGATTTCATCTTTGGCGCTTTGATGGCTGGCAGTTTGGCCGCAGCAGCGACAAAGGTGCCGTAATGGGCTGATTTATCGCCGGCGGTGATGATGCCTTTTTCGATGGTGATTGCCGATGGCTCGACGCCCCATTCCGCAGCGGCGGCCTGCAGGATGATCTCTTTCGCGCCAGCGCCGGCAAGGCGGTACTGCGTAAAGCTGTTGGCGATGGCGGTGGAGCCGCCGGTGCCCTGGGCGCCAAAGGCGAGATTCTTGTATTTTTCCTGATCAGCGGGGGCGAATTCAATCTGTATTTTGCCCCAGTCGGCGTCCATCTCCTCGGCGATCAATGTGGTGAGGCCGGTTGTGGTGCCCTGGCCCATTTCGAAATGTTTGAGGATGACAGTGATGAGGCCATCGGGGGTGATTTTGACGAAGGGATTGAGCATGGCATTTTTGCCAGAGGCCATTTCGGCGGCTTTGGCGGAGACGAGCTCTCCGCTGGCGTCGAAACCGATGATGAGGGCGGCGCCCGTGGCTGTGAGGCCTTTGAGGAAGCTGCGGCGTGTTGGTTGGATGTTCATATGTTATGCCTCCAGTTTTTCGGCAGCAAGGTGGATGGCTTTGCGGATGCGCTGGTAGGTGGCGCAGCGGCACGCATTGCCGGCCATGGCGTTATCAATGTCTTCGTCCGTTGGTTTTGAGATTTCCGACAGGAGACCAATGGCCGACATGATCTGGCCGGATTGGCAATAGCCGCACTGGACGACATTTAATTCCCGCCAGGCTTCAATGACGGCTTGTGCCTCGTTGCTGCTGTCTGAGCCATCAAGCCCTTCGATGGTGGTGATTTCCTTGCCCTTCAGCGTGCTGATCGGGGTGACGCATGAGCGAACGGGGCTGCCATCAACATGGACGGTGCAAGCGCCGCAGGAGGCAACGCCGCAGCCAAATTTTGTGCCGGTCAGGTTGAGTTCGTCGCGGATGACCCACAGAAGGGGGGTCTCCTCCGAGGCATCAACCTCGGTTTCTTTTCCATTGATTGTGAGGGTTTGAGGCATAGGTTGAGCTCCGAATTTTTGTGCAGCAGCTTTGAGATGTCCGGCTGGCGAGGGCATGCAGCTCTTATGATAGAGGGCATGGTATAAGCTCGCCATATGGGGATGTGTTGCGGCATTTTCAACGTTTGTTATGAAATTGATACAACAATATTTAGAAGAAAATTTGATGGCGGGATAAGCAGGGCCGGCCTGGCGGGATTGTCAGAGTTTAATCTTCATGGCCTTGATGCGAGAATAAAGTGTGGTGGGGCGCAGGCCAAGGCGTTCTGCCGCGCCGCCAGCGCCGGAGACGCGGCCTTCAGCGGCGTTAAGGGCGCGTTCGATGTTGGCTTTTTCAAAGGCTGTCATCTCTGCGGCGGTGAGGATTTTTTCGCTGTAGTCAGATCTGGTGCCGGGCTCAGAGGCAGAGAGGGGATCGCTGGTGCTGTGTTTGGGGCGCGGTAGATTGAAGGACAGCTTGCCGTGCCGGGCAAGAATGGCGGCGCGTTCCAGCACATTCTGCAGCTCGCGGGCGTTGCCGGGCCAGTCATAGCTCTTTAAGTCGCTGATGTTGGCTTTGGTTAACTCTGGCGCTGGCATATTGAGGCGGGCGCAGACGGTTTTGAGAAAATGGGCGGCGAGGATCGGGATATCCGAGGCGCGCTCGCGCAGCGGCGAGCATTCAATGGGCACGACATTCAGCCGGAAATAAAGGTCTTCGCGGAAGCGTCCAGCGGCGGATTCGGCTTTCAGGTCGCGGTTGGTGGCGGCGATAACGCGGACATCGACTTTGCGGGTTTTTTCCTCGCCGACGCGCTCGAAGCGGCGGTCCTGCAGCACGCGCAGCAGTTTGGACTGGAGATCAAGCGGGATTTCGCCAACCTCGTCGAGGAAGATCGTGCCGCCATTGGCAAGCTCAAAGCGACCGACACGGTCTCGAAGAGCGCCGGTGAAGGCCCCTTTGACATGGCCGAAAAATTCGCTTTCAAACAGCTCGCGCGGGATGGCGGCGCAGTTGACGCGGATGATCGGCCGGTCGCGGCGATTGGAGACGGTGTGGATCGCGCTCGCGCACAAGCTCCTTGCCGGTGCCGCTCTCGCCGGTGATGAGGACGTTGGCGTCCGTTGGGCCGACGAGCTCGATCTGTTTGAGGATGTTGTGGATGGCATCGGAGTTGCCGAGGATGTCATAGTGATTGATGTGGCTGCGGATTTCCTCCTGGAGATAGGCATTTTCCATCTCAAGGCGCTCGCGCAGGAGGGCGTTGTCATCAAGGGCGGCCTTGAGCTGTTCCTCATCCTTTTTCCGTTTTGAAATATCGCGGAAAACAATCACCGCGCCAACGACGGCGCCGCTATCGACGATGGGGGTGGATGTGTATTCGACGCGGACAGGGCGCTCGCCCTTGGCCCAGAACACTTCATCATCGACGGTTTTGACCGTGCCCTGGCGGAAGGCGTTGTAGATGGGGCAATCCGCAACGGGGTAATGGGTGCCATCGGCGCGGTGGTGGTGGATGACATTGTGCATGTCTTTGCCGACCAGTTCGGCAGCTTTGTAACCAAGCATTTTTTCGGCCGCGGGGTTGACGAAGGTGGTGACGCCATCGGCATTGACGCCGTAAATGCCCTCGCCAGCGGCGGTGAGGATGAGCTGGTTCTCCCGCTCGATCTCACGGAAGTAACGCTCGGCGCGGCGCCATTCATGCAGGCCTTCGCGGTGGTAGTCGTTGGCTTCGCTATCCAGCGAGCGGCGCTTGAGGGCATCGAGATCTGTGATTTTAAAGACGATGCAGGTCTGGTTCTGCCAGGCGGCGGTTATGCCGCTATGTTCGAGAGAGAGGGGCTTGCCATCCGGGCGGGTGAGCTTGAGGTCTCTGGTGTAGGCGTGGGTTCGCTCTAACACTTCCTCGGTAAAGACATGCAGGGTGCCGCGGGCGTCGGGGTAAAGCTGGCCGATGGTGCGGCCGAGCAGGCTTTGCTCGGGGGTTTTGAAAAGCTGGGTTGCCGCTTTGTTGGCGCGCAGGACAAGGCCGCTAAAGGGATCAAAGATCAGCCCGGCTTCAGGGCTGTTATCAAAAGACTGGCGGAGGATGGCGCCGCTTAACTCCCACAGGTTTATGTCTGCAACCTTTGGTCCCTGTTGTTTGGCGGTGGGCTGGGTGGCCGGAATGGTCTCTGGTTGGTGGCTGTGTTTGTTCATCTGGGTGGTTTGCGACTCTTTGCGGCGGACCGTGAGGGTTGCGGCGGATCGTGAGGGGCGAACGGTCGGCTATGATAATGACCGAATGAGGTAGCCCGCGACCGGTGCCGTTTTTACGAAATATCGTTTTTCAGGTTACTTAATTTCGTGAGTTATGAAAAGTCGTAATTTCGTCTTTTGCGTAATAAATTGTTAACTTGTTGAAATATTTAACAAAAAATTTACGGCTCAAATTGGCACAAAGGTTGCGACTATTGGGGGCGAGTGCCGCTCAGTGAGTGGCGGTTAATGTGAACCAAATTCATTCTATTACCACCTTACAGGGGGAAATTAATATGGCGTCTAAAAGTCTTGGTAATCCATATGACGGTGATGTCGATCTCAGGCATGGGGCCGGCTGCGGCTGTCATGATTGTGCATCGCATAAATCTGACGCTCCCGGCGCAGAGGCGACCGATGAGATTTTATCCAGTGAATCCATGCTTGAGCGGGCGGTGGAGAGCGCCGTGGTGCGATCGGTATTCGGCAACAGCGAAGTGTCGCGCCGCTCCTTTGCAAAGATGATGGGTGGCTCGACATTGGCAGCGGCCATTGCCTCTGTGTTCCCGATGGAAAAAGCCAAAGCGGCGGTGCTCGACAAGCTGGGCAAGCCGGAGAAGTCGAAGCTGAATGTGGGTTTTGTGCCTATTACCTGTGCAACGCCTATTATTATGGCGAAGCCGCTCGGCTTTTACGAAAAATACGGGCTTGATGTTGACGTGATCAAAACGGCCGGTTGGGCCGTGGCGCGCGATAAGTCGCTGAACAAAGAATATGACGCGGCGCATATGCTGACGCCGATGCCGCTGGCCATCACCATGGGTGCCGGCTCGACAGCGACGCCGTTCCTGATGCCGGCTGTTGAGAATATCAATGGTCAGGCGATTGTGCTGCATGTGGATCATAAGGACAAGAATGATCCGAAGATGTGGAAGGGCTTCAAGTTTGGTGTGCCTTTTGAATATTCGATGCACAACTTCCTGCTGCGCTATTATGTGGCCGAGGCAGGGCTTGATCCGGATAAGGACATTCAGATCCGCGTGGTGCCGCCACCGGAGATGGTTGCGAACCTTCGCGCTGGTAACCTGGATGGCTACCTCTCTCCCGATCCCTTTAACCAGCGGGCTGTGTGGGAAAAGGTTGGCTTTATTCACAAGCTGACGAAAGAAATCTGGGAAGGGCATCCATGCTGTGCCTTTGCTTGCAGCAAGGAATTCTCGGAAGAAATGCCGAACACCTATGGCGCGCTGCTGAAGGCGCTGGTGGATGCGACGCAATATGCCCACAAGCAGGAGAACCGCAAGGAAATCTCGGCGGCGATTGCCCCGACGAACTATCTCAATCAGCCGGTGCCGGTGATTGAGCAGGTGCTGACCGGGCGCTATGCGGATGGTCTTGGCGAAATTAAAGACGTGCCTGATCGCATTGATTTTGACCCCTTCCCCTGGCATTCGATGGGTGTGTGGATCCTGACGCAGATGAAGCGCTGGGGTTATATTGAAGGCGATGTTGATTACAAGGGTGTTGCCGAGCAGGTTTATCTGGCGGGTGACTGCGCCAAGATCATGAAAGATCTGGGGCTTGAGCCACCGGAGGAGACCTATAAGAGCTACACCATAATGGGTAAGACTTTTGATCCCGCCGCGCCGGAAGCCTATGTCGATAGCTTCGCTATCAAGAAGGCGTGATACATGTTCACGTCGCTCAACCTGTAAGGCGCTGCACTTCCTATCACTTGTCCTGCTGATCGCAGGGCTGGGGTTTGGGAACTTTCGACGCCAAAGGTTAAAGCCGCTGGGGAAATGACCGAATATGAAAAGCTGATGGGCGGGGCCGACCAGGAAGCCCGGGTGCCACCGCCTTCGCAAATTATGACGCGGGCGTGGGAGGAGCTATCCGACCCGTTTTATGACAAGGGGCCGAATGACAAGGGCATAGGCATTCAGATCGGTTACTCGCTGTTTCGCGTATTGAGCGGGTATTTTCTGGCGGCGCTGATCGCCATACCTGTCGGCTTTCTGATTGGCATGTCGCCCTTGTTCTACAAGGCGCTCGATCCCTTCATTCAGGTGCTGCGGCCGATCTCCCCGCTGGCATGGATGCCGCTGGCTTTGTTTATCATCAAGGACAGCAATGCCTCGGCGATTTTCGTTATTTTCATCTGCTCTATATGGCCGATGCTGATCAAC
Organism: uncultured Alphaproteobacteria bacterium; assembly: GCA_942490955.1. Lineage (GTDB taxonomy): Bacteria > Pseudomonadota > Alphaproteobacteria > Rhizobiales > HXMU1428-3 > HXMU1428-3. The sequence goes on from CALNZE010000101.1 coordinate 8,969, forward strand.
ACGGCGTTTGGCGTGGCGGGTGTGCGCAAGGACTGGGTCAATGTGGCCCGAACCCATGAACTGGGTCATTTGCGGACAGCCTTTACCGTTATTCTGCCGCGGGCCGCCCCGACAATTCTTACGGGAATGCGGATTTCAATTGGTATTGCCTGGCTGGTGATTGTGGCGGCTGAAATGCTCGTTGGTGGCACAGGCATTGGTTATTACGTCTGGAATGAATGGAACAACCTTGACCTGACAAGCGTGATCTTCTCGATCCTGGTGATTGGTGTGGTCGGCATGTTGCTTGATGCGCTTTTTGCGCAGGTGCAACGCGCCGTGCAGTACCAGGAATAGAGGGAAGCGCCATGAAAAAATTTCAACGAGGGACACGATAATGGAACGACCATTTCTAGAAATTGACGGGCTGGCGAAGCGCTTCCCGTCGCCGGATGGCGGGGAACCGCTGACGGTATTTGAAAATGTCAATCTCGATATCAATAAGGGTGAGTTCGTCTGCATTCATCGGTCATTCCGGTTGCGGCAAATCAACAATCATGAACATCCTGTCAGGACTGGATACGGCCAGTGAGCGGCGGGGTGACGATGGATGGCAAGGAGCTATCGGGGCCGAGCCTCGATCGCGGCGTCGTTTTTCAGAACTACTCGCTGCTGCCCTGGCTATCCGCCTTGAAGAATGTCATCTTCGGTGTCAAGGCGCGTATCCGGACTGGTCGGAAAGAGAAAGTGCTGGAGCATTCTATCAAGTATCTGAAGATTGTCGGCCTGGTAAACGGGGCGGAGCATCGCAAGCCCTCCCAGCTCTCTGGCGGCATGCGGCAGCGTGTGTCAATTGCCCGGGCCTTTGCCATCCAGCCGAAATTGCTGCTGCTGGATGAACCCTTCGGAGCGCTGGATGCGCTGACGCGGGGCACGATTCAGGATGAGCTGATCCGCGTCTGGTCCGGCTCGGATCAGACGGTTTTCATGATCACCCATGATGTTGATGAGGCGATCTTGCTGGCAGACCGGATTTTGCTGATGACCAATGGACCCTATGCCCGGGTGGCAGAGAGCGTTGTTGTTGACATTCCCCGGCCACGTGACAGGGCGGAGATTGTCCATGATGACGGGTACTACAAAATCAGAAACCATCTGGTTGAGTTTTTGGCGCGGCGCTCAAAAGCGCTGGCCGGAAAAACTGTGATCACGCCTGGTGTTGATGATGACGGGCGGGCGCAACCTTTGACTGTGAACCCGGCGCGGGGAGATGTGGCCGAGCAGGCCGCGCCGCCATACGAGACGGAGTCGATCGTTCCTCCCAATCTGATGAAGATCAAAGGATAGCCTCATTATTACTGAATTACTGAAAGGAAAAAAGCGTGAATAAAGCAGAAGTAACCGAAATGATACTGGAAAAGAAACGTAATGCCGGGTTGACCTGGGCGGGCATTGCGGAGGCCATTGGCATGTCGGAGGTGTTTACGACGTCTGCCTGTTTCGGAATGAACTCTTTTCCGAGAGACAAAGCAGATTTGCTCGTAAAAACGCTGGGCCTTCCACAGGATGTCGCGGTAATCCTCGCGGAATTTCCAACAAAAATGTTCCCGCAGACCATTCCGACAGATCCCTGTATTTATCGTCTATATGAGATTGTCGGCGTATATGGCGATACCATAAAGGAGCTCATCCAGGAAAAGGGCGGCGACGGAATCATGAGCGCCATTGACTTCGATATGACTGTCGATAAGGTACCGAATCAGAAGGGAGACCGCATTGAAATGAAAATGAGTGGAAAATTCCTGCCCTATAATGCCTGGTAATTATTGGGTGGGCTTTGGCGCGATGCGCCGCGTTTGTATCTCTGTCCAATGCGTGAAAGTAACGTGTTTCGTATTTTTTAAATGTAACCACCTCAGTGAGGAAAAGGCGGCTTTCGGGTCGCTTTTTCTTTGCCTTGAAGGCAGCAAACTCGCTTTTTGCACGGGTTATACCCTGGCTTGTCGTAATTTCTGCTGTTTGGCGGTATAATGAGCGATCGCTGAACTAAAGACAGGTGGGACAGGGTATGAGCCGTATCTTAAAAGCTGTGCTGGTGGCGGGGGCTGCTTTGCTGGTGGCGGGTGGCTGCGCCAACAATAACAGCGGCGTTGAAGGGCTGACGAAAGATGGCAATGGGGCCGCGCCGATCAAGCTGTTTGGCCAGGCTGAGACCGATGCGCTGGCGAAGGGCCCGGGTGCGGTTCGCTCGGCGCGGGTCAAGATTGACCAGAGTGACCTGAAGAAGGCCATTCACCGCTACCGGATTGTTGAAAAAGAAAAAGGGCGGCGCGCAGCAGATTGTTGGTGTTGACCTGAATGGAGATGGCCGGGGTGAGGCGCTGGTTTATTTCGAGGGTGCTGACTGGTGTATTTCAACGGGGTGCAGGTTAGTGGTGTTTGCGAAAACGGTGAATGGTTTTCGTAAAATGTCGAGCATAAAGCGGGTGCATAAACCAGTGCGGATCTCGCCAAAGTCAACCAATGGCTGGCGGGACCTTATCGTCCATACCGGCGATCTTGGCATTGGCAAGCGGGTGGTGGCGCTGAAGTTCAGCGGCAATTATCCACCCAATGCGACGATGGTGAGCGACAAGCTTGCCGAGCTGCCGGGCCAGACTGAGGTGGTCTTTGCGGCGACGGCGGTTGCGGTTGGCGCGAATTAGCCCCGGTTTTTTTTTGAAAATTTGTGAATGGTCCGGCGGGCATTGCGCTGTCGCCGCCCGTTGTCGTGTCGGTTTTGCAGCGCTGAAAGCCTGGATCTGTAAGATATTTGTCAGACTGCCGGTTGCATGTGGTAATGGGCTGGTGTTTTGGGCGTCAATCTGAGTATCGTCTGAAGTGGCTTAACTTATCCTATCAGCTGGAGGCGTGAGTCCTGCCCAAAATGCTTAATCGTTTTTCCGATATACCGCGCCGCCATTTGTTGGCGGGAACTGGTCTTTTGCTGGCGGCGCTCACGGTCTTGGGCGGCTATGGGCTTTATCTTTACGCCCGGGATGGGCGGGCAAATTTGCGCGACGGAAATTACTGGGTGGCAATGGCACAATATCGGCGTGCGGCGGATGCGGGTGATGCGGCCGCGCAAACGGTGGTTGGAAATCTCTATCTGCTTGGCCTCGGTGTTGATAGTCGACCCTACGAGGCGGCGCGCTGGTATTTAAAGGCAGCGCTTTCCGGGCATATCCCGGCACAGATTAATCTAGGCCAGCTTTATGCCGTCGGGCGCGGTGTACCGCGCGATACGATCAAGTCAGTTGGCTGGTTATATCTGGCGGCCAATGCGGGGAGTGAGAGGGCTGAAAACTATTTGGAATTTATTGGCCCCAATCTGGGTGCTGCGCCGAATATGCTAACGGCCGCGCAACGCAACTTTAAGGCGCTTGACCTCGTAAAGACACGGTATAGCGACATGGGGGAGCGCGATTTTTTGCTGAAATGACAGTAAGCGGGAAGATGCCGGGCAGGGCACTTACGCGCTTGTGATGTGGCGGCGCGGAATGGTTGATACGGCGCGGCTATTATCAGATTGGACCTCTTCTCATGCTTCACTTAATATGAATAAAAAATAAGAAAATGAAGCTGCCTGAAAAAGGGCAGTTATTCAGACGAAATTGTGGGTGGATCTTATATGACGAAGCTCCGTTACGGGGTGATCAGGCAATTTAGGCTGGACCGGTTGGCAGTCGTTGATGACTGGTATCGCGGCCGGGTCAACCGGCTGCTGGGCCGTGATGTCGGCCGGGCGGCGCTGGTGCCGGTGGTGATGCTGGGCGTCGGTCTGCTTTTGTTTGCCGGCTATCTCGGCTTTCTGTTCAGCCGGGACGCGCGGTCCAACCTGATGGATGGGCATTACCGGGTTGCCTATCATCAATATATCGGCGCTGCTGAAGAGGGCGACAAAGCCTCACAGGTGGTGATTGGCAATCTTTATTACCTCGGCCTTGGGGTGACGCGGGACCGCTATGAGGCGGCGCGCTGGTATTTGAAGGCGGCTTTGGAAGGGCATGTTCCGGCGCAGATCAATCGGCCAGATGTATTGGAACGGGCTGGGGGTGCCGCGCAATGTTGCCAAGTCTGTTGGCTGGTATCATCTGGCGACCAAGGCGGGGAGCGAACAGGCTGAGACCTATCTGAATTATATCGGCTCCACCAATTCGACTTTGCCGTTGATGTTCAATGAAGCGCGGAGACAGTTTGACGGGTTGAAACGGGTGCAGAGCCGCTACGCTGAAATGGGCGAAGCGGCTTTTCTTTTGAAATAAAGGGCTTTTATCAATGAACCAGTTCAGAAAAATACAGGTCTCGGATGAGCGGTCGCAACCGCCATTCACGCATTTTCTGGTCTGGCTCATTCTGTTTAACGTTGTGATGTTCGCTGGTTATGCGATGTGGCGGGAGGGCTATGTTGCCAAGGTGCTGGAGGCGGACCGCAGCATGATTTCGCTGGTGATTGCGCTGGTGTTTGTGGCGGCCAGCATCCATGTGGCGGTGCATCTTTTTCGCACTAGCCTGTTGCTTGGCCGGGCGGCGGCGCTGCTCGATGGTCACAGACTTGACGGGCAAAGACTTGATGGGCAGAGAAATGGCGCGCAAAAGGGCCGCCGCGTTGACGGTGGTGTGGCCTTCGATGGCGGCGGGCTGGTTGATGATTTTGTGCTGGAAATGGGGGCCGCAACCACTGGTGAGCAGGGCGCCGGGATTGATCAGGCGAATTATATTTTTGAAATTTACGTCGATAAGCTGCGTTCGCCGCTGGAGTTGGGCAGTTTTGTCATCGATGTGCTGATCCGGCTGGGGCTGATCGGCACGATCATCGGGTTTATCATGATGCTGCAATCTTTTGTTTCTGGCCCGAGCCCGACAGCGGAGAATATTCAGGAGCTGCTGATTACCATGAGCTCAGGCATGGGCACCGCGCTTTACACCACCTTTGCCGGGCTGGTGGCCTCGACGTTACTCGCGCTGCAGCACCAGCTGCTGAACCGGAATGTTGAAGGGGTTGTCGCGGCGTTGATCCGGCTCTCGGACACGAGGCATTTGCGCCGGGCGGTGGGCGGTGTGGCGGGTGAGCCGCTGGTTGAGAAAGAGGCCTGAGGTAAGCGATGGCGATACGGGTCGGTTCAGGTGGCAAGAGGCCGGGCGGCGGCGGGGCGGATCCTTTTAGCGATCTGCTGTTTAATTCGCTGCTTGGCATATCGCTGCTGTTTTTCATCGCCATCATCTTCATCAATCCGAGCAAGAAGGATGGTGAGGTTGAGGTTAAGGCCTATTTTGTGATCACGGTGACGTGGAAGGATTTTAGCCCCGACGATATTGACGTGTGGGTGGAGGACCCCAGAGGCAAGAAACTCTGGTACCGCCAGCGTGAGGTGGGGTTGCTGCATCTCGACCGGGATGACCGGGGGATGGATGACGACAAGATCAGAGTGGACGACCAGCTTGTTGAGAATCCGCTGAACCAGGAGATTGTGACCATTCGCGGGGTTTATCCGGGGCGGTACACGGTCAATCTGCACTATTATAAGTCGAAGACGGATCAGCCGGTGGATGCGAATGTGCGGATTTTCAAATTGCGGCCGGATTACAAGGTGATTTTGGATGATGTGGTGACGCTGGAGGGTAAAGGCACCGAGAAAACGGTGGTGAACTTTACGCTCGGGCTGGATGGGCAATTGAAAAAAATGGACAAGCTGCCGCGGCGTGTGGTGTCGTTTTCGCAATGAACTGATGGGCCGGGTTCTGCCGGGGTTTATTCCCCGGCTTCATGACCGCGGCGATGTTTGAAGGTGAGGAATGAGATGTTACTGGATAGTTTTGGGCTGATTACCGGCTATGTCGTGCTGGCCGGGCTGATGCTGGTGATGGTGGTTTACACAAGCTGGCACTGGTTGATCAAGGCGATCAGCGTGCTGGCGGTGTCGGCGTTTTTTTACGTGACCTATCATTCGCTGCCGGAATTTATGGGCTGGCCAACGGCTTATGAGCGGCCGGATAAAATGCAGGTGGTGGCGATTTACATTGATGCGCCGAACAAGGTTTATCTATGGGGTCATGACATGCGCCTTGGTGTTGCGGCGCAGCGGCCACGGGCTTATGAGCTGCCTTACACCACAAGGCTGAATAACTCGCTGAACATCGCCTCGCATAAGCTGAAAAAAGGCTTCCCGATGATTGCGGAATTTCGCCCGCCGGTGATTACGGCCGGCACAAAAGGAGACGGGCTGGAGAAAGAGCCGGTCGATGAGTTTGAGCTGATTTTTTATGATGTGCCGGCCGGGCTGACGCCTGCTGGCAAGAAGGATGAGTAGGTCTTCTGGTGGTTTCATTAAAAACGACACCGCTTGAGGCCTTTATGGCTCTAGCGGTGTCGGTTTGCCGGGCTATTTGCCGACTTCAAATGTGATCTTGCAATTGACGCGGTATTCTTCGGCGTCGCCTTTGCCGGAAAGCTTGATGCTGTGATCCTTGATGTAGACAGAGCGGATGTTGTCTACGGTTTTCGAAGTTCTCTTCACCGCGCTCATTGCGGCGTCTTCCCAGCTCTTGTTCGAGCTGGCCATGATTTCGATAACTTTTAATACAGCCATTAATTTTCTCCCTATAGCGATTTTTATTACATCTGATGGTTGTTCAGATGAATTGTTCTAACATGGGCATAGTGCTGAAAATATGGTTGTGCTGGAAAAGGGTTAGCCAATCGTAACGGCCGGGATGGGCTGGGGGAAATCAACTGGCGTTTGAAGGGTCGATGAGAAATTCGGATGTGAGCCAGGCCTGCAGGTAACCAGCGGCTTTCAAGGGGGCTTCGTCCTCTGGCCAATAGGTGCCCAGCATTTCGCATAAATCTGCAAAGGTGGCGCCCTTTTGGGCCTCGTCCCAGATCATTGCTTCGT
>CALNZE010000102.1:0-6877 GCA_942490955.1 uncultured Alphaproteobacteria bacterium
ATGGCTTTTTTTTTTTCGCTTCTGCACCGCGGCATCAAAGGCCAAAGCAGAACCTGCGCACCGCGCCATCGGGGCGCACCACCAGGCGTTTTGACAATTGCTGCTGCAGTTGCGCCTGTTGCAACTGCGACATGCCAGCCATATCCGCAACATGCGCCGGACGTTCTTCTTGCGCCGTGACCGCAGGCCCCAATGCCAGCACCAGGCCCAGCGATGCAGTCAGGAATTGGCTTTTTGCCCTCGTCATTTGATCATTCTCCCCCAGATGAGAAATCACTCAGAACATATCGAAGCGCGAGTATATACAATTATGATGATATTTTGAAGCCTGACAGGCGCCGGGTGTGGCTTTACGGCTTCAGAAACGGGTGCGGGTCTGTGTTGCGGGGCGGCTGCGGCAGGAAGGCGGCGAGCCAGGGGAAATGGCAATAACCATTCCTACCGGACAGTCACTTCCATGTCGCGTTCAACCAGATAATGATCAATCGCCGTTCGGATTTCAAGCAATCCCACATTGGCAAGGCTCAGCGAAACGCTGGTATTTCCTTCATTATTTTCATGAGCAAGAAAACCCCTTATTTTGCCAATGGAGCCACGCCAAGCCCACATGTTGGCAGGGTTGTTGAAATCCACAATCAACTCGTCGCCTTCTTCACCGCGTTGCCGGATTTGCACCCCTTGAATATCTTCCCATTTGATCTGGTCACCATAGCGGGTTGGCAATCGCAATCCATGCCACGAAACAATCACTAATTCTTTGGGCCTCAAGATTTTCGGCATTAACTGGAGGTTCGAAACGATCATAAAAAAAACCAGTGCTGCCATTACATATTGCGCGCCAACCGGAATTTCAAATTTGACGCTTACTGCAACAAAAATGACAATCATAATGATGCTCTTCACAAGACTTGTTATCATTTTGACCCGGCTTTCGCGCACGATGAGATCAGGTATCTCACCAATCTGCCGCTGCGGTGTGTAATCGCGCATCGGATCAGACCAGCAAATATAACCGCGTTTCAATTGGGCAAATTCTTCACACGGCGAATGAAGCAAGCGCCCCAATTTAACCGCAGCGAAAAGGCTCAGTACACCTAGAAGGGTATAGCCAAGATAAGTTAACTCTAGCGGCACGAGCTCGGTTAACGGTATGTCGAAAAGCTTGTGAAAAATGAAAAGGATGACGACAATATAGACGTAAAAACCGATCAGTTTTCTAATAATCATGCCACATCCCCAATACAGCGCTTTTTGGGCATATCGTCGGGTCGACATGAATGCAAGCGCCAATGCCCCAGCGCGTGAGGAAAGGATGTTCTTGGGCCGGAGTCTTTGGCTTGCGGCAGGAAGGCGGCGAGCCAGGGGAAGGTGATGAGGAACATCAGCCGTTGCAGCAGGCCCTGATAGTCGGGCAGATAGACCATCGCGAGCGAGCAGGCGGTGGCCCACAGCGCGGCGCCAAGGCACAGGCGTTTGCGCGGGCTGCCGGATTCCAGAAACATGAAGGATACCGCGCCCAGCGTGAAACTGACCCCAACAAAACCGGCCATCACCGAATGCATCAGGTCGGCCATATCGCTATAGGGCAGGCTGGTACTGGTCGGCCGCGCGCTGAAAACGCCCGTTAGCGCCATGGTCAGGCCAAAGACAATGAACACCGCCGCCACAAAAGGCGCACGCCACCACAGCCGCCGGGCATCGAGGAAAACCCCGGCGCCAAGCGCGATGAAACCAAGGTTCATCAGCCAGTTCATCGGGGTATTCTGCGCGCCAAGATCGCTGGATGTATGGGCTATCACACTATAGCCCGGCGCGGTATAAAGCGGGCCCAACAGCATCAAGAGCGCACAGGCCAGCACACCATAAAGCGTCGGCGATTTGCGAAATTCGATACTGTCCAGGATGGCCCTCATGCCGCAACCCTCTCCCTGCCTGCTGTTCCATGTCCGGTGCGCTTGGGTCGCAGCGCGGGATATTAGGACGCACGGAACGGTTTTGCACGCGATTCCGTGGCGGGTGTTTCTTCAACACAATTGCCACTTGGCTTTTATATCAAAGGCTTCCATGATGCTGGCGTGTGGATTGTTCGGAGTATGGCCATATTTTCAGGGTTGGGGAAAACCGAACGATGCATATTTTTCATACGCTGCCCACCATTTGGCGGCGCCTGAACCAGCAGCGGCTGAACACTGCGATGATGATCACCGGGCTGGCGGTGGCTTTCACTTTCCTGACCGCCATCAGCCATTATGTGCGCTTTGAAACCAGCTTCGATGATTTCTGGGCCGATAGCGCGCGCACCTACAGGCTGCAGGCGAATTATAGCTACCCAGGCCAAGCGCCCGAGACTTTCGCCACCACCCCCTTCCCGGCCCTTGGCATGCTGAAGCAGAATTTCGCTGACGACATTGAGGCCAGCAGCCGACTGTGGCCCTATAATGTGCATCTGCGCCATCAGGATAACCGGATCAGGGAGGTGATATCCTTTGTTGAACCCGGTTTTTTTGACCTGTTCGACCTGCCGATGCTGGCTGGCAACCACACCGCGATCTTTGACCAGAAATCTTTGATCCTGATTTCCGAAACACTGGCAGCCCAGCTTTTTGGCGCGGAGCCCGCCATGGGCCAGGTGATCAGCGCCAAGCTTTATGATGAAACCCGTGATTATCATGTCGCGGGTGTGTTCACCAACCTGCCCAGAAACAGCCATCTGGAAATAGCCGCGCTGGCGCTTTATGACCCGGCAGACAGCGGTGGCCTTGAAACCAACTGGATGGCGCCCAAGGTGCATAGTTATGTGAAGCTGAAGCCGGGTGCTGCCCCCGCCGCCATCGAGGCACGCCTGCCAGAGCTTGAGCGCCAATCCGTGCCGCCACGCGATACTTGGGATGTGGCCGAAAGCCTTGAGCTGCGGCTGCACCCGCTCCAGCGCCTGCATCTCTATCAGGATGGCATCGATGACTATAAACCGGCCAGCAGTATCAAGACTGTCGCTATCTATGCGCTGTCGGGCATTCTGCTGGTGCTGATTGCCGGCACCAATTTTGTCAATACCATGATCATGCAGGCCAATTTCCGCGTGCGCGACGTGGCGGTACGCAAAATCCATGGTGCAGGCTGGCGCGATATCGTGATGCAGTTCCTGCCCGAAACGCTGTTGGTGGCTTTTGCCGCTTTCCTGATTTCCGCCGCAGGCCTTGAACTGTTTGGCAACCGGCTGTTTGACCTGATCGGCTATCAGGGCGATCTGGTGCCCGGCAGCATGTTGGGCTCAACCATACTCACCGCCGCCTGTGCGCTGGCGCTGGCGCTGTTTGCCGGTTTTTACCCGGCGCTCAGCCTCGGCCATGTCGCGCCTTATGAAGCGGTACATGCGCGCACTGCGTCCTTGAAGCTTTCGATGCGCTTCAGCCGCTGGATGATGAGCGTCCAGTTCATCATCGCGATTGCCATTGTCATTATCGGCAGCACGGTTGCCAGCCAGATCACTTATACCCAGCAAAAAGACCTGGGCTATGACGCCCGCGGTGTTTTTGCACTGACTGGCATCCCCGGCGATGCGGCTGAGGGCAACGCGCTGTATGCCCGGCTGACAGCCTTGCCCGGCATCTCAGGCGCTACACGCTCCTTGGTCGCGCCCACCTATGATGGGCTGGCCGGCGCCGGTTTCAGCACGCTTGAACATAACCGCCCCGGTGAATATGTACTGCCGGTGCAGTTTATCGACCATGATTATTTCAGCTTTTATAGCACCGATATCCTGGCCGGGCGGGCCTTCTCACCCGAATTCGCCAAAGACCGCTATAGCCGCGATGGCGCTGCCATCAATGTGGTCCTGAACGAAAGCGCTGCGCGGAAGGTGGGGTTTGGCGACCCCAGCGCCGCCACCGGCAAACAATTATGGTGGGGCAGCACCGAAAAGCCGCTCTATCTGGATGTGGTGGGTGTAGTGGAAGACATGCATCATTTTTCGCTCAAACAAGCCATCGGCCCAATGCTGTATTTCTTCCGCGATGATGGTTTCCGCACTTTCAGCCTGCGCCTGTCGCCCGGCCAAAACACGGAAACCCTGAAAGCGATCAGCGAAATCTGGGCTGAAATGGTGCCGGACCAGGCCTTCAGCGGCGAGTTTCTGACGGACCGCCTGCGCGCCAATATGAACCGGATTATCAGTTGGTGGATTTCCTCACTGTCGCGGGCGCCTTGATGATTTTCATCAGCGCGATTGGGCTTTATGCCGTCTCGGCCTTTCTGCTGACCAAACAACAGAAGGAATTTGCCATCCGCAAGATTTTTGGTGCCAGTTTTGGCGCCCTGTCGCGGCTGGCGCTGTGGCGGGCGGTCAAACCGGTTCTGGTGGCGATCGTTTTTGCCTGCCCGGTGGCCTATCTGTACCTGAGCGATTGGCTGGAAGGCTTCGCCTACCGCATCGATATGCCCTATGAGATTTATGGATTTGCCAGCTTCGGCGTGCTGTTGGTGGCGATCTTTTCGGTTTATGCCATCGCCTACCGGCTGGCCAATGGTGCGATGGTGAGCCTGTTGCGCGAAGATTAGACTGGCGGAAGCGGGCGAAGAGAAAGCCGGGTTCATGCCCGGCTTTTCTGCACCTGTTCAATGGCGGTATCTCGGGTGGTGGTTACCCTCCGCCCGACAAATAGATGCCGCCCGAAATGAGCAGGCTGAGTGCAAGGGCCCATAGGATGGCCGGAAGGCTCAGCTCTACCTCACGAGCGCGGGTGCGTTCATTCATTCCTCCTCCCCCAGAAAGCGTGCTTAACACTGTAAGTCTGCCCCAAGGCGGGAACATATGCAATCATAGATTTATATAAATTCATTTGCCCATCGGCAATATGGTTGCGGTGCCCATGGCGATCAGCTTTTTCACCCCGTCCTTGACCACATAGACCTTGCTTTCCACCGCCACCAGCCGTTTGGTGGCCTTCACCACATCGGCGCGCGCGATGAATTTCTCACCCACGCCGGGTGCCAGCAGCTTGACGCTATAATCCGCGGTCACCACATCGCCCACCACCGAAGCCGCTGCCCAGGCCGATACATTATCCGACAGGAAACCGATGACCCCGCCATGGATGAAGCCATGATGCTGGGTCAGGTCGTGCTTGAAGGGCATCTCAAGTTCGGCAACACCATTATCACAGCGCGTTACCGTGCAGCCGGTCCATTTGGTGAAAGGCGATGCCCTGACCACATCTTGCAAGATTGCGAGCGTCGCCACCGCAGCAGGGGCCGCCCCTTCAGGCGATACAGGCTTGCCTGCGTTTTTTGGCTCATCCGTGTTTTTCTGGTTTTCAGCATGTGTCATGGTCGCCCCTTCTCATTTGTTCATATTATCATATTATATAATTTCTTGCAAAAGGCAAGGCGGCCAGGCCAGAATAGGACATGGCAACATCGGCAGATGATGGCTAATCATTTGACTCACGACAAAGAAAAGCCAGAGATCTGCAGCCAATTCACAGAAGAAAAAAATGCACCCATCCAGCAAAATACCGGCACGACGCGCATGAGCCGCCGGGGCCAGCATGAAAATGCGCTGGTTTTGGCGGCCGCCGTGCTGTTTCGCAAGCAGGGGTATGCCGCCACCGGCACCATTGCCATTCTCAAGCGCTCAGGCGCGCCCCGGGGGTCGCTTTATCACTATTTCCCGGACGGCAAGGAAGCCATTGGCGCCGCAGCACTTGAAGCCGCGTCCAAAGTGGCCGCCCGTACCCTGCGTGACCTGGGCGAAAGCAGCCATAGCCCGGCGGAATTTGTGCGCGCCTATGCCGCCCAGCTTGGCACATGGATGGCAAAATCCGGCTTCACCGACGGCTGCCCTGCTGCCACCACGATCCTTGAAACCGTGCCAGCCTCTGCCATCATCACGCCGGTGGCGCAAAAGTCCTTCCAGATATGGCTGGATATCATCGCGCATATGCTGGCGAGACACGGCTGGCCAGAAGCCGCCAGCAAGCAACCTCAAGCCTGATCATCAGTGCTTTTGAAGGGGCGCTGATCCTCGCGCGGGTGGAAGCCAGCACCCGGCCAATCGATGCCTGCGCCGATGAATTGGCTTTTCTGCTGGAAAGTCCCAGTCCAGGCAGTGGACAGAAACCCGAGCAGCCTAGCGTTTGGGCGGCGCAAATAACACAGGGTCTGCTGTCATGAATTCATAAACTCTCACCACCTAGGCCATTTGCTGCCCGCCAATAGTTTGCATGATCTCAAATGGAATCATGACCCCGCCCACCTCGTGATACCGCCTGACAACACCGGTGAAAGGGACACCCTGATCCATGCCGGTCAGCCGTTTCAGCAGGTGAGATTCCCTATCGAGCCAAAAATCAACCGGGGCACAGCCTTCGGCGGTAACCCTCACTACATCATAGGAAACACCGTCTACATACTGTGGTCCCCGGGAAACAAAGGAAGCTGGAAACCGGTCTGGATAAAAATAGCCACCAATGGTCAGATAGCTGCTAAGCCGGGCTTCCGCTAGAGCCGATGGTGACGTTTCGGTCCGAACTTCGCCATCTGGCCCGATCGTCCATGTGTTTCTGCCATCATAGCCACGGGTTAATTTCTGGCCGCCCTGGGTCATGGTACTGACACTGCGCAGGTGGCGAAAATCGCCCCAGGTTTCATAGGTTACCCCGTGGTCACCTTGGCCAAGTGTACCGATTTCATGAAAGCCCGAAAGCCGATCAAGCGCGGCACCACCCGACGCCTGTTTCAACTGCATCATCAAGTGCTCGCCCGTTTCGTCCGCCTGTGCCGGAGAAACAAAAACCGGTGAAGCAAAAGCCAGTGAAATAAAGGAAATTGCCAGGAAGGCCGTTTTCACGTTCATCTTCATCACTCCCCTTGTGAAACG
>CALNZE010000103.1:0-18617 GCA_942490955.1 uncultured Alphaproteobacteria bacterium
TCAATTCTGGTGTGGCAGCGGATTTCCCCTGGATATGCTACCGGGGTAATGGCGGGAAATCGACTGGTTTGGCACCAAAATAATTGCAGCATTCTGCACGGAAACGCTTCACTGTTGCGCTGGGGCCACTGAGTGCGGCATGTTTGCCCCGTTTGTGCCATAAATATGGAGCATGGTCCTCAGCGTGTTATGGGATCACGGGATCTGAAATAGCGCCGGGGCAGGCTGTTTAAGTCATTTACTTGATCAGCCCATCTGGTGCGCTGTTTAACGACAATAACGACGACTTGTTAGGCAGGCGGGTGATATAGCGGGCGAATTGCGGCGAGCGCGCGGGGTGAGCTCTGCTCCCCTCAACTTTGCAGCCGGTTGGCTTCGCTTCCAATGCCGTTTTAGCTTTTCGTCACGTCGGTTTACGGCGGTGTTTCGGTCATTCCTAAAATTCCAGAAGATGATACCTGCTGGCGCTCGCGGTGCGGCTGAGGTGTTGCTTTACTCACAAATGGAAGTTGGGCTATGAAGTTCGTGGAAAAATTGACAACCAATAAAACACGAAAAGCTTGAGATTATTTATGGACGCGAAACCGTTTGATAAGTCAAAACTGCCGAGCCGCCACGTTACTGAGGGCGCTGACCGGGCGCCGCACCGGTCCTATTACTATGCGATGGGTTTGACGGAAGAAGAGATTCACCGCCCCTTCGTTGGTGTTGTATCCTGCTGGAATGAAGCCGCCCCTTGTAATATCGCGCTGATGAGACAGGCGCAGTCGGCAAAGGCCGGTGTGAAGGCTGCCAATGGTACGCCGCGCGAATTTTGCACCATCACCGTGACTGACGGTATTGCCATGGGCCATCAGGGAATGAAATCATCGCTTGTCTCCCGCGAAGTGATTGCGGATTCGATTGAGCTGACGATGCGCGGCCATTGCTATGACGCGATTGTCGGGCTGGCGGGTTGTGATAAATCCCTGCCGGGTATGATGATGGCGATGCTGCGGCTGAATGTGCCGAGTGTTTTCATGTATGGCGGCTCAATCCTGCCGGGCAAGTTCAAAGGCAAGGATATCACCGTTGTTGATGTGTTGAAGGCGTTGGCCAGCACTCTGCCGGTAAAATGAGCGATGAAGATTTGCATGAGCTTGAATGCGTTGCCTGCCCGAGTGCCGGCTCTTGTGGCGGCCAGTTTACGGCCAATACCATGGCTTGTGTTTCCGAGGCGATGGGGCTTGCTTTGCCAAGCTCATCTGGCGCGCCGGCACCCTATGAAAGCCGGGATGAATATGCCGAGGCCTCTGGTCGGCAGGTGATGGAGCTGGTGGCGCAAGGCATCCGGCCAAGAGATATTGTAACACGCAAGGCGCTGGAGAATGCGGCGACGGTGATTGCGGCCTCTGGCGGCTCGACAAATGGCGCGCTGCATCTGCCGGCAATTGCGCATGAGATCGGCATCGATTTTGACCTGTTTGAAGTTGCGAAAATTTTCAAGAAAACGCCATATATCGCTGACCTGAAACCGGGCGGTAAATATGTCGCGAAAGATATGTATGAGGCCGGCGGTGTGCCGATGCTCCTCAAGACGTTGCATGAAGGTGGCTTTATCCATGGCGACTGCCTGACGGTGACCGGCAAGACGATTGCTGAAAATCTGGAAAGCGTGACGTTTGACCCCTCGCAGAAGGTCATCTACCCGGTCAGCAACCCGATCACGCCGACAGGCGGTGTTGTGGGGCTGAAAGGTTCGCTTGCTCCAGATGGCGGCATCGTGAAGGTGGCTGGCATGAAGGTGCTGCAATTTGAGGGACCGGCCCGGGTGTTCGATAGCGAGGAAGAAGCTTTTGCTGCGGTCGATGCCAAGAAATATGAAGAAGGCGATGTGATCGTTATTCGTTATGAGGGGCCGAAAGGTGGCCCTGGTATGCGGGAAATGCTGTCGACCACGGCGGCGCTTTACGGGCAGGGTATGGGCGACAAGGTCGCTCTGATCACTGACGGGCGCTTTTCGGGGGCGACGCGCGGCTTTTGCATTGGCCATGTCGGTCCAGAAGCGGCTGAGGCCGGGCCGATTGGCTTGCTTGAGGATGGCGATATCATCCGCATTGATGCGGCCGCTGGAACGCTTGATGTGGATCTTACGGTAGATGAATTAGAGGCGCGCCGGCAGAAATGGCAGCCGCGAAAAACCGATTATCAATCGGGAACTTTATGGAAATATGCGCAACAGGTTGGACCTGCGCGCAAGGGAGCGGTGACGCATCCCGGAGGTGAGGCAGAAGTTGTTTGTTACGCTGACATATAAATTGAAATCGTTGCTCGGGGCTGGCCAGATTGGCCGGACCGGGCGGCAGATTTTCCGGCTGGCCGGTCGCTCTTTTGGGCGGCCTGGTTCCTGGCCGACTTTAGGCGTGCCGCGTATGGCGGTGGTTGTCGTTGCTATGGGGCTGGCGCTACCGGCGATGTTAACCGGTGTAATGACTGAAAGTTTTGCGGGTGACAAAGCGGCCGGTGAGGACTGGGCTGAAATTGAATGACGGCGCCGGGGCCGAAGTGGCTCATGGCGAAGTCGCTCATGACGAAGTACCGGATGAAGAGCTGGTTGAGGCGGAAAAAGACAGTGATGGCGGTGCTGAAAAAATCAACCCGCTGAAGGCCGCTTTGCAGGCGTATCGTGAAAAGCGGGTGAATGATGCGGTGACCGGCTTTGAAGAGGCGGCGCAGAATGACTCCGTGATTGCGCGCTTTTTGCTGGCGCATATTTACCGGACAGGCAAAGCCGGCGCGGTGGATCACCGGCGGGCTTATCTCTATTACCGAAAAATCACTGATGATTTCGCTGAGAATGGAAATCACTATGCCCGGCTGGCCCCGTTTGTGGCGCATGCTTATGTGCAATTGGCGCGGTATATGGAAGTGGGTATCGAAGAGCTTGATATGCCGGCTGACCCAATGATGGCGCGGGCGCTTTATGAGCGGGCTGCACATTTTGGTGACGTTGAAGGGCAATATCAGCTTGGCCGTTTCTTGATCGAAACCGGGCAGGCGCGAAACGTCAAGCTTGGGCAACGCTGGCTGACGCGGGCGGCGATGAAGAACAACCCGAAAGCGCAGGCTTATCTTGGTGCGCTTTACTGGCAGGGTGACCTGATACAACGCAAGCAGGGGTTGGCGCTGGCGTGGATTGAGTTTGCGCGGCGCAATGCGACCGGCTCAGTCAAAAGCCAGGTGGAGCGGCTTTATCAGGCGGTGCGTTTTGATATGACGGAAGCGCAAGAGACCAGAGCTGAACTGTTCATCGGGCGGCTGCGCAACAAATATAATGTGATCTGGCGGGAAGTTCCGGCGAATGACAAAGCGGATGATGCCCTGCTTGACGGCATTATTCTGGCTGATCCGCCACAAGGGCTTGATCTGGAACAGCTTGAGGCGCGGGCGCCGCGCGATCAGGTGCAGGATTTTCCGGCTGCCGAAGGTGACGCGGAAAATGAAGGCGGCGAAGGGTATTTTGGCAACCGGGCGTCGAGCTTTGGGTTCCAGATGTTTGGTTATGGCGGTAAAGCAGACCGGTAGAGCGGTTGCACGTCTCTGCGCGGCACATCTCTGCTCAGCCATTTTAACGTCTTGCGATTTTAAACATCCAAATCAATCCAAACCGGGACATGATCCGAGGGTTTTTCCCAGCCTCGGGTTGGGCGATCTATGGTGCACCCATTTAGCCGGTCGAGCGCTTGCGGTGAGAGGAGGATATGGTCAATCCGCAGGCCGTGATCCTTATTCCAGGCGCCCGCCTGATAATCCCAGAAGGTATAGCGGTGTGGATGGTTGATGGTCGCCTCGAAGGCGCTGGTCAGGCCGGTGTTCAGTATTGAGCGGTAAGCGGCGCGGGTCGTGGGCAGGAAGAGGGCGTCATCCAGCCATTTCGAGGCGTCGTAGACGTCGTTTGCTGTCGGGATGACGTTATAGTCTCCGGCGAGAATGAGGGGTTCTTCGAGCTCAAGGAGGGATTGGGCGTGTTGGCGAAGCCGCTGCATCCAGGCGAGTTTGTAGGGGTATTTCTCACTATCAACCGGGTTGCCATTGGGCAGATATATGGAGGCGACGCGGATGACGCCGCTATCGACGGAAATGACGGCCTCGATATAGCGGGCCTGAGGGTCTTCATCATCACCGGGCAGGCCGCGTATGACTTCGTCAAATGGCTTTTTTGACAGGATGCCGACGCCGTTAAAGCTCTTTTGCCCATGGACGGCGACGTTATAGCCAAGGGCCTCAATGCGCTCCGTGGGGAAATTTTCATCGACAGACTTTATTTCCTGCAAGCAGGCGATGTCGGGTTGGGCTTCCTCCAGCCAGCGCTCAAGATTGTTGATGCGGGCTTTGATGCCGTTGATGTTCCAGGTTGCAATTTTCATGGATGGCGCCCCCTTATGTGCCGCTTCATCTGGATAGAGGCGGGGGTATTCGCTGTCAAGATGCAGCGGCCTGCGCAGTGCTTCCACGCACGCGGGGCGGGCCGGGGTCGGTTATGGGCTTTGCCGGCCTAGATTGAGAAGCTGGTGCCGCAGCCACAGCTTGCGGTGGCGTTGGGGTTGTTGATCTGGAAGGAGGCGCCGATGAGGGCCTCGACAAAATCAATCTCTGAACCGCTCAGGAATTCGAGCGACATTTCATCGACCAGCACGGTCGCCCCATTGCGCTCGATGACGAGATCATCCGGCTTTTTGGTCTGCGTGAGATCAAATTTATAGGAAAAGCCCGAGCAACCGCCGCCCTCGACGCTGACACGCAGCATGGTGCCCTCTGGCTCATCCTTGATGATGGTGCTGATGCGCTTTGCGGCGCGCTCGGTCACAATCACCGGCTGCGCGCCTTGAGGCGCTGCATTTGCATTTGCGAGAGGGGTTTCGGCCAAATTATTGTTGGATTGGGCGGTCATTTAGGCTGGTTGGTCCTTTTAAGGTTACACAGGTTAAAGATAGGTGTGCTAACGGATAAGTCAAGCATACCATAGCGGCGCGGTGATTTCATTAATGGAGGGGGTGATGGTGAAGGAATGGGGCGGTCAGGCGTCTTATGCGGCCAGCCAGATGCCGAGCCGGGGACGGCTGCATGAAGAGGCGGGTTGCGCCATGCGCTCGCCCTATCAGCGGGACCGGGACCGGATCATCCACTCAACGGCGTTCAGGCGGTTAACCCATAAAACGCAGGTGTTTATCTATCATGAGGGGGATCATTACCGCACGCGGCTGACGCATACGCTGGAGGTGGCGCAGATTGCCCGCTCCGTGGCGCGTATGCTGGCGCTTGATGAGGACCTGACGGAAGCGGTGGCGCTGGCGCATGACCTTGGCCACTCGCCCTTCGGCCATGCGGGCGAGCGGGCGCTGGCGCGTGCGATGGCGGGCTATGGCGGTTTTGAGCATAACGCGCAGAGCCTGAAGCATGTGACCAGCCTGGAGCATAAGTATCCGGCATTTGACGGTTTGAATTTAAGTTATGAGTGCCTTGAGGGGATTGTGAAACATAACGGGCCGCTTGATGCGGTTGGGGTGCCTGCCTACATTGCGGCGTTTAATGAGCGGTTGGACCTTGGCCTCACGACTTATGCCCCGCTCGAGGCGCAGGTGGCGGCGCTGGCGGATGACATTGCCTATTCGAACCATGACATTGACGACGGCCTGCGGGCCGGGTTGATTACGGTGAATGATCTGGAGGCGGTGCCTTTAACAGGGGCGTTGCTTGCGGCGATCAGGGCGGATTATGGAAATCTGCCGGCGGGGCGGCTGACCTATGAACTGAACCGGCGGCTGATTACAAAGATGGTGTCGGATGTGACGGAGAATACCAGGCGTTTGCTGGCTGCGAACGCGATCAAAACGCTGGATAACGTTCGGGCGGCGGCGGGACCGCTGGTGCAATTTTCCGACGAGATGGCGGCGAATGTGCAAGCGCTGAGGCGCTTTCTTTTTGAAAGCGTTTACCGTGATGCATGGGTGATGAAGGTGATGAGCCGGGCTGAAGATATCGTTTCAGATTTGTTTGGCGCCTATCAAACGTCCACGGCTGCCATGCCGGCGGATTGGCAGGCGTTGGCAGAGGGCAAAGACGAGTTAACCCGCGCGGTTCATATCTGTGATTTTGTTGCCGGAATGACGGACAGATATGCGATGCAGGAGCATCGCCGTTTGTTTGACGCCACTCCTGAATTGCGATAATCACGGGGTGGCCGTGATGCGGTTTCTTTCCCGAATATTTTGTCTCCCTTTGGAGGGGTTTTTATGGATCTCTATGTTCTGTTCGAAGGCCATGTGGCGCGGATTATTGATGAACTGGTGGCGGACGGTGTTGTGCCGGGTGATGCCAACCGGCGCGGGGTGATTGTCGAGCTGCCGAAAGATCCGGGTCATGGGGACCTCTCCACCAATGCGGCGATGGTGCTGGCAAAACCGGCCAAGAAGAACCCGCGCGAGCTGGCTGAATTGATCGCGGCCAAACTTGGCGAGATTGATGAGGTTAACCTTGTTGAGGTGGCGGGGCCGGGGTTTATCAATATCCGGTTGAAAGACAGCTACTGGCCGACGATTTTGCGGACGATCCTGGAAGCCCCGGAGGATTTTGGTAAATGCAATATTGGCGGCGGCGAGAAGCTTAACATTGAGTATGTCTCTGCGAACCCGACCGGTCCGATGCATGTGGGGCATACGAGAGGGGCGGTTTTTGGTGACGCGCTGGCGCGGCTTCTGGAATTTGCGGGCTATGACGTTTGCCGGGAATATTACATCAATGATGCGGGGGCGCAGGTCGATGTGCTGGCGCGGTCCGTTTATCTTAGATATAGGGAGGCGCTGGGGGAGGATATTGGCGACATCCCGGAGGGGCTTTATCCGGGGGACTATCTGGTGCCGGTTGGCGAAGCGCTGAAGGAGAGCCACGGCGACAAGCTGACAAAACTGCCCGAAGAAGACTGGCTACCGCTGGTGAAGGCCGAGGCGATCGCGGCGATGATGGATTTGATCCGCGCCGATCTGGCGGCGCTGAACATTCGTCATGATGTATTCTTTTCGGAAAAATCGCTGCATGAAAATGACGGCGCGCAAATTCGCGGGGCGATCGCGACGCTGAGGGAGGCCGGGCATATCTATAAGGGGCGGCTCGACCCGCCAAAGGGCACATTGCCGGATGACTGGGAAGACCGGGAGCAGACGCTCTTTCGGGCGACCGAATTTGGTGATGATGTTGACCGGGCGCTGGAAAAATCTGATGGCAGCTACACTTATTTTGCGGCCGACATTGCCTATCATAAGGACAAGTTCGACCGGGGCTTCAAGGAGCAGATTGATGTGCTCGGCGCTGACCATGGCGGCTATATCAAAAGGCTGAAGGCGGCGGTGAAGGCCATCTCCGGCGGGGAAGGCAATGTTGATGTGCGGATTTGCCAGCTGGTGAAGCTGCTGCGGGATGGCGAGGAAGTTAAAATGTCAAAACGGGCCGGGACGTTTGTTACGTTACGGGACGTTGTGGAAGAGGTGGGTGTCGATCCGGTACGGTTCATGATGCTGATGCGCAAGAATGATGCGACGCTTGATTTCGATTTTGCCAAGGTAACTGAGCAGTCCAAGGACAATCCGGTGTTTTATGTGCAATACGGCCATGCGCGGACATGTTCCATTTTCCGCCAGGCGCAAGATGTGATAGCTGGCATAGATCCTGCTAGTGACATGCTGCGCAACGCGCCTCTCGATCGCCTGACCGATGAGGGTGAAATCGCCTTGATGCGGAAACTTGCACAATATCCCCGGATTATTGCCGGGGCGGCAGGGGCACATGAACCGCATCGGATCGCTTTTTACCTTTACGAATTGGCCAGCGATTTGCATTCCCAATGGGCCAGAGGCAAAGTTGCGCCACATTTAAGGATTATCCAAGAAGACGATCGGGAGCTTACAGTAGACAGAATTGCGCTCATTGCAGCGGTTGGTGATACACTTAAGTCTGGACTATCGATTCTAGGCGTTTCAGCACCGCGTGAGATGAGGTAGACTTATTGTAAGTTTTGATTCGGGGATTAAACGGAACTGAGCGGGTTGAGGAAATAAAATATGTCGGATAAGCAGACCGCATACAGAGGTGAATCGTTTCATTCTCTAAACGAAGGTGATGTGACCCAGAATAATTACGGTGTGGACCC
The DNA here is from genome assembly GCA_942490955.1 of uncultured Alphaproteobacteria bacterium. GTDB lineage: Bacteria > Pseudomonadota > Alphaproteobacteria > Rhizobiales > HXMU1428-3 > HXMU1428-3. Next base: position 8,183 of record CALNZE010000103.1, read on the forward strand.
AACAACGGGGCAGCCGCTGCATCAATGGCAGCAGGCGCAGCAGGGATATGGCTCTGCTCATCATGAATCACCTTATGCCGGTCAGAACGGTTATGCGGCGCAGGGCAATGCCTACGGCTATGAGCAATCACCCGAGGCGCAGGGACAGAGTTATTTTCAATCCGGTCAACATGCCGACTATTCGCAGCAGGGTTACCAGCCAGGTGTTGGTCAACTGACTGAGGCGCAAGCTTACAATTACGGCCATGAGCAGCAGCCAGAGACCGGCCAGCATGGTTACGGCCAGGCGGACTATGGTCAGCACGCGGAGTATGGCCAGCAAGATGGGCAGCAGGGGCAATATTCTCAAGCGGATTATTACAATCAATATGCGGCTCAAAATGGTGAGTATGCTCAGGAGCAGTATGGCGCAAACTATGCGGAAGAGGTGAACCCCTATCTCGCCGCCCATCAGAATGCTACACCGCCCTTTGATGCATCCGCTCATTCCTTTGGTCATCAATATAACGACCCGAACGCGCACTATGCCGAAAGCTACCAGGACCAGCAGCAATATTACCAGCATGCTCAGGTTGACCAGGGCCAGGCCCCGGCGCTTTATAATGGCGGCCATGACGCCATGGCGGCGCCCCAGCAATATGGTGCTGGCGCGCTGGCAGCAGATGCTTATGGCTATGACCAGTCCTATACAGATTATAACGGCCAGTTTAATGGCCACCCGATGCAGCCGCAGCCACAGGGTATGCAGCAGCTGAATGACCCTTATGCACCAGCGCCATTGCAGGCAGCGCAAGCTGATGCGAGCCTTGCCAGTGAATATCAATCCTCCGGTCGCAAGTCGTTTCTGGTTGGTACGATGATTCTTGGCTCGGTGATTGTGGGCGGCGGCGTGGCCTTTGCCTATAAATATTCTGGTGATAGCGGCCAGACCCGCGCGCCGATCGTGCTTTCTGATGGCGGTGAAGCGAAAGTGGCGCCGGACAATCCGGGTGGCCGTGAATTTGAGAACAAGAATAAAAAGATATTTGCCCGCCTTGGTGATGCTGGCGCGACCGTCGAATCAGCCGTTGTAACCTCCGGTGAGCCGGAAGTTGTGCAGAGCCTTCGGGGCTCGAATGGCGATGAGCAAAAAGTTGCTGCAGCTGCCGCCGATGAAGATGCCGGTGGCCCCCGTCTGGTGCGTACATACCGTATTGATCGCAATGGTGAACGGCTTGCCGAAGCGCAGGACCGTGCGTCTGTGGCCGAAGAGCAGGTTCAGGACATGGTTGGCGTGACAGTGGATACGCCGCAAGCCCGATCAGTGAAAACGCTGCGCGCCGGAAATGCTGTTGAGACGAAAAAAGAGGAGCAGGTTGCCTCTATCAAGCGGCCTGCCGCGGCGTCTGTTGCAACGGATGGTTCCTATGTGGTGCAGATCTCTGCCCGGCGCAGTCAGCAGGATGCACTTGCGGCCTTCTCTGGCCTTCAAGCTAAGTATAATGATGTGCTGAGTGGCTACCGTCCGCTTATTCAAAAGGCTGACCTTGGTGCCAAGGGTATCTAGTACCGTCTCCGTGTTGGGCCGATGGAAACCAAAGAAGGATGCGCCTCATGTGTTTGCGGGCAGTTGAAAGCCAAATGGCTTATACGAACTGTTTTGTGGCATCACGTTAGGAGGCTTTTGGATTTGCGCTGAATAAGTTGGGTTTTCAGATTGCTGCTGATTGAAAAATCGAAGTAAACAAAAATGCCCCTTTTCACACGGGGCTTTTTTTATTTAAGGCATAAACAGACGTGACGATTTTTTTTTTTTTCAGGGGGCTATATGGCGCGGTTGTCTTTTGTTGCGGGTGTTGAGGGGGCGACGCTTTCGGATCGTGAGCGGGATTTTTTTGCTGAGACCGCACCGCTCGGGTTGATCCTGTTTGCTCGCAACCTTGAGAGTGAAGAACAGATCAGGCGGCTGGTGGGTGATGTGCGCGATGCGGCCGGGGCCGATGACTTCTGGGTGATGATTGACCAGGAGGGTGGGCGTGTGCAGCGGCTGCGGCCACCGCTGTTTCCGGCGCTGCCGTCCTTTCGCAAATTTGGCGCGCTTTTTGAGAGTGATCCGGGCCGAGCTCTTGAGGCGGTGAATGCGATTTCAAGGTTGATGGGGCGGCGGCTGCTGGCGCTTGGTATCAATGTCAACTGTACGCCGGTGCTCGATGTTCATCAGCCCAAGGCTCACGAGGTGATTGGTGACCGGAGCTTTGGCAGCGATGTTGAGGCCATTGCGAAGCTTGGCAGAGAGGTTGCGGTCGGGCATATGGCATCTGGCGTGCTGCCGGTGATCAAGCATATTCCGGGGCATGGGCGGGCGAATGCCGATAGCCATAAGGACCTGCCGGTGATTGATGCGCCGCTTGATGAATTGCGGCGGGTGGATTTCGCGCCCTTTAAGGCTCTGCGCGATATGCCCATCGCGATGACCGCGCATGTGATCTATGAGGCGTTTGAGCGGGCGGCGCCGGTGAGCGTATCTGACAAGGCGATTTCCGCGCTTATCCGCGAGGAGATTGGTTTCGATGGCTTTTTGATCTGCGATGATGTCTCGATGGAGGCGCTGGATGGCTCAATTGCTGCGCGCACTGCGGCGGTGCTTGCAGCCGGGTGCGATGGGGCGCTGCATTGCAATGGTGATTTTGACGAGATGACCGAGGTGGCGCAGAATTCGCCGGTTCTGGCGGGGCAGGCGGCGCTTCGCTTTCAGCGCAGTTTTGATATGATCAGCAAGGCTGAACCCTTTGACGAAGCGGATGCACTGGCACTGCTTGACGAGGCGTGGTGCGGGCTGTAGCTGGCGAAGTTTGAGTGGTGGTATTTTAACTTTTGGCAAAATAAGAGAGATGAAGTGAGCAGCGGCGAGAGCAATAAGCAAAGTGATAGGCGGCGCGCCGTTGGTTTCTCCGATGAGTTTGAGGACGGGGTGAATGAGATTCCGCGTGATCAGGTTCTTGAGGTGGCGCTGGATGGGTTTGAGGGGCCGCTTGACCTGTTGTTGGCGCTTTCACGGTCGAAGAAGATTGATCTGACCCAGCTTTCGATGTCTGAGCTGGCGCACCAGTATATTGGTTATATCGAGCGGATGCGCTCGGAGCGGTTGGAGATTGCGGCGGACTATCTGGTGATGGCGGCGTGGCTGGCTTTTCTCAAATCAAAACTGATGCTGCCTGCCGATGATGAAGATGGTGATGACCCCTCTGGCGATGAATTGGCGGCGCGGCTGGCATTTCGGCTGAAGCGCCTGGCGGCGATGCGGCAGGCCGGCGCCGAGTTAATGGCGCGGGATCAACTGGGGCAGGATTTTTATGGCTGCGGCGCACCGGCCGGTTTTGATGTGGTGGCTTGCTACAGCTACAGGGCTGACTTTTACGGCTTGCTGAAGGCTTATGCTGTGCAGCGCACGCGCACAGCGGAGACGGGATATAAGGTAAAGCGGCGCGAGGTGTGGTCGATTAAAAAAGCGCGGCAAAGGTTGCAGATGATGCTGGGCATGCCGGTCGGCTGGGCGCCGATTAGTGAGTTGATCGCGGCGTTTCTGGGTGAGGACAAGCTGCAGAAGACCACGGTTGCCAGCACCTTTGGCGCGACGCTGGAGATGGCGCGGGACGGGATGATTGAGCTGCGGCAATCCGAGCATTTCACGCCGCTTTATATCAAGAGTGTCGATGAGCCGCGCTCAGATGGTTCAGATGATGAGGCAAGCGAATGACGGAAAAGGCGCAAAAAGCTGAGCGTGAAGGCGCGACAAGGCCAGAGGTGAGCGAGCCGCTGCGCTTGCTGGAAGCTGTGTTGTTTGTGGCACCCGAGCCGCTCACGGTGCGCGAGATTGCGGCGCAGTTTGAGGCGCTTGATGATGTGCCTGCTTTGCTTGATGAGCTGGAACAGCTATATGCAGGCCGCGGCGTGGAGCTGAGGCAGATTGGGGAGGGCTGGGCGTTTCGCACCGCTCCGGATCTTTCGCCTTTGCTGACCAGATACCGGCAGGTGAAACGCAAACTTTCAAAGGCGGCGCTGGAGACATTGGCGATCATTGCCTATCACCAGCCGGTGACGCGGGCAGAGATTGAAGATGTGCGCGGTGTGCAGACCTCAAAGGGCACGATTGATGTCTTACTGGAGAGTGAATGGGTGCGGATGCGCGGGCGGCGGCGGGCGCCAGGGCGGCCGATTACCTATGGGACGACACCGGCATTTCTCGATCAGTTCGGCCTGGTGCAAATTGATGATCTACCGGGGCTGAATGAGCTGAAGGGGGCGGGGCTGCTTGATGGGGCGTTGCCGCCGGCGTTTCAGGTGCCGACGCCAAGTGACGGCGAGGCGCTAGGGCCGGATGAAGACCCGCTGGATATGGAAGAGTTGCTGGGGGCAGAGGACGACCCGCTTCGTTATGCGGATGGCGGCGACTATGGCGATGAAGACCAATAGACTATGCCCAGTAGATAAAGACTAATTTCAAAGGCCATTAACGGCGCCGATGAGATTTTTGCTCCGCGTTTTGGCGGTGAGCGGGCCTTTACCATGGCAACAGCCTTGGCCCTCTAGCCTCTATACAGGGATGGCTACATTTGCGATAACGGGAAATTGATGTGCCGGGCTGCGTTCTTTGGATGGTTTCATGGTGTTGTGACCGGCCTCCCGGTTGCCTATCGTTTTCAATTCTTTCAAGGACGGGTAATTTTTGAGCCGAATGACAGATAGTTGGGGGCGGCGTGGTTCGGCTGCGGCTACCATTGCGGCGCGCCTGACCTTTGAAGATCTTACCCGAAAATTTGGCGATAAACCACGCTTTGCGCGGCGTTAGCCTTGATGTTGAGCCGGCGGAGACGATGTGTCTGCTGGGGCCATCGGGTTGCGGCAAGACGACTTTGCTGCGCATCGCGGCGGGGATTGAGCGACCGGACACGGGGCGGGTGCTGTTTAACCATCAGGAGGTGGTGGGGCCGCATGTGTTCACACCGCCAGAGAAGCGCGGCATTGGCCTGATGTTTCAGGATTTTGCGTTGTTTCCGCATTTGACCATCTTGAAGAATGTGATGTTCGGGCTGCGCTTTCTTGATCAGGCGGCGGCGATGCGGGTGGCGATGGCGACGCTGGAGCGGGTCGGCTTGGCGCATTACGCCAAAGAATATCCGCATATATTGTCTGGCGGGGAGCAGCAGCGGGTGGCATTGGCGCGGGCGATTGCGCCGCGGCCGAGCGTTATATTCATGGATGAGCCATTTTCCGGCCTTGATCCCCGGTTAAGAGATCGGATGCGCGAGGAAACGCTGGGCATCCTCAGAGAGATGCGGGCGACCTCGGTTATCGTGACGCATCAGGCGGAAGAAGCGATGCGCATGGGCGACAGGATCGCGGTGATGCGCGGCGGCCGTGTAGTGCAGGTTGGCACCAGCGAAGAAATTTATAACAACCCCAATTCATTGTTCGTTGCCCGGGTGTTCTCGGAGATGAACGAAATGTCCTGCCTCGTCAAGGATGGCATGGTGGAGACGGTGTTTGGCGACTTTCCCTCGCCGCTGGTCTCGGCAAGTTCTGAGGTGACGGTTGGTGTGCGCTTTCGGGCGCTGAGCCTGACGGATGGGGGCGATGGCGTGCCCGGCCGGGTGATTGACCGCAAATTCCTCGGTGATGCGGCGCTGGTTGAAATTGTGATTAACGGCCTTGAAGACCCTTTAAAGGTGCGTTTGCGCGAGAATCTGGCACCTGGCGTTGGCGATGAAGTTTTTGTGGCGCTCGATAAGGATAAGGCGCTGATACTAGAGAGTGACGACTAACCGGTTATGTGGTATCTGGCGGTGTTTACTGTGACGGCGAATGCGAGATACTGCTGGTTGCGTGCCACCGGGTATTTTGTCATATTGAGTTAAGACGACTAACAAGGCGTCAATCCTGACGCAGGAGAAAAATATGTTCGGTTACCCTGGTTTCTGGCAAATAATGATTGTTGTATTGCTTGTGGTTCTATTGTTTGGCCGCGGGAAGATTTCCGATTTGATGGGCGATGTCGCCAAAGGCATCACAAGCTTTAAAAAAGGCTTGCAGGATGAAGATGAAAAAGACACGGCAGATAGTTCTGTTCGCTCAATTGAGCCTGGTGTGAGCGGTGAGGAATCGACGCCGCTGCACAAGGAAAAAGCGGACCTGTCTTAAATTTTTGATTTTAACTGCCGGCGCTAAGCGGGCATAGATGGATTTTGGCAGGCGGGTTTGATGATCCGGCTGCCGGTTTTTGGTTCAGGTCTCTTCTCAGGGTCGTTTTCTCTGTGTCGATTTTTGCAGCAGGCGAATTTTGGCAATAACAGGGAGCGATCACTTCCGTGAAATGATATGCCCATGACGATTAACTCCTCCATTGCGGCGCTGATTTGATGGGGGATTTTCATAGAATTTTTGAATAATAGCAAATAATGAGTGATAGAATCCATGAGTAACATTTATGTTTGATATTGGTTGGAGCGAATTGCTGGTTGTTGGCCTGGTGGCGCTGGTCGTTGTGGGGCCGAAAGAGCTGCCGGCGCTGATGCGGACCATTGGCAATTTCGTGAAAAAGATCAAACAGACAGCAGGGTCATTCCAGCGCCAGTTTGAAGAGGCGGTGGAAGAGAGTGAACTTGGCAATCTCAAAAACAGCGTTGATGATCTCAAACGGGATTTAAGCCCGGGTAATATCATGGGAGACCTTGATGACCCGAATGACTATGACGACTTTGACCCGAATAATTACGAGACTTTTGACGTTGATAAGTGGAACAAAAATGTGATGGAAGAGCAGGGGGCTGAGGGCTATCAATCTCCGGCGAAGCCTGCACCGGCGACCGTTGCGGCGGAGCGTGAAGCGGCTGAAAATACCGCCGAGGCCGGGGAGGCTGCCAGCGAAATGGAAACCCAGCCAGACAGCCTGCCACAAGCGCATAAAAGTCCAGCAGGTGATAGTGTGAAAATGTCTGACCCGGGCGCTGTTGAGATTAAAGCCGGGGGCGGTAGCGATGGCGGCGATGGTGATAAGGTGAGCGGGAGCGGGCGCTCATGACTGTTGATGAAATGGAAAACAGCAAGGCGCCTTTGCTGGCGCATCTGGTTGAGCTGCGCAAGCGGCTTGTCTGGTGCATGGTGGCGCTTGGCGTGGCGTTTGTGTTTTGCTTTTACTTTGCAACGCCGATTTATAATTTTTTGCTCTGGCCTTATGAGCGGGCGGTTGGTGAAGGGCAAATCATCGACATGCAGTTCACCGCGCCGCATGAGTTTTTCTTCACCAAGTTGAAGCTGGCGCTATTTGGGGCCTTTGCCATTACCTTTCCGCTGCTGGCGGCGCAGATCTACATGTTCATGGCGCCGGGGCTTTACAAGAATGAGCGCGGCGCCTTTTTGCCGTATCTGCTGGCGACGCCGTTTTTGTTCATCATTGGCGCTTCGGTGGTTTACTTCATCGTCATGCCGCTGGCTATGGATTATTTTCTCTCGCATCAGCAAACCGGCGAGACGGGTGTTCGCATCCAGCTGGTGGCCAAGGTGAGCGAATATTTCTCGCTGATAACGGCACTGATCCTGGCGTTTGGCATTTGCTTTCAGTTGCCGGTGGCGCTGACGCTGATGGCACGGGCCGGTTTGATCAGCAGTGACACATTGAAGAAGAAACGCCGCTATGCGGTGGTGGGTGTGTTTGCTGTGGCGGCGCTGATGACTCCGCCGGATCCTTTCAGCCAGCTTGGGTTGGCTGTGCCGACTTATCTTCTCTATGAGACGTCGATCTGGATGGTGACGCTGGTTGAGAAGAAGCGGGCGGAGCGGGAAGCTGCCAAGGATGCCGCCTAGCGGGCGAGATCGGCGCTCTTTTCCAGACAATTAATTATGAAAACGGGCTTGTATTTATGAAATCGGGCTGGCGCGTCATTGCCTTGATTGGTAATAGATGAGCCGGGCGGGGTGCCGCTTTTTTATTGCGCTTGTTTATGTTGCCAAGAGGTGAGTGATGTTTGATCTGAAATGGATCCGCGAAAATAGCGAGGCGTTTGACGAGGGGCTGAAGAAGCGCGGGATGGCGCCCCTATCCGCCGATGTGCTGAAAATTGATGATGAGCGCCGGGCGCATTTGCAGGCGCTGCAGGAAGCGCAAACGCAGCGCAACACGGCGTCCAAAGAGATTGGCAAGGCGAAGGCAAGCGGCGATGAAGCGGCGGCCGAGGCGGCGATTGCGGAAGTTGCAAAAATAAAAAGCTTTATTCAATCCGGTGAAGATACTGAGCGTGAGATCAATGAGCGGCTGACAGCGCTGCTCTCCGGCATTCCGAATCTGCCGCATGATGATGTGCCGGTTGGCGCGGATGAAGCGGATAATGAGGTGGTGCGCGTAGTTGGCAGCATCCCGGAATTTTCCTTTGAGCCGAAGGAGCATTTTGAGATTGGTGAGGCGCTTGGCTTCATGGATTTTGAAGTGGCGGCGAAGATGTCCGGCAGCCGGTTTGTTTTGCTCTCCGGGCCATTAGCGCGGCTGGAGCGGGCGCTGGCGCAGTTTATGCTCGACCTGCAAACGGGTGAGCATGGCTATACCGAGGTTTCGCCGCCGCTGCTGGTGAAAGACAATGCGCTTTTCGGCACCGGGCAATTGCCGAAATTTGAGGAAGATCTCTTCAAGACGACGACGGATCATTATCTTATCCCGACGGCTGAGGTGCCGCTAACCAATATTGTGGCGGACAGCACGATCGACGCTGGCTATCTGCCGCGGCGCTACACGGCGTTCAGCCCCTGCTTTCGCTCGGAGGCGGGCTCGGCAGGGCGGGACACGACGCGGGATGATCCGCCAGCACCAGTTCATGAAAGTTGAGCTTGTCTCAATCACCTTACCGGAGCAATCCGAGGAGCTGATGAGCTGGAGCGGATGACTGGCTGCGCTGAGGAAGTTCTGAAACGGCTTGGGCTTTCATACCGGGTGATGAAACTTTGCACCGGTGATATGGGCTTTGGGGCGCGGCGGACTTATGACGTTGAGGTTTGGTTGCCCGGACAGAATTGCTACCGGGAAATTTCCAGCTGCTCTGTCTGCGGTGATTTTCAGGCGCGGCGGATGAATGCGCGCTACCGGGTGCCGGACTCCAAGCGGCTTGAGTTTGTTCACACGCTGAACGGCTCTGGTCTGGCGGTGGGGCGGACGCTGGTGGCGGTGCTGGAGAATTATCAGCAAGCTGATGGCAGTGTCATAATTCCTGAGGTGTTGCGCCCTTATGTTGGCGGCAAAGAAAGAATTGATCCTCTTAACGCTTGAAAGGCTGCATCTAACCTATGCGTATTTTAGTGACGAATGATGATGGTATTGATGCGCAAGGCATTGAAGTGCTTGGCCGTATTGCGGCGCAACTTTCAGATGATGTGTGGGTCGTTGCCCCGGCGCTGGATAATAGCGGTGCCTCTCATTCCCTGAGCTTAAAAGACCCGCTGCGCAGCCGGCAGCTGGGAGAGCAGACTTTTGCCGTTGAAGGTACGCCGACTGATTGCGTGATTATGGCTGTGTGCCAGTTTATGGGAGACACGCCGCCGGATCTTATTCTCTCTGGTATTAATCATGGGCAAAATATTGCTGATGATGTTACCTATTCAGGAACAATTGCCGGGGCGATTGAGGGCACGATGCTTGAACATCCCCTCTATTGCGCTGAGTCTCACGACCGGTTTTGAAGCGCGCCAGGTTCGATACATTGGGAGACACCGGAGGCTTTGGCGCCGGGGTTGCTTAAGGAATTGCTACGGGCTGCGGTGGGGCGCTGATGTGTTGATTAATATTAATTTGCGGATTGTCGCCTCGGGATGATGTGGAAGGGGCGGCATGCGACCCGCCAGGGCCGCCGTGACCAGAGCTTGTTAACGATTGATGCGCGCAAGGACCCGCGGGGGCGGGATTATTACTGGTTTTGATTTTCAACGGAAGCGCTCAACGCCTGCGCAAGGGCACTGATCTTTGGGCTGTTTATAGTAATTACATTTCAGTCACTCCGTTGCATCTTGATCTTACCATTATGTGACCTGTGTGTCGATTGACCAGTTGCTGGATGGCGATGGCTAAGCCGGGGTAAAAAGGGGTAACAACTGAACATCGTTGTGTTTTTTTGCCCTTCAAATGAACTTTGTTCATTATTTTGGCGGTTCGCCGCGTTTCGATCACATTTCGGGGTGAGACTTTAACCATAAATGTCGTGATCTTATGGGTGGCTTTTGCGCGCTTTGCTGTTGGCAAGGCGGGGCTGGAGGTTTGTCCGAACTGGACTGGTTGGCAGAGCCTGTTAGGGCAAGCTCTGTTAACCGAAAATTAACCATGCCGCGCCGTTGTTTAAAAGTGAAGGGGCTTTGTTAAGCTGTTGTTAATCTCAAAGCGGCTTAATTTAACTATGTTATTGTGGGGTTTTGTCCCTGCCAA
>CALNZE010000104.1:0-8643 GCA_942490955.1 uncultured Alphaproteobacteria bacterium
AACAAGCCGCTTTGCGCTGTTCCGCTCGATCATTGACTTTTTTTGCCATCTTGTCCTCCGTCCGCTTTTCAGGCGATTAGCTTTTCACCTGAAATGGGAAATTAAATCCTTTAAGGACAGCGCGCGCTTCATCATCAGTTGTAACCGATGTGCAGACGATCACGTCCATACCCCAAATCTGATCAACTTTATCATAGTCAATCTCGGGGAATACGATGTGCTCCTTGATGCCCATGGCGTAGTTGCCGCGGCCATCGAAACTTTTTGGGTTCAGACCTCTAAAGTCTTTCACCCGTGGCAGAGCGATGGTGATCATGCGATCAAGGAATTCAAACATCCGCGCTGAGCGCAATGTTACCTTGGCACCAAGCGCCATGTCTTCACGAACCTTGAAACCGGCGATCGACTTGCGCGCCTTGGTAAAGACAGGACGTTGACCTGCGATCAATGCCAGGTCTTCGTATGCTGACTGCACTTTCTTGCGGTCGTTGACCGCATCACCAATGCCCATGTTGAGAACGACTTTCTCAATTTTCGGCACCTGCATCGGGTTCTTATATTCAAATTCTTTCATCAGTTCGCCGCGTACCACATCGATATAGTGGGTTTTCAGACGGGGCGTGTATGAGCTAGCCTCAGCCATCGATCACTTCTCCTGAGCGCTTTGCAAAGCGCACTTTGCGGCCATCTTCCAAAGTCTTGTAGCCAACTCTGGTTGGCTTGCCATCTTTCGGGTCTTCTACCCCGAGATTGGAGACATGGATTGACGCTTCTTTTGAAATAATTCCGCCTTCTTCGGATGCGGTCTGGCGCTGGTGGCGTTTCATCATATTGACGCCATTGACAATCGCCCGCTGCTCCTTGGGGAGGACTTTCAGGACTTCGCCCTGCTTGCCCTTGTCCTTACCGGCAAGAACAACAACGCGGTCGCCTTTTTTAATTTTTAACTTAGCCATCTTCTTTACGACCCTTCTCTAGAGCACTTCAGGCGCGAGTGAGACAATTTTCATCTGGTTTTTTGAGCGCAGCTCACGGGTGACCGGGCCAAAAATACGTGTGCCGACGGGCTCGCCTGCCTGGTTCACCAGGACAGCGGCGTTGCGATCAAAGCGGATGAGGCTGCCATCGGGGCGGCGGACGCCTTTGGCGGTGCGCACGACAACGGCTTTCATCACCTGGCCTTTTTTAACGCGGCCGCGCGGGATCGCTTCTTTGACGGAGACAACGATGATGTCACCGATGGAGGCGTATTTGCGCTTTGAGCCACCCAGCACCTTGATGCACTGCACACGGCGGGCACCAGAATTATCTGCCACATCCAGGTTGGTTTGCATCTGTATCATTTTAACTAATCCTTATTTGGCCGCTTTGAAGCTGGCCATTTTCAGCCGAAAAATTTGTTTAACCCAAAGGTTTCAGGGCGTGTTGGTTATTTACCAGCGGTTTGAACAATCCAGCGTTTGTGTTTGGAGATCGGCGGGCATTCTTCAATGCGCACGAGATCACCGGTTTTGAACTGGTTTGTTTCATCATGGGCGTGGTATTTTTTTGAACGACGCACAACCTTTTTGTACAGTGGGTGTGTGAACCGGCGCTCAACCTTGACGATAACCGTCTTATCGGTTTTGTCGCTGACCACTTCACCCTTCAAAATTCGTTTCGGCATTTCCTGTTCCTCAACTATCAAGCACTAGCGGCTTGCTTTTCCGCCATGACTGTTTTGACCTTAGCAATTTCGCGTCTGATCTGGCGGACGCGGGATGTGTTTTCAAGCTGGCCAGTGGCCGCCTGGAAACGAAGATTAAATTGCTCTTTTTTCAGTTTGATCAGCTCATCATCGAGCTGGTCAGGGGTTTTATCTCTTAGATCACTCGCCTTCATGGCAAAAAGTCCTTCAAATCCAAATTTCATCAGATACCCGAAGCTCTATGCACCCAGGCGTTTTACAATGCGCGTCTTGATGGGCAGCTTCGCCGAGCCCAATGTGAGCGCTGATTTCGCTGTCTCTTCATCGACACCGTCAATCTCGAACATGATGCGACCTGGCTTGACGCGGGCGGCCCAATATTCAACGGAGCCCTTGCCTTTACCCATGCGAACCTCGGTCGGTTTTTTCGACACCGGCACATCCGGGAAAATTCTGATCCAGACACGACCGGCACGCTTCATCTCGCGGGTCATCGCACGGCGGGCGGCCTCAATCTGACGAGAGGTAACGCGCTCCGGCTCGAGTGCCTTTAGCCCGTATGAGCCAAAATTCAACGCTGTGCCGCCTTTGGCTGCGCCTTTGATCCGCCCTTTATGGGCTTTGCGGAATTTTGTCCGTTTTGGTTGCAACATTGTTCTTTTTCCTTAACTTCGCGTGTGGCTCAGCTTTAGGCCTTCGCGTCTTGTCTTCTTGGGCGGCCGCCATCCTGGTTTTGGGTGGCGAGGCGCTCTTGAGCCATTGGGTCATGTTCCATGATCTCACCTTTGAAGATCCAGACCTTGATGCCAATGATGCCGTAGGCGGTGACGCCCTGGGCGGTGCCGTAGTCAATATTGGCGCGCAGAGTGTGCAGTGGCACACGGCCTTCGCGGTACCATTCCATCCGGGCGATCTCGGCGCCACCAAGGCGGCCAGCACAGTTGATGCGGATGCCTTCTGCGCCAAGGCGCATGGCGGATTGAACCGAGCGCTTCATGGCGCGGCGGAATGCGACGCGGCGTTCCAGCTGCTGGGCGATGCCCTCGGCAACGAGGTTGGCGTCAATCTCAGGTTTTCTGACTTCGAGGATGTTCAGGTGAACTTCGCTGTCAGTAAATTTTTTCAACTCGGTTTTCAGCTTCTCGATGTCGGCGCCTTTTTTACCGATCAGGATACCCGGGCGGGCCGAGTGGATCGTGACACGGCATTTTTTGTGCGGGCGCTCAATGACCACCTTGGAGATGCCGGCCTGGCGGCGGTGCTTCATGATGTGCTTGCGGATTTTAAAATCCTCAAGCAGAAGGTCGCCGTATTCAGCTTTGGTGGCGTACCATCTTGAATCCCAGGTTCTATTGATGCCGAGGCGGAAGCCTACCGGATTAATCTTCTGACCCATTATGCCGTCTCCTCAACTTCGCGGACCACAACGGTCAAACGTGCAAAAGGTTTTAAAATCTTGCCAACCCGGCCACGAGCTCTTGGGCGGAAGCGCTTCATGACGAGACCTTTGCCGACATAGGCTTCTGCGACCACAAGGCTGTCAACATCAAGACCGTGGTTGTTCTCAGCGTTGGCAATGGCTGATTCAACGGTTTTCTTGACATCTTTGGCGATGCGTTTTCTTGAGAAGGTGAGATCAGCCAAAGCTTTCTCGACCTTTTTACCTCTGATCGAAGTGGCCAGCAGGTTCAACTTCTGAGGGCTCACGCGCAGGTTGCGGGTGACAGCCTGGGCCTCATTGTCGGCCAGCCGGCGTGCTGTTTTTGCCTTACCCATGGGTGCTACTTCCTCTTTGCTTTCTTATCGGACGCGTGTCCGAAATAGGTCCGCGATGGTGCGAATTCACCAAATTTGTGGCCAACCATATCTTCGGAGACAAGAACAGGAATGTGCTTCTTGCCGTTGTAGACACCGAATGTAAGGCCCACAAACTGGGGCAGAATGGTTGAACGGCGTGACCAGATTTTAATAACGTCCTTGCGGCCTGAGCCTTGCGCTGTTTCCGCCTTTTTAAGGAGGTAGCGATCAACGAATGGACCTTTCCAGGATGAACGTGCCATCGTGCTTTCCTATCTTTTCTTCTTCATGTGGCGGCTGCGGACGATAAACTTGTCCGTTGAGCTGTTTGAGCGGGTGCGCTTGCCCTTGGTTGGTTTGCCCCATGGGGAAACCGGGTGGCGGCCACCAGATGTACGGCCTTCACCACCACCGTGGGGGTGATCGACCGGGTTCATCGCGACGCCGCGAACTTGCGGGCGTTTGCCGATCCAGCGTTTGCGACCGGCCTTGCCGAGATTTGTGTTGCCGTTATCCGGGTTGGAAACCGCGCCCACGGTTGCCATGCAATCGGCGTGGATCATGCGGGTTTCACCGGATGACAGTTTCATCATGGCGTAGCCTGAATCGCGGCCGGCGAGCTGGGCGTATGTGCCAGCTGAGCGGGCGATCTGGCCGCCCTTACCGATTTTGATTTCGACATTGTGCACAATGGTGCCGATTGGCATGTTGCGCAGCTTCATGGCGTTGCCGGGTTTTACGTCAACTTTTTCGCCGGAGATGATGCTGTCGCCAACGGCCAGACGTTGCGGCGCCAGAATGTAGGCCTGCTCACCATCTTCATATTTAACCAGCGCGATAAAGGCTGTCCGGTTCGGGTCATATTCAATGCGCTCAACAACGGCTGAAATGTCGTGCTTCATGCGTTTGAAATCAATGACGCGGTAAGCGCGCTTGTGCCCGCCGCCACGACGGCGTGCGGTTATACGGCCGGTGTTGTTGCGTCCGCCATTTTTTGTCAGGCCTTCTGTCAAAGATTTGACAGGTCCGCCCTTCCAAAGGTCGGAGCGGTCAATGAGCACGAGGCTACGTTGACCTGGCGTGATTGGCTTAAACTTTTTAAGTGCCATATCTGTTCCCCTTAAAGCCCGGTGGCCACGTCAATGGTGTGGCCCTCTTCTAGAGTGATGACTGCACGTTTAGAGCCGTTTTGCTTGCCTTTGATACCCTTGAACCGCTTGACTTTGCCTTTGCGGTTGACGGTATTGACGGCTTTCACCTTGACATCAAACAGCCCTTCAACGGCCTTTTTGATGGCAGGTTTTGTTGCTGTGTCAGCAACTTTGAAAACAACCTGATTGTGCTCTGACGCGCCTGTCGATTTTTCGGTAATTACCGGCGCGAGAATGATGTCGTAGAGATCTACCTGTTTCATTTGAACCGTGCCTCCAGCGCTTCTACGGCCGCTTTGGTCAAGACCAGCTTTTCGCGGCGGAGAATGTCATAAACATTGATGCCCTGAATTGGCAGCACATCGACCTCTGGCAAATTGCGTGCCGCGCGGCCGAATTTTTCATTCACTTCAGACCCGTCGATGACGAGTGCCTTCGAGAGGCCAAGCTTGGCGAATTGTGCTTTCAGCGCTTTCGTTTTGCCATCGGCGGCACCGAAATCATCAATGATGATCAGTTCATCGGCTTTTGCCTTGGCAGAGAGCGCATGGCGAAGGCCAAGGGCGCGGAATTTTTTGGTCAGCGCGTGGGCATGGCTGCGAGGGCTTGGGCCAAAAGCTTTGGCGCCGCCCCGGAACTGGGGAACCTTCTTGTTGCCGTGACGGGCGTTACCAGTGCCTTTTTGCTTGAACATTTTGGCAGTGGTGCCGCGCACATCAGAGCGGCCCAGCGTTGCGTGTGTTCCTGCCTGGCGTTTGGCAAGCTGGTAGCGCACACAACGGTGCAGAATGTCAGCGCGTGGCTCAAGGCCGAAGATGTCGTCATTCAGATCGACAGTGCCTGCGGATTTGTCATCCAGCGTTTTCACATCGTGTTTCATCTTGATTAGCCTTCCTTGCTTTCAGAAGCGGCTTCGGCTTCTTCAGCTTTTGCGGCCTTGCCTGCGCCTTTTGGTGCGATGAATTTGCCGGGTAGCGGCGCATCGTCTGGCAGAGCTTTCTTGATGGCGTCATTGACGAGCACCCAGCCGCCTTTTGAGCCAGGGACAGCGCCCTTGACCATCAGCAGGCCGCGCTCAGGATCGGTTTTGACGATCTTGAGGTTTTGCGTGGTGACCTGGGTTGCGCCCATATGGCCAGCCATTTTCTTGCCTTTAAAAACCTTGCCCGGATCCTGACACTGGCCGGTTGAGCCGTGTGAGCGGTGAGAGATAGAAACACCGTGGGAGGCACGAAGACCACCAAAGCCGTGACGCTTCATGGCACCGGCGAAACCTTTACCAACCGAGGTGCCGGTGATGTCAACATACTGACCATTGATGAAATGGTCTGCTGTGATCTCGGCACCGACATCGATGAGGTTTTCAGGGCTAACCCGAAACTCGACGATCCGGCTTTTTGGCTCAACCTTGGCAACGGCGAAATGGCCGCGTTGTGCCTGGCTTGTGTTTTTCACCTTGGCTTTACCGCTGCCCAACTGGAGGGCGCAGTAACCGTTCTTTTCTTCTGTCCGCTGGGCGACAACCTGACACTGCTCGAGCTTGAGAACAGTTACAGGGATATGCTCACCTGCATCTGTGAAAACTCTGGTCATGCCGACCTTTTGCGCTATGACACCTGACCGCATTGGTCCCGTCCTTAAATTTTCAAATTCAACATTCTTAAGCGAGTTTTTACCCGGAAACCAAAATCAATCTCCGGAAACACGCACTACAGCTTGATTTCAACGTCCACGCCGGCGGCGAGGTCAAGCTTCATCAGTGCATCCACTGTTTGCGGGGTGGGATCAACAATGTCGATCAGCCGCTTGTGGGTGCGGGTTTCAAACTGCTCACGTGATTTTTTGTCAACGTGCGGCGAGCGATTGACCGTGAATTTCTCAATGCGCGTCGGCAAAGGGATCGGTCCTCGAACATCAGCGCCGGTTCTTTTGGCGGTGTTCACGATCTCTTTTGTCGACACATCGAGGACACGATGATCGAAAGCCTTGAGTCGTATTCTAATATTTTGGCTTTGCATCGAAGCTCACCTTGGGTTTAAGAGAATGCGGCACCACAACCCGGTTGGGGCGCGGCACCGCATTACACGTTAATCGTTACTCAATGATAGATGAAACAACACCTGAGCCAACTGTGCGGCCGCCTTCGCGGATCGCGAAGCGAAGCTTTTCTTCCATCGCGATTGGCACAATCAGTTCAACGTCGATTTCAACATTGTCACCTGGCATCACCATTTCAGTGCCTTCAGGCAAAGTCACAACACCGGTCACGTCAGTTGTACGGAAATAGAACTGTGGACGGTAGTTTGAGAAGAATGGTGTGTGGCGGCCGCCTTCATCTTTTGTCAGGATGTAAGCTTCTGCCTTGAATTTTGTGTGCGGTGTGATTGAGTTTTTGGCACAGAGAACCTGGCCGCGCTCAACATCTTCGCGTTTCGTACCACGAAGAAGCACACCAACATTGTCGCCAGCTTCACCTTGATCAAGCAGCTTGCGGAACATTTCAACACCAGTACATGTTGTAAGCTGGGTGTCTTTGATGCCCATGATCTGGATTTCGTCACCAACATGGATAACACCGCGTTCGATACGGCCAGTTACCACAGTACCGCGACCGGAGATTGAGAAAACGTCCTCAATAGGCATAAGGAACGGCTGATCTTTCGGGCGATCTGGTGTCGGGATGGCTTCGTCAACGGCGGCCATAAGCTCAAGAATTGCTTTTTTGCCGATTTCTTCGTTTGAATCTTCAATCGCTGCAAGGGCAGAGCCTTTAACGATCGGAATGTCATCGCCAGGGAAGCCGTATTCTGTCAGCAGCTCACGAATTTCCATTTCAACGAGTTCGAGAAGCTCTTCGTCGTCAACCTGGTCAACCTTGTTCATGAAGACAACCAGCGCTGGCACACCAACCTGGCGGGCAAGCAGGATGTGCTCACGTGTTTGCGGCATGGGGCCATCAGCTGATGACACAACGAGGATACCACCATCCATTTGGGCGGCTCCGGTGATCATGTTTTTTACATAGTCAGCGTGGCCAGGGCAATCAACGTGAGCATAGTGACGGTTTTCTGTTTCGTATTCCACATGCGCTGTTGAAATTGTAATGCCGCGTTCGCGTTCTTCCGGGGCGTTATCAATATCTGCATAGTTTTTCGCAGTCGCGCCGCCAGTTTCAGCAAGCACTTTGGTGATCGCAGCTGTCAGTGTCGTCTTGCCATGGTCAACGTGACCGATGGTGCCGATGTTCACATGTGGTTTATTACGCTCAAATTTTTCCTTGGCCATCTTGGCTCTCCATTTTTCAGTCTATTTGTGTTTGTTCTAAACACGTTTTAACTAAACTTATTTCATCAAGTTAAACAGTTATGCGTTGTTGCCTTTAAGCAAATTTGGCCTGAACTTCTTCAGCCACTGCCTGCGGCACCTGCGCGTAGTGATCGAATTGCATTGTAAACTGGGCGCGGCCCTGGCTTTGTGAGCGCAATGTGTTCACATAGCCAAACATATTGGCCAGTGGCACCATGGCGTTCACGACAGTGGCGTTGCCTCTTGGCTCCTGGCCCTGTACCTGACCGCGGCGGCTGTTTAGGTCGCCCATGATGCCGCCGAGATATTCCTCGGGTGTTACCACTTCGACTTTCATGATCGGCTCAAGCAGTTTTGGTCCGGCTTTTTTGGCGCCTTCACGGAAGGCGGCACGACCGGCAATTTCAAATGCCATGACCGAGCTGTCAACATCGTGGTAGGCGCCGTCTGTCAATGTGACCTGCACATCGAGCAGTGGGAAGCCGGCCAGAATGCCGGTGTCGATGATGGACTGAATGCCTTTTTCAACGCCCGGGATATATTCTTTTGGCACGTTACCGCCAACGATCTTGCTCTCGAATACGAAGCCTGAATTTGGCTCACCTGGCTCGATGGTGATTTTCACGCGGGCAAACTGGCCAGAACCACCGGTTTGCTTTTTGTGGGTGTAGTCAACATCAGCTGGCTGTGTCAGCGTTTCGC
>CALNZE010000105.1:0-15006 GCA_942490955.1 uncultured Alphaproteobacteria bacterium
CCCTTCGCACAAATTTGAAACCACCGTGGTAGAGACCGCGACAGACGCTGGCCCGACAAATATCCTTGCCAGCCTTGAGCAAAACGCCCCGGCGATAAAACAAAAAGAGCAAATCGCCGAAGAGGTAGAAGCTCTTATCGAGCCAGAAACTGAAGCTAAAGAGACTAAAGCAAAAGAGACTGAAGCATCAGACACTGAAGCAACAGAGGCAAAGGCAAACGAAAGAAAAGCAAAAGCCGCCCGCGCCGCCCTTAAAAAGCGCCTCAATAAATCAAAACGCGCCACACGGCTGAAGCTCAAGAAGCGCAGAAAAATGGCCCGCCAGAAAAAGCAGTACCGCAAGAACAAATACGCCGCTGCCAAAAAATACAAACGCAAAAGAGCCCAGAAATATCGGACAGACTATTTGGCAGCCTTTAACTAGGAGTGCGACTACAAGGCCGCCAATCCCAGGCCCCGCGTGATTGGCCCCACTTCATCGGCTGCGCTCCGGGCAACACTTAGACCTTTGGCCCAACCTGTCCCGCTGCCCATTCAAGAAACCCCGCAGCACCGCCCACCACTGGCACTACCATAATCGCCGGCTCATCATAGCTATGCTGCTCGGCGATCAGCGAGATAAGCGCCGCCTGCTGATCCCGGCCGGATTTCACCAGCATTAAAATCTCCGCTTCCTTCTGCAACTCCCCCCTTCCCATTCAAAAAAGCTGGTCATCGGCCCCAGCAAATTAACGCAGGCCCCAAGCCGGCTTTCAATAATCCGCCGCGCCGTGGCCTCCGCATTCGCCATGTCACCAAAGGTCGCATAAATAAGAATTGGCTCCGTTTTCTCAACCATGATAAAAAATTCCTCACTTTCTTAAGGGGCCCATTAACAATCACGGCAGTTTTACCCCCGCCACCGGGCCAGCTCATATAAGCTGCCATCACTCACCATTAACCACAATCAGTCACACTGCAATCCGAGCGCGATCAGATGAGCCAAAAACGATTTTCAAAACTCGCCTTCGTCTCTGGCGACAGCCCGGAAGCTGAAAACGCCATTGCAAATCTCAAGCAGCGCTATGAGAATGTGCCGGTGGAAGAAGCAGATGTGCTGGTCGCTCTTGGTGGTGATGGCATCATGCTGCAAACCCTCCACGCCAATATCGAGCGGCCCATCCCGATTTACGGTATGAACTTCGGCTCCGTTGGCTTCCTGATGAATGAATATCAGGATGACGATCTGATCGACCGCCTCGAGCAGGCCGAGGAAAACATCATCCACCCCCTCAAGCTGGAGGCCTTCAATGGCAAGGGCGAGCCCTGGAAGGCGCTGGCCATCAACGAAGTCTCTCTGTTCCGCCGCTCCCACCAGGCCGCCAAGCTGAAAATCTCGGTTGATGGCCGCACCCGGCTGAATGAATTGATCTGCGATGGGGTCATGGTCGCCACACCGGCTGGCTCCACCGCCTATAACTTCTCCGCCCATGGGCCCATACTGCCTGTTGGCGCGCAGCTTCTCGCCCTCACGCCCATCAGCCCCTTCCGCCCCCGCCGGTGGCGCGGCGCACTGCTCTCCAACCGCGCGCTCGTAGAGGTCGAAGTGCTGGAGGCCGAAAAACGCCCGGTGAATGCCGTCGCCGACCACCGCGAATTTCAGGACATCCGCCGCGTCGAAATCGATGAGAATCCGGAAATTTAATTAAAGCTGCTGTTTGACCCCGGTCACGCGCTTGATGACCGCATCATTAATGAACAGTTTCATTATTCCTGATCCGGCACCAATTCGGCCGTTTTCCCTCAGATCAGCGCAGCAGGACACCCGCCGACCATCAGCTCAAGTTGTAATTTTAAATATTCGTCAAACCTTTCTTAAAGGATAAAGACGTATATTACAGCCATGATGTGGCCGGAAAAGTAACCAGCCACAGCCAATGTAGCAAGTAAGCGTAGTGTTGAGTTCATGGCTAAAATTGATTTTGAGAAACTGAGATTTGTCGTCGCTGATGACAACGCCCATATGCGCCGCATCGTCCGCACTTTGCTGCGCGCTTTCGGCTCCAGGGAGATTTATGAAGCTGAAGACGGCGCCTCCGCCCTCGAAGCCGTAGAGAATTACCTCCCGGACATTCTTATCACAGACATCAAGATGCCAATCTTCGACGGCATTGAGCTGACCAAAATGATCCGCAATCCGGACGGCTCAAAACACCCCTATTTGCCGATCATTGTGCTTACAGCCTATTCCGAGCGCAAACGCGTCCTTCTTGCCAGAGACGCAGGCGCCACAGAATTTCTCTGCAAACCCGTCTCCGCCAACGCCCTTTATAAGCGCGTGCAGAATGTCATCGAAAATCCGCGCCCCTTTATCCGCGTCAGCACCTATTTTGGCCCGGATCGTCACCGCAACGGTGATGCAAATTTTGAAGGTGAAGACCGCCGAACAAATCCGCGCGACGCTTTCGTGGATACCGAAATGGTGACCCTTTAATTCATTATTCCCAAACGCAGATGGACCCCCAATGAGCGCGATAGAACAGACAATTGATACCGAGCAGGAAGAAATGGTGGTTATCCCGCCAAAAGACGACCTTCGTGAGCGCGTGGTCATAGATGGCAGCCCAAACAACGCCTACCGCCGCGCCGTCGAGGCTGCGGAAGCCGCCATCGAGGAATTAAGCGCCGAGTTTGACGACTGGCTCAATATCGAGCTGAACAATCTGTTGGAAACCCTCAACGGCATTCGTGAAAATGGCTGGGACACCGCCCATGGCGAAAGGCTTTTCACCATCGCCCATGACCTGAAAGGCCAGGCCACCACCCTGGGCTACCCGACCATCACCGAGATCTGCGACACCCTCTGTAATCTGCTGGAAAAAATCCCGAATATTGAGCGCCTCAGCCTGAATGTCGTTGAAATCTTCGTCGCCTCGATCAAGACAATCATCGAGCAGTGCGAGCGCAACAGTGAAAATCCCAAAGCCAGCGCCATCTCCCTTGGCCTGCGCCAAATGGCCATGAAAATCCTGCAACAGGAATTTGAGTTGGAACAAGGGTTGAAAGAAGCTGAGAAAGGCTAAAAGGCGCCGCGCCGGTTAAAACCCGCTGCTGAAAGCGACCCATCCACGCTCTGCTGAATATCACCTACCCAAGCCCGCCCCGCGTAAACAGCCCGCGTGCGTCGCCCCTGCTCCCGGTCGGCAGCCCATCTTGGGCGCGGTTTTTCAGATCAAGAATTGGCCCGCGCTTTTCGGCCAGATTTTGGCCCGCGCCAACACGCGACCGGCCATCGCCCACACCGCCCCACACACCCACACTGCCACCCCGCTCAGATCCAGGCCTAGACGCCTGTTCAAGCGCCAGCTCCGGCCTGGCCACGCTATCAAGCCCGGCGACCACCACCTGATTGGCGCCGGCCTTAACCACCGGCGGCGTGCCAACCGGATCAGCTTTAAAGCTGTCTGCTTTGTAGATTGATGAAAAAAGATCCTGCCCTGCAGGCACCAGCCCGGCCTGAGCTTTTGTCATATTTTGCAGCGCAAAGGCCTCATCCGCCGCCAGCGCCCGCGTCTTAATCTCATCGCCGCTAAGCGATGACGATAACCGGGTGACCGCCCCTTGCCGTTGCGGCAGGGGGATCGAGCTGGGCTCGGCTTGGCCGAGACCTGCCAGGTCCACACGCTGCACCGAATGGCGCCGCACCAGATTCTGATACAAGCCCTTTACACTCACAGCCTCACCGCGCCGGTAAAACAGCGATTTGTTCGATCGCGCTGCCGCGGGGAAAAGATCAGCCGCTTTCATCTCGGGGTTGAGGCTTGAGGCCCGAATGAGCTTGGAGCCATTGCCCGCACCTAAAAAATGCGCGATGTAAAGCTCGCCCGATGTCGGCTTGCGGCCAATCTCACCTTCAAGCGTCTCGGCGTTAAATTGGGTAAAGGCCCCGGCCATCACCGCGGCCACTTCCGGGTTCTTGCGCAGGTTCAAAATCTCCCGCAGCATCTCGGGGTCACGCACCTTATAGCGCCCATTCTCTGTTTTTGTAATATGGCGCGCGGCATCACCAAGCCCCAGCTCTGGCCCCTTATCCTTCACCATCTGCAGCCAGGTGCTGTCGATAAATTGAAACAGCCCGGTCGCGCTGGATGTCCTAGCCTTGACGGAAGGGCGAAAGCCGCTTTCGCGCGCCGCTGTGTCAACCAGATACTGAAAATCAGCACCCGTCAGCTTGGCCGCATTCTGCAGCGCGGTGACAATATTCGTTGGAATCTGCGCGGTCGACTGTACGGCCATAACACAACCACCCTCAAAGCTGGAACGACGCAGAACAAATTTGGAAATAGAAACACCAACTCTACCCTGTGAGCTGTTAACACCCTGTTAAACATCGCCCATCGCTCCATCGGCGCTTTTCCCACATCTCATTTTCACAGCCATCCCGGTTTTTCTTCAAATTATCGCTGCATTCCATGATAATGATAGCACCCGTCAGCAACAGATTTCCCCGGCAGCAGATGACCCAGCGCAATTTATATAGATCGAGGCGACCCATTTACGGGCTGATCTGCATGGTCGCCCTCTCGCTGCTTGTTGGCCTGGTCGGCTTTAGCAGCCGGGCCCACGCCCAGCAGCCAGACAACCCCGCCGCCATGCTGGTGCTCGACGCCTCCGGCTCCATGTGGGGGAAAATCAAAGACGGCCATAAGGTCATCATCGCCCGCAAGGCCATCGCCGGTGCCGTCCGTCCCTTTGACAACAAACTCGACCTTGGCCTCATCGCCTTTGGCCACCGCCGCCGCGGCGCCTGTCTCGACATTCAAACGGTTGACCGCCCCAGCCCCTTAAATTCGGTCCAGTTCTCCAGGCTGATCAACCAGATAAAGCCCCTTGGCAAAACACCGATCACCGGCGCCCTCAGCGAGGCCGCCAAAATCCTTGGCCAAAACAAACAGCCAAACGAACAGCAAGGCGGCACCATTATCCTCCTTGCCGACGGGCCGGAAAATTGCCGCCGCGACCCCTGCGCCCTGATAACCAAAGACTTTGCCAAAGAGAAAAATCTGACGGTTCATGTCATCGCCTTTTCAATGGAGCAGCGGGACGCCGCCAGCCTGCAATGCCTGGCCAAAAATTCAGGCGGCGAATTTCATACCCCTGGTGACCAAGAGCAACTGCAGGTCGCCCTTGGCAGCGCCCTTAAATCCATCGTCAAGGAAATACCCGCCCCTGTAGCCGCGCCCGTTACTCCCAAAAAACGCCTGAAGCCGCAGCTTCGCCTATCCGCCCATCTCGGGCCTCAGTCAAACGCCCTGCTCGAAAATCTGACATGGAGCGTCGTCAAGCTCACACCGGAAAATACGCCAGAGCCAAACTTGCCCCCATGGGAGAGCGACAAGCCACGCCCAAACTTTGACCTTGAAAAAGGCAACTACAAAGTCACCGCCCGCTATCTGAACTATGAAGTCACCGGCAATTTCACGCTGGAAAAAGACATCGCTGTCAGCAAGCAGCTGCTTTTCAATCTCTCACGACTAAACCTGCCACCCGGTTGGGCCTCGCCCGATAGCCGCTCCGGCTTTGGCAAGCTGTTATTCGAGCCCCAGTCACAAGGCAGCGCGTTAAAGAAAGCCAAAGTCATCAGCCTCAGCGAGGCGGCTCAAAGCCAGCTTATCCCGGCCGGCGCCTATAAAATCGTCGGCCTCGAAAATGGCCGCCTCCAGAGCTGGTTCATCCACGCCCAGCCCGGCCAGACCATCGACCTCCCCATCTGGGAGGAAACCGGCCGCATCCGCCTTGAGCTACGAGACAAAACAACAGGCAAGCAACTCATCAAACCCATTGTCAGCATTTTCAGGGTAACAGACGGCAAAGCCTCATCGAAGGAGACCGCCCGCTCCGCCGCCCTCAACCCTCAGTTTGACCTCAGCGCCGGTAATTACGTTGCCCAAATTGAAGATGGCCTCTCCACCACCCGCCACCCCTTCTCGATTGAGACCGGCAAACTCACAACAGAAACCGTCGCCGTCGAGCGCGCGCTGCTGTCCCTCGATCTTGGAAACGCAAATGTTGGCGCCAACGCGGCTCTTGATGTTTTTGAAATCAGCGACGACAACCGCCTGCATCACCGCGCCGAATTATCCGACCTTGGGGAAAAAATCACGCTGACACCGGGGCAATACCGCTTGATCATGCGCAGCGCCCCAACGGCCCAGGCCATCATCCGCAAAGTCACGCTCAATGCTGGCGACGAAAAAACAATCCGCTTTCAGGCGGAAGATGCTGATGTCAGTTTCATCATTTCCAACCGCGACGACGCCCTGTCACGGCATCAGACCTTCTGGCGTTTGTTTGACGACGCTGGCGATATGATCTGGCAAAGCGCCGATGCCAACCCGACCTTGCGCCTGTCTCAAGGCCAATATCAGGTCCGAGCCGAAATCGGCCAGGAAAGCTATACAACCAAATTCCGCGTCAGCGCCCAGGACCCGCAGACCATTGACCTGGCCGGCAAACGACAAAAATAGCCGGTCATGAACCAGCGACACTATTTGCGCAATCATTCGCTACCCGATGGATTTAGCTGAAAGAATCTTTCATACTTTTTGTCTTAACGGCAAAAGGCGCGTAGCAGCCACCGAAATAGCCGGCATCATAATGCCACCAATTTTCTGACCTAACAGCGTGCCAGGCACCGGTGAAGGTCGCCACAAACCAATTAACAGGCAAACGAAATGATTAGCAAAACCCTGTGTCGCTTCTTGAGCCATGCCGCGCTGACCGCACTTCTCCTGCTCGCCGCCCTGGCCATCCCCGCTGCTGCCCAGCAGGACAGTGAGGACACCCTCTCAAATGAGCCCGCCAATATCGCTGTTATCTATGACCTCTCCAACAGCATGTGGGGCCAGATCAACAAGACACCAAAAGTCACCCTGGTACAAAAAGCGCTGACAGAAGCCCTCACCACCTACGACAAGAAATTAAATTTCGGCTTACTTGCCTATGGACATAGCGACAAAGCCGGTTGCACCAGCGTTGAAGAAGCTATCAATTTCGGCCCGCTTGATGCCGCCTCTGCAAATCTTGCAATCCTGCCCATGCGGCCACGCGGTAACGCCCCGATCGGCAAGGCCCTCACCGATGCCGCCAATATGATTGGCGATCGCTCAAAACCGTTTAGCATTATTTTACTCGCCGACGGCCCAAGCAACTGCCCCATCGACCCGTGCGAAACCGCAGGCCAGTTAAAAAGCGCCATTCCCGGCCTGACAGTCGATGTCATTGCCATCGGTGAAAAAGGCGATGAAGGGCTCACCAGTTTGAGCTGCATCGGCAAGCCTTTTGGCAGCGAAGTTACCTTTGCCAATAGCGAGACAACCATAAACACCGCTATTAAATCCTCCATCACCAAAGCCATGCAAAACCTTAAAGCCTACGAAGTCGCAGCAAAAGGGCCAGAAGAAAAACCCGATCAGAAGAGCATTGATGAATGGGCCGGTGCCACCGAAATCATCGTCGAGCCGGAAGAAAAGAGCATCACCGGCGCCGTTGAGGATGGTGCTGCACAAGAGGTCGATAAATTCAGCCAGGCCGCAGATGCCGGCAAGAAAACCCATGGCGGTCTCGCCCTGATTGCCAACCTGATAGACAAGGGCCCGGCCATCAAATCCGGCGTTGTGTGGCGGGTTTATACCGACAAGCCAAACAAACTCACCGGCAAGCACAAGCTGATCAGCGCCCACCGCTCGGCCGAACCGGTCATGTCCCTACCTTCAGGGAAATATCTGGTAAACGCCGCTTATGGCCGTGCCTTCCTCACCCGCAACATCGAGATTACCGCCGGCGAAAACAAAACCGAAAATTTCACCCTCAACGCGGGCGGCCTGCGCATCTCATCTGTCCTGGCCAATGGCAACCCGATACCGGAGAACACCGTCACCTTTGATATCCTCTCAGATGAACGCGACCAGTTCGGCAAGCGCCTGAAGGTTCTGGGCAAAGTCCGCCCCGGCCTTGTCGTTAGATTAAACGCCGGCATTTATCACGTCGTCAGCACCTATGGAGACGCCAACGCCCAATCCCGCGCCGATGTCTCTGTGGAAGCCGGCAAACTGACCGAAGCAACCATCGACCATCTCGCCGCCAAAGTCACATTCAAGCTGGTCTATCAAAAAGGCGGCGAAGCTCTGGCGGACACAAAATGGAGCCTCCTCTCCCCGCGCGGCTCCATCATCAAGAAAAGCGCCGGCGCCCTGCCCACCCACTTCCTGGCGGCCGGCGAATACACCATCCTTGCCGAACGCGGCACAGATAAATACAGCCAGACCTTCTCCGTCAAACCCGGTGACACCCGCCAGATCGAAGTCATCATCCAATAAAAAAAGCCTACGGCGCGGTCGGGGGCTTTCCATAAATATAAATATACGATGAAGGAGCCTGGCCTATTTCAGGCCGGGGGCTTTCTAACTCTTCAACAATCCGCACCAGCGGATTGTTTCAAGAAACCAAGTGAAAAAAAGAGCAGAGCCGCCTCAAGCTTTTTTTCTCCTAATCTAACTGAGAAAAAGTACACTGAGGCGCAGCCGAGGGACTTTTTCTCACCCCCGCATATCGGGCGGCACAGCCTCAACCCGCAGCGCCTCAATCGCCTCATCGACAGAGACAACCTCCTGCTCTTTTGAGCCCAGCCGGCGGATGGAGACTGTCCCCTCTTCCGCCTCGCGCGCACCAATCACGAACAGAACCGGCACCTTGGCATGGCTATGCTCGCGCACCTTGTAGTTGATCTTCTCATTGCGAACATCAAGCACTGCATGTAGCCCGGTAGCCTTCAGCTTCTCCATAACCGTCTCGGCATAAGGGTCAGCATCAGAAACAATGGTGCAAACCGCCACCTGCGTTGGCGCCAGCCATAGCGGAAACCGCCCGGCATAATGCTCAATCAAAATGCCGCAGAACCGCTCCAGCGAGCCGAACATCGCCCGGTGGATCATCACCGGATGCGCTTTTTCACCATCCGAGCCAATAAAGAACGCGCCAAGCCGGCCCGGTAGATTGAGGTCAACCTGCACGGTGCCGCACTGCCAGTCACGCCCGATGGCATCGCGCAGCACATATTCCAGCTTCGGCCCATAGAACGCCCCCTCACCGGGGTTCAACTCATAGGACATGCCGGCTTTCTCAACGGCTGTTTTCAGTGCCGCTTCAGATTTGTCCCACACATCATCATCACCGACCCGCTTTTCAGGCCGGTCAGAAAATTTAATGATCACATCTTCAAAGCCAAAATCCTTGTAGATCGAGAGAATCAACCGGTTCAGTTCAACGCATTCATCCGTGATCTGGTCCTCTGTGCAAAACACATGCGCGTCATCCTGCGTAAAGTGCCGTACCCGCATCATGCCATGCAGCGCACCAGAGGGCTCATAGCGATGCACTTTGCCAAATTCGGCAATCTTGTATGGCAACTCCCGGTAAGACTTCAGCCCGTTCTTGAAAATCTGCACATGGCCAGGGCAATTCATCGGCTTGCAACAGTAAACCCGCTCATCCGGTGTCTCAGTGGTGAACATATGCTCACCAAACTTTTCCCAGTGGCCCGATTTCTCCCACAGGCCCTTGTCCATCATGTCGGGGCTGTTGACCTCTTTATAGTCTGTCGCCTCCTGTCGCCGCCGCATATAGGCAATAAGTGTCTGGAACAGCCGCCAGCCCTTGTCGTGCCAAAAGACAGAACCCGGCGCTTCTTCCTGGAAATGGAAAAGATCCATCTCGCGCCCAAGCCGCCGGTGGTCCCGCCGCTCAGCTTCTTCCAGCCGGTGGAGATAGGCCTTCAGCTCTTTGTCGGACGCCCAGGCGGTGCCATAAATCCGCTGCAGCATCGGGTTGTTGCTGTCACCCCGCCAATAGGCGCCAGCCAATTTCAGTAGCTTAAAGCCGCTGCCAACCTGCCCCGTCGAGGCCATATGCGGCCCCCGGCAGAGGTCCAGCCACTCACCCTGTTTGTAGATTTTAAGCTCTTGATCATCCGGGATGGCATCAATCAGCTCAACCTTGAAATCCTCACCCCGCTCGGTGAAAAAATCAATCGCCGCCTCGCGCTCCCAGACTTCTTTGGTAAAGGGCGCATCCCGCTTGATGATCTCATGCATTTTCGCCTCGATCTTCTCAAGATCATCCGGCGTAAACGGCTCATCACGGGCAAAGTCATAAAAGAACCCGTCTTCGATCACCGGGCCAATTGTCACCTGCGTGTCCGGCCACAAGGCTTGCACCGCCTCGGCCATCACATGCGCCGCATCATGCCGGATAAGCTCCAGCGCCTCCGGCTGCTCACGCGTGATGATAGCAACCGCGCCATCACCGGCAATCGGGTCCGCCAGGTCCTTTAACTCGCCATCCAGCGAAAAGGCCACGGCCTTCTTTGATAATGATTTGGAGATCGAGGCCGCCAGGTCCGCCCCTGTGATGCCATCATCATAGGACCGGACAGAGCCATCGGAAAATGTAAGGAAACCATGCGTTCAATCCTCTCAATCGCTGCCAACCATGCAGGTAAGCGGAAATATTATCCAACCGGGCAGATACACGTTTTAACCCCTCAAGTCCACCCTGCCATTGGATTCAAACCTAAATTTTGTCTCTCCAACTTGGCCGGGCAGCCCGCCCCTTGCAGAGTCCCGCCAGCATAAGTCGTAAAAATCTGAAATCTAGAATGTGCATAACAATCCAGCCGCCCTCCTCGCCGCTCACCCCCTCAGCTAAAATTAATACAACCGAATCACCCGCCGTCACCTAGACGGGGACCCCATTCCAACACCCGCCGCTTTGCATCACCGCGTCCCGAAAATTCATTTTGCCACCGGAATTGAGCCTGCCACATGCCCTCGCCGCGCCGCATCATAGACCTCATCGCCGACATCTGGCGCGAGATGCGCCGCCTGATGCTGGTACTCTGGCTCTGCCGCGTCAGCACCATCAGCGCGCTGCTTGCCCTCGGCCTGGCATTCCTACCCCAGGTGCAGGACCTCTACACAGAAATCACCTATTATAAAACGCCCACCCCCGATGAACATTTCAACACCATCTCGCTATGGGCCTTATTCTACGGCCTCTGCTTCCTCTGGGCCTTCACCGTGCATTATTGCGCCCGCACCGTGTTGTCATTTGAAACCTGGCCCTTAAAGCAAAGCGATGAGACCGACTATGCCTACTGGGTCGAGGCGGTGCCGCGCTATCTTGGCTGGGTCTGCATACTCGCCATCTTCATCGGCCAGATAAACGCGCTGAAAAACCTGCAAATCGATGATGACCTCATTGCGCGCACAGCCTCCTTCACCTACATAACCCCGCTTATCATCACCCTCGCCATCATCATCATAATCCAGACCGCCACGAGAAAGCTCGGCCGCTCGGCCATCGTCATTTCCGCCATCGCCATCGCCTACTGGATCATCACTGCCAGCGACATTTACTTCAACACCAGCCTCGCCGACCATTACCGCATGCAGGTGCTGCACAATCTTGCCCTGCCGGTCGTCACCATATTATGGGGCTGCCTGTTTTATTGGTTCGTCGCCGAGCGCCGCCGCCTCCTAAATTGGCTGGCCAGCACCTTCACCTGGCCGCATCATCTCATGCTCCGCCTCACCCGCACCGCCGCCAGCCTCTTTCCGGTGCAGATCCGCCCGATGCACAATCAACAGACCAGAGAGACCGCGCCAAAGTTCCTCCCATTTCGAAAGCACGGGCTGTTCCATTTCGAGGCGCCGTCCGAAAATGTCCGCGGCCTTATGCTCGGCCTCTTTAGCCTCACCATCGTCATGGCGCTGTGGCTATCCTTCGCGATCGCAGACCCGGGCGACCCGCCCTTTGGCTTCTCTCGTGCCTTGCTTCTACCCGTGCTGCTTGGCATCTGGGTGCCATTGCTGACAACCATCACCTTTCTCTCCAATCAGATCCGCTTTCCCCTGCTGACCATGTTCGTCATCGCCGGCGTCGGCCTTAGCTGGTTCATCGGCGACAACCACGATATCGAGCTGGCCGCCCCGCTGATCGCTGAAAGATCCGAGAACCCGAAACCAAATTTCCGCGATAAGATGCCGCTGAAAACAGCCGTCGAAATCTGGATGAAACATCACAATTGCGAAACAACCCCCCGTGCCTGCCCGCCGCCCTTGATCATCGCCGCCAGTGGCGGGGCCAGCCGCTCAGCCTTTTACGTCACCACCGTGCTTGGCGAATTGATGGACAAACCCGCTCTTTTTTGGCCCAAAACGCTCCCCGCCAACAAAAGCCCGAAATCCGCCAGAGAAGTCGCCAGCCAGATCTTCGCCATCTCCTCCGTCTCCGGCGGCTCTCTTGGCAGCGCCCTTTTCGCCGCCACCCTAAAGGGCCGCCGCGCCAGATTGTTCGGCCAACGCCCCTGCAATGCCAGAGCCCTGCGCGAAGACAAGCTGCTTTTCTCTGTCCCAGAAGCGGTAGACGAAAAACTTGCCTATCCCAACAACTGGAAAAACTGCCTGCAGGCGATGGCGGCGGGTGACTTCCTCTCCCCCGCCATGATCTCCTTTGCCTTCAGGGATAATCTCGCGGTATCGAGCCTAATCGGCATGCTCACCGGCACCGACCGCGCCAAAAGCCTGGAAGCCGCCTGGACAGAGCGGGCCGGCCAGCTCACCGGCCGCCGCCACCTTGATGACGCGCTTCTCACCTTCCAGCCCACCATCGAACATTGGATGCCGCTGCTTCTTTTGAACGGCACCTCCGTCACCACCGGCAAACGTCTGATCGCAACCGCGCTCAAAACCACCTACACCCCGGCCGATAAACTCAACTTCGCACCCGTCGTCACCGCCTACGACCCCTTCGAACAAAGACGCCGGAAACAAGATCCGGCACAAGAGACAACCCTCTTTACCGACAGCCTCGATCTCCATAACCTGCTGAAATATGAGCCACGCTCCAAAACCGGCTGGACAAGCAACAGCCAGGATCAGTCACCACCGCTCGATATCACCCTTGCCAAGGCGATCTCCCTCTCGGCCCGCTTTCCGCTAATCTCGCCGCATGGCAACCTGCGCAGTCTCGATGGCGCGATTATCGACCGTGTCGTTGATGGTGGTTATTTCGATAATTCCGGCATGCTCACCGCGCTGGAGCTCTCCACGGCCATCGAGTCTCTCTCTAACGGTGCCCTCAAACCCATCCTCATTCAGATCAGCAACCACCCCGTCTCGCTTGAGCCCCCCCGCGGCCTGGCACCCCGGCCGCAAAACAAGCCCGATAAAAAAGCCGACGATGAGATCTACACCGCCAGCACAAGCCGCCGAAAGCAACCGCGAGAGCCCCGCTTCCGTTGCCCTGAACAAAGCTTCATCAACCTGACAACCACAGCCGCACAGCGCCAGATCCTGCCTGAGCTAACCGCCGTCACCAGCGCGCTTCTTAACGCTCGCGTCGCCAGAGGCAGCCACGCCATAGCCCGCGCCGCGCTCCATGCCAAAGGGCGCTTCATTCACTTTCAGGTTGCCGGAATTAAAGACGAGCTGGGCGCCAACAAGAAATTATCAATGAGCTGGTGGTTATCAAAATCAGTGCAGAACGCCCTGAACAATCAGGTCAACTGGCGCCGCCAGCTTCGCGCGGATGAATCCACCCCCGTGCAGCAGCGGCTCAACCCGTCCTTCTGCGCCATTCAGAAATTCCGCCGGGCTCAAAAGGCCCACTGGCTTTCGCGAAAATCAACCTTGCGCCCACCCCGCCGCAGGCATCTGATGTCCAACGGCTTCACGCGCAGCCGGCAATAGCAGCCGCCTAATGGTCCGCCTGGTCATTCATCTGATCAGCCATGACCCGGCGTTTCGACCAGACCCCATATTCATGCGCCCGCCAAAGCGGTTTCGAGACGCCGCGCAAATCCGGCGCCGGGTCATAGCCATGGCTGCCGCCAGGACCGCAGCGCCATACCCGCGCCACCATCAACCAAAAGCCCTTCCACCCGCCATTCAGCCGGAGCGCATCCAGCGCATAGGCCGAGCAGCTTGGCTCATGTCGGCATTGCCGGCCAACAAGCGATGATAATGTATAACGATAAACAAAAATCGGCCCCATCATCACATAGCCAACCAGCCGGTCAACAAAGCACACAACAGCCCAAACGGCGGCGCGCATCAGCCCGCCACCCGGTCAGAAGGCGCCTCATCCTTTGCCGCATCATCAAACGCATCAATCAGCGCCTCAAATACCAGCATCATCGATGTATGTCGTGGTTTGTAATCTTTCACCGGGTAGAGCACTTCAAGGTCGGCCCATTTCCCCTCTGGCGGCGCACCATCCTCCTTCAGCATTTTCAGCATCTGGTCACGCACCTCAACCACCTCTTGCCGGGTCAATCCGATGGCGTTGCGCGCCGTAACCGCAGCCGCTGTTTGCCCCAAAAGGCAGGCCTCCACCTCTTGGCCATAATCGGCAACCCGCCCATCGTCAATCTTGACCGAAACCCTGACCTTGAGCCACACAGTTTCGAGTGGCGTGTCGCCGTGCCATCGGGCCGCGCCAGCATCCCGCCCGGCGGCATGGTCGCAACCACCTCCAAAATGCGGTTACTATATATATCTTCCGGAAATTCCATAAACGGCAGCACTCTCTTTTTTTAACAGGAACAGCAGGCTCACATCTGGTTGCAATGCGCCTGGCAAAGCCTTGCAACCGCCCCTTACCACCTATATATGCTGTAATGGAATATAATGTAAGGCCTTCAGCGGGCAGCGACCAGCAGTGCCGGGGACAGCATTTGTTGCACAAAACAGCGAATGTCGGCAATTTTTTGCCACGAAATAAGGTAACAGACCAAAAAGCAATCTCCGCTGTTAACCTTGAAACAACAACCGGTCTCGGGCAAAATAGCAGCACCATCCCAGCAACCGAATGCTACAGCGGCAGCTGTTTAACGCAAGGTGACGAATGACAACCATAACTGAAAAATCCGCCGTTAAAAATGAGCTGACCTCCCCCGATGAAATCGCG
>CALNZE010000106.1:0-3094 GCA_942490955.1 uncultured Alphaproteobacteria bacterium
AATGAAGATAGACCGGTGCCAGCCTCAGCGTTTCGGCCAGCAGCTGATCGTGATTATGACCCTTTCGACCATTGCAGACCAGTTCATGCACAAACCATGGGCCAGCACCAGCAGATTGCCCCCGGACTGCGCCACCATGGCCGCCAGTTCCTCGGAATTCACTGGCTTGCCCTCAAGCCGCAACTGCATAGGAATGGCCAGCGGATTGTTGCGCGCCAGAAGATGATCACCCAGTACCCCATTCAGAGCGGCCACAATCGCCTGATGGCGGGGCGAGTGGTCACCCGCCGGAAAACTTTTGTCCAGGCCCAGCAGCAGCCCATCCAGCCCATCGCCCACCAGCTCGGTAATCGAGCGGATATTGCGGTAGACCAGACCCGTAAGGCCTCGGGTTCGCCCGGGCTTTTTGGTGCGGGCGACGAACGTGAGAATGGTGTGGTGCAGGGCTTCTACCAGATGGGTAACCCCTGTCACGGCATCAACGGCCAGCTGACCGGCACCTGGAAGGGCCCGTCTCGTCCTCGAAGTCTTCCATCACCGGTTCCGCCTTTCATACAGCCTCAAAGCCTGAGAGAGCGACCGGGCGAAACCGCTATGATTCAAAAAAGGGCATAAGCACTGCTCGCAAACGCAGCCGCCCCCGCGTTTCAATACATTGAATTCTATCACGCCACCATGGCGGCCATGGTTCTTATTCCGTAGCGCTCCAGGGCAATCGCATTTAAAAATTAGCAGCATGCTGCGGGGTGGGCCTTTTGTGGAAAATGGGTCTGCCATTGCCTGGGGCCGGTCGTGGTGAGCAGCACCAGTCGCGGCCCTGTCGCTCAGGTCAGGTCAAACCGGGTTGCTGGTTTCGCCGAGAAAGAGTTCCGGCAGGTTGTAGTAGGCCACCAGCAGTTTTCTTTCAAAATGAACCACCCTGGCGTCGAAATCAAGCCGCACCAGGTAGCCGTAGGGGCCGCGCACGTTGATGAGGTTGGAGAATTGAGCAAGGGCGGCGCTGACGGCAAAGGGTATGTCTGGCTTGAATTCCTCGAATCCGGGGTTGGGATTGCGCCAGAGCCTTTTGAGAATGTTCAGCATCATGGCCACATTGCGGGTTGGTGACCTGAAGAGGTTTTTGTGCCAGATGGGCGAGGCGGCGATGGCCTCGGCCACCTGTTCTGGGGTGGCTGGGATGCCCGGTGCCGGACCCAAAGGCTGCGGACCGGAGGGCTGCGAGGCAACGGCCTGCGATGGGAATGCCACGACAACGCCACAGTTGGGACAGGCTGCATGCGGTGTCGGCTGAATGGGTTGCGGCTGTTGCGGCGCGGGGCTTGCGTCTTCCATGGCTTTTTTGCGTTTGGCGCGCCAGGCGGCATCCCGGTCCCGTTGACGATTGCTGTGGATGTCCATGGCGAACAGGCTGTAAAGTTCGTTTTTCTGCTGGGAAAATTGCGTGCAGATGGTTTGGCGCAGGCTGCTGGTGGCCAGGTCAAACCACTGCTGGAAAAGGTTGCCTGCGCTGGTGGCCCGGCTTTTGACCTGGCGGTATGCGGCCAGCGCCTGCGCCACTTTGCTCAGGGCGGTGGCAAGACTGGTGGCGGCATGGTTCAGGTTTGCTTCCAGGTCGGCATCAAGGGCCAGCATCTGACCGTCCACCAATTGCGGCTGGTGGTATTGAGGATTGTGGCGCAATGCTTCAAGAAGCTGGTTGAGCCGCGACAGGACGGCTGCATCACTGCGCGAGTGGTTGCCGGGATGGATGCCCAGTGTGGCCAGTTTGTGGGGATCACGACCGGTCAGCGCTCTCAGGAGATTGCGGCCATGGGCCAGTACTTTTCGGGACGTTCGGGCGATCTGACCTTTTTCCATAACCAGCTGGTGCATCTGCTGTTGCGGTTGATGCACGGCCTCTTCGGCATGCTGCCAGGCCTCAAAAAGTTGCTGTCCATGGGCCAGATCGTTGTGTGCATCCTGCCAGTGTTGCAGCACGGATTGGGTGGCTTCCGTGCGGACACGACCGGCCAGGGTACTCATGATCAATTTTGTTTCTGCCTGCCTCAATCTCACCTGTCTTCTCCATTACCGATCAGCATTGGCATCTTTCAGCCTTCTCTTTTAATATCCGCCTCGGCGGCGCAAAAGTCAAGCAACTGAGGTTCTTTTTTGGGGGAGAAGCCCGCAACATGCTGGTGTTAGGGCGCTTAAAGAACACATTTTTACATAAAGGCTGAACGAAGATTAGCCCAGGTTGGTCCGCAGGGCCGATGTCGGCGATCCGGGTTGCTATGAAAGCCGGCCTGAAGGCTTTGGACACATCCAGCCCGGAGTTGGGTTGCTGCGGCCCGGTTTTATGGGCCCCTTATTAAATAGTGTCGCACTTTTTATGGAATGAAACTGCTGCTTGAGGCCATTCTCGTGCTGGAACAGGGCGAAGAATTGCTGCGCGAGCATATTGTCGTGGTTCTGAAGGGGGGATTTTTCAGTAAAAGTGCGACACTATATAATAAGGGGCCGCTTTTGCTGCTGCCGTTCGGTCTTTGCCGGATGGGTGTTGCCCCCGGCGGTCTGCCTTTCCGGTGAAGCCCTGAACCTGTTCGTTGGTTATGAAGCCATGGTGTTGCACCTTGAAATTTGTAACTGGCCGGGTTCATTCTGCCGGGGAGCGGGTTTATTTTGTTCGCCAGTGGATTGGTTATGTTGGCAAGCAAATTCATTTTGTTCGATGCCGACATTGTTGTGGCCGCCATTAAAGTTGTTCTCTTCGAGGGCAAAGTTGTTTTGGGCGTCATGAGAATTGTTTAAATCGCAAGAAAAGTTGTTGTATTCGAGTTCGAAGTTGTTGTGGCCGCCATTAAAAATATTGTGTTCGAGGGCGAAATTGTTGTGGCCGCCATTAAAATTGTTGTGTTCGAGGGCGATTTTGTTGTGGCCGCCATTAAAATTGTTGTGTTCGAGTTCGAAATTGTTGTGGCCGCCATTAAAGTTGTTGTATTCGATTTTGAAGTTGTTGTGGGGGCCATGAAAGTTTCTGCACGGGCGGGCGATTTTTGTTAATGGGCCTGTAATTTGAGGAAACAGCGGCATTTTTGCCCCTTTGGTCAATCCC
>CALNZE010000107.1:0-2447 GCA_942490955.1 uncultured Alphaproteobacteria bacterium
AAGGCAATGGCCTCAATCCCTTGTTGCAGGACCCTGGCCTCGCGTTCCATCCGCCGATGCTTTATCTCGGTTATGTCGG
This sequence comes from uncultured Alphaproteobacteria bacterium, assembly GCA_942490955.1. Taxonomy (GTDB): domain Bacteria; phylum Pseudomonadota; class Alphaproteobacteria; order Rhizobiales; family HXMU1428-3; genus HXMU1428-3. The sequence continues at coordinate 80 of CALNZE010000107.1, forward strand.
GCTGTCGGTGGTGTTTTCCTTTGCGGTAGCCGCGCTGATCGAAGGCGAAGTGACGCCCTTGTGGGCACGCTGGGTGCGGCCCTGGACCCTCACTGCCTGGATTTTCCTCACTGCCGGTATCGCGCTCGGTTCCTGGTGGGCCTATTACGAACTGGGCTGGGGGGTGGCTTCTGGTTCTGGGACCCGGTAGAGAATGCCAGTTTCATGCCGTGGCTGGCCGCAACCGCGCTGGTGTTGCACAGCGCCATCGTGGTGGGAAAACGCGACGCGCTGAAAAGCTGGACCATCCTTCTGGCCATCATCGCCTTTTCCTTTTCGCTGCTCGGCACGTTCCTGGTGCGCTCGGGCGTGATCACCAGTGTGCATGCTTTTGCCAATGACCCCTCGCGCGGCATTTTCATTCTGGCTTTCCTTTCGGCGGTGGTGATTGGCGGCTCGCTAACGCTTTATGCCTGGCGCGCGCCGAAACTGGCGCCGGGTGGGCTGTTTGGTGTGGTCAGCCGCGAAAGCGCCTTGGTATTGAACAATATCCTCTTGGCCACCTTCGCGGCCGTGGTGCTGGTGGGTACGCTGTACCCACTGTTTGTGGAGGCTTTTGGCGCGGGGCAACTGAGCGTCGGGCCGCCGTTTTTTGAATATGCCACCACCGTGCTGATGAGCCCGTTGATCGTGGCCTTGGGGCTTGGGCCCTTGTTGGCGTGGAAACGCGGGCGGCTCAGCCGTGCCGGGCAGATCGCCTTGCCGGCGCTGATCGTGGCGCTGGTCGCCGCTGCCGCGATCCTGTGGCAAACGGCGGGCGGCATTGTGATGACGGCCTTTGGCCTGATGCTGGCCACCTGGCTGGTCACCAGCGTGCTGTTGGAAATTGCCGAGCGCATCCAGTTGTTCAGAAAACCATCGGGCGCCTTGTCGCGGCTTCGCACGCTGCCGCGCGCCAGTTGGGGTATGAGCCTTGCCCACGCGGGCCTCGCGGTGATCCTGTTTGGCATCACTATTTCCGAGGCCTGGACCGATGAAAAGCTTCTGGTGATGAAGCCGGGCGATACCGCCGAGCTTGGCGATTTCACCTTCCGCTTTGACGGTGTGGCGCCGGTGGTTGGGCCCAATTTCACGGCGGTGCGCGGTTTTTTTGCGGTCAGTGAAGGAGGCCGGGAATTTCTGTCGCTCACCCCGGAAGACCGCGTTTATACCGATCCGGTGATGAACACCACAGAGGCGTCAATCTACCCGCTGGTGCGGGGTGATCTTTATGCCGTGATTGGTGAAGCTGCGGGTGGCGGGCGCTGGTCGGTGCGGCTTTATTTTAAACCGTTTATCTCAGGCCTTTGGGTAGGCGCCCTAATGATGGTGCTGGGCGGGCTTATGTCGCTTAGTGACCGGCGCTTGCGGATTGGCGCGCCCAAGGCCAAAGCCGCCAAGGTGGCATCCCCTGAAACAAAAGCGGCGGAGGCCTGAGCGATGCAGCGATATGTTCCGCTTCTGCTGGTGCTGGCGCTGTTTGCGCTTTTCTTCCGCATGATGACGCAGGAAGACCGTAACCCCAACGAGATCAAAAGCGTGATGATCGGCCGTAGCGTGCCAGACTTCTCCTTGCCCGGCCTTCTTGAGGGTGAAGCAACGCTCGACAGCAGCTTTTTCAAAACCGGCCAGCCGATGATGATCAATTTTTTTGCCAGCTGGTGTGCGCCCTGCCGCGCCGAGCATGAAAATCTGATGACCCTGGCCGAAACAAAGGGCATCACGCTGATCGGTATTGCCTATAAAGACGAGCCGAAGGCATCTAGGGCTTTCCTCGATGAACTGGGTTCACCCTACCGGCGCACCGCCACCGACCGTGATGGTCGGCTGGGCATTGACTTCGGCGTAACCGGTGTGCCCGAGACATTTGTCATCGATGGCGCCGGGGTGATCCGCTATCGCCATTGGGGCCCGATCGTGGGCGACAGCATCAATACAAAATTGCTGCCAGCCTGGGAAGCAGTGCAATGATGCGGGTTGTTAACAGTTTGTTAGCCTTACTGATGATCTCGCTTACGATGTCATTTGCGGCTTTTGCGGTGGCCGTTGATGAAACACCGCTGCCAGACCCGGCGCAGGAAGCGGCCGCGCGTGAACTGATGAAAGATATCCGCTGCCTGGTGTGCCAGAACCAGTCGATTGAAGATTCAAACGCTGATCTGGCGCGGGACCTCAGGCAGGTTGTGCGGGAACGCATCGCGCAGGGCGACAGCCCGGATGATGTGCGCACCTATCTGGTTGACCGGTATGGTGATTGGGTTCTGCTGGCGCCGCCGGTGAAAAGCAGCACCTATTTCCTGTGGGGCTCACCGTTCATTTTTCTTGGCCTCGTGGCCTTTTTGATCCTGCG
>CALNZE010000108.1:0-5964 GCA_942490955.1 uncultured Alphaproteobacteria bacterium
ATAATCGGCAATGCCTTGATAGGGCACGGCAATACCGCCACCGTCAGCAGGTGGCTCGCTGAAATATTCCCGGCCTATGGTCGGCTTTTTAAAGCTTGCCACAGTGACCCCGCCTGAACTCAGGTTGACGCGATCGCCAGCGGTCAGGGCATGAAGCACCACACCATTAGCCGCAAACAGATCTTCCGCGGTGAATTGTGCGTTGCGCGCGTCGACGATGGTCAAGGCATTTGCGCCCAACACCATGGCGTCACCGGTAGCCAGATCAACGAGCAGACCGGTGTTTTCGTCAACGCCTAAGCCCATGCGGTTCGACACAGGCAATGCCGCCAAAGCCCTGATCAGGCGCCCCAAACGGCGACGCTGGTCGAAATGCTGGTCAACCAGCCCGAGCGGGAGAAAACCAAGCCCAACTGAAAGCGACAAATGTCCCGGTGCGTTTTCGGCAAATCCACTGATCAGCGCCGAAAGGCTCTCGCCGCCGGTGATCATCGGGCTGGTCATGATAGCCGCACCAGCACTGGTGCCACCAATAATGCCCCCCCGTATGAGCAATTGACGGATCGCAACCAGCATCGGGCTGTCGCTGCCATCTTTTTCCAACAAAGTCTGGACGATGCGGGCCTGATCACCACCGGTGAACCAGACTGCACCCGCTTGGGTGATCTTGGCGATTTCAACATCATCATGCGCGTTTGACGCCCAACGGCTTTCATCGACGTCCGATGTGCCCGCATCGTCACGCACCGCCAGATGCACAACTGTTATCTGATCTTTGCGGGCACCAAAAGCAACCAGTCTTTCGGCCATATAGGCCGCAGAGTCTGCCGGGCTGCCGGAAGCTGCCGGGATGATCGCGATCTTGGTGCCTTCCGGCACTGCGGTCAAAAACTCCTGATGGATGGCTGCATTGTCGGGCGCCAGCGCACCACCAACAATCATGAGCTTGCCTGAAGCGCTCTGTACGGGCACCGCCAGCACCACACAGGCAACAAAGAAGATGGCATAAAGCTTGAGAAGATAGGTCATCACAATGCCCCTACTGATAGCCAAACAAGGCGGCCAGCATCACCATGACGCTTGCCAGAGCCACAAGGCCAAGCTGGAATTTGAGGATGAATTTGGCCCAGACAATCCAGTCAATGCGCGCGGCGCTCAGGCACCCCATCAGGGCGGCGGAGGCAGGGCAGTTGATATTGGTCAGGCCATCACCCAACTGGAAAGCAAGGACAGCCGTCTGACGGCTAACCCCAGACAAATCGGCCAGCGGCGTCATCAGCGGCATTGTCAGGGCTGCCTGCCCGGAGCCGGAAACGACAAGGAAATTGATCCCGCTCTGCAAGAGGAACATGGCGGTCGCGGCGAGCCAGTCGACAAGCCCATTGGTAGCGCCGCTCAGGTAAAACAATATCGTATTCAGGATACTGGGGCTGGTGGGGTCGTCTCCGCCCATCAGGAAGACAATGCCCTTGGCAAAGCCGATCACAATCGCGGCGGGCGCCATCTGCATCGCGCCCTCTTTGAAGGCCACGGCAAAATCTGATGCGGTAAGTTTTTCGAGCCCTGTGACGATTGCCAGCACGGCAACAACAAGACCCATCGCCAGAAACTGGGTTGCGATTTCAGGCAGATAATAGCCTTCCGCCACCACGCCCCACATGATCCAGATCACGCCAACTGCAACAATTGCCAGAATGGCTAAATGAACAAGGCTCGCATCAGGTTTCTCGCTATCACCCTGCGCCTCGGCAGCGATGATTTTGTCTATATTTGGTGTTGGGGATCGGCGCGGGTCAGCCAGCACGCGGCGAGCATGCCACTGCGCAAATCCAGCACCAAAAAGGGTGAACAGACACCAAAGGAAAACACGGTATTCCATACCCGAAAGCGCAGGCACACCGGCAATGCCCTGGGCAATCACGACGCTGAAGGGGTTCATCCAGGATGTAGCGAAACCAATCTGGGTTGCCACATAGGTCACCATAACCCCGGTTGCAGCGTCAAAGCCGACCCGGATCAGCGCCGGGGTGACGATCAGGGTAAAAACAATAGCTTCTTCGCCCATGCCGAATACCGCGCCACTCAACGAAAAAACCACAAACAACACCGGCACAATCCGCCCGCCCGTGTCGCCCTGCTTTGCCAAGCTGCGTTCCAGCACTGCTGTAATCGCGCCGGTGCGCATGATCATGCCAAAAGCACCACCAACGATAAGCAGGAAGGCCATCAGGCCAATTGTTGCTCCGTTTCTGGTGCCTGACACCAGGCCTTCAAAAGGAAATTCAGAAATCCTGGCTCTGTGCCCGCACCAAATAGCGCCATACCACCGGCAGTGTCGGCGGCCTGGCGGTATTGATCCGGCGACAAGCTTGCACCCGGCGGTGTATCGAAAAACCCGGACGGGATCAGAAACCCCGCAAGATAGGCGAGCAACGCCACCGCAAACAGGATCACATAGGTATCGAGCGGTCGTTTTTCTGCCGCACTTGTCGCAGGCGTATCAAGATTATGCATGGCGATGTCCTGAAATTTTGGCGAGGGCACAGCCAACAGACTGTGCCCCGGCGGCCCTAGAAACGCTGGGTGATCCGCAAACCGATAAAGCGGCCCATGCTGTCGTGATTGATGTGATCAACATTGGCGCCGGAACCCAGCACCAACGGCGGATCACGATCAAAGACATTGTCTGCTGTGATGATCAGGCTGGTATCGTCACCAAAGTCATAGCTGACGCTGGCGTTGAAGACGGTCCAGGTTGGCACTGTCACGGTTGCGTCCGGGTCCAGCCCAACCGCTTCCAGTACACCGGGGCTTGGGTCGTCTTTATAACTGTCAGTGAAATTGGCAGAGACCGAGAAACGCCATGGCCCCTGACGGTACCGGATACGCGCATTAGCCAAAATCTCTGGATAGCGGAACTGTCCCACCTCTTCGATCACGGGCGCATCAAGAGACGACTGTCGCTCGAAACTGATCAAATAGGTCAGGTCGAACAGGAAGCTCAGCGTGCCCTCCGCGCCCACATCCAGATAGTGGGTATAGGAAAGGTCGATACCGCTGGTTTTCTGGTAGCCAAGGTTGCTCAGTTCAAAGTGAGCATCCGTGACAAAGCCACCTGTCACTTCAAGCCCGGCTACTCCGGTCGGCAGCGCGCCTTCCGCCAGCACTGGATAAGCACCGGCCAGTGCCCGGCGGATGAAGTCATCTTCGTCAATGCCAACCAGATCTTCATGGCGGATATTCCAATAGTCGATATTCAGCTCAATATCGCGGCTCGGCCGGAACAACATGCCCAAGCCCCAGGTTCTGGCGTGCTCAGGCCTCAGATCCTGATTGCCGACATCCTCTGAAAACAGCGCTTCTCCATCTGCCCCGGCATCCCCGCCGCACGCCGCAGGGGTTTCGGCACAATCGACCCGATAACTGCTCAGCAGTGTGCCTGCCCCGGCCTGTGCCAGCGACGGCGCCCGGAAAGATGTCGACCAGTTGCCGCGAAAGATCAGGCTGTCGGTTGCGGCATAGCGAAACGCCACTTTTGGGTTGAAGTCACCACCATAGTTGCTGGATTTTTCATAGCGCCCGGCCAGTTGCAGCTCAAAATCATCTGCCAGTGGCACCATGAACTCTCCGAACAGCGACCACTGGCCGCGCGACGCTTCAGCTGACGTTGAGCTAAAACCAAGGATTGGGTTGGGGTTCGACAGTGTTGCAACCGCATCAGCCGACGGCGTGTCGCGCAGGCTTTCGTGGCGATATTCTGCCCCAAAAGCGCTCTTGACCTCGCGTCCAGCCAGCTCGAACAACGTGCCCGACGCCACCGTATCAACAGACCAGAGTTTGGATTTGCCGTGGCGCGCGGCGCTGGTACGAATGGCATCGTCGATGCCGTCCACTTGCGAGGCTTGGCCTCCAAACGGATTATACCACAGCGTGGTTTTGCCACTGTCTTCGCAGGTTTCACCCACATAGCTGGCGTCAGGGCGCGCGGGATCAACATCCCAACGGATGACGCGACTGCCGTCGCTGCACAGATTGCCCACAAGCGTGTCATAAAAGGCGTTCGAACGAACCAGGCCGCTTTTGCCAGACTGGCGCGACACATTCTGGCCGTAAGTGAAAGCGCTTTCCATATTCCAGCCGTTACTGAAATCCAGCTCAAAACCACTGACCACGCGCAGTGTTTCCGATTGCACGCTTACCGCCCGCGCTTCAGGAAACTTGCCCCACGCATAGATCGGATAGCCAAAATAGTCGGTAAAATCAAAGGCTCCGCCTTCGTCGACAATGTCGTTTACCAGCGCCGTTGGCCAATAAGGGTTTTCCGGATCAACCGGTGCACGGGAGAAATTGGCTGGGCTGGATGTACCGCTGGATTCCGTATGCTGGAACATAAGCTCGTTGAAAAATGCCAACGTGTCTGTGGCCTCAAAACGGTGCGTGACAGTGGTGCCGAAGCTTTCCATCTGGTCCTGCACCGACGTGTAGGCGTTGGTATTGACCTCGCAATAGTCACCAAAATTGCCAAAGCCAAAATCGTCAGCCGCACAACCGCCATCGCTCGGTTCTTCAGTCTGGTCGTAATACATCAGATAGAGGTCATTGAAGCTGGGATAGAAGCCCTGCTGGCTCGGCCTGACCGACGTGCGGCTGATGTCGCGGTCGCGGTCATAAAGTGCAGCGCGGTTATAATAATCCCCAATCACCATGATATGGTGACGACCAAAATTTTCGCCCCATACAGCGTTGATATTGACCTTGCTGTCATCGGTGCCGCGGGTCGAATTCCCATAGGAGCCAGAGATCTCCAGGCCGTCAAAATCGTCCCGCAACACATAGTTGATCACGCCAGCGACAGCATCCGCGCCGTAGGTGGCTGATGCACCGCTTGGCAGAATTTCAACCCGTTCAATCGCTGCGAAGGGGATCGAGTTCACATCTATGAAGCTCTCCTGACCATTGGCAAATGATGCAATTGTGGCCCGGCGACCGTTGATCAATGTCAGCGTGGCGCTGGTACCAAGACCGCGCAGCGATACACCAGAGGCACCCGGAGGAGTGTCTCCTGACAGGGCACCTCCGGTGGATGTGCTGAAAGTGCCGCTGCCACCGCCGGTGATGGTCAGATCCCGCAACAGATCAATGACACTCGCGGCCCCCCTGATTCAAGCAGGTCCTCGCGGCTCAACTGTACGGCCTGCACCGCGCCGGCGTCAACCCCCTTGATCAAGGTGCCGGTGGTGACAATTTCTTCAAATTCGAGTGGCGCAGGTGCCTCGTTCTTTGGCTCTGCATCCTGGGCATAGGTGGTTTGTGTAGCGATAACGGTTGCGATTGCAGCCCAACTGGTCAGAATATTTGACTTCCAGATGGAGTCCTCCCGTCAACAATCAAAAGGGTGATCGTTCCTTGGCCAGCAGGCCCAAAAGCGGGTTTCGGGGAAGGCAAAACAGGTGACATCAGGGCGCGCATCATGCGCCAATATGGTCACACCAGTGTGGTATATCTTGCATTTGAAGTATGAAACGGAATCGGACTAAGGGATTCAGATATCAGGATGAAAAATGCGAGGATATGATGCCAACCGGAACCCGGTCGGGCATCTATTCGTTAAACCACTCGCTCAGGCAGAAATCAAAACAACGGCCAGTGATCTGCGGCAAACACTTGCGTGCCGAAGAAACCAGATAACTTCCGTTTTTGTTTTGATGGGCGAACAATTCATTCTCCACGCAGCGTCAGTTGACTGCCTATTTAGCGATATATATTTTTTTCAGATGGTCAAGTGGAAGGTTTTTTCAATTTTCCAGTTGAGGTAGTGATTTTCGGATTTAATCAACTATTGCCTTGAAATTAATCATCAATTTTAAGTCTTTCTCATTTCATAATATCACCCAAAAAAATTGACCCCCACGAGCAATTTTTCCGCATATCCTCGAATCAACGTGAATGCCATCAAAGTTCTAA
>CALNZE010000109.1:0-54567 GCA_942490955.1 uncultured Alphaproteobacteria bacterium
AATGCCCGCGTGGCGTTCCAGCCCTGATCCACGAGGACCAGCCGTATGACGTGACAGAAATGTGTCACGCGGCGTAAGACCGAGCAGAGCTTCCAAGGATTGCGTAGCGGAGACACCAACTGATGGGCGAACACGGTCACACCGGCGACAGCAACCCTCGATTATCCGTCATCGGCTGAGTTATCAAGCCGTGGGAATGCATAGGCGCTGCCGCGCGACAAACCATCAAGGCTCGGAACAACGATCGTTCCATCAAGAAGCCGGATATATGACAGCAGACCCGCTCCTTATCAGCTGGCTATCCCGCTTGCAAAACGGGGAGTCCATATATGACGAGGAAGGGGGATGTCGTTTAGCAGGGGAAGGAAAGAGCACGAGGATGCATCAGTTTTCAGAATTACTCTGGGTCGCTCTTCATCAGATATTAGCTAAAAAGGTAATGCCTATTTTTTCAGATAATCAAACGAACCGTTCTTCCATACTTCATAGCGATTCTTTGATGACTATGGTCTTCCATTTCGAAAGCCACGTAACGCAAGCACATGATACGCAGCATCATAAAATGTCACGCCGTTAACTTCTCGCACCCTGCTCAAGAATTTCCAGCGCATAGTCGTTCCCAGGAACTTCTCTCAAACTCATAAGCCAACAACACACTCCACTAACGCGGGAGAGTCGGCAGTCTTATCTTTACGTGCCCGGTGAGTATCACCTCCTGAAGCAACCGAGTTTGCACCTGTCCGATTCGCTTGCCTTTTCTAAGACCTACTATAGGATTACTGAGACATCCGGCACAATAATCATCGGGCGGTGCTCGTTCGATCTCGCTTCCCGACTCGACAATCTCTTAACTACTCATTGTCGCGCTTTTTGCGAAGCTCCCCTGGAGTTTTTTGGTGGCTTTCTTCCGCTTACGATACAATTCTTTTCGTAGCGCATCATTCACCACTTGCCTCCTCCTCCGAGATAGAACCAATCGGAAGGGTTCTTCCCGAACCTCCTCATCGATTGATGATATTCAATTTGTGATGACCTTCTCCTTGGCATCTGAACCCTCCTCGCTTTCAATGTCTTCGTTATACGCCTAAATTAGGCGCCTAACAATATCGCACAAAAATTGATAGGTCTAAGAAAAAAAGAGATTTCAGCCTCTGACTTGGCGGAATGCCGCAGATAAGGGAAACAATCAAATTACAATGATTGAAATTCGCGGAACCATCTGGCTAGAGATTCATCGTAATGATGTTTGGCATAGCCTGGGCCATCGCAAAAATCTGGCGAGTCGGCGAACGTTCTCACTGCTAGTGATTTCGTTTCGAAACAATCTCGGCTTTCCTAGCCAGAAAACGCGCGACGAACAACACCTGATCAGCAATAGAACTCTGAAACATCGCCAGTGCCGACTCCGCCCCTACCAGTTGATAGTTGGACCCTAAAATTTGCCCCAATCCCTGACTCATGGCGCTGGTAGCGAAGCTCAGCGAGGTCAGTCCGCCCCCTACTTCTTGTTCAACTGGGTCAAAATATGTTGCTCAAAACGTGGCCGAACAATGCCTCCGGTCTCTTGTTTGATAATCGCTAAGACCCATTCCGGTTGAACGGTCACCTGCTTGTCTTCTCGCATCCAAGCCACGGCTGACGTCACGTCATCCCCATATCGTTTGTGAATCTGCTGGCAACTGAGCCAGTGCCGCTGATCCAGCGCATCCAAATGAAACAATGCGTCCTGAAACGTTCCACACAATACCCGATTCTGATTAATGGCATTCGTGGCCTCGCGCAACATGGCTTCCATCGTCTTCAAGGTCAATCGCGTATCGGGAATGTTCACAATATTCGTCTTGGCAGTTTGCCAGGTACAGGGATAGCACAAAATTTTCCGAGTCAACCGCGGATTAAGTCCGTGATCAAATTCAAACTGCGCCACCGCACGATTCGTGCCGCGACCGAAATCCCCATCAATGGCAAAGGCACCTGTAGAAGAAGTGGAGTACCCAAGAAAGACGAGCATCCGTTGTATGGCCTTAATAGGCACCTCCCCTACCGACTGGCGGGTGATCCCGCGTTCACCCTTTCGAAACTGTTCAAGCACATTCCGCCAACTTTGTGTTTTATCCCCACCAGGCGTGAGCACCTGAGAAATTTTCGGGTCTTGTAGAAATTGTTCCACGTGATTGGCTCTTTATGAGAACGAATAAATATTCAATCCATTAACGGAAGAAGGGAAATGTTGGAAAATCCGTTCCCCTGAATTAGTCTATTTGGCCAGAACCAGGCAATAACTGCAAGTCTTTATGATTATGGACATGGCTAAAAAAGATGTGTCGTGCTCAGTGAATTTTTTCGGTTTGGAGCAGAAAACCCGCTGGGGTATCGGCTACATTTTCAGATTGTGAGTTCGCCAAGCGATATTCTCACTACGTCTCACTTCTATCCAAACACAAAAAGGAAATCCAGATGTCCTCAATTTCGAATATCCTGAGTCGGTTCCCAGACTTTCAACAACTGTCTCCCAATACGTCATTTGCGTTGAAGACACAGCAATTCCAGGCACAGGCGCAGACAGCGACTACCTCAAGTTTCAGTTTCACAACGGCAGAAGGGGATCGCATTTCGCTATCGACTGGTTCAGAGAGTAATTTTTCCTTTGAATCTTATAATTTTCATGGGTTGGCAGGGGGACGGGCTGTGGACGTTCGCAACCAACAATTGAGCACTTCGGTTCGCTCGGAATTCAGCCTTCTCATTGAAGGAGATCTCAATGAACAAGAGCTGGCTGATATTCAGACGTTTCTCGAATCGGCCAAAGGCATTTTACAGGAAATTTCGGCAGGGAATGTCGAGAATACGCCGGAAGCGGCTATCTCATTGAGTGAACTTGATTCTCTTTCGAGCGCCGCTCTCTTCTTCCAGCAGACTTCGTCCGTCTCAGTTGAATTCAGCTCGACACAACTTGCGGTTCAGGGAGAGGGTCGTTCAGGTGACTCTCGGCAAAGAGGATTCAATGGCGAACGAGGACAAGGTCACACAATTGAACATATTGTTAACAAAATCCGAAAGGCACAGGAAAAATTCCAGATTGATCCAGATAAATTAGCGAAACGGTTGCCAAGACTTCTCACAAAACTTGTTGAAACACTTGGGAAGCCGGCTTCATGAGGAAGCTCCACAGTCACTATTCGACCAAATTCGAAAAGAACTTTTCCCGTCCCTCCTTCAAGCGACACAAAACCAGCCAACTGACCCCGAGACGCCAGATGAGTTGGCGGGAGATTCCGATAACCCGGATCCAAACACCACAACCCCACAGCCAGCGGAGACGAGCGGTGAGATTGTGACAAACCTTCTGAAGGAATCGGTGGACATCTGAGGAACCCAGGCCGCACGTGACTGTTCCAGCTGAGGATTCAAGGGAATATTTTCTTAATTCCCTAGTCGTTGGCAGTTCGCCCACTCCTGTCTCAAGAAATTATCGTTGAGCGCAACCGGAACGAATTGTTGCTGTTGTGCGGTCGTGATACGAAGATCTGGTGAGTCCAGAAAGCCTGAATGATGACCGCCCCATCACGATCTGTCCGATACATGGGAATCCCCCGTGCTTCATAGGCGGCGATGACCTCAGAATCGGGATGCCCATAGCGATTGTGTGATCCGACTGAGACGACCATGGCTTGCGTCTCTAACCGCTTAACCCATCCATTGTGAAGGGAACTCTTCGCGCCATGGTGCGGAACCTTGACTATCGTTGCTGAATGCCCCCTAGGCGTGCGTTGTAACTGTTCTAGGGCTTGGTGTTCGGCATCTGCCGTGAATAATAACGAATGCGGGCCACATTCCAGCCTGGTTACCAAGGAGCGGTTATTGAGATCCGTCCCGCTGATATCCTTCGATGAATCAGGCATGGGTGGAGGTTTCGTCTCAGGAGGACTCAAAACAGACAAATTACAGGGACCTGAAGCCATAATATCTTCTCCTGCCCCAATGACGTACTCGTCAAGTCCCGCCGCTTGTACGGCGGCTTGAAGCCGTTGGTAAAACATCTGTGACCGTGAAACCCCATTACTCCAATAGCTTCCCACCTCAAACGTTTGAAGCACCCAGGGTAAGCCACCCACATGATCCCATTGCGGATGTGTGGCGATCACGTGATCAATTCGCTGAATCCCTCGATTCCACAGATACGGCCCGATCACCGCTCTCCCCATATCTAACCGGCGATACGCTGGTCCGCCATCAATCAAGACCGTTTGCCCATCTGGCAATTCAAGGAAGGTTGCATCTCCTTGGCCCACATCCAGAAACGTGACCCGGAGCAATCCCGGGTCCCAATGGGCTCGCGGTGACCAGGCCCACCAGGCCAAAATCGCCACCAAGATGGTGGCACAGCTCCATCGAATGATCGGCCGATGCCTCAACAGCACCCAACCCAACCAACACCCCCCAAAATACCACTATTGAACTGAGACTCGGCGAGGCCACATACCATGTCGCACCAGGGACTTGTGCTAAACCCACCACTCCTTGCGCCAATAGATCAAACAGCCATTGATTGACCGTGGCAAAAGGGAGCGTCTCTCCCCCGCTGATCACCACCATGATCGCCGACAGTAGCCCAAGCGGAATCACGAGGATGCCCACCATGGGGACAATAACCATATTCGTCAACAGGCCTAGCCAGGGAATTTGATGGAAATAGTAGGCCACCAACGGTAATGTCGTCAGACTGACGGCCAATGTGACCAGCCAGGCCAGCTGTCCTTTTTCCGCAGGTTCGTCCACCAACTTGATGCTCCACGTAATTCCTCATTCTCAAGACTTCCTGTGCCAGGATCTTTGTTTTTCTTGAATACCAGCACCATGCCAATGGCGACAACCGACAGATACGATAATTGAAAAGAGATATCGTGGATGGCTTCGGGATGAGGGCAAGACCATCAAAAGCGCTGCCACAGCTAAAGCGGTGATCAGATGGCGTTCCCGTCCCAACCATACTCCCGAGGCTACAGACCACGATCATGATCCACGACCGCACCGTGGCCATTTCTGCTCCGGCTAAAAGCATATACAACGTGACAATAGGCAATGTGATCACCACCGCGAGTTGCGTGGCGGTCATATATATGGATACCCGCTCAAGCCACGATGCTGGTAACCGACGGACGCTCCACCGGGTTCCAGCAAAAACGACAAGGGCTAATAGGCCAAGGTGCGACCCGGAAATGGAAAGGATATGGACCGTGCCACTGGCCATAAAAGCATCGCGGACATCCTGCTCGATAAAGCTTTGCTCACCGATAATCATCCCCAGAAATAACCCCGTAGCGGGAGGGGACAAACTCGTACTGGCGGCATGATGAATGGCTTGTCGCCAGTGATCGACGCGTCCCATCAGCCTTCCCCACAGCGTCACCGGCTCCTGGGTCAGTCGTGTCACCCCATCTGGACCAGACACCGTTGCCACAGCCTGAATACCTTTTCGCTGAAGATAGGCGCCATACTCAAATCCACCAGGATTGAGGGTGCCATACGGTTCTCGCAAGCGTGTCGTGACACTGACCTCATCTCCATAGACCAGAGCCGCATCCGGTTCTCGCCAGGTGAGGCGAATCCGCCCATGAATGGCTTGTGGCTCCGATGCGAAGATTCGTCTGGCCTCCACGAGCAAAATGAGCCCATCCGGAGTCTGCCGTACCGGGGCGACAATGGCTCCTTGAACCTTGACCGGAGATTCCGTCAGCAATGCCCCCAGAGGGCTCTCGAGCTTGCTCATGGCGGCCCAATGGGCATGACCCATCCCAATCAACGCCACGGCAAACAGCAAAAGGCCTCCCCAGCGGGAAAGCGATCCGCGTTGTTCAAACCACGTTAGAGCAAGACCAAAACTAAGAAGAGCCCCAAGAAGTGAGAGGGGAAACAGAGGGAGAAACAAGCCGAGCCACAACCCGGCCAGATAGGCAACCACTGCAGGCAGTATCACAGAATTTCACGCACAGAAGGTTCGCGAAACAAGACCTTCCCAGAATTCGCCCCCAGATTTAGGTCAGATTGGGTCGAGCTGAGGGGCACAATCGGAGAGGCATCGCATGACCGACAGGATGGGTGCAGTGTGAAAATCGGACCAAAATGGCCTGAAGATGCGATGTGAAAATGTGAGGATTTTACGAGCCCCTAGTTAATGGATACACGATTTGACCACATTCACTAAATCTTCGGCAATCTCTTGTATGACCCGACCATCCTGCCCTTCCACCATGACCCGGAGCAACGGCTCAGTCCCCGAGTACCGCACAAGAATACGACCGGTTCCATGTAACTGCTGTTCTTTGTCCTGAATAGCCTGTTGAAGAACCGGGAGGGTCTCTAAGGCAGGTTTATGAGGAACCGTGACCCCCAGCAAAACTTGTGGCGTGGCCTGCATACATTGGGCAATTTCCGAAAGAGGTTTCTGGGCTCGTGTCATGAGTTTCAGCATTTGTAACCCGGAAATGAGGCCATCCCCGCTCGTGTGATAATCCATAAAAATCATATGGCCGGATTGCTCTCCACCTAAGTTATATTGATCCGCAACCATGCGTTCTAAGATATAACGATCACCCACGGCTGTGCGAACTAATATAATCCCAGCCTCGCGCATGCACATGTCAAAGCCAAAATTACTCATGACCGTCCCGACCACCGTATCCTTCTTGAGTCGCCCTTGTTGCTTCAGGTCTAAGGCGAAGGCGGCCAGAGCATGATCCCCATTGACGACATGTCCTTGTTCACAGACAAATATGGCACGATCCGCGTCACCATCCAACGCAATTCCGATATCAGCTTTTCGATCACGGACCATTTGTTGGAGCCGTTCTGGATGTACTGCCCCACACCCGTCATTAATATTCAAGCCATCAGGTTCATTCCCCGTGACCCATACCTTCGCCCCTAATTCACGAATGACTTTTGGAAATACGTGATACCCTGCCCCATTGGCACAATCCAACACAACTCGTAAGTTTTGAAAATCCATTTCACGCGGTAAGGACCGCTTGACGAATTCTATGTATCGCCCTTCGGCATCATCAATACGAAACGCTTTGCCAATGGCATCGGCTGTAGGACGAATATGTTCAATTTCATTCGATACAATAAGTTCCTCAATTCGTTTTTCTATTTCATCCGGCAATTTCATGCCGTCATTCGAAAAGAACTTAATTCCGTTATCTTGGTACGGATTATGGGAAGCGGAAATCATCACTCCAGCGTCCGCGCGAAGGCTCCTGGCTAAGAAGGCAATCGCGGGTGTCGGCAGCGGTCCAACCAGAAGCACATCCACCCCCATCGAACATAATCCCGCCGTTAAAGCCGACTCCAGCATATACCCGGAAATCCGAGTATCTTTTCCTATAATGATTTTATGGCGCCCCTCTCGCTTACGAAACACATAGGCCGCCGCACGACCCAACTTCATGGCCATTTCACTGGTTATGGGGTCGAGGTTTGCGACCCCCCTAACACCATCTGTTCCAAAAAGTTGTCCCATAAAAATCCCTCTAAAATAATACCAACATGACTGTTTCTTTTATTTGTCGCACGAATTTCGCAAAGCTTGAGCGACGTGGATCACATCTTTCATGGCAGCCACATCATGCACCCTCAGAATATGAGCTCCCTGCCATACTGCTGTCGCCACAGCTGCCGCATTTCCCATCTCACGTTCCCGAACTGATTTCCCCGTTAATTCTCCGATACATGCCTTACGCGAGAGACCAATCAGCAAAGGCCGCCCCAATTGAAGCAATTCATCAAGGTTTCCTAAAAGCTTGAGGTTATGGTTTAAGGACTTCCCAAACCCAATTCCGGGATCGATAATAATGTGATCAACAGGAATGCCTATCGATTGAGCCATTTTCAATGCGTTGAGATAAAAAGTCCCTCACCTCACCTACCACATCTTCATAGGCAGGAGCATTCTGCATGGTGTAACTGTGCCCTTGTCGGTGCATCAGAACCACTGCCGCGCCAGAAGCTTTAACCACTCTAGCCATACGGGAATCATCTCGCAATGCACTGACATCATTCACAATTGACACCCCATAATCCAACGCCACCTGAGCAATAGCGGATTTTCGTGTATCAATTGATAAGGGAATATCCGTACATTTTCCCAAAGCTTCGACAATGGGACGGATTCGTTGCAGTTCCTCTTCTTCACTGACATATGAAGCCCCAGGCCTCGTCGACTCACCACCAATATCTATCATGTCAGCACCTTCCGCGATCATCTTCTGCACCTGATCAACAGCCATGACCGGATCAACAAACTGCCCGCCATCTGAGAATGAATCCGGGAGTCACGTTCAAAATTCCCATAATGAGAACCTTGGAGCTCAGAGAGAGGGTCTTCTCTCGACATCGAATCTCTTGAAAAGCCATCACTGATATGACAAGTATTTGGCTATCCAGGAATTACTAAAAATAAATCTCAAGAATGTACGTTTGAGAAAACCTATGAGGCTTCATTGATACGGCCCAACAAGACATTCCGAAAAAATGAAGGGTTTATATTGTGGTCTTTGGGGGGAGGGAGCGGAGCAGGAGAAGACCTCGTTAGACTGCCGCAATATGCTCGAGGGACGAAGATTGTTGAACGATTTGATCGACTTCAATGCCATCCAATACCTCCTTTTCCAACAAAGCTTCGGCAATGGCACGCAGGGTGTGAAGATGTTCAGTCAACATTCGCGTGGTTCGTTCGTAGGATTCCATGACAAGCCGTTTCACTTCTTTATCGATTTCCAAAGCCACTTGATCACTAAAGTCTCGTTTAGAGCCAAAATCACGCCCCAGGAAAACTTCTTCATCTTTTTTCCCAAAGGTCAGCGGACCTAACTTGTCACTCATGCCCCATTCACAGACCATTTTCCTCGCCAATTCAGTAGCCCGCTCAATGTCATTCCCGGCTCCAGTTGTCACACTTTTAAAAATCAATTCCTCAGCAACACGCCCACCAAAAAGAATAGAGAGCGTATTGTACAAAAATTCCTTGGAATAACTATGTCGATCATCAATCGGTAACTGCATGGTCATACCCAGGGCCCTTCCACGAGGGATAATCGTGACCTTATGTACCGGATCCGTCCCTGGTAGCAAAATGGCCATAAGCGCATGCCCTGCTTCATGGAACGCGGTCGTGCGTTTTTCTTCTTCGGTCAGCACCATGCTCTTACGTTCCACCCCCATCAACACCTTATCTTTCGCATTTTCAAAATCAATTTGATCGACAGATTTTTTATCAAGTCGAGCGGCCCACAAAGCCGCCTCATTCACCAAATTTTCTAAATCTGCCCCAGAAAACCCTGGAGTACCCCTGGCGATTTGTTCAAGGTCTACCCCTGAAGAAATTGGCACTTTTTTCGTGTGCACAGTCAAGATTTCAGCACGCCCACGAACATCTGGCCGATTCACCACCACTTGCCGATCAAAACGACCAGGCCTTAACAATGCAGGATCTAAGACATCTGGTCGATTAGTGGCTGCAATCAAAATAACCCCTTCGGTGGTATCAAACCCATCCATTTCAACCAGTAACTGATTAAGTGTTTGTTCACGCTCATCATGTCCACCACCCATGCCTGCTCCCCGCAACCGGCCGACGGCATCAATTTCATCAATGAAAATGATACAAGGGGCATGCTTCTTTCCTTGTTCGAATAAATCCCGAACACGAGAGGCCCCAACCCCCACAAACATTTCCACAAAATCCGACCCACTGATGCTGAAGAACGGAACTCCCGCCTCACCGGCGATAGCTTTGGCCAGTAGCGTTTTCCCCGTGCCAGGCGGCCCAACGATCAAAACCCCCTTGGGGATCCGGCCTCCGAGTTTTTGGAATTTTTGTGGATCCTTGAGGAACTCAATGATTTCAACGACTTCTTCCTTCGCTTCATCAACACCAGCCACATCAGCAAATGTCATTTTCTTCTTATCCTCCGTTAACATCCGTGCCCGACTTTTTCCGAAGGAGAGCGCACGATTCCCTCCAACTTGCATCTGCCTCATGAGAAAAAACCACAAGCCTAGAAACAGAATGAACGGACCCCAGGAAAGGAGGAATGTGATATACCACGGCCCATCATCCTGTGGCTTGGCTTCGATTTGTACCGATTTTTCTCGTAAGGCTTTGACAAGATCTGGATATTCAACAGAGTAGGTATGGATACGGCTTCCATCCTTCAAAATGGCACTAATATTATTCTCTTTAATAATAACCTTTTCAACTTCACCTCGTTCCAGGTGAGCCATAAATTCACTGAAAATGACAGGATCTTCAGGGTGTTGGTTGGGTACGGTAAATAAATTAAACAACAAAATCATGAAGAGGCAGACAAATACCCAAAACAAGAGATTTTTCACACGAGAATTCATATTCAGGGCAACTCCCTTAACAATAACGACAGAAACAATGGACTAAGAACTTAGTGTAAAGTCACTAAGACAACGAATTGATTGTACCATGCATTTTTGAGAACTGACAACCGTGCAAATCCTACGGGCCTTCTTGAATCCGTTCCGGATTCATTTGCGCGAGGTAGGGAAGATTGCGATATTTTTGTTTGAAATCTAATCCATAGCCCACAATATAGCTTGGCGCAACTTCAAACCCGACATACTGTACGTCAATCTCAATCTTCCGATTGGCCGGTTTATTCAATAAGGTACAAATCGCCACGGAAGCCGGCTTGAGTTTCTGTAATTGAGAGACCAAAAATTGTGCAGTAAGGCCAGAGTCTACAATATCTTCCACCAGCAAAACATGCCGCGCCTCAATCTTTTCGGTCAACTCTGTCCAAACTTTGATCGTTTTTGGAGGACGCCCAACTTTTTTCGTTCCAGTGGCGATAAGAAAATCAATTTGAATGGGCAATTGAATCACTCGAACCAGATCAGCAAAGAAAACATAGGCACCCTTTCAAGACACCGATTACGACTAAGATCTTGCCCTGATAGTCCTTGGAAATTTGCTTGCCGAGCTCTCGAATACGCGCACGCATCGCTTCTTGCGTCACTAATGGTTTTCCAAATATTTCTGCCATAAGAAATCTCGTTAACCGTTCATGTGGCAATCACAACCGATAGTAGTCGAGGCGGAGACCTGAAACCGTTCATCCTCTCGCGTAACCCTCCAATCCAAAGAATTCCTTCCGGGGCCACCAACAAGGGCACTTTTCCCGCTGAGAACGAGGTAACTTGATATCTGAAAAAGTCTTGGAGTTTTTTTCTGACGTCCTCCCAGACCTTTGGGGCAAAACACATCCCCGGGCATCCAACTTCGGAGTCGTAATTCAGGAGTAAACGTGTCGGCATCAAGATGCATCTCTCAAGAATTTATGTGGGCGAACTTGCTCCCTGAGCATGTTTCATCGAAACGACCATGCGTTGGCCAGTTAAAGGCCAAGCCACTTCTCCAGGAATTCCCACCTCAACGACTTCAATGAAGAAGACCTGACTCCAGTCATGACAAAAGTCCGTTGTCTCTTGCAAAAAATGAGTCGATCATATTCCTGACAAACGTCAACCGTATCTATTGGGATAACCCAACCGGACTGTCCATGCTCCAGACGATCTAATAGACGTTGAACAACATCAAATCGAGGTCCTTGGGTCTTCCCCATCATACGCTGAAGGCTGTGACGAACGACTCGGCGGCGAATCGCATGGGCAATTCAAGCAACGCCGTTCTCTGCAATTGAATCTCATTTGCATCCGCAGTCGGCCTTCTTTCACGACAGGTAAATCCCCGGGGAACCGGCATCTTGAGGGGCAGTTGATCTGGCCCTATACGGACATGTTGCTGCATGATATGGGCGAAGCCCTTGGTGATACACTGACTGAGGGCGCTGCCTCTGGCCGGGAGTGGCGCACGCCGCCCTTGTGGGGCATCGGGCTGACGAAAACAGTGAGCGGGCATGAATTTATGCTGCATGACGGGCGGGCGCGGTCGATTGAAGAGGCGATTCTTTGGCATGGCGGTGAGGGGCTTGCGGCGCAGCAACGCTATCTCGCCCTGACAAAAGAAGAGCGGCAATGGATGCTGGCATTCTTGCGCTCTCTTTGAGCAGTGGGGCCGGCCGGTATGCTGGTGAGGGGCCTGCAATCTGCGGTGGTCATCACCGGAAATTGAAGGGCTTCAAAGCTCATATTGTCATTTATTTTCTTTAATTTAGCCGCATTTTATACTCTATTTGGGGCGTAATTTTTCGTGGATTTTAACAGACCGGAGCTTTCGATTGCCACCATTCTCGCGCCGCCTTTGCAAAGTTCTGTGTTTGGCCGCCCTGCCACTGGTTGGGCTGTTTCTGGTTGATGGGGCAACCCATACCGTCGCTGCGGCGGAGGCAAAAAAACTGCCGCTGTTGAGCAAAGAGGAAATTCTGGATCAGCTTGCCTCGCGGGCGATCCATGGGCATGTGCGGCCGCGCTACCAGCGGCTTGCGGATCATGGCGAGAAACTCAAAAATGCAGTTGAAACCTTATGCAACGGGCCGGATGAAGACCGGCTGAAACGGGTTCGCGGGTATTTTGAGGAGACGGTGCTGTCCTATGCGGCGATTGAGCATATCCGCTTTGGCCCGGCGCTTGAGGATTACCGGCTGGAGCGGCTTGCCTACTGGCCGGACCGCAAGGGCCGCGGCCTCAGAGCGGTTCGCAAAATCTTGAAGGAAAAGGACAAGTCGAATTGGGATCCGAAGGCGCTTGCCAAAAAGAGCATCGCCGTGCAGGGGTTGACGGCGCTTGAATTCCTGCTTTATGGCACCGGCGCAGAAACGCTGGCCAAGGAGCAACCGCGCAGTTTTCGCTGCCGCTATGCCTATGGCATCTCTGTCAATGTGGCGACCATGACGAGAGCGATCTCGGATGGCTGGCAGCCGGATGCAGCGATCGTCAAGGCGTTGCTTAACCCGGAACCGGACCATAAACGCTATCGCAACCGGGCCGAGGTGTTGCTGGAATTTTATCAGGCGGTGACGGTGGGCCTGAAATCACTGCATGACCTGAAGATGAACCCGCTGCTCGGCCGGGATGCCGCGCATGCGCGGCCAAAGCGGGCGGCCTTCTGGCGGGCTGGCCTGGCGCTGAAAGTCATCCGCACCAATCTGGAGGCGGTGGAAGACCTGGTGACGTTGAGCGGGTTTCGTGATTTGCTGCCTAAGAATCCGGTTGATCTGGCGCGCTATGTCGACAAGGTTTATCAAAAAAAATACGCCACCTTTGACCGCTTTAAACTGGGCAACCGGGCGCTTCCTATAGAGGGCGTGCTGCGGGGCGATGACAGCCGGGCGGCGTTTATCGAATTGATGAAATCGGTGAACCACCTCAATGCCGGCTTTGCGCGTAATTTTGCGGTCGAGGCGGATTTGCCAATGGGGTTCAATGCGTCCGATGGTGATTAACCGGCGACAATTTTTACAAGGCGGGGCCGGGCTGCTGGCCAGTGGCGGCGCCAGCCTGAAAGCCACGGCGCTTGCGGCGGCAGGGTCGGGCTCTAAAGATTATGATGACGCGCTATTTGCGGCGGCGCGGCGGGAGCAAAGCGGCGGCTATTCCGCCGCGCTGTTTACCCTCCATGGCGATGTACGGGCGATCCCGTTGCCGGAGCGCGGCCATGATGTGGCGGTGCGGCCTGGCGGCAGCGAAGTCGTGGTTTTTGCCCGCCGGCCGGGCCGGTTTGCGATTGCCTTTACGGCCAATGCAAAAGTTCCTCCGGTTGAATTTTTTGCGGCGCCGAACCGGCATTTTTACGGGCATGGCGTTTTCTCGCCAGACGGGCGGCTGCTTTATACGACGGAAAATGATTATGAGAATGGTGCCGGGGTGATCGGCGTTCGTGATGCCGGCGCCGGCTACCGGCAGATCGGTGAGTTTACCTCTATGGCATCGGGCCGCGGTGATGCCGCGGGCGTTGCTGCTCGATGGTGAGACGATGTTAGTAATGTCGCCAATGGCGGCATGTGAGACAACGCCCGAGACCGGGCGGCACCATGCTCAACCTGCTGGAGATGGAAACCTCGCTTGTTTACGCCAACCGCCGCCACGGCGATCTGGTTGAAAAGCAGATTTTGCCGAAAGAGCTGCATCAGCTTTCAATTCGCCACCTGGCGGTAGCCGGGCGGAACAGGGTGGTGTTTGGTTGCCAGTTCAAGGGCGACAAATTTGAGCAGCCCGCGCTGATGGGCTTCCATGACCGGGGCGGTGAAGTGAAGCTGGCTTTCGCGCCGGAGCCAATACAGCGGGCGATGAAAAATTATGTTGGCTCGGTCGCGGTTGATCCTGAAGGGGAGGTGATTGCGGCTCTCTGCCCCACGCGGCAATATGATCACCAACTGGCAGGCGCGGGATGGGGAGTTTCTGGCGCAAGCGGCTTATGGATGGCTGCGGTGTGGCCGGGGCGCGGCAGCGCGGCGGGTTTTTGCTGACCAGCGGCGCCGGGCTGGTGGCGGTGGGCCGGCCCCTTAAAGGTGCTGGTGACCTGCCGACTGAGACGACCGCCTATCAATGGGATAATCACGCGGAGCGCGTGCGCTAGATCTCGGCGGAGAAGCGGGCGGGCTGCGCCATGCTCAATGGCCGAAATGGCCCATCTTCTTGACCTTGGCGTCTTTGTATTTCTGATTTTCCTGGCGGGTGGTGGTCGGCATGGGCTGGCGGTCCACCTTGATATCCGCTGAGGAGAGGGCGTCGCATTTTTCCGGGTTGTTGGTGATCAGCGTGACATGGCCAATGCCGCGGGTTTTCAAATATTCCGCGACCATTTTATAATCGCGCAAATCGGTTTCAAAGCCGAGCATGTGATTGGCCTCAATGGTGTCATAACCCTGCTCTTGCAGATTGTAACTCTTCATCTTGTTCAACAGGCCAATGCCGCGCCCTTCCTGGCGCAGGTAGAAAATAAAGCCGTGGCTTGCGGCGCCGATGATGCCGAGAGATTTTTCAAGCTGTTCGCCGCAATCGCAGCGGTGGGAGGAAAAAAATGTCGCCTGTCATGCATTCGGAATGGATGCGGACGAGGGGAGTTACGCCCGGGTCTTCGCTGCGCTCAAGGACGATATGCTGCTGATTATCGCCATAGGAAATGATCGACATTGTGAAATTGCCATGATCGGTTGGCAAATGGATTGTCTCGAGTATCTTTAGGTTGCTCAATGGGATTTCCTGGCAATTTAATCTGTTATTTTAAGCTGGCAAGCTGATGGCACGCTAGCCCTGGCCGAAGCCGAAATGTGGATGTCTGGTTGCGGCGCGCAAGTGGCTCATTTTTAAAAATAAGCATCCGGGCGGAGTTTTTCCATAGAATGGCGGCGGGGTCAATTTTGATCTGCGTGTTTGGAGTGCCACTGCGCGGAAAATGGACTGTTGAAAATGCTGGTTTTCAGCGGTATTTAGCCGCCATTCCGGTGCCCCTTATGACCCAAAACCGCTCGATAAACGGTGTGGTGAAAATATACCACGAAAGCTTAAAGCCTGGCTAATTGTCGGTTTATACCCGGAAAAGCGTGTGACAACTTCACAAGGGTGACATAAGATCATGTGCTAATGAGGGAAATCTGGAAGGAGTTTTTAGCAATGGATTTTATTGATTGGTCTCAGGTCAATTGGGTGACCGTGATTACTTATTCTGTATTGGTGCTGGTTGCGACGCTGGTTGGCAACTTTATCAATGTAATTTTTAACGGCAATCCTGTTACGGGTGCCATTCTCTCTGCCATTCTGTTTGGCCTGCTGTTTATTGGCTGGACTTATTATCCGCACGGCGTTGATGTTGGTGACATGTATAAAACGACACCAGAGACAACCGTGGAAACCCCGGCAGATCCAAACAACTGAACTGCCGCCGGGTAGGCATTTAACCTTTCACAAGATAATTAATCGTCTGATTTTTCGGCCCGGTCCTATGCCGGGTCTGTTGGCGGGCGGCAATCGTCTGCTAGCCGCTACGATAAAAAAGACGAGCCCCAATATAAGCGGGGCCCCAAATGCTGGATCGCATGGGGCCCCGTTTTTTATTTGAGAAAACTTGGCGGCAAAGTTTAGTAGGACTGCTGGGTTTTCTGCTTGTATTGGCGGGCCTTCATTTCCTTGCGGGAGGCGGTCCATTTGCCGCCCTCAAGATTTTCAGAATCCATTTTGTTTTTCTTGGCCAACTCGTTCAGCGTTGGCGCAAAATCGCCGCCAAGATTTTGTGCCTCTTCACGCAGGTAAGCGGCGTTGTCCTGCAGCACCTTGCGGGCTTCTTCGACCTTGCCCTTGTCGCGCAGGGTTACAGCGCGTTCATTGCGGGCGGTGGCGATCTGCTCGATGACGCCGCTCATCACGCGTTTGTTGATGCTGCGGTCGGCGCGGGATTTCTCGTCAGTGAAATTGATGCTGGCGCGGCGTTGGACCTTCTGCCGTGATTTTTGCTTCATGGAGCGATAGTCAACAATGACATCGGCCAGAGGCGATTTGCCAGGGCGCGCCCGACCGGTAACCTCGATCTCGACGATGATGTGCTTTTCCTGGGCGGCATAAAGCTGGTTCATGTTCAGGCGGATTTTCTGACCTGAAATCTTGGCATCGCGGCCGAGAACGCGGCGGGGCACAAAGCCGATCTCGCATTCGATGATGATGTCGACATCCTGCGCGACGACGGAGAGGACATCGCCAAATTCCTTGTTGAAAATATCAACCAGGTCGCGCTCATTGCGCACGAAGGCATGGTTGCCATCGCTGGCATAGGCAAGCTTGGTCATCAGGTCTTCGTTGAAGCCAAGGCCAAGTCCGATGGTGGTGATGGATATGCCTTTGCCGGCGGCCATGCGGCCCAGCGCTTCCAGATCGGACGGTTGGCTCGGGCCAACATTGGCCAGGCCATCGGAGAGCAGGATGACGCGGTTGACGCGGTTTTCATCGAGGAATTCCTCCAGTTCATTGATGCCGCGTTTGGTACCGGCATAAAGCGCCGTGCGGCCATGGGAGCGGATGGAGCGAATGCGATGGCGAAACTCGGTGTGGTTGGCAACGCGCGTTGAGGGGATGAGGACATCGACCTTGTCACTATAGGTGATGATGGAGACGAAATCATCGCGGCCGAGGCGCTCGACGGCCATGATGGCGGCCTCTTTCGCCTGGGCGATTTTACCGCCATTCATTGAGCCGGATTTGTCAATGACGATGGCGATGTTGACCGGCGTGCGCGGTGCGTCGCGGTGGCGGGCGCCTTCAAGGTCGATGCGGAGATAGGTTTTGTCATCGGCACCGGTGTAGTAGGCATCTTTGCCAAGTTCAGTGCGGATGGTTATATCGCTGGCATGGGCTGACACGGCAAAGACTTGCATGGAAATGGCAGTGAGCCCGGCCAGCGCGGCGAAGAGTTTGTTGATAGCGCGCATTGGATTTACCTCGATTTTGTTTGACTGCAGCTTTGGAGCTGGCAGCGTTGAGGGGCCATTGCGCGGCGGAAATTTGGCGGTTTTGCGGATGCGGGCCAAATTTATTAAATAATGTTCAGTTTTTTAAGCGTTGGTCTTTAAAGTGCGGCTTAAAGGAAACACTCTGTCCGGCGGGGCGTGGTTATCAACGAAGGCCTTGATGTTGATCATCACCTTTTCGCCCATGTCGATGCGGCTCTCCAATGTGGCGGAACTCATATGCGGCAAGGCAACGACGCGGTCGTTATGCAGGAGGCGGGTGTCGATCTCTGGCTCATGCTCAAACACATCAAGACCGGCCCCGGCGATGGCGCCGTCTTCGATTGCGGTGGCGAGGGCTTCCTCATCAATGATGTCACCCCTGGCCGTGTTGATGATGAAGGCGGTGGGCTTTAACAATTTTATGCGGCGGGCCGAGAGGAGATGATAGGTGGCTGGCGTCGAGGGGCAATTGACCGAGATGATGTCCATACGCGAAAGCATCTGATCGAGGCTTACATAATAGGTGGCGCTTAATTCCATTTCGATGGCGGCGGCGATGGGGCGGCGGTTGTGATAATTGATTTTAAGCCCGAAGGCCTTGGCCCGGCGCGCCACAGCCTGGCCAATGCGGCCCATGCCGATGATGCCGAGCGACTTGCCTTGCAGCCGGTGACCCAGCATCCAGGTTGGCGACCAGCCACCCCATTTGTTCTGCGGGTCATTGAGAAAAATCGCGCCCTCAAGCAGGCGGCGGGGCACGGCGAGCATGAGCGCCATGGTCATGTCGGCGGTGTCTTCTGTCAACACGCCGGGGGTGTTGGTGACGGTGATGCCAGCCTGCTGGGCGGCATCAAGGTCGATGTTGTCGACGCCGGTGCCAAAGTTGGCGATGAGCTTGAGGTTTTTACTGGCGCAGCCAATCAGCTCTGCGTCGATTTTATCTGTGACGGTGGGGACGAGAATGTCGGCGGCGGCCATTGCCTCTTTCAATGCCTGCTTGTCCATGGGCTGGTCTGTCGGGTTTAAGCGTGTGTTGAACAGCTCGCCCATGCGCGACTCGATGCTCTCCGGCAGCTTGCGCGTGACGATGACTAACGGGTCCTGGCTCATAGATTGTCCCTCTTGGCATTGGTGACCAGATGTTGTTGTAACAAATTGAGGCGGTTTGAGGAATGGCATAATCCAACAATTGCGCCATGGGGGTGTGAATTGTGGATGGGGAGCGGCGCTGGCAAAGTCGCTGGTTGGGAAAGCATGATGGCTGCTTGAATGGCCGCAAAGATGTCATTATTCTCAGGTCAATAAGGGCTGGCTGGCCGGCGGCTGAGAGTCCCCCTATCAAGAGGGGCTGCGGCCCGATTTTTCAAGGTCAAGCCCTACAGTCGTTAACGATTTTACTCATATAACAGCACCGGGTTTTTATGCTTTTCATGCGCTTTTTCTCTTCCGCAGCATTGGCTATGATTGCCGCTTTCTGGCTGGCAGGCGGCTGGACAATCGCGCCGCCAGCCGCTGCCGTTGAGCGGGCGATCGGCCCGAGCGGAGAGCCGGTGCCGCGCTATCTCAGCCTGAAGGCGGATGAAGTCAATGTCCGGCGGGGGCCGGGGCGCGACCATAAGATCCTCTGGGTTTTTAAAAAGCTTGGCCTGCCGGTCAAAGTTGTCTCGGAATATGAAGAGTGGCGGGAGATTGAGGATCAGGCCGGGTCGAAGGGCTGGATATATTACGGGCTATTGTCGCGCCGGCGCACCGCGGTGACACGCAATCCAAATGATATGGGGCTGGAGTATTTTTCGCTTTATGACGGGGCCTCGGCCGATGACAGAGCGATTGCCCGGCTGGGCAAGGGGGTGATCGGCCATGTTATCAAATGCACCGGGTCATGGTGTCATATTGCGGTGAATGACCAGCTCAAAGGCTGGATTCCTCAAAAGCAGATCTGGGGCCTGTTTGAAAAAGAGCCGCTGAACTAGGCCAGGAGTGCCATGCGTCAGGGCCAGAATTGCCACGTGGCAGGGGCAGGCCAAAATGCCCATTTCATCTTTCTCTTAGGAAAATTAAAGGGCCGTGATGGCGCCGCCACCTGATGGCTTCAGGCTGGTTCTGGCGTGGTGAATTTCCCGCTGGAGCACGGCGGTAAATTCGCGCCGCTCATGATCAGAGAGGAAGCTGCCAAAGGTGAGACTTTTGCCGTGGGAGGTGAGCTGCATTTTTGTGGCGCCGCTTGAATGCTCGATCAACCCGACGCGCACCCAGAAGGGGTTAAACTGCCAGGACTGGCGGCGGCCAGAGGGGTAGACCCGTTCAATCTCCAGCTCTGATGCGGTTAGGGTGATGGACTCAAATATTTTGGCATCGTGATAGTTTCGCTTGAAGGCCCAGTAGATCAGCACAACATCAAGCCCCATGAAGCCCATGACCGGCCAGGCGCCAATCAGCATGAAGGCGAGGCCCATGCCAAAGCAGATAAGGCTGATCAACCCCATGAAAATCAAAAAGCCGCGCGGGCTCAAGGAGCGATGCGGCGTCAAGAGCGCCGAAAACTGAAATTCCCTGTCGCTAACGGCGGAATTTTCGGGGTTGGAGCTTGTGTTTTTGGTCATGGTTGTCAGTATATTCGCTTCTATGTTGCTTGCAAGATGGCAGGCGATTGCTTTTTTGCGCCGTTTATAACTTTAACCTGCCTTCCACCGGACCATTGCATGCCCTCAAAACAACTCACTGCTGACCAGGTTGAAACGCTGTTCGAGCGGCTCTCTGGCGAAGCGCCGGTGCCGCAGACCGAGCTGAATTACACCAACCCCTACACGCTGGTGGTTGCGGTGGCGCTCTCTGCCCAGGCGACGGATGTCGGGGTGAATAAGGCAACGGCTGAGCTTTTTAAACTGGCGGACACGCCGGCGAAAATGCTGGCACTGGGTGAGGAGGCGCTCATCGGCCACATCCGCACCATCGGGCTTTATCGCAACAAGGCAAAAAATGTGATGGCGCTTTCTGCATTGCTGCTCGATGAATTTGATGGCGAGGTGCCAGCGACACGGGAGGACTTGATGCGGCTGCCCGGCGTTGGGCGCAAGACCGCCAATGTGGTGATGAATGTGGCGTTTGGCGCGCCGACCATTGCCGTTGATACGCATATTTTCCGCGTCTCCAACCGCACCGGGCTGGCGCCGGGCAAGGATGTGCTGGCGGTGGAGTTGAAGCTGGAAAAGCGGGTTCCGCCGCGGTTTTTGCAGCATGCGCATCACTGGCTCATTCTGCATGGGCGCTACATCTGCAAGGCGCGGAAACCGCTTTGCTATCGCTGTAACATCGCGGATGTGTGCAATTTTAAACAAAAAACCGTCGCCTGAGGGTGGCACTGCCTATTGCTGAGGCAATTTGCGAATTTGTGCCATCAGGGCGGTTGACAATGGCTGCTAAATGTCAACAAATCAGCCGCAACGGGAAGATAAATTATAGCTGATATGAGCCAAGGGGCTCGAAATGAGGGTATATGTCCGAACTTGATGTGATTGGAATTGGAAATGCTGTTGTCGATATCATCGCGCGCTGCGATGACCAATTGTTGACCGATTTGAACCTGCCAAAAGGGCATATGCAACTGATCACAGCTGAAGACGCTGACCGGCTTTATGGCGCGATGGGCCCGGCTGTCGAGATCTCGGGCGGGTCGGCGGCCAATAGCTGCGCCGGCATCAGCGCGCTGGGGGGCAAGGTGGCTTTTACCGGTGTGGTCAATAATGACCAGTTCGGCAAGATTTTTAAGCATGACCTGAACGCCATCGGCGTGAAATTCGACACCGCCTTTGCTGGCGGCGAGACGCCAACCGCCCGCTGCCTGGTGTTTGTGACACCCGATGGTGAGCGGACAATGACCACATTCCTTGGTGCCTGCGCCGAGCTGTCGCCAGACCATCTCGACGAGGGGCTGATCAAATCTGCCAAGGTCACATATCTCGAGGGCTATTTGTTTGATCGGCCTGAGGCTAAAGAGGCGTTTTTCAAAGCGGCTGAGATTGCCAAGGCCGCCGGGCACCGGGTTTCACTTTCGCTTTCGGACGCTTTTTGCGTTGAGCGGCACCGGGATGATTTCATGAGATTTATCCGCAAGCATGTTGATGTGCTGTTTGCCAATGCGGATGAGATCAAATCGCTCTATCAAGTGGCCAGCTTTGATGAAGCTGCCGAAGCCTCGCGGTCTGACGTTGAACTGGCAGCGCTGACGCAGGGCATTGAAGGCTCGTTTATCATCCATGGCAATGCGACCATGGCGGTGCCGAGTTTCAAGGTTGATAATGTGGTTGACACCACCGGGGCTGGTGATCTTTACGCCGCCGGGTTCCTTTATGGTTTTACCAACTTTAAAAATCTTGATACCTGCGGCTCACTCGGCTCGATCGCGGCGGCTGAGGTGATCTCGCATTACGGCGCGCGGCCGGAAGGTGACCTGAAGGCAATCGCCAAGGCGAATAACCTCCTTTAACCCTATCAGAGTTTTCTGAGCATGACCGCTTCGACGGCGTGGGACTTGTGCTTGCGCAGGATCAGGTCGGCCCGCTGGCGGGTTGGGAGGATGTTCTTCTCCAGATTGCGCAGGTTGATGCCGCGCCAGATGTTGCGGGCGGTGGCGGTGACCTCTTCGTCTTTCAGCAAGGCATAGCGATGGAAGTAGGCCGCCGGGTCAACGAAGGCGGTCTCCCGCAGGCGCCAGAAGCGCTCGATATACCATTGCTCGATGTCGATGGTGGCGGCGTCGATATAGAGCGAGACATCGAAAAAATCCGACACAAAGGGAATGGCGCTGCCGCTTTTTGGCATGCGGGCCGGTTGCAGCACATTCAGCCCCTCCACGATGAGGATGTCTGGCCGATCGAAGGTGACGTACTGATTTTCCAGAATGTCATAGGCAAAGTGGGAGTAGACCGGCGCCTGCACATTTGGCTCGCCGGATTTTATGTCTGCCAGAAAGCGTAGCAGCCGGGCGGTGTCGAAACTTTCCGGGAAGCCCTTGCGGTTCATGATGTTGCGCTCTTGCAGCACCTTGTTGGGCAGCAAAAATCCATCTGTTGACAAGAGATCGACATGGGGGTGGCCAGGCCAGCGGGCAAGCAGCGCTTTCATAACGCGGGCGGTTGTGCTTTTGCCGCAGGCAACAGAGCCGGCGATGCCGATGATGAAGGGGACCTTTTGCTCGCTTTTGCCGAGGAAGCGGCTGGTGACCAGATGAAGCTCCTGGGCGGCGGAGACATAAAGGCTCAACAGACGCGAGAGCGGCAGGTAAATTTCCTCAACTTCATTGGTCGACAAGCGCTCAGAGAGGCCGCCGAGCCGGGCGACATCATCGGCGCTGAGGGTCATGGGCGTGCCCCGCCGCTGGGCGGCCCATTCCTCTCGCGTCATGATCAGGTAGGGTGATTTGTGAAGTTCGACTGATTTGTCCATGGTGCAACTTCCTGGTGCGGGATCGCGACATGTTCGCCGTTATTCGCTGCGCGCGGCCTTTTCCTCATGACCGGATAAACCCATACGTGCGGCAAGTACATCCTCGACCTCTTTGAGGGTGATGTTCTTCTGCTCAAGCAGCACGAGGAGGTGATAGATGAGATCGGCCGCTTCCTCACGCAGGGCGTTGTCATCTTCAGCAACCGCTGCGATGACGGTCTCCACCGCTTCTTCGCCGAGTTTTTTGGCGCATTTGATGGTGCCGGCCTCGATGAGGGATTTTGTGTAGGATTTTTCTGCCGTCGAGCTGCGGCGCTCCTTGATGATGGCGGCCAGCTCGGTGAGTGTCGATGCGGTCATGGGTGAAATTGCCTGTCGTAAGACGTCCTGTGTCGGGGATTTTGCTAAGCGGCGACGCCATCCAGGCGCATATTCAAGCCTTTTTCTGCCATATAACGCTTTGCTTCGCCGATTGTATAGTCTCCGAAATGGAAAATGGAGGCGGCGAGCACCGCGCTGGCGTGACCCTGGGCGACGCCTTCAACCAGGTGATCAAGGGTGCCGACACCGCCAGAGGCGATCACCGGCACGGAGACCGCGTCTGCCACCGCTTTGGTCAGCGGGATGTTGAAGCCTTCTCTGGTGCCGTCCCTGTCCATGGAGGTGAGGAGGATTTCGCCGGCGCCTCTGGCGACAACATCACGGGCGTATTCAACAGCGTCTATGCCGGTCGGTTTGCGCCCGCCATGGGTGAACAGCTCCCAGCGCAGTGGCTCATGGGGGGCCGAGACTGTTTTGGCGTCTAGCGCGATGACAATGCACTGGGCGCCAAATTTGTTGGCTGCGGCATTGACGAGATCGCGGTTGTTAATGGCGGCGGTGTTGATGGAGACCTTGTCAGCGCCGGCCTCGAGCAGCTTGCGGATGTCGGCCACTTCGCGGACGCCGCCGCCGACGGTGAGGGGCATGAAGCAGTTTTCTGCGGTGCGCTGGACGACGTCGTAAATGGTCTCGCGGTTGTCAGAAGAAGCGGTGATGTCAAGAAAGCAAAGTTCGTCAGCACCGGCAGCGTCATAGGCCTTGGCGGCCTCGACCGGGTCGCCTGCGTCGATGAGGTCAACAAAGTTGACGCCTTTGACAACGCGGCCGTCCTTTACGTCAAGGCAGGGTATGACTCTTGTTTTAAGCATGGGTGGCTATCTTGTTCATTTAAAAACGCTTTTGCCTCTCTTATCAGAATAACTGATTATCGGAAAGTGGCTTAAAGGCGAGGCGCATGGCATTGAGACCTGCTGGCTCGTTAGCCCTTCAGCAGGGCTAAGGCCTCGGCCGGGTCGAGGCGTCCATCATAGAGGGCCCGGCCGGAGATGGCGCCTTCAAGAATAGCGTTTTCCGGTTTTTTTAGCGCTTTGATGTCGTCAATGGAGGCAAGGCCGCCCGATGCGATGACAGGGATAGAGACGGCGTTTGCCAGCTCCGTTGTGGCTTCAAGATTGAGCCCGGTCAGGATGCCGTCTCTGGAAATATCAGTGTAGATGATGGCGGCGACGCCAGCGTCTTCGAATTTTTGGGCAAGCTCGATGGCGCTGAGCTCGGATGTTTCGGCCCAGCCTTCAACGGCGACGAAGCCGTCTTTGGCGTCGATGCCGACGGCGATCTGGCCGGGGAATTGTTTGCAGGCTTCGATGACAAGGTCGGGATCTTTAACCGCGACGGTGCCGAGGATGACACGGGCGATGCCTTTGTCGAGCCACATGGCGATGGTTTCAAGATCACGGATGCCGCCGCCGAGCTGGGCCGGGATGGTGATGGCTTTGAGGATTTCCTCAACCGCACCGGCATTGACCGGCTCGCCCGCGAAGGCGCCATTGAGATCGACAATGTGGAGATAGTCGAAGCCCTGATCTTCAAAGGCTTTGGCCTGATTGGCCGGGCTGTCGTTAAAAACCGTGGCCTTGTCCATCTCACCTTTGATGAGGCGGACGCACTGGCCGTCTTTGAGGTCAATGGCGGGGAAGAGGATCACGGGGCTAGCCTGACTTTTGCTGGTGAGTTTTGGATTGGCCGTTTTCATAGCCGGGAATGGGGCGATGTGCAATGACTGGCTGAGATTAGGGCCGCCATTCTAGAAAATTGCTGATCAACTTCAGGCCCAGCGTCTGGCTTTTTTCGGGGTGGAACTGGGTGCCGACGATGTTGTCGCGGCCGACCATGGCGGTGATGGGCCCGCCGTAATCCGTGGTGGCAAGCCGGTGCGCCTCGTCCTCGACCTCGAAGTGATAGCTATGAACGAAATAGGCGTGCAGCCCGGCAGCACCGAGTTCGATACCATCCAGCAAGGGATGCGGAGCCGGGGTAGACCCTGAATCCTCCGGCGTACCAGGCCCAGTTGCTGGTGGGCAACCGAAGGGCCGTAATAAAGTGTTCCAGCCCATGTGGGGGATTTTCAGGGTCGGGTCATCCGGCTTGATGGGCACAACTTTGCCTTTGATCCAATCCAGCCCCTTGGTGATGCCGTGCTCATGGCCCTCTGTACTCATCAGTTGCATACCGACGCAGATGCCTAGAAAGGGGCGTTGTTTTTCGAGCACCGCTTCTTCCAGTGCTTCGCGCAGCCCGTCGATGGCCTCCAGACCTTGCAGGCAATCGGCATAGGCACCGACGCCGGGCAGGACGATATGGTCGGCGCTGGCAATGGTCTCTGGATCGTTGGTGAGGATGATGGGTTTGATCTCCTCACTCTTTTGGCCGGCCTCATTGGCGGCGCGCTCAAATGATTTTTGTGCGGAATGGAGATTGCCGGAGCCATAGTCGATGATGACACAGGTCATAAAAGTCTCTTTTACGGATGATTTGGAAATTCGGCCTTGGCTTACTCTTATTAATTAACCGCAACCGGGGTTTTTTGTTGGCCCTTCAGTTGCCCACCAGCAACCGGGCCTGGTACGCCGGAGGGCTATATAATTAATTCAAAAATTTTAAATATCCGCCAGATGCAGGCGGGGTGGCTCATCTTTACGACGGAAGAAGCGGGCTTCGCAATCATCTTTTGACTTGCCGTTAACCACCCCGACCATCTTGTAGCCCTTGCGGCTGTAGTGGAAGCGCTGGATGTCATAGGCAAAGAGGGCAAACAGCAGGTTGGCCATGAAGGCGAAGAAACCTGCTGCGCCCGGGGTAAAGCCGACATAACCCAAAATGGCCAGGCCACCAAAATAAAGAATGAAATGAGCGGCGGCCTCAAGCCACAGGCGATTGACCAACGTCCAGAAGGGGCCAAACAGCGCCGCCCAGAAACTAAACCCTTCGCGCAGGAATATATAGTCAACCGCGCGCTCGGTGTAGCTGCGGTCGTCTTCAGGTGGGGACTGGATGGTGTAGGTTTTCATCATATATCTCACGGCTATTACGGGAGCGGAGCTCCCGCGCCTCCGATTGGGCGGGGCTTTTTTGGCGCTTTAGATTGCCCACCAACAACCGCGCTGGCCGGGCTATGCTGGCGCTCCGCCATGTTCGCCAGCCCGGTGGGCTGGCTTCCTTCTTCGTACGTCAAGCGCTGAGCAGCTCGACACCGGCCTCCGCTTGGGCGGTTTTTTAGCGCTTCAGATTGCCCACCAGCAACCGCTGACTCTTACGTTTGCGCTTCAGATTGCCCACCAGCAACCGCGCTGGTTTCGCTGTGTTGCGCCGTGTGCCGATTTCTGCCGCACAATCCATCGCTAGTTTTAGGCCATTCGCCTGTTTTAGGGGTGGATCATACCGCGCAAATATGAAATCGCCAAGGCGGGTTTTAAGGGCATCGGGACAGTGTTAACGCGTCTTAAAGCGTGCCTTTGGTGGAGGGGATGCGGTCTTTTTGCGCTTCGTCGATGCTCACTGCGACGCGCAGGGCGCGGGCCAGCGCCTTGAAGCAGGTCTCGATGATGTGGTGGTTGTTTTCACCATAATCATTGTTCATGTGCAGCGTGATGCCGGCATGCTGGGAGAAGGCCTGAAAGAATTCGCGGAACAGCTCGGTGTCCATGTCGCCGACTTTGTCGCGGTTGAAGCTGACATTCCAGATGAGATAAGGCCGGCCGGAAATGTCGAGCGCGCAGCGGGTCAGAGTCTCGTCCATGGCGAGGTCGCAGGAGCCGTAGCGGGTGATGCCTTTTTTATCACCCAGTGCCTTTGAGAAGGCCTGGCCGAGGGCGATGCCGCTATCTTCTGTGCTGTGGTGCTGGTCGACATGCAGGTCGCCATCGCATTCAAGGCTTATATCCATCAGCGAGTGGCGGGCGAGCTGCTCCAGCATATGATCGAGAAAGCCAATGCCGGTTTTCATATCAAACTGACCGCTGCCATCGATGGTGATGCTGGCCTTGATGGCCGTTTCATTGGTTTTTCGCTCAACGGTGGCTGACCGCATATCGTCTCTCCGCTTCCGTGCCGTATCAGGCGGTTAGTTTAGCTGTATATAATGAAGAAAGCGTGTGTTCTGCTGCTGGCGAGAGCCGTAAATGGCCATGAAACCAGGTTAAAGCCTTGGGCTAGCTTCCTTTAATCATTGCGTTATTCATTCATCAGGCCGGTTTTGTCAAGCGGCGGCGGTCGTCTTGTCGGGAGCGTTGCCGCTATCACCCAGCGCGCGCCCGAGAGAGGGCAAAGCCCGCCGCCATTATGCTTTTCACGGGCTCAACCCTTGACCTTGCCGCATTTCCATCCAATATCTGTCGGGAACAAGACACCAGCATGAGGCATTTGAGTTTATGAGCAGGAGCGACCCAACGGGATGGCGGGGCACCACGATTATCACTGTGCGCAAGGGCGGCAAGGTTGTCATCGCCGGTGACGGTCAGGTCAGCCTTGGCCAGACTGTCATCAAGGGCAACGCCCGCAAGGTGCGCCCGCTGGGTAGCGCCGGGGTGATCGCCGGCTTTGCTGGTGCCACCGCTGATGCTTTTACTCTCTTTGAGCGGCTTGAGGGCAAGCTCGAGCAGTATCCCGGGCAGCTGATGCGCGCTGCCGTTGAAATGGCGAAGGACTGGCGGACCGACCGCTATCTGCGCCAGCTCGAGGCGATGATGATTGTCGCCGATAAATCCACGACGCTTGTTTTAACCGGCACCGGCGATGTGCTGGAGCCGGAAGAAGGCATTATGGCCATTGGCTCTGGCGGCAATTTTGCGCTCTCTGCTGCCAAGGCACTGATGGATCAGGATATGACAGCCGAGGAAATTGCCCGGCGGGCGATGAAGATCGCCGCTGAAATCTGCGTTTACACCAACAACAATCTGATTTTGGAGAGCCTTGATGATGTTCAATGAGACGCATCTGGCCAAAGGCGTTGATGCTGGCATTATCACAGTGGCGCAGCGGGACAAACTTGTTGAGCTGGCGAGCGGCGAAACTTCTGCTGCTTCCGGCGCGGTGGCACGGGATGAGGCACCGCGGTTTTTTCGTAGTTTCAATGACATTTTCATCGGGCTTGGTGTGGCGATCCTTGGCTATGCGCTGAGTTTTGCCTCCGACATGGTTGGTTATCAGGCGCCGGTTGCTCATCTTGTCGCGCTGCTTGGCAGTGCGGTGGTTTTCTGGCTGCTGGCCGAGTGGATCACCGGCATAAGGCGGATTAATTTTCCCTCGATTATCATCGCGCTGCTGTTCTCCTATTTTACCAGCAAGGGTTTTATGCTGGGCTGGGAAATTTTCGCCATGGATGGGGCGCGGCTCGCCGGCTCCAGTCCGGAGGGCGGGCGCGGTACCTTGGTTGTCGCGGCGGCTGTCACGGCGGCGATGGGCTTGTTTTTCTGGCGGTTCCGCCTGCCATTCTCGCTGCTGCTGGTGGCCTGCGGCATCGGGGTTACCCTCATCGCGGCAGTGATGCTGGCCTTTGGCAGCGCCGAGGTTGCGCCCTATCTGCGCTGGGTCACATTGGCGATCGGGCTGGCGATATTTGCGGTGGCGATGTATTTTGATGCTCAGGATCCGCTGCGCACCCAGCGCACAAGCGACCATGGTTTCTGGCTGCATCTGCTGGCGGCGCCGATCATCACCCATTCTGTGTTGTGGAATATTCTGCAGCCGATTATCTCGAGCGGCAATGACAGCCCGGAGGCAAGCGCCAATCTGATGGTGGTGCTGGTGCTTGGCGTGTTTGTGCTGTTCTCGATTGCTGCGCTGATCATCGACCGGCGGGCGCTGCTGATTTCTTCGCTTGGTTATGCGGCGATGGCGCTCGGCTATATCATTTATAAATTCGATATTGAGGGCAATGTGGCGCTGGTTGTCACGCTCATTCTCATCGCCGGGTTGATCCTGACGCTGGGCACGGGCTGGTACCGGCTGCGGCGGGGGCTCTTCTCGCTGCTACCAGAGGCGGGCATCTGGCGCAAGCTGCCGCCTGTCACTGAGTAAGGATAACCGCGCCGACGATCACTCAACGGGTGATCTGATATTTTTTTGTTTTTAAAGGACCGATACAAAAATTATGAGTAGTTATTTTTCCCCGCGTGAAATTGTATCCGAGCTCGACCACCATATTATTGGCCAGGCGCAAGCCAAGCGGGCGGTGGCCATTGCGCTGCGCAACCGCTGGCGCCGCAAGCAACTTGATGACCATATGCGCGAGGAAGTGCTGCCAAAGAATATCCTGATGATTGGCCCGACCGGCGTTGGTAAAACCGAGATTTCGCGGCGGCTTGCCAAGCTGGCGAATGCGCCTTTTATCAAGGTTGAGGCGACAAAATTTACCGAGATAGGCTATGTCGGCCGGGATGTTGACCAGATTGTTCGTGACCTCGTGGAGGCCGGCATCAGTCTCATACGCGACGAAAAACGCAAGGAAGTGCAGGCGAAAGCGCATGTCAACGCCGAGGAGCGGGTGCTTGATGCGCTGGTCGGCAATGATGCCAAGCCGGAGACGCGCGAGAATTTCCGCCGCAAGCTGCGCGACGGTGAGCTTGATGAAAAAGAGATCGATGTACAGGTGGCGGACACGCCGGGCGGCATGCCGTCTTTTGAGATTCCCGGTATGCCTGGCGCTCAGGTTGGCATGATCAACATTGGCGACATGTTCGGCAAGGCGTTTCAGGGCCAGATGAAAACCAAGCGGACCTCTGTGCGCGACAGTTATGAGCTGCTGATCGCCGAAGAATCTGACAAGCTGATCGATGATGACAGCATTGTGCAGGACGCCATTCACCTGACGGAAAATGACGGCATTGTTTTTCTCGATGAGATCGACAAAATCTGCGCCCGGCAGGAGCGGGGCGGTGACGTGAACCGTGAAGGCGTGCAGCGCGATCTGCTGCCGCTGATCGAAGGCACAACCGTTTCCACCAAATATGGCCCGGTGAAATCTGACCATATTCTTTTCATTGCCTCTGGCGCGTTTCATATCGCCAAGCCCTCAGACCTGCTGCCGGAGCTACAAGGCCGGTTGCCGATCCGCGTGGAGCTGCGTGCCCTCGAGCGCAATGACTTCAAGCGGATTCTGACGGAACCCAAGGCCAGCCTCATTAATCAATATACCGCCTTGATGAAAACCGAGGGCGTGACGCTTGATTTTACCGACGATGCGATTGACGCGCTGGCGGACATTGCGGTGGCGGTGAATGCCAATGTCGAGAATATCGGCGCGCGGCGGCTGATGACAGTGATGGAGCGGGTGCTGGATGAGATCAGCTTCAACGCCTCAGACATGGACGGCGAGACCGTGAAGATTGATGGTGATTTCGTGCAGAAGAATATCGGCGATCTGGCGAAGAACAGCGATTTAAGCAAATTTATTTTGTGATCTCGGATGAAAGTCCCTCGCTTCGCTCGGTGTACTTTCATCCGGGTTGAATATCGACAAGCCCGCCCTTGGGGCGGCCCTGCGGGCGGGCTTGGCTTTATTTTTTTATTCGTTGTGCAATGATTTGAGGAAGGTGCCGGTCGTTCATTTTGTATTCCGGCCGTGTTGTAAACGAGGTGTCCGGATCCGAGCTAAGATCACCAGCGCGATTGATCCGTAATAATTTCCAGTCAGGACACTTGCCTGATCGGCTGTAACCATTCCGCTGATACCCTCGTAAGGCTAAGTTGCCTGCCCTAGTATACCCCAACGCATGGGGTTCAATTTCGCGGTATCCGCCATCATAAAAGATTGATAGGACGTATCCCTTCTCAATCGCAGTTGTAATCTTCGATATCATACTGACCACCTTTTTTCCTGTGGAGGTGGATATTCCCGATCGTTGATCTGCGACGCGTGACATGCAAAGATTCAAATCGTTAGTTGTTTTGGTCGGGAATATCCGATTGAAACAATTTAGGCACCGGTGTTCACGCACCGGTGCTTTTTTATATTTAAGTGAGTCGTATAAATGGAGTCCAGTCACGGCGACAATGATTCCCACATTCGTTAACTGACTCTTTTTATTTATTTTTCCGTCGTCTCAGCCTTACATACAAAGCACCATCGCCGCCGTGTTTTTTGTGGGCGGGGCCGTAGCTGATGACTTCGGTGGGCATGTCGTCGAGCCATAAGGGGACGTTGCGGCGGAGGACGCCGGGTTCAGGTTCGCCATATTCAAAGCCGCGATCCCGGGCGTGGCGGCGTTGGCCTTTGCCGGTGATGACAAGGGCGAGGCGTTTGCCGTCGTTATGGGCGCGCTTGATGAAGGTTTTGAGCGCCGTTTCGGCTTCGCGCTGGGTGAGGCCATGCAGGTCAATGGCGGCCTCGATGGTCTGCTTGCCGGAGGAGACGTTGCGCACTTCACGTTTGGCAAAGCCCTGTACAGGTTTTTTAACCTTGGGTGATGGCGCATTGTGGGGCTGGTAGCTGGGCAGTGGATTTTTTGCCGTTTTGGTTTTTGGCTTCTGCGCGGAGGCTTTGGGGCGCGGCGGCGGGCTGGTGCCATCGAGCATGGCGGCGAAGTCTTCGCGGCTTGGGGTTGGCGGCGCGGCGCGGGTGCGGCGCTTGGGCTTTGCGGTTGCGTTTAGAGGGTGTTCGGCTGCCTCGGCGCTGATGTCACCAGCCTTGGATTTTATGGTCTTTTTTGCCGGCTGAGATTGCTTGCGCTGAGACTGGGTAGGCTCGGCAGTGGCCCGCCCGCCCTCCGGCTGGGATTGTGCCTGTTTTTCTTTGGCCGTTTTGGCACTCGTGGCTCTTCTGGCCTTTGCAGGCCGGTTGGCGGCGGGTTTTTGTGCCACCGTTCTTTTGATCATCTCCCACAACTCAATATCACGGGCAGAGAGGTGCTTTTGGCCATCGTCATCGGACATGCCTGACTATAACCTGATGAGCTTTAAGAAGAAATTATTTTTAGCGGGGCAACAGAATGACAAAGCGGCCCTTATGCTTGGTGCCGCCAGCGAAGGCGCCAGCCTGGTCGCCAGAGCCCCAGAAAATGTCACCGCGCACCGGCCCTTTGATGGCCGAGCCGACATCCTGACCGATCATCAGATGGTGGAAGCCGCGCTGGCCATGATGGGTGAGGCTTGGAACCTCAAGCCAGATCGGCAGGCCAAGCTGGTGATAGCTGCCATCAACGGCCAGGCTGCGGCGGGGGGTGAGATTGACCCCTTCTGCACCGAGCGGGCCACCGGCGGCCTGATGGGCCTCTAACTCGCGAAAGAAAATATAGGATTTGTTGTGCCACATGACGCGGCGGCCTTCATCGCTGTTTTGGCGCAACCAATCCTTGACGGCTTCCAGCTTCAATTGAGCGCCGCGGAATTTATAGGCGTTTTTCAGATGCTGACCGATGGAGGCATAAGGGTGGCCGTTTTTGCCGTCATAGCCGATGCGGATTTTGCTGCCATCGGGGAAGCGGATGCGGGCGGAGCCCTGAATGTGCATGAAGAAACTATCGACCTGGTCTTTAAGGTAGAGAAGCTCAAGTCCCTGGCCATCAAGGGCGCCCTGCTCAATGGCTTTTCGGGTCGGGAAGGGCTCAAGCTGCGCGCCGACGCGGCGCATGAAGGTGAGGCGATGATTTTGCGCGGCGCGGTTGCGATCATTGATCAGCGAGACAAGGTCTGGCGGGCGGCGGTAAACAGGGATGTTGTAGACGGCGGTTTTTTCGCGGGAGCCTTCAATCTCCGGCTCATAATAGCCGGTGAGCATTGAGGTGGGGGAGAGCACGCGCATGGGTTTGAAATTCTGCTCGAAAAAGTGCCGTGCTGCGACCTTGTGATTGATGCGGCTGGCCAGCGCGCGCTTGCACAGCACCATGCGCCTGCGGTCAATGCGGACAGGATTGCGGGACTTATCATAGAGATATTTGCGGCAGGAGATGCGGAAGGCATTGAGCGCTGCCAGATGATCATCGCGCCGCCAATGGGGCAGCTCTGCGAAGCGAAC
This sequence comes from uncultured Alphaproteobacteria bacterium, assembly GCA_942490955.1. Taxonomy (GTDB): domain Bacteria; phylum Pseudomonadota; class Alphaproteobacteria; order Rhizobiales; family HXMU1428-3; genus HXMU1428-3. Next base: position 33,205 of record CALNZE010000109.1, read on the forward strand.
CGGTTTTAGCTTCATGGTTTTATGTTTTACCTTGGCGTAGATGATTTTGCTGGCAGCGGGTGGCGGGGCGGTTTGCTCGGGATAGAAAAACAGCAGGAAGGATAGCATGCTGATGATGAGGCTTAACGCTGTCACTGATCCCACCCGAGTTGTTTATATTTGCGGCCTGGCTGATAGCTTGATGGCCAGTCATTTCTGGCCTGTCCCTTTATGGTGCACCGCCATAGGTGCATCGCCGCCTGATTGGTTGTTTTTTCCTGGCGCCCCGATCGCGGCCTTTACGATTCAGATTCGGTTGAAATCAGCTTCCAGTTTGGATCGCGGCCACCGGCAGAGCGGGCGAAGGTCCAGATATCAGTGATTTTCTCGATCAGCTTATCGTCGCCATCAATGATGGCGCCTTCGGCATCGCTAATGTAGCGAATGAGCGAAGTTTTAAATTTGACGGTGATCTCCGCCTGGCGGTCTTCAAGCTCGGCCTCGAGCATGGTGATTTTATCAAAGCCGACGAACTGTGTCGTCATCTGCTGGCCATCAGCCTCGCGCTCGTCAATCGCTTCTGAGAAGCCGGTGTAGACATCTTTTGCCAGCAGCCGCTTGAGGGTGCGTTTGTCGCCATCTGAATAGGCGGTGATGATCATCTCATAGGCCCGCTCGGCGCCTTGCATGAATTCTTCGGGGTCAAAATCTTCATCGGCATTGGCGATGTCGCTCAGGCCATTGCTGAGGGTTGAACCATCATCGGCATATTTCTTGATTTGTTCGGTAATGTCCGGTTTGGGGCGCATATGCTGGGCGTGCGGCATTGGTTCACCGTCGCGGCGCTCGGGCATGTTAACAACATTGTCATTCTCTTGCGCCGGGCTGTGGCTTGAGCCTTTTTCCGCATTGTCGCGGTTGTAGGGGTCTGACGGCTGGCGCTCATTTCCGGTGCGGCTGCCCAGAACGCTGCGCAGGTAGAGAAAAACCACCACGGCGATGCCTAAAAAAATTACACTAACAATATCCAACCCATTGCTGTTCATTTGTGCCTGCTTACTTTTCTTTCTGTGCGGTTTACTCTGTGACGTGTCACGTTTGCTGCTGGTAGCGCTGTGGGTATCATGGGACGTGTTACGGCTTCATGATACAGCGCCGGATGTTACAGCGTAAAATGGTGCCAATCGGTTAAATTTTGCTGTCGCGCCACCATAGCATGGTCAGGCGGGGCCGTTTTGGTTAAATCTTTCATATCATTATTCTCTGGTTTGGCAAATGCAAGGCAGGGCGGCCTATTGGCTGTTTATGTTGGCCGGAATATGGTGATGTGAAGATGGCCTGACCAAGGCATTTGCTGTATCGGGCGATCGTTTGCCATTATATGACATGAAATGTGGGGTTTAACGCCCTCAATCCCTTTCAATATTGGGGAGAAGCCCCATATTTTCAAGTGAAGCGCCGGGTTTGGGCCGTTTATCTTTTGGTTTTTAATTTTTATGCACCGGTGAAGGTGATTGTAAGATGGGTTTTATAATATTCTTATTGTTTATGCTGGTGCCGATTATCGAAATTATCGGGTTTATCCAGATTGGCGGGTTGATCGGCGTTTGGGCGACGATTGGCATTGTTATTCTGACGGCGATCATCGGCTCCGTCCTGCTGCGGCATCAGGGCATGGCGGTTATGTTTCAAGCGCAATCTGATCTGAAACGCGGCGCGGTGCCGGTTGACTCTATGGTCACCGGGATGTTCCTAGCCTTTGCCGGGGCGCTGCTGCTAACGCCGGGGTTTTTCACCGACATTCTTGGCTTGCTGCTCTTTTTGCCGCCCTTCCGTCAGTTTGTGGCGGAGAATCTTTTCAAAGGGGTGATTGCACCGAAAGCGCGTGAAAGTTTTCGCGACAAGTTTTCAAAGCCGGGAAATGAGAATCAGCCTCGCGGGGGACGGCACGGCGAGCAGCCCTTTCAAGGGTCAGGGGCGCGGCCGGATGATGGCGACGGGCCGATCATTGATGGCACCTATGAAGAGGTGAAGCCGGATGACCCGAAAATTTCAGGTGGCTCATCGGAAAAGCCGGATCAGAAAAAGAATGGCAATGGCAGCACGCCCTGGTCACGCTCTTAAGGGTGATGTCACATTCAAGGTGGCGTAGGGTTCAGTCGCCCAACTAGGGGCGCGGCAGTTCTTGCCTTCGCCCGGGTGACATGATAGCAGAGAGCGACCAAATATAAGAGGGTGAGATGGCTTATGGCACAGGCGCTGCCAGCAACCGGCCCTCCCGGATAGTGTTTGTTGAAGATAAATTATAAGGTTAAGCGAATGGCTGACGAAGAAAACGGCACAACAAATGGCAATGGCGCGGAAACGAAAAAAGCGACCGAGCCCAGCATTCAGGTGATTGGCCAGTATTTGAAAGATCTGTCATTCGAGAGCCCGAAAGCGCCGGCTTCGCTGAAATCCCCTGGTGACAATCCCAATCTGCAGATTGATGTGAATGTGAATGTCAAGAAGCTGCAGGAAGACAGCTATGAGAGCGCCATTCAAATCAAGGCGCATGCCAGCAATGATGGGGGCACGATCTATATGCTTGAGGCGGCATATGCCGGGGCGTTTCAGGTCAAGAATCTGCCGGCCGATGCGTTGGAGCCAGTGCTGCTTATCAACTGCCCGACCATTCTCTACCCGTTCCTTCGCCGGATTATTTCCGAGATGACGCAGGAAGGTGGCTTCCCGCCACTGCTGCTCGACCCGATTGATTTTGCGACGCTCTACAAGCAGCGCAAGGCGGCTGGCGCTGCGGTGCCACAGGGCAGTGCGTGAGTTAAAAATCCGCGTCTGCCGGCCTATTCGGCTGCGGTGTTGTCATGCGGTGTTATCATAGAGTGACCAAATGGTCTGCTCGCTCAAAGTTTCAATAAAATTCTGATGCGCTTCGAGCTCATCGCCTCTGAGGCGGGGGGGCAGTGGCGCTTCGCGCTGGCGGGCATGCGCGCTGGTGGAGCCGCTGCTGCTGCGGGCTTCCCCTGCCTGTTGGCCACTGGCGGAGAGCTCAAGATGCGCCTGGCGCTGGCCGCTTAATTCGAGATAGACCTCGGCCAGCAGCTCGCTATCGAGCAGGGCGCCGTGATAATCGCGATTGGAATTGTCGACATTGTAGCGCTTGCACAAGGCGTCGAGGCTGTTTGGCCCGGCGGGGAATTTGCGGCGCGCCATGGCCAGGGTATCGAGCACGCGGCCCATATGCAAAGCCGGGCGGCGCACGCGTTTCAACTCGGCATTGAGAAAGCCAATGTCAAAGGGTGCGTTGTGGATTATCAGCGTGTCATCGCCAACAAAATCGAGAAAGTCATCGGCGATTTCACGAAACAGCGGCTTGTCTTTCAAAAATTCGGTGGTGATGCCGTGGACATTTTGCGCTTCTATTGGTACTTCGCGTTTGGGGTTTATGTAGACATGGTAGACCTCGCCGGTCGGGATGTAATTAAGCAGCTCGACGCAGCCGATCTCGATGATGCGGTCGTCGCCTTCGGCGTGGAAGCCGGTGGTTTCGGTATCGAGGACGATTTCGCGCATGGCGGTGGGTATCCGGGTTGAGGGGTTTTTCTTCTCGGGAGTTTAGGCGAAGGGCGGGCCGTGCCGCCAGTTGCAAGTGAGCGGTTTGCACGGCTTTTCAATCAGGGTTTAGTCTTTTGCCATTTCCGCCCTCCAGAGGGGGTAGGCGGTGGCGGGCTGTTGGCTGTGCTTTTTCAATTCTTTGATCAGGCCTATGACTTCGGCTTCGGTCTCCTGCAGAGAGCTGCCGGTGTTGATGATGAAATCGGCTTTTTGGCGTTTTTCGGTGTTTGGCATCTGGCGGGAGAGGATCAGGTTGAATTTTTCTTCCGTCATGCCGCGGCGGGCGAGGGCGCGCTGACGCTGAACATCATCCGGCGTGCTGGCGATGATCACCTTGTCCATCTGCCGGTCGGCGCCGGTTTCAAACAGCAGCGGAATTTCGATGATGATAAAGGGCGTGTTTTTTTGCTGATGGGCCTGAATAAACGCCCACTCCTTGCGGCGGACAAGCGGATGGATGAGGGCCTCCAACCGGGCGAAACCTGCCGGCTCATTTTGCAGGATTGCCGACAGCGCGGCGCGGTCAACCCGGGGGTGGCCGCTGCCCTCATCAATCACTGTGCTGCCGGGGAAGGCCGCCTCAACCAAGGGGGCGGCGGCGGTCTGGTATAGCTCATGGACGATCGCATCGGCGCTGATAACCGGGGTGCCGTGTTTTGCAAACATGGCGGCTACTGTGGATTTGCCCATGGCGATGGAGCCGGTGAGGCCGATGATCAGCATCTATGCGCCGTCCTTTTTTTCATCTTCATTTTGTAGATCATCGATGATCAGGCGGGTCAGCTGCGGCGTTACCTCGGGCCGGGGGCCGAACCATTTTTCAAAACCCGGCACGGCCTGATGCAGCAACATGCCGAGGCCATCAATGGCGATCAGCCGCTGTTGCTTTGCCGCCCGTAGCAGCGGGGTTTCCAGCGGCGCGTAGACAATGTCATAGCAAAGGCCGCCGCGGGGCATGTTGGTCAGGTCGATTTCAAGCGGGGCGTTGCCGGCCATGCCGAGGCTGGTGCTGTTTACAAGCGTGCTGCAGGTGGCAAGGGATTGCTGTTTTTCCTGCCAGGGGATGACGGCAACGCTGTCGCCAAATTCATCGGCCAGCGCCTCAGCGCGGGCGGTTGTGCGGTTTGTCAGGTAAAGACGCGGCGCGCCCTCAGCCAGCAGCGCGTATATGATGGCGCGGGCGGCGCCGCCCGCGCCGAGCAGCATGACCGGATCGGTTGCCTGCCAGCCCGGCGCGCTGGTTTTCAAATGGGTGATAAAGCCATAGGCATCTGTATTGCCGGCGATCAGCTTTTCGTCCTCGAACCACAGCGTATTGGCGGCGCCGATGGCGGCGGCCTCATCGGTGATGTGATCTGCCAGCTCCATGACCGCTTCTTTATGGGGCACGGTGACATTGACACCGGCATAGCCATTCTCTCTCAGCCCGTTGATAAATGCGGGCAGATCATCGGGCGCGACGGCGATTTTTTCGTAGCTGCCTTTTACATGATACTCGGCCAACCAATGGCCGTGAATGAGCGGCGAGCGGGAATGCTTGATTGGCCAGCCGATGACGCCGGCTTTGATAAAGTCTGCAGGGTGGTTCTTGCTGGTCATCCGTTGATAAAACCTTCTTTGCGCAGATGGGCCAGCAGGGGAAGCAGCGGAAAACCGAGAATGCTGAAATAGTCGCCTTTGATTTCAGAAAAGAGATGCACGCCGACGCTCTCCAGCTGGTAGGACCCGGGCGTCTGGAAGATGCGGTCGCCGCAGAGCGACATATACTGGCCGAGAAATTCAGGAGAAAATTCGCGCATGGTCAGCTCGGCGGTGTCGCTGTGGCGCCAGATGACGCCCTGGTTTTTAACAAGCACGATGGCCGAAATGAGCCGGTGTGTTTTGCCGCGCAGCTTGAACAAATGCGCATAAGCCTCGTCTTTGGTTTTTGGCTTGGCAAAGATTTCATCGCCCAGCGCCAGCACCTGATCGCAGCCGATGACGATATGGTCACTATGGGCTTTTGAGACTTCAACAGCTTTGGCTTCGGCAAGAATTTCAGCGACATCGGCGGGGTCGGTTTCCTCCTGCTCGAAAACCGAGCGAATTGCGGCTTCATCAATGCGGGCCGGGGCAATCGCGAAGGAAAGGCCCGTGTTTTCCAAAAGCTCGGCGCGGGTTTTGCTGCCGGAGGCAAGGACGAATCTGGCGGCATTCGTTTCAAACATCACTTTCTCCCTGTTGTTCTGGCTCTATTTTTTGATGTGGCTGGCTTGATCTGGCAGCCGGGCCGCTTATCGCTTTTTTTCGTTGTAAAGCTTGATGATCTCGGCGGCGGTTTCCTCGATTGAGCGGCGCGAGACGTCAATGATCGGCCAGTCATGGCGGCCGCACAGGCGGCGGGTGAGCGCGATCTCCCTGGCGATGGTGTCGCGATCGACATAATCCTGCAGGTCGCGGTCGCCCAGCTCCATCACCCGGTTGCGCCTCACCTGGGCGATGCGATCGGCACTGGCAATCAGCCCGACAATGAAACATGTGGTTGGTTTGTCAAGGATTGCCGGCACCGGCAGGTCAGGCACCAATGGCAGGTTGGTGGTCTTGAAACCTCTATTGGCGAGGTAAATGCTGGTTGGGGTTTTTGACGTGCGGCTGATGCCTAGGATCAGGATGTCAGCTTCGTCGAGATTTTCGGGAAGCTGGCCATCATCATGCATCATCGAAAAATTCAGCGCATCGATGCGATCGAAATATCGTGAATCAAGATTGTGCTGGCCGCCGACCGTCGGGATTGAGGCAGAGCCGAGATAGGAGCCAAAAATCTGCAGGATGGGCTCCAATATACCGATGCTGGGGACATTCAACTCGTCACAATAGCGCTCAAGCACCTCGACCAGCTCGCGGTTAACAATGGTGTGCATGACAATGCCGGGCTGGCTTTCGATCAACTGGCAGACACGGTTCATATGGCGTTTTGTGCGCACCAGCGGGTGGATATGCTCTATCGCGCGGATGGAGGGGTATTGGACGGTGACGGCCTTTGACATTGATGTCAGCGTCTCACCGGTGGCGTCGGAGACAAGATGGAGGTGGAAAAATTTTGGATTCGCTGTGGCCATATGTGGATAAATCCTGCCTTTTTGCCTGGTTTGTTAACGGGGTGATTTTTTCATCCCCGTTGTTCAGGGCGGCGGGGTAAAAGTTTCCACATTAAGACAGCTGTGGAAAATGAAATGCGGTGTTTTTCAGCGGTTGTTGATTGGGGTGGTTGTGCCGGGTTTAAGCGGCCAGTTTTGCACATTGTTTGCCGAAGATCATTCACTTTTAGCAGCTTTGGTAAGCTCTTTGAATCCCTTCGGTGAATCTGGAATGAGGAAATGGCCGGGTGGAAACGCGGGCGGTTTTGCTATTTGAGAAGGTGATGGTCGCTTTAAAGCTGTTTATTGAAAGGGGCTAAAGTTTAATTCCCGAAATCCACGCCCCAATAACAACCACCACAATTATTAGAAAAATTTCTTTTAATTTTTTTATTGAAAAGTGGTGACCCCCATCGGATAAGAACCGGATGACAGAAAAGATTTTTTTAAAGGCTCTCCAGGGGGAGATTTTGGCCAAACCGCCGATATGGCTGATGCGGCAGGCCGGACGGTATCTGGATGAGTATCGGCAGGTGCGTGATGAGGCGGGGAGCTTTTTGAAGTTGTGTTACGCGCCGGAGATGGCGGCGGAGGTGACGCTGCAGCCCATTCGCAAGTTTGGCTTTGACGCTTCGATTCTGTTTGCAGATATTCTTGTGGTGCCGGATGCGCTGGGGCAATCGGTGCGGTTTGAAACCGGGGAGGGGCCAAGGCTGGAGCCGATTGGCTCTGCGGCGGATCTGGCGAAGCTTGATCTCTCGAAAGTGGATGAAAAGTTTAACTCGGTGGCCGAGACGGTGCGGTTGATCAAGGCCGCGTTGCCGAAGGAAACAGCGCTGATCGGGTTTTGCGGTTCGCCCTGGACGGTTGCCACCTATATGGTGGCCGGCCAAGGCACGGTGAACCAGGCACCGGCGCGCCAGCTTGCCTATAGTGACCCGGATTTATTCTCGTCGCTGATCGATCTGCTGGTTGAGGCATCGATTGATTATTTATCCCGGCAGGTGGAGGCGGGGGCTGAGGCGCTGCAGCTGTTTGACAGCTGGGCCGGTAGCCTGCCGGAGACGGAGTTTGACCGCTGGGTGATTGAACCAACGGTGAAGATTGTCGACGAGCTTAAAAAGCGGCATCCGGATGTGCCGATCATCGGTTTTCCGCGTGGTGCAGGGCTGCTTTATGAGCGCTATGTTGAGCGGATCGACCTGAATGGGGTGAGTGTGGATGAAACAATGCCGCTTCAATGGGTGAAAGATCATTTGCAACCCAAGGTGACGGTGCAGGGCAATGTTGATGCGCTGGCGCTGGTGGCGGGGGGAAAAGCGCTCGATGACGCAATTGATCGGGTGCTGGCCGCGTGGAGCGGCGGGCCATTCGTTTTTAACCTTGGCCATGGCATTAATCAGTTTACGCCAGTGGCGCATGTCGAGCGGTTGATTGCCCGGGTGCGGGGATGATGCCGGGTAAGGACGGAATTTTGCGTGCCTGGATTATTTTGGAAGTGACTGCCTCAGGAAGTGAAAGCTTTTAGAAAGTATGAGCGATGCAAATTGAATTATGGGTGAAGGCGATACATATCATCGCGGTGATTTCCTGGATGGCGGGGTTGCTCTATCTGCCGCGGCTGTATGTTTACCACGCCACCGCGCCGGTTGGCTCCGAGCTTTCTGAAACGCTTAAGTTGATGGAAAACCGGCTGCTGAGGTTGATCATGAATCCGGCGATGCTTATGACCTGGATATTCGGGTTTTTAACCGGCTATTTGCAGGGCCAGCTTGGTGACCCCTGGCTCCATGCTAAATTATTGCTGGTCGCGGCGATGACGGCGGCGCATATGATGTTTGCAAAATACCGGCGGGAGCTGGCAGACGATAAGCGGGTGCGGGAGGCAAAGTTTTTCCGCATCGCCAATGAGGTGCCGACGGTGCTGATGGTGCTGATTGTGTTTCTGGTGATTTTAAAGCCGTTTTAGAGCGCTGGCCGCTGCATATTAATGCCTCATTAAGCCAAAGGGCGCATAAATTTGCGGCAACTTTCACGAATCATCACTTTAATGCCCTAATTCTTTTTGATATAATGGGGCAATGGAAATTCGATTCTTTTTTCCTTTGTTTATGATTATATAGGCTGAGAATGAAAGTTGGTTTCCTGTTTACTTTGTAGTTTTTGAGTCCTGCCGGTTTTTTCCAATCTTTCAGTTCTGATCGTTGGCAAGGTGGATCTCACTTACACCAGTCACAGCTTGTGCGCTCCTTTCGGGCGCTCAATTCTTTACACATCAAGTCTAAAAACAATCAAGACGTCGTTCTGACAGATCTTTAATCTCAATTGTCATTCAGACTGTTTAAGCAGATGTCATTCCGACATGGCATAAGATAAATGCAGACTGCGCCGCTCACCGGGTTTACGTCCTTCCTTTTCGGTTAAATCCTCCCAGATCACATCCCCCTTTTTTCCCCTTTTTCGGAGACACTCCATGGAACAAATGAAACTCCAGGATCTCAAAGCCAAAACACCAACAGAGTTGCTTTCTTTTGCCGAAGAGGTGGAAGTTGAAAATGCCAGCTCAATGCGCAAGCAGGAGCTGATGTTCGCCATTCTCAAACGGCTGGCGGCCAACAATATCGAAATTATCGGCACCGGCGTTGTTGAAGTGTTGCAGGACGGCTTTGGATTCTTGCGCTCACCCGATGCCAATTACCTGCCCGGACCGGACGATATTTATGTCAGCCCCAGCCAGATCCGCCGCTTTGGCCTGCGCACCGGCGACACCATTGACGGGCAGATCAGAAGCCCGAAGGAAGGTGAGCGCTATTTTGCGTTGCTGAAGGTCAACAACATCAATTTTGAGGAGCCTGACAAGGGCAAGCACAAGATCCATTTTGACAATCTGACACCGCTTTATCCTGATGAATGGCTGTCGATGGAAATTGAAGACCCGACGGTTGAGGATATGTCCGCCAGGGTGATCGACATTGTCTCGCCGATGGGCAAGGGCCAGCGGGCGCTGATTGTTGCGCCGCCGCGCACGGGTAAAACTGTTTTGTTGCAGAATATTGCTCACTCCATCACCACCAACCATCCGGAATGTTACCTTATCGTGCTGCTGATTGATGAGCGGCCGGAAGAGGTGACGGACATGCAACGCTCGGTGCAGGGTGAGGTTGTTTCCTCCACCTTCGATGAGCCGCCGACCCGGCACGTGCAGGTCTCTGAAATGGTGATCGAGAAAGCCAAGCGGCTTGTCGAGCATAAGCGTGATGTGGTTATCCTGCTTGATTCCATCACCCGGCTTGGCCGGGCTTACAACACGGTTGTGCCGTCCTCCGGTAAGGTTCTAACCGGTGGTGTCGACTCGAACGCGCTGCAACGGCCAAAGCGCTTTTTTGGTGCGGCGCGGAACATTGAGGAAGGTGGATCTTTAACCATCATCGCTACGGCGCTGATTGATACCGGCAGCCGCATGGATGAGGTGATCTTTGAAGAGTTCAAGGGCACCGGCAACTCGGAGGTTGTGCTTGACCGCAAAGTCGCCGACAAGCGCGTCTTCCCATCCATCGACATCGCCAAATCCGGCACCCGCAAGGAAGAGCTGCTTGTGGCCGATGAACAGCTCAAGAAAATGTATGTGCTCCGCCGCATTCTGAATCCGATGGGGCCGATGGATGGCATTGAGTTCCTGATTGACAAGTTGAAGAATACCAAAGGCAACGACGAATTCTTCGACTCCATGAACACATAAAACGGGTCTTTTGCTCTCTGGCGTCGTTAAGGCGATTTCTGCGGTCCTCAAATATGTTTTACTATTTTCCGGTCCTCGAAATCGCCTTGCCTAGTCAGAAAACAAAATCCCTCGTTTTATGCAGTTCCTGTTGAGATTGGCTAGGCTGGTTCGGCGGAGTGAGCCCTTAGACCGGGCGCAGTTAGTTATATCTCACGGGCTATTCCGCGGCTGCGAGGCAGCGCGGGCCCTCCGATGGGGCGCGCAATACTTTTTGCGCCCTAATGGGGCGCAAAATGCGCGGGCGCCGACTGGCGCTGGGGTCCTCGAAATTGTATTGCCTAGCCAGAAAACAAAATTCCTCGTTTTCTGCAGTTCCTCTCGGGATTTGTTAGCCTGGTGAAATATTTTTCGCTTATGGGGCGCTTATTGGAAGTTAATAAAGTTAGAGCGAGGTTGTGGCCTCGCTCTTTTTTGTTGGGGGGTTGTGATTTCTAGTTGCAGGGCCTCTTAGCTACAGGGGCGGGCGATGGCCTGGCAGCGCCAGGTGTTGTTCGGCTGTTTTTTGCAATTGAAATTCTTTTTCTTAGCGCTGTTCCAGAAGCTGTAATTTACACCGTGCTGGATGGCGGCCTGTTTCTCCCAGCGGCCTTTGGCGCTGTCTTTGGCTTTCTGTTTGTTGAAGTAGTACATGCCGTGTTTTTTGACAGCCGGTTTACAGCTTGTTTTCGTCTGGCAGGGGGTGCCGATGGCGAAACAGCGGTAAGTGTTATTGGCCTGTTTCTTACAGGTGTTGCTACGAACTTTTGCGTTTTTCCAAAAGCTCAGGCCGATGCCATGTTTGATGGCGATTTTCTTTTCCCAGCGGCCAATGGCGGAGCTTTTTGCTTTGGCCTGTTTGTAATAATACATGCCATATTCGCCGGTTGGCTGCTTGCAGATTTCTTTTGCTTGCGCGCCAGTTGCGACGGCGAGGCTAAGCACAGCGGCGGTTACAATGGCTGCTGGCAGGGCTTTCATGATGGTTGTGGTGGTATTCACGACGGATATCTCCTGAAATAAGAAATGATTGCTTAAGTCTGTTCACTGCAGATTTGTCGCCGCGAGATGCCGGATGGTTCTAATTTTATATTTATTTTTTGCACTTGCTGCGGGCGGCTGCTTTCGCGGCAGATGAGGCAATCATTTGATGTTCATTTAATTTTTTGCCGCTAAACTGCGCCGATGGATGAACCTTGGGTGGTGGCATATGTGTTGTTCGTGTTCCTGTTTACGGGCGCGATCAAGGGGGTGGTCGGCATTGGGCTGGCAAGCATCAGCCTTGGGCTGATGGTCGTGGTGCTGGACTTGCCGCACGCCATCGCGCTGATGTTGTTTCCGGCTTTTATCACCAATTTCTGGCAGGCGCTGAGCGGCGGCAACACGATGATTTTGCTCAAGCGCATCTGGCCGTTTTTGCTTGTTGGTAACGCAACGCTGTTTGTTGGCGCGCTGGCGCTGACGCGGGTGGATCTTAATTTCCTGTCCGGCTTGCTCGGGTTTTTGCTGATGGTTTATGCGGTGATCAGCCTGACGAAATTTCGCGTTAAAATTCCTGAACGGACTGATCTTTTCTGGGGGTTGCTGCTCGGCGGGATCAACGGGGTGGTAACCGGCATGACAGGCACATATGTGGTGCCGGGGGTGATGTATCTGCAGGGCATCGGCCTGACACGTGATCAACTGATCCAGGCGATGGGCATGCTGTTTTTCTCGCTGACGATCACAATGGCTGTGGCGCTTCAGGGCAACAATCTCTGGTCTTATGAGCTAGGGGTGCTTTCGGTGCTGGCGGTGGTGCCGGCGCTGATCGGGGTTTATATTGGCCAGAAGATCAGGCGAACCCTCTCTGAAGAGCTGTTCCGGAAAATCTTTTTAATATCGCTGTTGCTGCTTGGCATTTATGTTTTGGTGCGGGCGCTGTTGCAGATTTAAAGCCCCAATCCCTCATGTCATCCCGATTTCCAGAATGTCGTCATAGTCTCGGTTGTTGAGAAGGCTGGCGGCGTTGATGATGCGGTCGGTGAGATGGTCCTGGCGTAACCAGGCGCCGATGATGGATGCGGCCTGTTTGCGGCTTGCCAGATGAGCATTGTCATAATAGGGGTCGCCATTTCTCCAGCGGATTTCGCCGCGCAGGCTGGCCATATGCAGGGCGGCGCCGGGATCCGGGCTGTTTTCAAAGCATCGCAATGCGGCTTCCAGATCGCCGCCGGCCAGAGCGATCATCGTCAGGACGGCGCCGCTGTCGAATGCCAACCTTAGTCCTACCGGCCAATCCAGCAGCTCACGATGCTTCAGGCAGGCCTCCAGATAAGCTTCAAAGAATTCATCAACGGCTGCGACTTCTTCAGTTGGCCAATTGCTGCGGTAGCCCTCAAGCCGCGTGAGGCAGGTATCAATATCAAGCGAGCTTGGCGGGTCGCAGGCGGCGATAAGGTCGAGGTAACGGGGCAGGAGATATTTGAATTGCGGCTCGATCACGTCGCGGTCATAGCCGTGGGCGGAGTTGGTATATTCGGCAAGATGGCGGCTGCTGATGTCACGCAAGGGCGTTTGTTGCAGAATTTCGGCGCAGGCCGGCTCCATGCATACCGGGCAATTGCAAACGACCAACGGGCCGCTGAGGCGATAGCCAGCGAAACTCTGATAGCTTGCGGCAACCGCGTTGGTGAGCCGGTCCGTGTAAATTGGGGTGATTCTCTCCCAAAACATATAGCTGCACTCCCAATATCGGTTGAGAGGATGTATCAGTCGGTGCTTTTGCCAGTATGCCTTTTGCTGCGGATTTGTCGATAGGGTGGGCCGGCTGGCCTGATCGGTGATGGGTGAGCTGGCGGTGAATTTTGCTGGACCCTAATTGAAAATTTATAAGCCAGCTGGCAGGTTGGCGGCTTTATGCAACGACCATTCGGGGTTACCCTGAATTTTCGCTTGTTTGGGGCTGTTTCTGTGCCGGGCCGTTTGGAGTTTTGGTTGTGATGTCTTATGTCACTCTATCAGTATTTTTGGGGCTGGTGCTGCTGGCCGCGACGACGGGCAGTATTTTCAAACCTGGGGTTTGGTATGCCGCTCTCGATAAACCGGTCTGGACGCCGCCGAACTGGATGTTTCCCGTTGTATGGGCGTTTCTTTATATCCTGATCGCCGTGGCTGGATGGTATGTCTGGGAGGTGATCAAATTCGGGTTGCTGATGTGGCTCTGGGTGGCGCAACTTGTCCTCAATACGCTGTGGTCATACCTGTTTTTCGGCCGCAACAATATGGGGTTGGCCTTTCTCGATATTGTGCTGCTGATGGGGGTGATAATCGGCTTTATAATGCTGGCGATTGTTATTGTGCCAACGGCTGGCTTCCTGTTTATGCCCTATCTTGCCTGGGTGATGCTGGCGGCGGCGCTCAATTTTTCGATCTGGCAGCGGAACAAGCCTGAGGCGCGCCCACTTTAACTTATGCAATGCGAAAGGGTGATTTAAATGGCAGATACAGCTGTAACAGTAACCTTGCGGCTGACCGCGAAGGACGGGCCGGGGTTTCAGGACTATTTACGCACGATCCTGCCGGATACCAGAGCGGCTGATGGCTGCCGCGCCAGTGCGACTTATGTCAGCCCTGATGACCCGGCTGAATTTATTTTCATCCAGCAATGGGATAGCCTGACGCAGCAGCAGGCCTATATGCAGTGGCGCGAGGAAACCGGCGTGCTGGCGACCTTCATAAATCATCTTGCCAAGCCGCCAGTGGTGGAGGTCTGGTGCCCGGATGACAGCATTTAGCCGTCATCTCCCGAAGTATGGCCGCGCTGAGTGGTCAATTGACCTGACACTCGCCTTCATATTGCATGCAGGCTTTGCTGACGCCGCGCTCGCAGAGGCGGTTTAATTCCTTGCATTGAGGTTTCTCCCAGGGCGCGATTTCAAAGCCGTTTTTGTCTGTTTTCCAGACGCATTTGCCATTCTTATATTCGTGATTTTTGCCGCAATTTTTGCTGCCGGTTTTGCGGGTGCAGACGCCGTTGCTCAGGTAAAACCCGTCGATGCAATGGCAATCTCCTTCAACATTCCGGCGGGCATTGTTGCCGCAATTCTGCATCAAGACGCATTCGCCATTTTGCAGCTGATAATTCTTGCCGCATTTTAGCGGTTTGGGACCGCCGGTGCGCTCGATGCGGTCTATGTGATAGAGGATGCGAAACTGCTCACCATTATGGGAATAGAGTATGTTGCGGTCTTTGGTCATCAGGGCGATGTGGACGCGGCGCGGGGCGTCGTGCAGCAGGATTGACTGTCCTTCCATATTCTGCACCTTGAAGTGAAAGGCGATGCTGCCATTGGCGCGGCGCTCGACCCATTGATCGTCGCCCATTTTTTCAAAAGAACCGCCATTGAAAAAAACATGGGTGATGTTTTGCAAGCCATTGGCAGCAGAAGCTGGATGCCCGAGACCGGCAAAGAGCGCGATGAGCAGAGCGATACATATGGGAAGATGGCGGGCAGATTTTGCGGTGAGGCTGCGGGAAAGCGCGGTGGAGATTTGCATGTTTTATCTGCCCTTTGATGCCGTGTAGCCGGGTGACCATCAACCAGCTTGCGCCAGAGCATAGGAGGTGAGGCGGGCAAGTACAAATGGTATTCCGTCCTGTGCTTAACCGGCTGTGTTGACCGGGATTTTATAGCGGCCGTTTAGAAAAACCAGTTCCAGATCAATGGCAGCAGCAGGGCGGTCGCCAGCGCGTTCAAACCCATGGCGAGGGCGGCGAAGACGCCTGCTGTTTTGTTAACCTGAAAGGCCCTGGCGGTACCCAGCCCATGGCTGGTGGTGCCCATGGCAAGACCGCGCGCCGCCTTGTTTTCGATCCTTAAGAGATTCAAGACCAACGGGCCGATCATGGCGCCAAAAACCCCGGTGAATAACACCAGCGCAGCGGTGAGTGAGGGGAGGCCGCCCAACTGCTCGGAAATGCCCATTGCCACGGGTGTGGTGACGGACTTTGGCGCGATGGAGATGAGCACGGTTTCCGAGCCGTTCAGCAAATAGCCGATGGTAAGGGCGGAGAGAATGGCGGTGAGTGAGCCGGCGATCAGGCTGGCGAAAACCGCAACGGCGGAGCGGCGCACCTGCTCGAACTGACGGTAGAGCGGGATGGCGAGAGCGACTGTTGCCGGGCCCAGCAAAAAGTGGACAAACTGCGCCCCTTCAAAATAGACCTGATAGCTGGTGCCGGTCAGGGAAAGGACCGTAACCACGATGATCACGGCCAGTAATACCGGGTTCAGGAGCGGGTTCATTTTGCCTTTTTTATAGATCCAGGAACCAATCTGATAGGCGACGAGGGTGAGGGTCAGGTGCCAGAGCGGGTTGGCGCTCAGATAGGTCCATATATCTTTATAGTCCTGCATTAATGCTCCCCTTGCTGGTCTGTCGGTTGCTTGATGGCGCGGCGGGACAGCCAGTTCATCATCAGGCCGGTGACGGCGATGGTTGCTATGGTGCTGATGATGGTGGCAGCGGAGATGGGCAGCCAGTCTGAGCTGAGCAGCTCATAATGCAGCATGACGCCGACGGCTGCCGGCACGAATAACAGCGACAGGTTATCGAGGAAGGCGTCTGCCGTGCGCTCCAGCTCAGCGCCGATGCTGCCACGAAGGATGAGAATGACCAGCAAGAATACCATGCCCAGCACCGGGCCGGGGGCGGGGAGGGCGAGCAGCTTTGAGGTGAGCTCGCCGGCGAGCTGGCAGCATAAAATGAGCGTGAGTTGATTGAGCATAGAGGCCCTCATTCTGGTGGGTTGTGCGGCTGATGTGCTGATTGAACCGGGATCAAGATTTAGCACAGAATGGCTGGGGCCGACAGCGGCGCTGCGACGCGGTGAAACGGGCCCTGAGGGGGTGGGAGAATAGGCAAAACCCGGCGGGTTAAGCCGCCGGGTTTTTCATGTCTTTGGTGCCTGTATCAGGCGGTGTATCTAGTTTGAGGAGTTGTAAAAAGAGAAGGTCTTTTTATAGGTGGTGCGGGGGACCGCGCCGTAATTGCCGCGTGGGCGGTATTGTTTATGGCCGAGAGAGTAGGTCGGCTTATGGGCCTTGCGGGGTTTTTTATAGGCGTAATTCTTATAGGATTTTTTGCTCTTCCGCTTGGCGTAATATTTCTTTTTACGTCCCTTGCGCAGCGGTGTGCCAACCTTGTTGACACAGTGGTGAAAGCGGACCCTTGGGCCATTATCGACATGAAGATGGTGCATGCCGCAGCTGTAGCTGCCAACGCCGCCCTTATGGTTGGATTTTAACCAGGCCAGAACGGCGCGGTATTTGCCTTTTGGCGGGTGGAAATCCACCGCGCGGCAAGAGGCATGGTAGCTGCGCTTGCCGGAGCCGGCGATGCGGGCCCCGGGGCGGTGGGTCGATATAACTCTGACCTTGCCAAATTTACTGCGGATCTGTGCGAGCCGCTTTTTGACGACGCCAGGCAAACATTTCGTCGAGGCTGCCTGGGCTGTTGTTGTCATTACAGAAGTAACTGGAAATACTGACAATGCTGAAAACAACGCAGCACTGACAATCACTGTCAGGAGTGTTTTTTTGTACATAAAATGATCTTTTTGAAGTTAAGTTTAGAAAGAGTTCATTGAGTTTTTAAGTTTCGCTTTGCTTTCCTGCCCCGTTGGGCACAGTGAATGAAGCCAGCCACGATTTGGCCTGGCGATCTGCGTAAGCGAGCGCGAGGTAAGGCCCGGAATGGGGCGATGTCGCGGCAGGATGTTTGACAATCTGTCGCATCGAATTTTCGCTTTTTGTTAAAAAATTTCAGGTGGGTTTTCAGGTGAAGCGGGATTTGTACAGCTACCAGAGGGGTTTGGACCTGATGGACTGGGACGGGAAACAACCGCTGGTGGTTTTTGATGGCGTGTGTGTGCTTTGCTCTTTTTTTGCACAGTGGATTTTGCGCAACGATAAACGCTGTTTATTCCGATTTGCCAAGGCGCAATCGCCGCTTGGTCAGGCGCTTTATGAGCATTATGAATTGGATCCCAGTGCGTTTGAGACCAATCTGGTGATCATTGATGGCCAGCTTTATGAGAAATTATACGGGTTTTTTGCGGTTTGCCGGGTGCTTGGTTACCCCTGGCGGCTGTTATGTGGCTTTGGGTTTTTGCCGCGGTTTTTGCTCGACTGGGTCTATGAGCGCATCGCGCGCAATCGTTTTGCTATATTCGGGCGGCGGCCGCTTTGCCTGATGCCGGATGATGAGATGAGCAAGAGAATGGTCGGCTCATGAGGGGGCGCGAAGCTGGAAAGCAAAGGCAATTTGCTGTTTCCAAATCTGTTTGGAGCGCGGTTTGGCGAGATGCCGCTGGTGTGGCAGCGGTTTCACTCTGTTGAGGGGCCTCGCTGTTTCAAAGGGGAGGCGGCGGTTGTGCGCGGCCGGGGTGTGGTGAGCCGGGTGGTGGCGACGCTATTGCGCCTGCCGCCAGCGGGCCGGGTGCCGGTGGTGATTTGTGTTGAGGCGCGGGGCGGCCGGGAATATTGGCAGCGGCGGTTTGGTAATTCTGAATTTTCAACCTGTCTTTCGCCAGCTTCGGCCGCCCAAATCAATGACGGCAGGCTGAGACTGCAGGAAGCCTTCGGGCCGATCTGTTTTCAGGTGCGGCTTGTTGTGGCGGGAGGCGATGAGGCACGGCGCGTGAATTGGGAGCTTGTCGGCTGGTCACTTTTTGGCGTGCCGCTGCCGCGCGGGTTGGTGCCTAAGAGCAAGACGGCGGAATTTGTCGATGAGCAGGGGCGCTATGCGTTTGACATTGACCTGGAGATGCGCGGCTTTGGGCGGCTGATAGGCTATCGTGGCTGGCTGGATGTGGGAGATGATGATGAGGATCACTCTGGTGATCAGAGTCCATCAGACGAAATAATTCAGGAGCAAGAATATGATGGCTGAGAGGGCTGCGGCGGCCGGAACCGTGATGATCCAGGCCATGATGATGACCATGAAATGCGAGCGGCGGACAAGCCGGCGGCGCTGACGTTCCTGATTGATGACCTGAAGGTCCTTGCTGCTGGTCGTGATGTCTTTGCGTGAAAGGGCTTTACCGGGGCGCATATCGGCGCCTGGTTCGGTGTCTTTTTGGGCCGTTTTCACATAGGCTTTTCGGCGTTTGCTATGGGTGATGTAATATTCACGAAAGAAGCCGACGCCAAAGACGGCGCCGACAGTGATGTGGGTGGAGCTGACCGGCAGGCCAAAGGCGGAGGCGACAATAACTGTGATGGCGGCTGCCAGGGCGACACAAAAGGCGCGCATCGGGTTCATTTTGGTGATTTTTTCACCGACCATGCGGATCAGGCCGGGGCCGTAGAGAAAGAGGCCCAGGCTGATGCCAACGCCGCCAATCAGCATCACCCAGACGGGGATGGAGACTTTGAGGCCGATGTCGCCAGATTCAACTGCATGCAGGATCGCGGCAAGCGGGCCAACAGCATTGGCGACATCATTGGCGCCATGGGCGAAGGACAACAGGGCGGCGGAGCAGATGAGCGGCAGGTGAAACAGCTGGCGCAGGGACTGGTTTCGGTTCTCCATTCCTTCTGATTGCAAGCGGATCAATGGTCTCATTAACGCATAGGTGATGATAAAAATCGCCGCGGATAAGATGGAAACAAGCCAGGTGTCTGGCGTCCAGATTCTTTTTAAGCCTTTCATCATCAGATAGGCAGCAAAGGCGCCGGCGAGTATGGCGATCAACAGCGGTAGCCAGCGGCGGGCGGCTTTGATCTTGTCGTCCTGATAGATGATGAAGGTTTTGATGAAGGCGAGAAATATAGCTGCGATGAGACCGCCAAGCACCGGCGAGATGATCCAGCTTGCAGCGATGGCGGACATGGTAACCCAATTGACAGCGCCGAAGCCGACGGCTGCGATGCCGCCGCCCATGACGCCACCAACGACAGAATGGGTTGTGGAGACCGGCGCACCGATATAAGTGGCAAGGTTGACCCAAAGGGCGGAGGAAAGCAGTGCTGCCATCATAGCCCAGATAAAGACGCGGGCGTTGGGCACCAGGGCGGGGTCGATGATGCCTTTGGCGATGGTTTTTACCACATCGCCGCCCGCCAGCAACGCGCCAGCACATTCGAAAATGGCGGCGATGGTCAGGGCGCCGACCATGGTGAGGGCTTTGGCGCCAACAGCCGGGCCGACATTGTTGGCAACGTCATTGGCGCCGATGTTCAGTGCCATATAGCCGCCGATGATGGCCGCGATGATGATGATAATGGCGTTGGGCTGGCCACCAAAAATCGCGGCTGCGATGATGCCTGCAATGGCAAGGAATAGCAGGGAAAGGCCAGGGGCTGCCAGATTGTAGGACGCAGCGCGTGTGGCATCCTCAATTTTGCTGAGCTTGTTCAGGTCTTTGTCGAGTGTGGATTTTGTTACCGCTGGTGCGGTTGGCGCCTGATTGTTTTCGTTTATTGGCATTTATGTTTTTCCCCCGGCCTGAGGTTGGTTTTAGCCGGGGGCGAAGCTGTTGGCAATGTTCGCAGGTTTAATGCGATCATTTCGGTTGGGTTATGCCTGTTTTGATGGTGTGACGCGTGGGATTACTTGTCGCTGCCAGCGTAGAGCGTTTGTTTAAAGCCTTTGAGGATGGCGGCAAGCTCTGGCTCATCGACCATTTTGGCGGCGTCCTCCGGGCTGGCCCATTGGCGGCGGCGCTGGTCCTGCTCGGGCCATTCGCTCAGCATATCGGTGACCCGCAGGGGAAAAATTTCAACAACACAGGTGACCTGGGCGAAGGTGTGCAGTTTTTTTGTATAGCTGTAACTGCCGATTGATCCTGGTAGCAGGGTACCGACAAGCCCGGCTTCCTCAATGGCTTCGACTGCGGCCATTTCATCATCAGCAACGCCTGCCTTAGGCCAGCCTTTTGGCAAGACCCAGCGTCCGGTTTCTCTTGATGTGATGAGGCATATTTCAAGGTCTTGACCTTCCCGGAAGGGAAGCGCCGCAACTTGGTTGTAAGTTTCCATTGTGGTCGTGTTTGTGGCTCGAGATGTTGCTTGAATTTGGCCGATTGGCCAACTTATGGTTGAACCTTAACCATAGCTATTTGACCTTACTGTGACAATAGCCGGCGGTATGGCGACGGAACCTTCGCCCCCTTGGATTATGACAGCCCGCGTGGAGGCGGGCTGTTTCAGGCGCGGCTATTTCTGGATGGCTTTTTCAAGCGCTGGGGCCAGCTCTGCCGGGTTGGTCATTGGCGGCAGGCAGGTTTCACCGACACAGAGATAGGCCGTGGCCGCATCATCAATCATTTTCTGGCCGCTTAAGGGCGAGGGTGCCGGCAGGGAGTGTTCTGGCGTCAGCGTCTCGATCACCAGGCCGGGGGCCGGAATTGATCTGGCAATGTCTTGCATTTTTTTGCCGGTCTCATCTTCCGGGCCGGGCTGGATGATGACCAGATGCAGCGGGGCGATGATGTCAATGGACGCGGCAAGCAGGCCGATGTGGGAAAATATGTTTTTGGCAATGGTGTTGCCAAAGGCCTGAATGATTTTTTTGGCTTTTTGCCGCTGGTCGGCATCGCCGGATATAAGATGCATGGCCATCAGGTTGGAGACCATGACGGCGTTGGCATTGGGGATGGCTTCATCAGCGCCGGTTTTGCCGCGAATGATGACATCCTTGCGGCTGGCTGCTGTGGTGAAATAGCCGCCGACATCGTCGCACCAGAAATTCTCATTGACGATGGCGAGCCATTTGTCTGCGGTTTGATAATAGTGGCGGTCGCCGGTGAGGTTATAAAGTGTCAGGCTGGCGCGGATCATCTGGGCGTAATCGCTGGTGACGCCGGGGCTGGAGATTTTGCCGGCGCGGTAGGCATGATGCAGGCCGTCT